>JARGPR010000004.1 GCA_029210125.1 Pseudomonadales bacterium | reverse complement strand
CTCTGGCTCTGGCTCTGGCTCTGGCTCTGGCTCTGGCTCTGGCTCTGGCTCTGGAGAAATTATTTCAGATGCAGGTTCTGTGGGCTCTACTGTATTTTGTTCCGCACTTTTTTCTGCTCTTTGTTCTATTTCGGCACTGACGGATGGCTCCGTTGATACCTTCTCAAGCTGACTGCTTTCAATAGGCTGCGGTGGCTCACCCTCGCTCTGGTTCGGAGAGTCTTGCTCTACCAGATTTTCCGCAGCTAAACCTTCATCAACTAATTCACTGTCTGCAAGGGTCTGCTGCTCAAGCTCTTTCTGCTCTTTAGCGAGGCGTTTTTTTTCTTGACGTTTTTTTCTACCGAACATATGGGCTTCAAAGGTCTCTTATCATACTGTTGATGGAACTACTTGCAGCGAGCGCCATCCTACCATTACCCAAGGGTTTCCGGTATGGTGAGAAGCGCTTCGGGATCGGTTTATTCCATCCCATTTATACAGCGCATTTGCAGCACACTAAAACTCCATCTCTATATACAATTTGAAAAATTTCATGCTGAGAATACAACAACTGCACCCCGCCATTTTGATCTCAAGCTTCTCCACTTTATTATTATTTTCGCTCACCACTGCATTTGGCGCACACGCCTCACTTCCAACCAACACCCACGAATACCAATTAGCCAACGGTCTAAAACTAATCGTAAAAGAGGATCACCGAGCACCGATTTTCGTATCTCAGCTCTGGTACCGAATTGGCTCCAGCAATGAACCTGCAGGTCAAACCGGCGTTTCCCATGTACTTGAGCATATGATGTTCAAGGGCACCACCAAAACCAAAGCCGGTGAATTTGCTGAGCTGATCACCCGTTACGGCGGCACCCACAACGCCTTTACTACGCGGGACCACACTGGCTATTACCAGGTAGTGCCGAACGACCGGCTCGAATTGATACTTGAGCTGGAAGCCGACCGAATGAAAAACCTTCGCATTGATGAAGAAGAGTTCCAACGGGAACTAAAAGTGGTCATGGAAGAACGCCGACAACGTACCGATGACCAACCTACGAGTCTCGCTTTTGAGCACTTTACCGCGGTGGCCTTTGCGGGTACTGGCTACAGTCACCCGGTAATCGGCTGGATGAAAGATATAGAAGGCCTAACCGCAAAGCAGGCAATGGACTGGTATAAGCAGTGGTACGCACCCAACAATGCAACGTTAGTCGTGGTTGGAGACCTGAATCCCACCGAGGTTTTTGAACAGGTCAAACGCCAGTTCGGCTCGATCCCCCGATCGACCCTTCCCCAGAGTAAACCGATCACCGGGCTTGGGTATCGCAGCGGTCAGCGCCGTATCGAAATGAAATTAAAAATCCGCATGCCTCATATTTATCTTGGCTTTCGGGTACCCAATGTCATTACCGCCGAGCATTCCTGGGAGCCCTACGCGCTGAAAATGCTGATTGGCGTACTGGACGGCGGTTTCAGTGCTCGTATCGAAAAAGAACTGGTTCGCGGCAGTGAGGTCGCATCCAGCGCCGGCGCACATTACAGCCTATATTCCCGGGGTGACAGCCTGTTAATGATTACCGGGATACCTAATCAGCAAAAAGGATTTTCGCTGGATGATCTCGAAACCGCGTTACTCAAACAGTTAAACCAGTTTAAAACCGAACTGGTCAGCGAGCCCGAACTAAAAAGGGTTCGCTCCCAACTGATCTCACAGCAAGTTTTTTCGCAGGATAGCATTACCGCCCAGGCAAACCGAATTGGCCGAATCGAATCCCTTGGCCGTTCGTGGAAAACCCTTGAGGATGAAACCACCCAGTTACAGGCGGTAACCGCAGAACAGATTCAGCAGGTCGCGCAGAAATACCTATCCGCCGATGCCATCACGGCCGCCAGATTACTGCCAATAAAAGCGGCCCCAGGAACCCAAAAGAACCAGTCGCCCTTATGAGCAAACAGACCAAAACGACAAAAACATCAATGGCCACTGATACCACAACGCAACCTCGGTACAATCGCAAAACGCTGAACCTGGTTGTTTTTGGGTTAATTGCAGTGATTGCTTTGCTCTCCCTCACTGGACCGAACACCGATGACCCATCAACCGAAGCAAACGGTCCCGGACAGATAGCGGCGACCGAACACATTTCACCGGACATTAACCTCAACTGGCAGAGCCCTGAAGTTCATCATTGGGTGAACGAAGCCGGTGCGCGAGTTTATTTTGTTGCCAGCGAGCAACTACCGATGCTCGATATCCGGATGATTTTTAATGCCGGTTCGGCTCGGGATGATGCCACCCCAGGTATCGCACGATTAACCAACGCAACGCTGGCAGCCGGAACCAATACCCTAAACGCTACCGAAGTAGCCGCAGGCTTTGAGCAAGTCGGCGCACAGTTTGGTCTTGGCGCACATCGTGATATGGCTCTCCTTCGACTACGCAGCTTATCGGAACTCAATCACCTGATGCCGGCTCTTGATCTGCTTGCAAACCTGGTCAGTGCGCCACGGTTTCCCGAGGATGCAGTGGTACGGGACAAAAACCAAATGCTTGCAAACATCAAGCATTCACTACAACAGCCTGGCAGCATCGCCAGCAAAGCGTTTTATCAGGCATTGTATCCACAACACCCGTACGCTATTCCCGGCGAAGGCAGCGTCGATTCAATACCGCAAATTCAACCCGTAGACCTCAAAAAGTTTCATCAGCAATATTATGTCAGTCAAAATTTAACCATTGCTCTGGTAGGTGCCATTAGCCTCAATCAAGCCAAACAGATTGCAAACCGACTTACCCGAGATCTACCCGCCGGCAGTGCCGCTGCGCCGCTACCAGAACCTCCACCCGGTACCGCCCTGAAAAAGCATATCGAATTTGATTCAAACCAAACCCATATTCTGGTCGGAACCACTGCGATCAAACGGGATAATCCAGACCGTGTTGCACTGATACTGGGCAATGAAATTCTGGGCGGCGGTGCATTAACCTCATTACTTGGCAAGGAGATCCGGCAAAAACGCGGGCTTTCATACAGCGTAAATAGCCAATTCATTCCCATGCAAAGCCAGGGCCCTTTTCAGATCAGCCTGCAAACCCGAAACGACCAAACCACGGAAGCCTTGACGGCAATCCACCAAGTATTAACCCAATTTATAGATCACGGCCCTACCCAGGAACAGCTGGCGGACGCAAAACGGCAATTGATAGGCTATTCGTTGTTTGGCAACGCCAGTAATGCAGGTATTGTCAGTCAGCTTGGTTCGGTAGGTTTCTATCAACTACCGATTGAATCGGTGTTCAAAACCGAGCGCGAGATTCAGGCCGTCACCCTTGAGCAGATCAAAACAGCTTTCCAGCACTATCTGGACCCTGAACAGCTCGTTATCATCACCGTTGGCGCTAGTACCCACGAAGCTATACCAAGCCACTCCAGCGAATAATCATGGCGCGCTCATCAGCACCTCGCAAAAGATCCTCCACAGCTAAAGGAGGGCAGCTAAGAATTATCGGTGGTCGCTGGCGCAGCCGGAAAATCGAATTTCCTGCAGGGGACGGCCTGCGACCCACCGGTGACCGTATTCGGGAAACCCTATTCAACTGGCTACAACATGAGATTGTCGGTGCAAGTTGCCTAGATCTATTTGCCGGCAGCGGTATTCTTGGCCTTGAAGCTCTGTCGAGAGGTGCTGAATGTTGTACCTTTATCGACAGCTATGAGCCGGCCTACCGCTCATTAACGCAGCAGCTTTTGAAGCTGGAGGTTGATCCATCCAATGCCGCCGTAATTAGAAGCGATGCCTTAGGTTGGCTAAGAGCAAGCCAGGCACCAAAGCATTACGATCTTGTCTTTGTAGACCCACCATTTTTGCTCGATATAACCACCCAATGTATAGAGCTGCTTGAAACGAGTTCGGTGCTGGCGGATGACGCGCTTATCTATCTGGAAGCAGGCCGCACTCAAACCGATACGGCTGTGCCCGCCAACTGGCAGCAGGTTCGGCACAAATCCAGCGGTCAGGTTCGCTATTGCCTATATAGGCGAACAGTACCTCACTAAGGATTGTTATGCATTTGAGACGGACACAGGTTTCGTATACCATCCGCTTGATTCAAGCAGTTTTGTCCAATAATTTTTGTTACTTTTGTTTACTTACTTCGCTAGCCTGCCACTATGAACATTGCCATCTACCCAGGAACCTTTGATCCAATTACCCGAGGCCACATCGATATTCTTGAACGCGCCTCTAGCCTGTTCGATAAGGTCTACCTTGCTATCGCGTCCAGCAAAAGCAAAAAACCGCTATTTAGCCTCGAACAACGGATGGAACTGGCCAAACAATCACTGAGTCATCTCGACAATATTTATATGGACGAGTTGACTGGCCTGACGGTTGATTTTGCCCGTGAGCACGACGCCAATATTATTATTCGCGGCATTCGAACGGTAGCTGATTACGAATACGAACTTCAGTTAGCCAACATGAATCGCTCGATGGCGCCAAAAATCGAAACTATTTTTCTCACACCCGCCGACAATCTCTCCTATATTTCATCCAGCCTGGTTAAGGAGATAGCCCTGTTTGGTGGCCCCATCTCTGACTTTGTCGCCCCTCCAGTTGAAGAAGCGCTCAAGAAGCACTTTACTTAATGCTGAGAAGCATCGGCTCAGACAACTGAGCCGATGCTTGAACCGGTGGCGATAGCCACCCGCAAATATAGAGTCGAGAAGTACCTAAAATGGCGTTGTATATAACTGACGATTGCATCAACTGCGATGTCTGCGAGCCGGAGTGCCCTAATGATGCGATTTCAATGGGTGATGAAATATATGTGATTAATCCGGACAAATGCACCGAGTGTGTCGGTCATTACGATATCCCACAGTGCCAAGAAGTTTGTCCGGTTGATTGTATACCTACGGATCCAAATCGAGTGGAGACTGAAGCACAACTACTGGAAAAGTTTGAGCAATTACAAGCAGACTTATAAGCACTGGCCTCGGCTTATTTTATGTGAACAGGTCTAGCCAGAAACAGGCCTCAAACCAGTCGAAGGGCCGCATCGGCCCCTAACTTAGTCAGCCTGTGAATTATCCACACATCCAAGACAACGGGTAAAGGTTGCCTTGGCAGGGCTAACCACCAGTACATCAGCCGCATCACCTACATTCCCACCCAGCAGAGAAAACGGCAGGCTCACTACAAATATGGCGGTCCCCACAACCGTCATTGCCAAGGCAATGGGTCGTGCAACAAGCAGGTCCAACCCCATTTCATAGGCTTCTGGTCGTTCGGTTTTGCCCTGGGCAAAACTGTACGCTGGCAACATCAATGTCATACAGGTCAGTATAACCATCAACTTTTTTGGTAGATTTATCAGTAAATTAGACATTTTCAGGCCTCAAGTAGGTTACGTCAAAAGAGGAGTATTTATACTCTACCGGTTAACTATAGCAATATATTAAAAACCCTGGCTATATTCACGCCAACTCTTAACCTTAGGGTCCATCCGCTGGCGCTATGCCTACCCTCACCTGCGCTGCGTCGGCGCCGTAGTCTCACATTTCAGGCTTAATTTTTTCGTAGTTATACATAACCTGGCGATTTTCATCAGGCAGCCGATATTTTTGTTGGGTTTCCTGGTCGAAACAAACCATTCTCGCTTTAAATGTTGCGATGGGGTTTTCATCCTGCCCCTTATAAAACAGCGCAGCGGTGAAATCATAACTGGTATTACCTATTCTGCTAACACGGGTACAGACATCAATGGTTGCTGGGAAACGAAGCTGTTGGATATAAACACAAGTTGCTTCAGCGACCACGCCACCACTTTTTAAAGTAGGGTCAATACGATCCAGCTCTCGCCCATAAAAGGTTCTCCCCGACTCGAAGTAGGTCAAGAAAGTAGCATTGTTGACATGACCGACGGCATCCATATCACCCCAACGAACTTCCATTTCTTCAACACAGGAAAAATCTTTCTTATTCATTACTTCTACTCAAAATTCAAAACCGGCGATTCTACGAAAATATTATGATCACGTCCAATCGTAGATAAACAGAATCAAAGCCCGTTCAGTAGCATTCCATAATCGTGTAATATGTCGGTTATCGTCCACAAGGGCGATTTTCCCTAACACTACATACAAATTCGGGTATTTCTGTGCGCCTTAACCACAACACTTTGCTTTTCACATTTTTGATTCTCTGCTCTACCGGTTCACTTGCAGATACAGTAAATTTTAACCTGAAAAACCGTGCGTTTTTTGTCGGCTATACCCATCTACCGGTCAAATCAAACGCATCATTTTCTGGCTCCCTGCTGCATCACACTGATAATGGGGACCTGGTTTCAGGACGATTTCATATCGAACAAAACCTCTACGATGTAAATTCAGATTTTACTGCAGGTATTGGCGTAAGAGCGGTTTATGTAGATGCTACTAAGCAAATTGAGGGTGGTGCCCTCGCGCTCAGCGGATCCCTCAAATACGCACCCCCGCAAAATTCAAAAATCTCAATTTCCACGGTAATTGATTATGCTCCCGGGGTAGTTAGTTTTATGGATTTAGAAGATTTTTTGGAAGCAAGACTAACCATTAACTATCAGCTGATTGATCATGCCAGCGCTTATATTGGCGCACGCTCCGTAAAAATGGATTTCAACCAAGGAAAAACTGCCACCTTCGACAGCGGGGTTTTTGTGGGTATTAGTGTTGACCTCTAATACTCGATGGGACCGTATCCCTATTACCAATAGGTGACGCATACAAAAACAACACCTTGATTTAACCCGGTGCCGGACCACACGGAAAAGAGGTTCCGGCATTGTATTTTACACCACCACGCACTGGTAACGCCGCTTAAATCAGTCAATAAGCATTCGCTATTCTCTTCTTCGGTAGTATTACGTCTCACAGTAAAAGCTTCATGTTTCTGTAACATTTGTGCCATAGGATGCTTTTCGTGCCTAGGGCATCAAGCCTTTAAACATCACACTCGAAATCAATCCATGAGGACTTTATCGAATGAACGTAAAATTATTGCCTGTCATCCTTAGCGGTATGGCGCTGGCTTCTACGACTGTTATCGCTGCAACCCCCGATACAACTAACAAGCTGTATGGTAAGGCAGTCCTATCCCTGCAAAACCACGAAGAAGATGCCTCTGGCTCACAGGAAAGCGCATGGAAATTAGAAACCCATGCCTCACGCATCGGCGTCAAGGGTGATATCAAAATCGAAGAAAACCTTAAGGTGATCTACAAAGCGGAATATGAGATCTATCTTGACGATGGCAATGATGGCAGCGGCTCCAGTGAATTCAAACAGCGAAATACCTTTCTTGGCCTTCAAGGCGGTTGGGGAACCGTTTTTGCGGGCGTTCACGATACCCCTTTAAAAGTTTCGCAGGGAAAAATCGACAAGTTTAACGATATTACCGACATCAAAATCGTTCTTGATGGCGAAAATCGCATGACTAACGCAGTGCAATACAGCACACCAAAATTCGGTGGCGGCTTTACCGCTAACGTGATGACGATACTAGGGGAAGACAATGACCCAACCGTTGATGAAGGCGGTTTGGCAGATCACATTTCTGCTTCTCTAACCTACAAAACAAAACAGATCTGGGCAGCCATCGCAATGGATGATGATGTCAAAGGTATGGATATTATGCGCGTAGCCGCAGAGTACAACAGCGGAAAATTCACCGTCGGTGCTCTTTACCAGGATTCTGAGGCGACAACGGGTGGAGGTTCAGATGATGGAATCATTGTCAGCGCTTCGGCAAAAGTGGGTAGTGGTTATACTGTAAAAGCACAGTTTGGCACTTCTGACCAAAAAACCATGGGTGGCGAAATGTTGTCCCTTGGCGTGGATAAGAAGCTTGGCAAGAAAACCAAACTTTTTGCTTACTACACAGCTGTGAGCGCCGATGCCAGTTCTGACGAGGAAACCATCTTCGGACTTGGTGTGCAACACAAGTTCAGCAGCACCCTGTAACTTGCGAAAACGGTTCAGGGCTGTCCGAGCCGTAAAATCATAGTTTAAGCCCCTCCACCGACTCTCCAACGTGGAGCTTTCAAAGCCACTCGACACGAGTGGCTTTTTTTTGACTTTTCGAGCTGGAAGCTGAGATTCCGAAAATCACTATCTTCCTGTTTGGATATCCAGCGGAAAATACCTAGATTGCGCCTTTTCCATATCCAGATTTTGGTTTAGTTGGCGGATCAGCCATGGTATGTGCTTCGACCTGCGTAATCGAGCCGCCGTTTTTTAGAAACTGCTCCATCTCACAGGCAATCGTTTTTCGCATCTTTTTACGGGATGTCTCATCAACCTGAGACACCTCTTCGGCAGTCAATTCCTGGGACGACCCATCTGCCAATTGATCTATATCATTAACCGAGTTCATTACACTTACACATCCTTTTTCGAGCCAAAATCAACGATGAGAGTAATAACTTATAGTTCAAAAATATGATTAAGCACAAGATTGGTCACAAAAAAATGTGTTTTTTAACGACTTTGTTCATATACCGATCAACCTTATAGTTGCGGGCCAAAAACGCTTGTAAAAAACAGATTTCGAGTCGCTCGTTTACGGATCAATCGACACTAAATTTATGGGGTTACCGGCACGAAAATCGCCAATATTTCTAGCTACGATATCGATCAAACGCTGCCGTGCCTCACAACTACCCCAGGCACAATGGGGTGTAATCAGCAAGTTATGTATATCAAGAGAAAGTAGAGGATGATCTACGGCGGGAGGTTCAGCGCTTAATACGTCGAGCCCGGCACCTGCAACTTCACCCGTTCGCAGTGCCTTAGCCAATGCTGCTTCATCAATCAAGCCGCCCCGTGCGGTATTAATCAACAGGGCGCTTTTCTTCATTCTGGAGAGTCGCTCGGCATTGATTATTTTTTCTGTTTGCGGAGAAAGCAAACAGTGCAGCGACAGCACATCGACAGTTTCAATCAATTCATCAAGTGGCGTGCGGCTTACCGTAGACGCTGAAGAGTTATTTTGTGATTCAGCAACAAGCACAGACATACCAAAAGCACGACCCAACTCAGCCACCTGCTTACCCAGTTCGCCGTAACCAATAATGCCAAGGGTTTTGCCCTTGAGTTCAATAGAGGGATAATCCAGCAGGCAAAACTGTGAGCTTTTTTGCCACTGCCCATCTGCCACATCCTGCAGATAGTTAGTTAACCGCGCGCAAAGTGCGAGTATTAATGTGAAGGTATGCTGAGACACGGATGCAGTGCCATAGGCCGGCACATTACAGACTTGAATATTGCGTACCCGGGCTGCTTCGAGGTCTATATTGTTCACCCCGGTGGCGGTAACAGCGATCAACCGAAGGTTAGCTGCGCAATCCATCTGCTCCGCACCGAGCACGACTTTGTTGGTAACCACTACCTCGGCGTTGGAGATACGCTGAGCGACCTGGTCTGGGTTAGTGGAAGGATATCGTTGCCACTCATCAAGAGTGCCAAATAACCCGCTCAGATCAAGATCATCCGGCCACAGGCTATCGGAGTCGAGCAGAACGCCTTTCATTGTGGACCCGTCCTATTAATGGACAATAAAAAGCCGGCTTTAGAACTAGCCGGCCGAATATTTGTACTGCTAAATTTTAGTTAGACTGCATCGGAACCAGTTTCGCCTGTACGAATTCGCATGATCTGACCCAGGTCTGTCACGAAGATTTTGCCATCACCAACCTTTCCCGTATGGGCAGATTTAACGATTGCATCTACAACCATATCAACCTGATCTTCAGCTATCGCGATATCAAGCTTAACCTTAGGCAGAAAATCCACCACATATTCCGCGCCACGATACAGTTCGGTATGACCTTTCTGACGACCAAAACCCTTTACTTCAGTTACGGTTACACCGGTTACACCTACCTCGTTTAGTGCCTCTCTCACATCATTCAACTTGAAAGGCTTAATTACCGCAGTTACTAATTTCATATCTTCACCATTTTAACATCGCGCAAAATGCGCAAATCATTCACAACATATTTTTCTGTTTTTGTATTAGTTTCATCCGTGATAGTAAGGATCAACCGCAGAACTATCAATAGATCAGCCAAAATTACCTTACTTCAAACAGATCTTTACTTAACAGTCTGGGCAAACCTCAACTACCCACAAACTAACAACCTGCAAAAAAAAGCCCCGCATAAGCGGGGCTAAAGGTTTCACTGTTGAAAACTTTGTAACCGGTACATTAAGGAGTATTGGTAAACTCAGGATAAGCTTCCATACCACACTCAGATAGATCCACGCCTTCATATTCCTCTTCTTCAGAAACTCGAAGACCAACAACCATATTAAGGATCGCCCATACCGCCAGGCTTGCTCCAAATACCCACACAAAGATGGTTGCAGCGCCAATAAGCTGACCAGATAGACTCACGTCACCATTGGTTAACGGCACTAGCAGCAGACCTAACAAACCACAGGTTCCGTGGACGGAGATCGCACCTACTGGATCATCAATTTTCAATTTATCCAGAGCCAGGATACTGAAGACAACCAATACACCGCCGGCCATACCGAACAGCGTGGCCTGAAGTGCAGAAGGTGTAGATGGCTCGGCAGTAATCGCTACCAACCCAGCTAATGCACCATTGAGAAGCATGGTTAGATCTGCTTTACCAAACATCAAACGTGCAACTATCAGTGCAGCTACCGCACCACCAGCCGCTGCGGCGTTAGTATTCAGAAATACCATTGCAACGCTATTCGCGTTAGCGATATCGCCCAGTTTCAGAACCGAACCGCCATTAAAGCCAAACCAGCCCATCCATAGAATGAAAGTACCTAAGGTAGCCAGCGGCATGTTTGCACCCGGAATCGGGTTAACGGATCCATCGGCGCCATATTTACCCTTACGCGGCCCAAGCAGTAACACACCTGCTAAAGCAGCCGCAGCACCGGCCATATGCACAATACCGGAACCGGCAAAGTCAGAGAAACCCAGATCACCAAGCGTATACATACCGAACACAGATCCACCACCCCATGTCCAGTTACCTTCCAACGGATAGATAATTCCGGTCATGACTACTGCAAATGCGAAGAAAACCCACAGCTTCATTCGCTCTGCAACGGCACCCGATACGATCGACATCGCAGTGGCTACAAACACCACCTGGAAAAAGAAGTCAGATGCGGTTGAGTAGATCGAGCCACCACCGAAACCATCTTCTCGTGAGGCAAAGTCACCAAGTACTGCTTCTGTGTCTACTTCTTCAATACCCGCAAGGAAATATTCACCACCGTACATAACTGCATATCCGCAGGCCATGTACATCATGCATGAGATCGCATACAGGCCCATATTTTTGGTCAGGATCTCAGTCGTATTTTTTGAACGAACCAGCCCAGCTTCCAACATCGAGAATCCGGCAGCCATCCACATTACCAGGGCACCACACATCAAGAAGTAGAAGGTGTCCATGGCATATTGCAATTCGAAAACATTATTTTCCACAATCAACGCCTCTTAAAAATTAGTATCAATAGATTCAGGGTTATTAAATAGCATCGTCGCCGGTTTCACCGGTACGAATCCGTAAAACTTGCTCAAGCTCGGAAACGAAAATCTTTCCGTCGCCGATTTTCCCTGTATTTGAGACTTTAGCGATCGCTTCGATCACTTGATCGAGTAAATCTTCAGAGATGGCTATGTCCAACTTCACCTTTGGCAGAAAGTCCACAACATATTCTGCACCGCGATACAGTTCTGTATGCCCTTTCTGCCGACCGAAACCCTTTACTTCGGTTACGGTTATGCCCTGCACGCCGATTTCGGATAACGCTTCCCGAACATCATCAAGCTTGAAGGGTTTGATAACAGCGGTTACTAATTTCATTCCTGGTTACCCCTTACTGGTTAACACTCCAAAGCGGACATCGCCGGAGCCTTGTTGTTATTTTCAATTTCTTCGAAATCAATAATGGTCAAAAAAATTGGTATCGAAAAAACCACTGATAGACAAAAAGCAAAACTTAGGCCAACTCCAGACCTGACTAAAATACAGGCATCCAAAGCTACGAATAAACCTTCAACCCAACATTAATCAAGCAATTGCGCACCTATGCAGGGCGGAATGGGGTCCACGCACCACAAAAGAACACCCACATAATAGATTCGAGGTCTATTCTCATTTCGCCGGTCCCGCGCTCGCTTGCAATTCCAGTGGCATTCGCCAAAAATGGAGCGCTCGATTTTTGATGGCTCTGCCTGCGGGGCCCATCGATCAAACAACCGTTCTAATTAAAGCAATAAGAAAGGATCCATTAAATGACCACCCCAAACACCTCCCTTGAATTCTATAGCAGTAACGGCTGGGCTAAACGAGTGGGAATCTCGATTCAAACCGCCAATAAAGAGCAGGTATCTATTTATCTGCCCTACGATGAACAAAACCTCAATGCCCCTGGTGGCGTTGTGCACGGTGGGGTCATTGGTACACTGATACATGATGCGGGCTATCTATTAACCCAGTTACACTATCCGGACACACCCTCAGCACTTATTAAGGCACTGGATATTCAGGTTAATTACATTACTGCAGCCTTTGAGGCAGACCTGACTGCCACCGCGAAACTGGTTCGGTCATCACGTGCACTCGCCTTTGTTGATATTGAAGTACATAACAAGCAGGGTGCTGTCGTCGCACGTTCACATGCGCTTTATCGCATTGCCGGTGCAGATGAAGAAGTAACCGATCTACATTCGCAGGGGCTCTACGATATTGCTGTAGACAGCGATCTACCCTATGGCGAGTTCGCGAAAAAAATAAACCCCAATGTTGCAGCCCACGCGCCAGGGCTTTCCGTTACTGGCTGGACAGATAGTCAGGTTCGTACAAAACTCGAAAACCTAAAAGAAAACCAGGATCACGATGGCATCATCGCACCTGGTCTTCAGATGTTAGTGCTGGATGACGTGGGAGTATTTGCATCCTTTTCACGGGTGCGTAAAGGCGGCCGCCCAGCCTCCACCATCGACCTAAAGATAAGCTTCTGTCAGACACCGACTGACGAAAACGTGATCGGCTACGGCCACTGCATCAAGCAGCAAAACCAGGTCATTAATAATCAGGTACTGCTGTTTGGCGAGACTAGTCATAATCTGATCGCCATCGGCACTATGACATTTTGGGCTCCTTAATCAGGACAACCAATTCAGGTAAACCATGAAAGAAAAAATCAGCGACAAACTGTTTAATGCGGTTAACGAAAAACTCGAAGGTCTGCTGCCGGACGATGGACCATCGATTCGTGACGAATTTAACAAGAATTTGAAAGTCGCCATTCAGGGTGCTATTTCACGGCTTGATCTGGTGACCAGGGAAGAGTTCGATGCACAGACGCTGGTTCTGCAACGTACCCGCAGCATGGTTGAAGAGCTGGAAAAACAGGTAGCAGCACTGGAAAAACAGCTCGCAGATCCGTCATAGAAGCAACCTCAAGGAAAAGGAAAAGCCTTGTCACTCGCCATAGTTTATACACGTGCCCGTGTTGGTATCGATGCGCCACTGGTAACGGTCGAAGTGCATCTCAGCAACGGCCTGCCAGGGCTGTCCATCGTAGGGCTGCCAGAAACCGAGGTTAAAGAGAGCAAAGATCGGGTCCGCAGTGCGCTGCTAAACGCTAACTTTGAATTTCCCGCTCGTCGTATCACCATCAACCTTGCCCCCGCCGACCTACCCAAAGAGGGTGGGCGTTTTGATCTACCTATAGCGCTAGGGATTCTGGCCGCTTCGGAACAGATATCCAATGACGTTTTGCAGGACTACGAATACCTCGGCGAACTCGCGCTTTCCGGCCAGTTGCGGCCAATACAGGGAGCACTGCCCGCAGCCATCAGCTGCAACACGAATCAACGTGCGCTGTTCACGCCAACAGACAATGGCGACGAAGCTGCACTGGCGCAGGATTCCAGAGTGTACACCGCCGCCCATCTGCTGGAAGTATGCGCTCATTTAAATGGCGAAAAGCTAATCCCCCAACACAAAACCACCTTTCACAGTACAAGCCCGATAGAACTGGATCTACTTGATGTCAAAGGCCAGCATCAGGCCAAACGAGCACTGGAAATCGCCGCAGCCGGTGGCCACAACCTGCTGATGATTGGGCCGCCCGGTACGGGAAAAACCATGTTAGCCAGCCGCCTGCCGGGAATACTACCTCCTCTGGATGACAAGGAAGCCCTTGAAGTGGCCTCCATTCAATCCGTAGCAGGGCAGTTTGACCCACTGCAACAATGGCGCAAACGGCCCTTTCGTACACCTCACCACACCGCCTCCGGTGTCGCATTAGTTGGGGGCAGCAGCTCACCAAAACCCGGTGAAATTTCGCTCGCGCACCGGGGCATACTGTTTCTTGATGAGCTGCCAGAATTCAGCAGAAAGGTACTGGAAGTGTTACGTGAGCCGCTGGAGTCCGGAGAAATTACGATCTCACGGGCAGCCCGGCAGGTACGTTTCCCCGCTGATTTTCAACTGGTCGCGGCAATGAACCCCTGCCCTTGTGGGTATGCGGGAGATGTTTCGGGGCGCTGTCATTGTAGTCATCAACAAATTGAGCGTTACCGAGACCGAATATCCGGGCCACTACTGGATCGTATCGATCTGCATCTGACGGTTCCAGCCCTACCCAAAAGCGCCTTATCGCAGCCAGATCTACACAGCGAACCAAGCGCTAACGTATTGAGCCGGGTCATTGACGCCCGAAAAACCCAACTTAACCGACAGCAAAAATCCAACCGCGAACTCAATACCAGCGGACTGCAGCAACACTGCAAATTATCTGCAGGCAACCAAATGCTACTTGAAACAGCGATGGAAAAACTAAACCTGTCCGCCCGCGCTTATCACCGCATTATCAAAGTAGCTCGCACCATTGCAGACCTCGAAGGCAAAGCTGAAATAGCCCAGGCACACCTCAGTGAAGCGATCAGCTACCGCACGCTCGACCGAAAGTAATTCCATCTAACGGACAATAGATAAACACAAAAAAGGGGCTTTCGCCCCTTTACTATCATCAATCCAAGCTACCCATCAAGCCGCGATATCTGCATCTGCGGCCGATAAGTATTACTCACTCGGATCCATCATATACGTAATCGCAGCCTTCAAATCATCATCACTGCATGACGTGCACATACCCATCGGTGGCATAGCATTCAAACCCTTCTTAGCTACCGCAAGCATGCCATCGAGACCTTTTTCAGCACGGACAGACCAGGCAGCTGCGTCACCTAATTTAGGTGCACCAGCTGTACCACCCGCATGACATATTGCACAGGTTTTTCTGTAGGTATCTTCACCAGAAGCAGCACTAGCCACAACTTCAACAGCAGGTGTAGCTTTTTCTGCAGGAGTCACCTCACTGACAGCCACTACCTTTTTGATCGCTGCTTTTTTACACTCCTGACCTTCAATACATACCGAACCCGCTGGTTTGATACGCTGCAAAATCTCATCATCAGATGCCGAGACAAACCCCGTACCTACCAACAATAAAACTGCGCTTAAAACCACCTTTCTGGCAGCATTACCAAACAAAAAAACCTTCAACATCATCAACACCTCAACTGAATAACCCGTTCAACCAAATTATCGGCTGATCCAAAACCTGTGCATTATAGCGATAAAATCAGTTCAAGGTAGGGGCGATCTGGTCGACACAAAGCCTTCTACCCACGAATATGAATAACATGATCGAACCCAGCAACCCAAACCTGAGCATTCTCAACATTCAACAATACAAACAGTGGACTGATCACCCATAGAAGCGTAACATTGCCGCCTTTATGAAATCCCAGTTTTGCGCCCGTAGCTCAGCTGGATAGAGTAACTGGCTTCGAACCAGTTGGTCGCACGTTCGAATCGTGCCGGGCGCGCCAAACCCCTCTCTATAAAAATCAAATAGTTACCTGTCAAAACAGCGGGTTATGTTATTGCGCCCTTACAGATAGTGCCGTGCTTTTGCCTGACCGTCCATCACATTGCTGCCTGCTTGCGTTCCTCTTTGCCTTTAAACCCGCTATGCCGAGCAGTCAACAAATAGGTGGTGTACACCTACCG
The DNA here is from genome assembly GCA_029210125.1 of Pseudomonadales bacterium. Classification (GTDB taxonomy): domain Bacteria; phylum Pseudomonadota; class Gammaproteobacteria; order Pseudomonadales; family JAHRWD01; genus JAHRWD01. Next base: position 248,546 of record JARGPR010000004.1, on the reverse strand, counting down.
AATATATGTTTAAGTTATTGGGCTCGTAAGCAACCATAAATATAACAATATATAGCTACATCGGGAGCGATCATGGAATACAAAAATCCCGCCTATCTAATCGAGGCTGAATGGCTTGAAGCGAATCTGCAGCAAAAACACCTCAGAGTTTTTGATGTCACCGGAATGCTTACGGGAAAGCTGGAAAACTTGGCGGAAGAGAAACACTTCAAGCAGGGCCACATTCCCGGTGCAACATTTCTGGATGTTGCAAGTGCAAAGGGCGTGTTATCTGACCCCGCCAACCCGCTGCCGTGGATGTGGCCGCAAAAGGAACAGTTTGAGCAACTGATGTCTCGCTGCGGCGTTACCGCAGACTCCCATGTTATCCTCTATGCCGCCAGTCCAAGAGCAGGCATAGACAGCGGTATAATGTGGTGTACCCGCGCATGGTGGGTTTTGCATCACATGGGAGTGAAATGCTCAATTCTGAATGGCGGCTGGGAGCAATGGTTAGCGGGTGATCACCCGGTATCCACCGAAGTCAGTATCTACCCCAGCTCATCTTTTCAGGCCAACCACGACGGCCTGCATGCTATTGCAGACAAGACGCAAATTCTGCAAGCTCAGGATTCACGTGATCAAACCCGAATTGTAGATGCGCTATCACCCTCCTCATATCGAGGTGAAAGCAAACCCATATACGGAAGCCGAAAAGGGCATATCACCGGCGCGGAAAACCTGCCTTTTTCCGAACTGATCGATACCGCAACTGGGAAATTTCTGGATGGTGCAGCTTTAAACGCACGGCTGCAGGAGAACGGGCTACTATCGGCCGAACGTATCATTACTTACTGCGGTGGCGGCATCGGCGCAACCGTCAACGCCTTCTGTCTGGCACTGATGGGGCATGAAAATATTTCGGTATACGACGGTAGCCTGTTCGAATGGGCATCCGATCATAGTCTACCTATGACAGACCCCAGCAGCTGTACCTAAGAGCATTAATTACTTACAACCCGCGCAGAGAAACCAATTTCCACAAACGCTATATGTCACGAAAATAATAATCAGGAGAAAATTGATATGTTAAGCAAAATCATCTTATGGGTAACCGCGGTAGTTTTTCTTGGCTATGGTTTGGTGTGTTTTTTTGATCCGCAAATACCGGCCACCTACAGCGGCGTTGTTTTAGGCAGTGCCGATTCAAGGATTGAAACCGCAGCGATGTATGGTGGTTTCCAGGCTGGTCTAGGGCTATTTTGCCTCATCGCTGCGCTACGCGCTGAATACAGTAGAGTCGGTCTACTTGTGATTATTTGCACAATAGGTGGGCTGGCTATTACTCGCGGCATTTCGTTTGCGCTCACCAGTGACCCGGTTACCTCGTATACGTATGGAGCACTGGGCTTTGAGGCACTGACGGCTATATTGGCGGCCATCGCTTTTTTTAAACCAAAACCTGAGTAGCCACGGCTAATGCAGGGCGGCTGAATCAAAGCACTGCTGCGCATATCGCCCGCGCCTCACTTGAGACTCAAACCAATCAAACTCTGGAATTAGCGAAGGTGATAATGCCCTGACGAACCATCAAAATGTCTTGGAATTAATGATTCCAAGACATTTTGATTCCCGAATATATTTTACGGATGCTGGTATGCTGCTATCAGGTATAGCTTTTCGCAATACTTTCTAGGGGTGATTTTTGGATGCCGTGATTAGGAATCGGATACCGTAAGCCCACCTTACTCAACGCTGCTAACCCTTTAACGATTTTTGGCAGGTAGGAGGGAGCCAACGCGATCAGCAGCTCATCATCCTGCACACCCCCAAATTTTCGTTCAGCATAGCAGGGGATAGGAAGGCTTGGTTCGCCGGTTTGCAGTGCCTTGCCCCAGGAATCTGCACAGGCGCTTTCACCAACGCAGGTAAAATCCAGTTTTTTGTAATCCATATGCTGCAGGCCATTGATCAGCGTGATCATCTGCCCCGGTGTCGCGTAAATCAGGCAAATATCAGGATTGCCAAGCCTGCCGGAAGTTAGTGGTGATACGGCAATCGCTTCATAGTCTCCATGACTGGCACATGCCATTGCCTTTTGATGAGCGGCACTATCCTCCAGAGTACCGTACCAAACGCCATTCATCTGGTTGCCACTGAGCCACTCTTCATCTTTTGGGTGAAGCCCGACCACGGCTCCGCACTGGGCACCCATCAAATTGTCGTAGGTAATACCCAGCGTCCAACCGATCCAGCGGCATTGGCCGACAACCTGATCCATGGCTAGTTTTTGACTCGGATCCGGCCTTCTCAACCGCGGGATCTCGTTCATATCATCTTCGGTTTTGAATCGCTTCATACCAATAGGTGTGGCTTTTAACCTTAGATAACGATTCAGTTCATCCACAAGGTTAACGAAGTCATAATCGTGGGTATCACCCCAGCAGTTTTGAGTAGCCATTATTATTTTCTCCTATTATGGTTTTACACAGCAATATAAAACTGTGCTCCTGCTTTCCCTGAAACCACTACACAAGAATTAGTCGAGTAAATCAATAAAGCCGAAAAGAGCGAGTAAGCGATGGAGCTTTAAATAATGTAGGTAGCAAAAAATCCATCTCGTGTTATGGCAAAACTATTATGCCAACATGCAGGGCTGATCTTTTACTACAGAGCGAGCTAACAGCCACGGCGTAAATTTGTAGAGGTATCGCCTACATTGTTATTGTACAAAGCCTAAGGCTCGCTTCTTGAAAGTTGCTATGCAGATGTAGCAACCCGGACATAGCACCCTCTATCTATTATTTGATCTTTTTATTGAGCTCCTACCATGAATAATATGCCGTTATCTTTTTGCCGCTCTGTTTTCACCCGATTTTGCGCAGTGTTTTCTATAACCTTGGCGTTAGTGTCTACAAACAGCTATGGCGAATCCCAGACCGAACAGGCTAAACGACTAGCCAGTCAACTCATGATTATCGACACCCATATTGATGCGCCTTTTCGACTAACCCGTGACTACCAGGATTTAACCCACGCGGCCCCACGGGGTGAATTCAATCTGCCAAAAGCTAAGGCGGGAGGGCTTGATGTGGCCTTTATGTCGATCTATATCCCAGCCAAACATCAAACCGAAGGTGGTGCAAAAGCACTGGCAAATCAGCTTATCGATTCGGTTGAAGCGATGGTCGGCCGAGCACCAGACACCGTTGCTCTGGGGTTAAGTGTTGAGCAGGTTCGTGACAATCATAAAAAGGGGTTGGTTAGCCTGGCGATGGGCATTGAAAATGGCGCAGCGATTGAGGGCGAGCTAAGCAATCTGAAGCATTTTTATGATCGAGGGGTACGTTACGTCACCCTGACCCACGGCAAGGCCAATTTGATTTCGGATTCCTCCTACGATAAAAATCGGCCATGGGGTGGTATCAGCCCCTTCGGTAAAAAGGTCATTGCAGAGATGAACCGCCTTGGCATGATGATCGATATTTCACACCTTTCGGATCCGGCGGCACTGCAGGCGGTTGAACTGAGCGAGGTGCCGGTGGTGGCAACCCACTCATCGATACGCAAATTCATTCCGGGCTTTGAGCGTAATATGGATGACCAGTTGTTAAAAGCACTGGCGAAAAAAGGTGGCGTCATTCAGATCAACTTTGGATCTACCTTTTTAGACCATGCTGCGCGAAGCTGGCAGACCAAATACACTTCGCACTTTAAGGCCTACCTGGCTGAGAACCAACTTGACCGTTTTAGTGCTGAAGCCAAACGGTTTACCACAGACTACCGCAAGCAACACCCATTCCCCTACTCACCGATTGAGCGTGTGGTCGATCATATTGATCACGTGAAAAACCTGGTGGGTATTAAACATGTTGGCTTTGGGTCCGATTTTGATGGGGTCGGCGATACCTTGCCGAAAGGACTCAAAACCGTGGCGGATTACCCTGCACTGATCGAAGCGCTGTTACGACGCGGTTACTCAGAGACTGACATTGCCCAGATCAGTTCGGGCAACCTGCTACGGGTGTGGCAGGCAGCGGAAGATTTTTCTAACAAGCGGTAGCAGGAGTTTTCTGATGAGTCTGAAAAAAATCTATATCTCCGCCAATGATTTACTCCGCGATAGTTTTTGTTTGGCTGAACAGATTCATCTCAGCGATTTTAAGCCCGATTTTGTGATTGGCATATGGCGTGGCGGCGCGCCGGTTGGGGTTTATGTGCAGGAGTATCTGCAGTATGTGGGTATTGCTACTGAACACTTTTCAATCTGCACCCGTTCTTATACCGGCATCGAAAAACAAGGACAGATACAAGTACAGGCTCTCGACCCTCTAATCAGCCAGGCCAACCCTGGTGATAACATTTTATTGGTCGACGATGTGTTTGATAGCGGTCGAACTATTCAAGCAATACTTGCTGAGCTAAGCGCTCAGAGCAATCTTTCTGAAACCTGCAATATCAAGGTGGCATGCCCCTGGTACAAACCGAACCGAAACCTGACAAGCCGAAGACCTGATTTCTATCTACGTGAAACTGCGGAGTGGTTGGTATTTCCTCATGAATTAATTGGCTTAACGGTGGATGAAATCCGCACCCAAAAAGGCGCACAGGGGGAGTGGCTTGCGAAGAAAGCATCAAAGGCGACATCGCTGGAGCCATAACGCAACCTATCACACTTCTCCAACCATCCCTTCAGCACACTATTGTTTCCACAAGAGTGGCTCTTGACCATATGCTTGGCATGATCAATCGACTAGAATATTCGGCTCGATTCATAATAATTAGCAAAAGGGACCGCAGATGGCCAATTTAGAGACTTTCAAATCCGAAGCAACCGCATGGCTGGAGGAGAATTGTCCTGCCAGCATGCGCAAACACGGCGGCGGCGCAGATGCCGAGTTTACCCGTAAAAAACGTTCAGGTGACTCGCTGTTGTGGCTTGATCGCTGTGCCGAAAAAGGCTGGATCGCCCCTTCATGGCCAACAGAATATGGTGGCGGCGGGCTGAGCACCGAAGAGCACGTTGCACTCGTAGGCATTATGAAAAAGATGAATATTCCCGCACCTCTTGGCGGCATGAGCCTGACTATGATCGGTCCTACTCTTCTTGAGCTGGGTACTGAAGAGCAAAAGAAAGAACACCTTCCAGGTATTACCTCCGGTAATGTTCACTGGTGTCAGGGTTACAGCGAACCTAATGCGGGATCTGACCTTGCCAACCTGCAAACAAAAGCGGAAGACAAGGGCGATCACTTTATCATCAACGGATCAAAAATCTGGACCTCCGGTGCTATGCATGCGGACTGGATGTTCTGTCTGGTACGAACTGATCCAAATGTTCAAAAACAAAAGGGCATCAGCTTTGTACTGTTCCCCATGACCGACCCCGGCGTATCCTTGAGCCCAATTAAATTGATTAGTGGCCAATCGCCTTTCTGCCAGGTGTTCTTCGATAATGTACGTGCTGAAAAATCCAACCTGATCGGTAAAGTCAATGAAGGCTGGACTGTTGGTAAGCGCTTACTGCAACACGAGCGTAGCTCAATTGGTGGCGGTGGCTCCTCTCGTTTTGGCATCTCTATGACACTCAATGATGCAGCCAAAAAATACCGTGGCGATGAGAATGGCAAAATCGATGATCCACTGTTGAAGCTAGAATTGACGCGTCAGGATATCGATACCCAGGCTTTTGCGTTAACCACTAAACGAATCACTGACGAGACGATGTCTGGTGTTACCCCTGGTTTTGCAACGTCAATGCTGAAGTATTACGGCTCTGAACTCACAAAAGACAGCGCCGAAATGATGGTTTCGATTATGGGACCTCAAGGTCTTGGCCGTGATGATGACCGTGATAATTTCTCAGATGACGAACGCGGATCAACACGAGCCTGGTTGTTTACCAAAGCACTGACCATTGCCGGCGGTTGCTCTGAAGTTCAGCTCGACATCATTTCCAAACGTATTTTGGAACTGCCCACTGGCTAAGCGGGAACTATCCAACCCCATTAATGAAGAGACCTTCGCAAGCGAACGTCCCACAAAAAAATTATAAGAGATTAAAATAATGCCTCTAATACTGAATGATGATCAAAAACTACTGAAGGATTCCGCCAAGGACTTCTTCTCCAAAAGCATGCCGGTTAAGCAACTTCGACAGATTCGTGATGATGAAGTGACCGAGTGCTACTCAACTGATTCCTGGAAAGAGATCGTCGATCTTGGTTGGAGCGGAATCACCGTTGAAGAAGAGTTCGGCGGGCTGGAGTTTGGCTACCTTGGACTCGGCGTAATCCTGGAAGAGGGCGGCCGCACGCTGGCTGCATCGCCTCTATTCTCTACCTGCGTACTGGGTGCTGCTGCTCTTTCAATTGCCGGTAACCAGGAACAAAAAAGTGAGTTGCTTCCCCTTTTGGTACAGGGAGACCTGATTCTTTCACTTGCGATTGAAGAGGGCGCGGCTCACGCACCCCAGCGCACCCGTACCACCGCTAGCAAGTCTGGCGATAGCTTTACTATCAACGGCACTAAAACCTTCGTATTGGATGCCTCTTCGGCTGACAAAATGATTGTTGTAACACGCACCAGTGGCGAAGCGGGCAGCAACGCCGGTTTGACCTTGTTCCTGGTGGACTCTAATTCCAAAGGGGTCTCGATCACTTCACATAAGATGGCCGATAGCCGTAACGCCTGCACAGTAGTATTTGACAATGTTTCTGTTCCTGCCGCGAATGTACTAGGTCAGGTTGATAACGCTGCAGATGATTTGCAGGATATCCTCAGCATTGGCCAAATCTGCATCTCAGCAGATATGCTGGGCAGCACACGTGAAGCCTTTGAGCGCACCGTGGAATACATCAAAATGCGGGAACAGTTCGATACGATTCTTGGAACCAAACAAGCACTACAGCACCGTGCAGCGCAGCTGTACACTGAAATTGAACTAGCTAAATCCGTTGTTATTGCTGGTCTGCAAGCTATTGATGAAGGCCAACGTGGTGATGCATTGGCAAAAACAGCGAGTTTGACCAAGTCTAAAGTAGGTGAAACATTCACACTAGCCAGCAGCGAAGCGGTGCAGATGCACGGCGGTATCGGCATGACCGATGAGGAGGAAATCGGTTTCTTCCTCAAGCGTGCACGTACCACTGAGCATACTTTAGGTGATGTTCGTTATCACCAAAACCGCTACGGTGATCTGTTAGGGCTCTAGCTCTGATGGCGGGCCGGCTTGGTACAGCTAGCCTCGCACTGATTAATAAATAGCTAGAAACAAAAAAGGCCGCTACGTTTTGATACGTAGCGGCCTTTTTTATGCTGAACTCGTTAGTACTTGGCAGCGATCTGTTGCGAGCTTTTATATATGCCGGACGTTCTCGATCTCATACTCAACCTGCCCGCCGGGTGTAGTAATTTCAACGACATCATCAATTTCTTTACCAATCAACGCCTTGGCGATAGGTGAATTCACTGAAATTTTACCACCCTTAACATCCGCCTCGTCATCACCAACAATTTGATAACAAACGCTTTTTTCAGTATCTGTATTAAAAATATCAACGGTTGTGCCAAACAGAACTTTTCCAGTTGGCTCAATCGCGGTGATATCAATAATCTGACAGTTACCAAGTTTGTTTTCAATTTCGATAATACGGCCCTCAGCGAAGCTCTGTTGCTCACGAGCAGCATGATATTCGGCGTTTTCTTTGAGATCACCATGTTCACGCGCTTCGGCAATGGCCTGAATTATGCGGGGACGTTCGGTACCGGTGAGGTGAAGCAACTCCGCTCTGAGTTTGGCTTCGCCGGCTTTTGTCATGGGTATTTTTTGCATGTTTTTAAGCTCTATTGTTCATACGTGGACTGCTCAAAGCCCTGTCGTTAGTGTAAATCCTGCAATCTGCGAATCTTGTTTTCATTGCCAAATTTCAGCGCCATACAAACCGCCTCGGCACCCGCCAACGTGGTGGTATAGTGCACCTTTCTTTGCAGTGCATATCGTCGGATCGTCGAGGAGTCTGCTATCGCCTGTTTGCCCTCAGTAGTGTTTACAATGAGGGAGATCTCGCCGTTTTTCAACATATCGACGACATGCGGGCGGCCTTCCATTACCTTATTGATCACCTGAACTGGCATACCCAGGTCCGCGATAACTGCTGCGGTGCCCTTGGTTGCAGTGAGTTCAAAACCGAGCTCCAGCAGACTTTTTGCGACGTTAGCAATGCCCTTTTTATCCTGCTCTCGTACGCTCAAAAACGCCAGGCCACCGCGGGGTAGCACTTCGCCGGCTCCTGACTGAGCCTTCAAAAATGCCTCTGCAAACTCATCGCCGATCCCCATTACTTCGCCGGTGGATTTCATCTCCGGCCCAAGAATTGGGTCTACACCCTGGAACTTGGCGAAGGGGAAAACCGATTCTTTGACACTGTAGTGTTTGGGAATGCGTTCTTCGGTGAAACCCTGAGCTTCGAGATCTATCCCAACCATACAGGCCGCAGCCACTCTGGCCAGGGATACACCGATACATTTTGAGATAAAGGGTACGGTCCGTGATGCACGAGGGTTGACCTCAATCACGTAAATATCGTCACCCTGCAATGCAAGCTGAACATTCATCAAACCCACTACACCCAGCTCTTTGGCCATCGCGATCACCTGAGCACGCATGCGGTCCTGCACTTCAGCGGACAAGCTATAGGGCGGTAATGAGCAAGCTGAATCACCGGAGTGAATCCCAGCTTGCTCAATATGCTGGAGAATGCCGCCAATCACTACATGCTTGCCGTCGGAGATCGCATCGACATCGACCTCAATCGCTTGATCAAGGAAATGGTCAAGCAATACTGGCGAGTCATCAGACACCCGCACCGCTTCGTGCATGTAGGTCATCAGCTCTTCTTCACTGTGCACGATTTCCATCGCTCGCCCCCCCAACACGTAGGAAGGTCGAACAACCAGCGGATAACCAATTTCACGGGAAGCGGTGATGCTTTCTTCAACACTTCGTACAATTGCATTGGATGGCTGTTTTAAATCCAGTTTTTCCACCATCTCTTTGAACCGCTCACGATCCTCAGCACGGTCAATTGCATCTGAACCGGTGCCAATAATCGGAACACCCAGCGCCTCAAGTTGTCGAGCCAGTTTTAGCGGCGTTTGGCCGCCATACTGAACAATGACACCCTTGGGTTTTTCCAGATCGATAATTTCCATTACGTCCTCTAGGGTAACGGGCTCGAAATAGAGCCGGTCGGAGGTGTCGTAATCTGTTGATACTGTTTCAGGATTGCAGTTCACCATGATGGTTTCATAACCACGATCACGAGCCTCGAGCACCGCATGAACACAGCAGTAGTCAAACTCTATACCCTGGCCGATGCGGTTTGGGCCGCCTCCCAGCACCATAATCTTTTCACGATCCGAAGGCTCTGCTTCGCACTCTTCATCGTAACTGGAGTACATATAAGCGGTTGCTGAGGAGAATTCCGCAGCGCAGGTGTCGACCCGCTTATAGACCGGTCTTACGTCCAGTTTATGCCGTAATTCGCGAATAATACTCTGCTCGGTACCGAGCAAATCAGCCAGTCTTCGGTCGGCAAAACCTTTGCGTTTCAGCTGATAAAGTGCGTCTTTATCAAGTGATTCAATACCCGTTTCCTGGAGGTTCTGCTCTTCGCGAATCAGATCTTCAACCTGCACCAAAAACCATTGATCAACGCCGCACAGTTGATGAACTTCATCGATACTCATCCCCAAACGGAAAGCATCACCGATATACCAGACCCGCTCTGCATTCGGATTGATCAGTTGATTGCGCACCAGCGCCGCGGCACCGTCCTGGGTTAAATCAATCTTCTGATCAAACCCGAAGCATCCAACTTCAAGACTACGCAGAGCCTTTTGTAAAGACTCCTGAAAGTTACGACCAATCGACATCGCCTCACCAACGGATTTCATTTGCGTCGTTAATGTGTCGTCAGCCTGGGCAAACTTTTCAAAGGTAAAGCGCGGGATTTTGGTGACCACGTAATCAATCGATGGCTCGAAGGATGCGGGGGTCGCGCCGCCAGTAATATCGTTTTGTAGTTCGTCCAGGGTATAACCGATCGCGAGTTTAGCGGCAATCTTGGCAATGGGAAATCCTGTGGCTTTAGACGCCAATGCCGAGGAGCGAGAAACCCGAGGATTCATCTCGATCACTACCAATTTTCCGTTGGCTGGATTGATGGCAAACTGGACGTTGGAGCCGCCGGTTTCGATACCAATTTTACGCAGTACCTTAATCGACGCATTACGCAGTATCTGGTACTCTTTATCGGTCAGGGTTTGTGCAGGCGCAACGGTAATCGAGTCACCGGTGTGCACCCCCATCGGATCAAAGTTTTCGATTGAGCAAACGATGATGCAGTTGTCGTTGCGATCCCGCACCACCTCCATCTCATACTCTTTCCAGCCGATCAGCGATTCATCAATCTGCAATTCGTTGGTTGGTGAAAGATCAAGACCTCGTTTGCAGATATCATGAAACTCTTCCCGGTTATAGGCAATACCACCACCGGAGCCACCCATGGTAAAGGAGGGTCGGATAATGCAGGGAAATCCAATCATCGATTGAACCTGGTCCGCCTCTTCCATGCTGTGGGCAATGGCTGAGCGCGGTGTTCCAAGACCGATATCCTTCATCGCATCATCAAACAATTTGCGATCTTCAGCCATGTCAATCGCAGCGCTATCGGCACCAATCATTTTGACATTGTACTTTTCAAGAATGCCTTTATGGAATAGATCCAGCGCACAGTTCAGCGCGGTCTGGCCGCCCATAGTGGGCAGAATCGCATCGGGTTTTTCTTTCTTAATGATTTTACAAACGGTTTGCCAGTTGACCGGCTCGATGTAGGTGGCATCCGCCATCGCCGGGTCAGTCATGATGGTAGCGGGGTTGGAGTTGACGAGAATTACGCGAATCCCCTCTTCCCGTAGGGCTTTACAGGCCTGGGCACCGGAGTAATCAAATTCACAGGCCTGACCAATTACGATTGGCCCAGCGCCTAAAATCAACACACTATTTATATCACTGCGTTTTGGCATATCCCGTATTTTCTCGGCACGATTCAGATTTAGAGGTCAGGTCTATTTATTAGGCCTAACGATCAGATTTATAAACTGCTTTGTAGCGTTTCGATTAGCTCAACAAAGTAATCGAATAGGTAGGCTACATCCTGTGGGCCTGGGCTTGCTTCCGGATGTCCCTGAAAACCAAAAGCTGGCTTTTTCTTGTGATGCAATCCCTGCAACGAGCCATCAAACAGTGATACGTGGGTGATGCGCAGGATTTCCGGCAAGGTTTCTTTGTCTACAGCAAAGCCGTGGTTCTGGCTGGTAATCAATACCTGATCGCTATCCAGATCCTTGACCGGATGGTTAGCACCATGGTGTCCAAATTTCATTTTCAGAGTCTTGGCACCGCAGGCCAATGCCAACAGCTGATAGCCAAGGCAGATACCAAAAACCGGGATATCCGTTTCCAGAATAGTCTTAATTGCACTGATTGCGTAATCACAGGGTTCTGGGTCTCCAGGGCCATTCGACAGAAACACGCCATCCGGATTCATCGCCAGCACATCCGCCGCCGGAGTTGTGGCGGGAACGACCGTAACGAGACAGCCACGATCCACTAACATTCGCAGGATGTTTCGCTTGACCCCAAAATCATAGGCAACGACGTGAAATTTCGGCGCTGCTCTGGATTCACCCTCCTCTGTTTTTTCTATATCATCGGATTCCAGGCTCCAGCTTGCCCTGGTCCAGGGGTATTTTTTAGCGGTGGTCACGACCGACGCCAGGTCCATTCCCTTTAACCCGGCAAAATCCGTCGCGGCTGCCAGCGCTTGTTCGTTATCCGGTTGTTGTCCAGCGATAATACAGCCACGCAAAGCGCCTTTGTCCCGCAACAACCGAGTTAGTCGACGTGTATCGATATCTGCAATTGCAACAACATTGTGGGTTTCCAGATAATCACTGAGGCTTTGCTCTTTACGCCAGCTACTCGCCAGCATTGGTAGATCCCGAATTACCAATCCGGAAGCGTGAATCAAAGAAGACTCTTCATCCTCTTCATTAACACCGGTATTACCGATATGGGGATAGGTCAGTGTGATGATTTGAGCTTTGTAGGACGGGTCCGTCAGGATTTCCTGATAGCCAGTCATAGAGGTATTAAATACCACTTCACCGGTGGCGCTACCCGCAACACCAATTGAACGCCCTTTGAATACTGATCTATCTTCAAGGACCAATATTGCGGGCAGAGATACGAGCGCAGCTGAAGATTCTGTCACAAAATACCTTTATGAGAATTTTCACCCTGAACCAAAAACCATATTCAGAGCAAACATATTGAAGGATTAATAACCGGCCTAAAAAAAGCGAGAGAGAGCCAATTGCCCCGTCTCGCCTCCCTATGAATCCGTCAAACCAAATTAGCGCGTATTGTAAGAGAAACGGCGATTTGCGTCCATCGACTTGATACGGTTTTTACCCTCCTGGGCGGTAAATTTCCTCGATTCCGCTGTCAACCATCGGCCAGATACTGCGTTATTTACTGAAACCACTAAAAAACTTGCACCTCAGCAGCTAAACCTAAGGATCGTATTTTGTCATTCACATTGAGATTTACAGATTGCACCGGTCGGCAAAATTCCGCTAACCTGTCGATAAATCACCCATTAAAGAGTGAAACCAAGCTGGAAACCATTCAACCATCGCTGAACCAGTTCCTGAGTGGTGTGGAACTAAAAGCATTCTACATGGCGCGGATGGCAACCGGGAATCGAGATGAAGCCCTGGATATCGTTCAGGATGCGATGTTTAAGTTATCCAGTCGCTACGCGGACAAGCCTGCGGGGGAATGGCCGCCACTTTTTCACCGAATCCTGCAAAATAGAATCCGGGATTGGCACCGCAAGAACAAAGGCCCTCTGAGTATTTTTCAGCCTCCGGCGCAACACAGAGATAGCGATGAGCAGATCGAAGCCGTCGACCTGTTTTCACCAGGCCCCCAACAACAAACTCAGACTGAATATTTTAACCGCGCACTCGAAGCTGCGCTAAATCAACTTCCATTGCGACAGCAACAAGCTTTCTTGTTAAGAGGCTGGCAGGGTTTAACCGAAAAAGAAGCGGCCGTAGCTATGGGCTGTAGTGTGGGCAGTATCAAAACCCACTATTCCCGCGCCGTCAAAAAATTGCGCTTGCAGCTAAAGGAGTTTTCAAATGAGATCTAAAAAAACCAGCCCAACCACTCAAAATCAGACCTTTGTTGCACGCTCGCAACAGGCTCTTGATGACAATATCCACGATATTGATGGTGATACCAGACGAGAGTTGCGCTCCATTCGGGAGCAGGCACTGGCAAACCCCGCCAGAAAATCACTTTTTTCCGGGTCGAGGGCTGCGGTTGCGCTCGCCATTGCCAGCGCTGCCATCGTCTTGATCCCCGTTAGCCGCTTCCAAACTGCGGATATAACGCCTCAGACACTGCCCCATGCTGATGATTTTGAACTTCTTCAATCAAACGAAACCTTTGAATTACTCAGCAACCTTGAGATGTATCAATGGATGATGCTTGAGGACCCAGCGGTTAAGTCATGAAGAAATCCAGCTGTTTATTGATACTACTTACGTTAGGCGCGCCGTTTTATAGTCTGGGCGGTCAACCGATGGATATCGAATTACTTGAGTTTATTGGCCTGTGGGAACCAGACGGTGATTCAGCAAACCATCAATCAAGGACTGCCGATTCAAACCCCAAACCCAGTGTCGGGTCGTGGCGTGATCCCTTTGCTGTTCCTCAACCTGACCCATCAACACAAACACCAGAAACAACCGAACCGTTATGAATAATTTAAAACAGATCACCCGACATCTAACCCTGTTGCTATTGTTTGCCAGCACCGCAAGCTGGGCTGAACAAAGCGCAGGTATTTCGTGGAAAGAGCTAAGCGCCAGCCAGAAAACGTCACTGCAACGGATGGAAAACAGATGGAATGAACTACCGCTAGAAAGACGCGCTCATATACTTAAGGGGCTGGACCGCTGGAATGCAATGACGCCGCAACAGCGAATAACCGCCGGGCAGCGCCTGAAGAGGTGGCAGGGACTAAGCCAGGAACAACAAATCAAGCTGCGCGAACGATTTCGTCAGTTTCATCAAATGACTCCCCAACAGCGGCAGCAAATTCGCCAAAGACACCAACAATTCAACAGTATGCCCAGGGAAAAACGCGCGCAAATCAAACGCAAATGGAAGAGCATGACGCCGGAACAACGTGCTCACATTAGGCAGCGCATCCAGCAATCTCGCCCTGCGCCAAAGCCAATGAGGCGTGTGCCGTAGCTAGCAGGGTCCATTCAACAAAAGAGACTAATAAACAGAGAGCGCTAATTAAGAGCATACACCAACAAAAATGCCGCAAATATTTGCGGCATTTTTATGAGGGTTGGGGATTGGAGATTGAGAACTGAGCTAAATCGAAAATGACTCGCCGCAGCCGCAGGTCGTGGTTGCATTTGGGTTGCTAACAATAAATTTTGAGCCCTCAAGCCCCTCGGTATAATCGACCGTGCCGCCGATTAAATAGGGAAAGCTCATCGGGTCAACGACCAGCGTGACGCCATCCTTCTCGATCTGAGTATCTTCTTCGTCAAACTCTTCGTCAAAGCTGAAGCCATACTGAAAACCTGAGCAACCGCCACCGGTAATATAAAGCCGCAGTTTCAGCTCAGCATTTCCCTCTTCTCCCATCAGGCTTTTCACCTTGGAGACAGCTTGGTCCGTGAGTTCCAATGTTTTTGGTGTCTGAAGATCAGGCATAATTACAAACTTCTAAAACAGGGTGAACAGATATAGATACCCTAAATATAGGGGCTAGTTGTGCATTATCCAATTAACCCACTAAAAAGGTCAAGTATTACAGCTCAACTGGGTTCCATTCGAAGGATTTTTCGCGAAGCTGCGGCCTTTTACCCCGCGAACGAGCCGTAACGCTAACGGTTTCCGGTATAAAATTTTCGGGTAGAACCATCTCACCACGAATTTCCTGAAAATAACGAAATCGCAGCTTTATCTTTTGCTTATCAATTTCATCTGACAACTTATCAAGGCTGATAGTTCGCGGCAGTCCATCTTCAACGCCAGAGATCTCCACCACTACGCTACCATTAAGTAGCGGATGTCGGCTGGCCAACTGCTGAATCACCAATTCAAATTTAAAATGATGAAGCAACACCGAGGGTTTTATATCCCAACTACGAATACTCAACCCTTTTTCAAAGGATTGCGGATCCATCACTTTACGAAAGATTCTGTTCTCTCTCTGAAGTTCTACCAACTGATTAGTAAGCTGAATCATTTCAGCCCGAGTCAATTGCTCAGTCTTTTTTTTGAGCTCGACCTGGGCCCGCAACTGCCCTATATCGATAGATTGCTGCTCGATTATTTGTTCCGAGTCCTGAATCGCAACACGTAACCGCTGGGTTTCTGCATTGGCGCGATCAGAATATGCGGTTCCAGTAGCCAGGCCCGATCGATAGGTCAACACGAAAACCGCCACCACTGCACTGACCAGGGATACAGCAACAGGCCAATGATGACGAAGATAAAACCCCACCCCCCGCATTAGTCGAACAATTGTAGGCACCATCAATCGCCGTTTGACTCACCAATGCTGTTCACGGCATCAGTGCAACCTGACTCAAACCACAATTTTCCTCAAGGCCACAGAGAATATTCATATTCTGAACCGCCTGCCCTGCGGCACCCTTAACCAGATTATCGATAACCGAAAGCACCACAATCACATCCTGACCTTGCGGCTGATGCACCGAAATACGGCATTGATTGGAACCCTTTACACTACGGGTTTGCGGGTGCGAACCCGCTGGCATGACATCCACAAAATACTCATCGGCATAACGTTGCTCAAACAGTTCCTGTAGTGATTGCGTGGATTGTCCCGTTAGGGTGGAACAAAGGGTCGAATACAAAGTGGCATGAATGCCACGAATCATCGGTGTTAGGTGGGGCACAAAGGTCAAGCCAACCGAATCAGCAGAGATACGCTGCAATCCCTGGCTGATTTCCGGCAGATGTCGATGACCAGGCACCGCATAAGCTTTCATGCTTTCACTGGTTTCACACAGCAGGTTATCGATCTTACCCTGTCGACCAGCACCACTTACGCCGGATTTGGCATCCGCTATCAGGCGAGCCGTATCTACCAGTCCATTTTCCAGCAATGGCGCAAAGCCCAGTTGAACTGCGGTGGGGTAGCAACCCGGCACAGCCACAACGCTAGAGCCAGTAATGGCGGCGCGATTCAATTCGGGTAGTCCATAGGCAGCTTCCGTTAGCAAATCCGGACAGGTATGTTCCATGCCGTACCACTGTTTAAACTGCTCAGTATCCTGCAGGCGAAAATCCGCAGAAAGATCCACCACTTTGACACTGGCCGCCACCAGCTCTGGAGCCATCTCCATTGCTACGCCATGGGGCGTCGCAAAAAACACCAGATCACATTCAGACAGGCGTTTTACATCAGGTTTAGTGAATGCCAGATCCAGGTGTCCGCGCAGATTCGGATAAAGCTCATCTACCCGCAGACCATCCTCTGATCTTGATGTGATAACGCTTACAGACACCTCAGGATGCGCGACCAACAATCGCAGCAACTCAACACCTGTGTAGCCTGTCCCACCAACAATACCTACCTGAATCATCAAAATTACCCTATACAGAAGTCAATCGTTAATCGCGTTATTCTAGTCGTTGGATTCTAACAATTGGGCTTTGCTAACAACAGGCATTTTATTCTGCCAAACCAGCAGACCAAACCACGCGCCAAACCACGCGAAAGTTGAGTTAGGCTGAATAAAACTGTGTCATAACAGCTCGATGTGCGTGTTATGACACAGGCTTCCCGATCTTTTGCCCCAGATCACGACATGCAACAGGTTCTTTATTGATACTGAGCAGAAGTGTTTCCGAACGCCATTTTGAGAGAAAACCCCAGGAGCCAACGATGATTGAAACGGAACCAACCCTACAGGCAGCTATACAGCTACCCCCCATCAAAACACTGGAGCGATTGGCGGTGAGTGAACGGGGGTTTGTATTTGATCCGACCAGCGGGGATCATTTCACCTTAAACGAAACCGGTTTGGTGGTGATAAGAGCTCTGCAACAGAACAAAACCCTTGAGGATGTCATCGAGTCACTACGACAGGAGTACAATGTTGAGCCACAGGTACTTGAACGGGACCTGCTGGAGTTTTCAGGCATGATAAACAGCTTACTCGATAACTGAATGGCCACTATCACCGCAACCGTTGCCATTACCGGCATGAACGCCAGAGCGGATAACCCTGGCCCAGGGCTAGCCATAGCGCGATGCCTGAAAGAAGCGCCGGAATTCAAAGGCCGTATTATTGGGCTTGGGTACGATGCACTCGACCCCGGCCTTTATCTCGACGAATACTGTGATGCCAGCTACTTGCTGCCCTACCCATCGAGTGGCGATGAAGCCTTTCTTGATGCGTTTGGCCGCATCCATCAGCTCGAAAAAATAGATATTTTTATACCCTGCCTTGATGCAGAGCTGCCGGGCATTGTGCGGCTGACCCCGCTTCTCGACGAATGGGGTATCCGGCATTTTCTACCCACACAGGAGCAGCTCCAGCTGCGCAGCAAAGATCGATTGATGGAGCTCGCCGAATACGCGGGCATTGAGTGCCCCGAGGTAAAAACATTATCCAATCCGGCATTTTTTTCCCAATGCGAGGAGAAAGGATGGACTTACCCGTTAGTCGTTAAGGGGCTTTTTTACGGCGCAAAGATCGTTAAAAACGCCGAGCAGGCCAGCAGCGCCTTTCATCAACTCGCTGCACAATGGGGCCTACCGATTCTGGTGCAACGTTTTGCGACGGGGACCGAATACAATTTGACCGCGTTAGGCGACGGTCACGGCAATATGCTCGGTGCGGTTATGATGAAAAAGATGGCGCTTACCGATAAAGGTAAAGCCTGGTCCGGCGTGACGATTTTTGATCAAGCGCTCCACGATGCCAGCGCCGCACTGATTCGCGCAATTAACTGGCGCGGGCCACTGGAGGTAGAGGTGGTGCGGGATCCCCATGGGCACTACCAACTGATCGAGATCAATCCACGCTTTCCAGCCTGGATCTACCTCTCGGCAGGCGTCGGACGGAATCTACCCCTTACCCTGATACAGCTAATTTGCGGAGAAACCCCAGAGGATTTTCCGCCCCCCAAGCCCGGTGTCATGTTCATTCGCCACGCGATGGAAAATATTGTTCCACTTGATAAATTTGAAGCCATGATCATCGATAGCGGCCAACACCGTCAGCAAGATGAAGGAGAGCTCTAGTGCCCGATCAAACCCCAGATAATTCATCTAAAAAAAGATGGATCAAACCGGTTATCACACCGCTGAGAAGCGGTATGTTGAATAAATCCGGCGGCAGCCAAAACCTCAGCTGGACCGAATCGATCGATGGCGTTCCAATAAAGCAGCTGGTCGAAGAGTTTGGTTCGCCGCTTTTCGTAGTATCAGAAAAGAAGCTTCGTCGAAATTTGCAACGCCTTAAACATGCCTTTGAATCACGCTACCCCGAAGTGATCTGCGCCTGGTCCTATAAAACCAATTATCTCGGCGCGGTTTGCAATAGTTTCCACCAGGAGGGTGCCTGGGCGGAAGTGGTTTCCGAATTTGAATACCAGAAAGCCAGGAGTCTGGGGGTACCGGGCCACAGTATTTTGTTTAATGGCCCCTTTAAACGTCCTGCTATCCTCGAGACGGCAATCATCGAAGGCGCCCGAATCCATATCGACCACCTTGACGAACTCTACACCCTGGAAGAAATAGCAACCCGTTTACGACGCAGGGTTAATGTCAGCATTCGCCTTAATTTTGATACCGGCTTTACCGAACCCTGGAGCCGCTTTGGCTTTAATATCGAAAACGGCCAGGCCAGAGACGTGGCTTGGCGCATCGCCTCAAGCGATTATCTGCAACTCACCGGCTTGCACAGCCATATCGGCACCTTTGTACTGGAACCACGAGCCTATCAAAACCAGGTCACCACCATGTACCAGTTCCTGACTGAGATTGAAGCACAGACCGGCGCAGTCATTGAATACATCGATATTGGCGGGGGATTTGCCTCGGCCAATGCACTGCAAGGGATCTATCTACCGGTGGAACAGGTGGTTCCCAGTGTTGAGCAATATGCCGAAGCAATCTGCGACACGCTACTTGAGCTTGGTCATGAACGGGAAGCACGGGGCCTGAAACGACCCATCCTCATTCTCGAAACCGGACGTGCACTGGTTGATGACGCGGAATCGCTGATCTGCTCCGTGATCGCCAACAAACGGCTACCGGATGGTCGGCGAGCCATTATCGTCGACGCTGGAGTCAATCTGCTGTTTACAGCCTTTTGGTATAACCACAAAGTCACGCCAACCCGCCAACTGGAGGGCAGGCCAGAAGATACGGTTATCTACGGCCCCTTATGTATGAATATCGACCTGATGCGCAATAGCATCATGCTACCCCCAGTCAATGTCGGTGATACCCTGATTTTCAGCCCGGTGGGTGCCTACAACCACACCCAGTGGTTACAGTTTATCGAATACCGCCCCAACGTAGTGATGATCGATACCCACGAGAAAACCTGGTTAATTCGTCAGGCCGAAGAGCTATCTACTATCACCGACCTTGAGCGACTACCGGAACATCTACAGGACCCCTACCCACAGGGTGAACCGGAGGATATTTTTAACCCGCTGAGCCAGCCTGACTAATCCCAATGCCAACGGATAAAACCGTCACCAGCGAGATCACCACGGCGATTGCCCAGCTATTTCGGGCCTACTCTTCCATTTTGTTTCTGAATAACGCCTGGGCTGGTTTTTTTATCGCACTGGTAACCTTTTTTGAAGTTAATATCGGCACCTGCGGCCTAATTTCAGTGCTAACTGCATTGATGATCGCCAGGCTGCTTCAGTTTCCGAAAATCGAAACCGGGTTACATCTGCTCAACAGCCTACTGGTGGGGCTGGCACTAGGTGCCCTTTATCTTCTTAGCAGCCATCTACTCATTCTGATACTGATCGCCTCAGCCTTAACCGTGGTGCTAAGCGCTGCACTGATTGCGCTGATGGAGACAGATCGACAATTACCGGTACTCAGCCTGCCATTCCTGATCGTCATCACCGTCGTAGCGTTGGCGGCACAACAAAACAGTCAACTCATCCCAATGGATGCGCCCGCTTTCACTGCGTTATACCAGTCCGGTTCCTCCATCATCGGGCCATCCGCCAACCAGTTTTTGATGTCGCTAGGTGCTACTTTTTTCACTAGCCAGGCCGTGGCGGGTGCCATCATTTTGTTAGTTATTGCGATACGTTCCCGGTATCTGGCACTGTTAGCCCTGGCCGGCTACCTGGCCGGATATTGCACACTGTGGCTGTTTTTGGATATACAAAACTACCCTTTGCTACTGAACTGGACGGGGTTTAACTTTGCTCTGGTAGCGATTGCGCTCGGTGGCATCTATATGATTCCTGGGGTCGCAAGTTTCATCACGGCACTGTTGGCAGCAGCCTTCTGCGCATTAATTCTAATCGCTACCCAGAAGCTGTTATTCGTATATGGTTTGCCGGTGCTGGCGCTGCCCTTTGTTGTCACCACGTTGGTTTTTTTGATCGCGATGAAAGCACGGTTCAGCATCCGCCCCCCCTGGTTGGCACCACAACCCAATTTACCCGAGATCAACTACGAAAATGCGCGTTTGGCGCGGGTCCGCAACGGCGCTATCCACAGTGTCCCGTTGCTGCCGCCTTTTTTGGGAAAGTGGCAAATCTACCAGGGCTTCGACGGTCCACATACCCATAAGGGCCCATGGCGACATGCCCTTGATTTTTATATTAAGGTCGACGACCAAAGTTTTCAAAATAACGGCGCAACGCTAAAGGATTTCTACTGTTTTGGTTTACCGGTAGTATCCCCCGCCCACGGTCAGGTTATTCGAATTCAGAATAGCCTGGCGGACAACCCACCTGGTGAAGTCGATACAAAAAACAACTGGGGTAATTTCATTCTAATTCGACTGGATAATGGTTTTCACCTGTTGCTGGCTCACCTGCAAAATAGCAGCATCAGTGTCAGTGAAGGCGCACGGGTCAAGCCCGGTGAAAAAATTGCCCGCTGTGGAAATTCAGGGCGCTCGCCACAGCCTCATTTACATATGCAGATCCAGGAAACCTCAGCACTTGGCAGCCGAACCTACCCGTTTCACCTGCAGAGTATTGTCAAACACAAAGCTGGCGGGCTCAGCGAGTACCTACTGGTCAATATTCCTGAGGTTGGCGACTGTATAGAAGCTGCCACTATTGACGACAAGCTCGAAAAACCACTGCATATGCCAGTGGGTCAACAACTGACCTATGAATATTCGGAACAGAATAGTGCTAACAAAACACGCCACACACTTACCGTAGAGCTAACCCTGTCTGGTCAGTTCCGCTTGGTAAGCGGCAGTGGGGTAAGTGGTCGTGGGGCCAGTGCCGCATTTGTGGAAGCGAATGGCGTATTGGCCTTTTTTGATCGGCAGGGTCCGAAGGATCCGCTGCTGGATCTATGGCTGCTGGCCTACGGGCTTACCCCCCTCGCGAGAACCGCCCACCAATGGCAGGATTCACCCTCGGCTCAGCTATTTCCTGCAAATTTTATTCAACGCTTTTTTCAACATTGTTTCAGACCACTGGGGTGCGGCCTAACCAGTCATTACACAAGAAACTGGAGCGCCAGTGAAAAACAGTGGCGGCAACAAAGTGTTCATCAACTGCAGTTGCCGCAGCTTGGTTGGGAGGTGAAGATCGAGTCGCTGATTGATCCGGTTCTGGGTTGCTGCGAAATAACATTACACGATAACGAAAAAACCCGTAAAGCCGTGCTCATTGAAACTGGTCTCTCCAGCGACGAGGGCATACCCAGCTGGCATATCGATACGAACCCTCATTTAAATTAATTAGAGATTTGAAAATTGTTTCGCTGTCAAAAATTAAGCTTTCACTTTCCATCGTTCTTCTGGCTTTTTTTACCATTGGTTTCAATGTTTGCTGAAGCCGATATCTGGTCGCCGAAGATTTTACTGCAAAATAACTTTAACCAGTACTCAGACTCAATGGTTAGAGATTCTGCCTATAGCGCAGGATCTATCTTCAGCTTTGATAAGCTGGACAGAACCCATTTCAGCGTTGGCTATCAATACACGACGGTTAAAGCTTTAAATGCCAACCCTGACGATCTCGATTCAATTAAAGAACATCGATTTTATTTAAGCGGCAGCCACAAACTTTTTTTTGATACCTTACCCGGGGTTACGACCATTCGACTGGATGGATATTCAGCTCAATCAAAACATTCTGTTTTTGTTGCAGGCACTCCAGGTATAAGACGACCTATAACCACGCTAACGGATCAACTATTGGTCATCAATCCGATTATCTCCTTCAGAAATTTCAGCAAAACCCGCTTCTACGAACTCGGTTACGCGTTGTCCTCATATGAATACCCAGACAGAGCACTTGCGGATTCCAAAGTCCATCAGCTTAGCCCGGCCTTTGGGTTTGCACTGGGGCAGCAATCTGACTGGATTCAACTGCGCGCCTATTTCATTGAACTGGATAACAATACAGTTACAACAGGCCTACAAGACAGCAAAGCGCTGGAGCTAAAATGGACCCACTGGCTGCAGCCCGACTCATTACTTGGTCTGAATAATATTGGCTTTCAGGTGATATCCGGAGAGCGTTTATTTGCCGTTGATCCAGACGCAGCAGAGGTTTATAGCCTAGCCAATATTCAAACCCAAATGGCCGCTGTTTTTGGGCAGTGGCAAATAGGAGACCAGACTCAAATCCTGGCCCACTTTAGCTGGCAGGAGTTTAAAAACCCGACACTGGATAATCGCTATAACAGCAGCTCTTTCTACATCAATTTTTCACATCAGTGGTAGGACCATTTTATGAAATTTTTAAAATATAGGTGGATCGCTTTTATTGTCAGCACGCCTTTTATTTTCGGCAGTTATGCATCTGCCGATATCTGGACAGATAGTTACCGGCTGGAATCCATTGGACAATATCAGCAGGCTCGGGAAATTCTGAATCCCTACGGAAAAGAGAATCCAGACGATGAATTCGCGATGTTACGTTTGGGTTGGTTGAGCTATCTCGGCGGCTCTTACAATCAATCGATCAAACAGTACCAGAAAGCCCTTTCACTCAATCCCCAATCTCTTGATGCGGCACTTGGATTAATGCTGCCTTTGCTAGCGCAGCAGCGCTGGAAAGAGGCTGAAAAATATGGACAACAGATACTTTCGGTTGCGCCCTGGAACTACTATGCACATCTTCGACTGATGATTTCCGAAGAGGGGCAGCGTAACTGGCATGCCCTGTTACAGCATGCGCAACAACTCCACCAACGTTTTCCCGGCGATGCCACCGTGTTGGTTTACCTGGCACGTGCACAGCGCTGGCAAGGCCATCAAGATGCAGCGCGAATAACCTATCGACAGGTCCTACAAAGGTATCCAGCCCATATCGAGGCACTGCAATTCCTGGCTGGCGATTGAATTCCACCCCAAGGGGCCTCTAATTATTTCTGACGCAAGATACCGGTTCAGAAGTTGATCAGAGACACCCTAAATTGAGAGCATTATTTCCCCCGACGGCGATCAAATTACCGTGAGATACAAAACCTGCATATAATCAAGACCCTTGTCAAAAATTCGATCCATTTAAGATCCGACTACTTCGTGCCAAAGCCCTCCAAACTACTTACAGTGCTACGTTTAATTCGGTTCCGCCTTAACCGGCGGATACGACATTTTCACTTTGGGCTGGGCAAAATTGATGCGTTACCCCAGCTGGTTATTCTTGGGCTTCTGTCAGGCCTGATCAGCGGTGCGGTCATTGAGCTGTTCCGATGGGTCATTGAGCAGCCTCCGACCCTGTGGATGCCCGACGGGCTTGCTGAAAATTTTGAAGGGTTCGATCAACTCACACGTATCGTTTTTATTCTAACCGGTACTCTGCTGATCGGGCTTTTATTTACCTATTTTCGTGATGACAAACGAAAGGCCGGGGTTGCTTACGTTATTGAGCGACTCCACAATCATCAAGGTTATCTCCCTCTTCAAAACGGTATCCTGCAGTTTGTGGGGGCGGCGATTGCGATTATCAGCGGTCAGTCGGTAGGCCGCGAGGGTCCGGCCGTACACTTGGGTGCCACCAGTAGCAGCCTGCTCGGGCAGTGGATGAAGCTGCCCAACAACAGCCTTCGTACCTTAGTCGGTTGTGGTACCGCCGCAGCTATCGCCGCCTCCTTTAATACTCCGCTCGCGGGTGTGATTTTTGCGATGGAGGTGGTGATGATGGAATACACCCTTGCTGGATTAGCACCTATCATCATTGCCTCGGTGACCGGGGCCGTAATTGCCCAAATAAGCCATGGCCAGGCACCAGCATTCCAGATTCCTGAAATTTCGATGCACTCGTTGTGGGAGTTGCCCTACATCGCCTTTGAAGGGTTTGTGATTGGCTGCGCCGCTGCGCTATTTATCTATATTTACCGGCTTTGCACCACCTACCAGCACGTACATTTTTTTAAGCGCGTAATGCTAGCAGGGCTACTCACTGCGCTGGTTTCCATCATCTCACCGGAAATCATGGGCATCGGATACGACAGTATGGAGCAAACCCTCAATGGCCAAATTGCCATCAACACTCTGATCGTGTTTTTTATATGCAAGCTACTGATCTCCGCCGCCGTTATTGGCCTTGGAATGCCCGGAGGACTGATTGGCCCAACGCTTCTGATTGGTGCTCTATTAGGGGGAATTGTCGGTTTCGCAGGTCAGCAGCTGTGGCCCGAAAGCACATCAGATATTGGCCTGTTTACCCTGCTCGGTATGACCGCAATGATGGGAGCGGTATTGTCAGCGCCATTGTCAGCATTGATAACGGTACTGGAATTAACCAATGCGCCGGGCATGATGCTGCCTTCAATGATGACGGTGATGATCGCATTTTTAACCTGCAGAATTTTATTCAAACAAAAAACAATTTTCGAAAGCGCCATCGACAGCAAAGAGTTTTCAAACCAGCGCGACAAACTGGTTACGCTGCTACAGCGGGTCGGCGTGACCAGTGTCATGAGTGCCAATTTCAAGAGGTGCCAACGACATATCTCGGAGCATGATGCGGTTCATCTACTGGCAAAACAGCCCCAGTGGATCGTCATACAAAACGAGCAGGATCGAATTGTACTGCGGGCAGCTGATCTGGCGCACCATCTCGAAGAAACTGCCAAACCGGAAACCGGCGAATCTGCGCATATCCTCGATACCGAAATGAATACTAGCGCAGCCAGGGATACTCAAGATCAGATCGATCTGCTCGCTATTCCAGGTTTACGCAAGGATGCAGCAACCCTTGATATGCGCGCATCACTCAGTGAAGCGCTACACAAACTCGATGAAACTGGGGTTCAAACCCTGCTGGTGTGCCGAACTTCTGCCCCGATGATCCGACCAATTGTTGGCATTTTGACCCGCGAAGAGATTGAAAACTATTATCATGTGCCCCGTTAATTACAATGACGATTGCGCCTACCCACTTTACAATCCTATAAAATAAGGAAACTCACCTATGCTCTGGCTTAAATCTTTCCATATCATCTCAATGGTTTGCTGGTTTTCCGGCCTGTTTTACCTACCCAGACTATTCGTTTATCACGCGATGAGCGAAGACCAGGTCAGCCGCGACCGTTTTAAAATTATGGAGCGTAAACTGTACCGCGCCATTACCACACCTGCGGCTATCGCCACCCTGATATTAGGGGTGATTATGCTTGGGATGAACCCTGACTATTTCCTTAAACAGGGTTGGATGCATGCAAAACTAACGTTGGTGATCGTACTGTTTTTGTACCATTTTCAGTGCGGACGTATCATCAAACGTTTTGAGGACGACTCGAATTTGCAATCCCATGTGTTCTATCGCTGGTTCAACGAGTTCCCAGTTTTTATTCTGATTCCAGTCATAATCCTGGTCATCGTCCGGCCATTTTAAACGGCGACTGAGACCCTGCAATCCGATTTGAAACCTGAACTGAAACCAATAGTACTGTGCCTCTCCGGCCTCGACCCCAGTGGTGGAGCCGGTATTCAGGCAGATATTGAAACCCTGGCAAGCCTGGGTTGTCACTGCGCGCCAATCATCACAGCCCTGACCATACAGGACAGCAGCAATGTCGCTGATTTAGTTAGCGTTGACCCGGTGCTAATCGGCCGGCAATTTGAGACGATCTTCGCCGATATGCCGATTTCCGCAGTAAAAATTGGATTGCTGGCCGATGCTGCAGTGGTCAAACAAATCGCTACCAAACTTGCTAAACACCCGGATATTCCGGTCATTCTTGATCCGGTATTGAAAGCCAGCGGCGGCACAGAACTCGCCAATCAGCACGTTATTGATGCAGTTCGAGAACAACTGTTGCCCGAAACATTTCTGATCACCCCGAATGCCAACGAGGCACAGCGGCTCTGCCCAGCTTCTGATACAACTAACGAGAAAACCAGCGAGCAATGTGCCAGCTATCTCCATTCTCGCGGTTGCGCCCACGTTTTCATCACCGGCGGCGACAGCCCTGGAAAAGAAGTTACTAATCAGTTGTTCAGCGCTGGGCAATCGCCCCAATCCTTCCGCTGGCCCCGCCTTACCGGTAACTTTCACGGCTCTGGTTGTACATTAGCCGCGGCGATCAGCGGATTTATCGCAAAGGGACTACCCGTTCCCGAAGCCCTGTTTCAGGCGCAGCAATATACCCACGAAGCCCTTGCCTCAGCCCAACCTCTTGGCAAAGGCCAATTGATTCCGATCCGGGTATCTACACCGTGAATAACGGAAAACAAAAACAGGCCATTGCTGGTCTGTACGCCATCACCCCCAACAACCGACCCATGAATCAACTGCTGATTGAAACAGAAGCGGCACTTAGAGGCGGCGCTAACCTGGTGCAATTCAGAGATAAATCATCGAATCAACAGCACCGCTTTCAAACCGCACAGGCACTGGTTGCGCTCTGCGAAAAATTCGGTAAGCCCTTGATTGTAAACGATGATATTGAACTAGCTCTGGAAGCCGGTGCCGCGGGCGTGCATCTAGGCCAACAGGACAGCTCAGTTGCAGAGGCCCGAACATTACTTGGAAATGATGCCATCATTGGCGCAACCTGCCATGACTCCATCGAACTGGCGACCCAAGCCAAGCAACAGGGCGCAAGCTATCTGGCCTTTGGGCGGTTTTTTAAATCCGCCACCAAACCAGATGCACCACCGGCCTCCTTCGACGTATTGAACGAGGCCAAAAAACTAGGACTTCCAATTGTAGCTATCGGTGGTATTACTCACCTCAATGCCGGACAATTGCTTCATCACGGAATCAACTCAATTGCGGTGATTGAAGCGCTGTTCGGTACGGAAGTTATCGATGAAATCAACACCGAAGCGATCACCGCAAGCGCTACAGAATTTCGAAAACTGTTTGATCAATCTCTGTGACCAACATTTTTAAACTCAAGACAATACTCAAGGCAATTTCATGACTCGATCCGAATCACTATTTGAACAGGCACAACAGCATATTCCTGGTGGCGTAAACTCGCCGGTTCGGGCTTTTAAATCGGTTGAAGGTACGCCGGTATTTATCCACAAGGGTGATGGTGCCTGGATTGAAGACGAGGATGGCAAACGCTACATCGATTACGTCGGCTCATGGGGACCGCTGATTTTGGGCCATCGTCATCCTGCAGTCATCGATGCGGTAAAGGCGCAATTAGAGCTGGGTTTGAGCTTTGGAGCACCAACCACCCTGGAAACTCAACTTGCCGACAAAGTTTGCGAAATCATGCCGTCGATCGAACAGGTTCGAATGGTCAGCTCCGGCACCGAAGCCACCATGAGCGCCCTGCGCCTGGCACGAGGTTACACCGGTCGCGACAAGATTTTGAAATTCGAAGGCTGCTACCACGGCCACGCGGATTCACTGCTGGTAAAAGCCGGCTCTGGTGCCCTCACCCTAGGTGTACCGAGCTCACCGGGAGTTCCTGCCGCACTGGCGGATCTGACATTAACGCTGCCCTTTAACCAGACCGAACCGTTAAAGCAGCTTTTCCAGGAGCAGGGTGAGCAGATCGCAGCGGTGATCGTTGAACCGGTAGCGGGCAATATGAACTGTGTACCACCGGCACCGGGTTTTCTTGAGGCACTACGAGAACAGTGCGATCAGCATGGCACGGTGCTTATTTTTGATGAGGTGATGACCGGCTTCCGTGTTGCTCTCGGTGGCGCCCAATCTGTCTACAACATCAAACCCGACCTCACTACCCTCGGCAAGGTCATTGGCGGCGGCATGCCAGTGGGAGCGTTTGGCGGAAAAGCTGAAATCATGGCGCATATTGCTCCCCTCGGACCTGTTTATCAGGCCGGAACATTATCGGGCAATCCGGTGGCGATGGCGGCGGGCCTCAGCACTTTATCGCAACTTGAAAAACCGGGATTCTACCAACAGCTATCAGAAAAAGTCAGCCAGCTCACAAGCGGGATTCAGCAACAGGCAGACAAAGCAGGCATCCCGTTTTGCACTTCACAGGTTGGCGGCATGTTCGGGCTATTTTTCAGTCAGGACAAACAGGTATCTAATTTCCAACAAGTGATGGCCTGTGACGTCGCAGCCTTTAACCGTTTCTTCCACGGTATGCTTGAGCAAGGCGTATATTGTGCACCTTCGGCCTTTGAGGCGGGTTTTGTTTCTGCAGCCCATGGCGATGCAGAGATCGATGCCACCATTGAAGCGGCCGCAAAGGTTTTCGCAAATCTATAGTTTACTGGAGTTTTATTGACGGCCCATGGCCATGAAAAAACTACTGATCGTTTATCACAGCAAAACCGGCAATACCCGCAAAATGGCCGATGCGGTTTATGCCGGTGCGTTGCGGGAAGAGGAAGTTGAAACCATCTTTTTGCATGCCTTTGATGCAGGCCCCGAACATCTGCTGGACTGCGATGGGCTGCTAATTGGCACCCCGGAAAACTTTGGCTATATGAGCGGTGCGATCAAGGATTTTTTTGATCGCACCTATTACGAGGTTCTGGATCAGGCATTGAATCTGCCCTATGCGGTGTTTGTGAGTGCCGATAACGATGGCAGTGGCGCGGTGCGGGAGATTGATCGCATTATGAAAGGTTACCCGATGCGAAAAGTCTGCGAGGCATTGATCAGTCGCAAAAGTGTTTCGGAGGAGGATATCCAGAAATCTGAAGAGCTGGGTGAAACGTTGGCTTGCGGTATTGCGATGGGAATTTTTTAGCTGGTTTCTCTAGAGCGCAGGAACACTCCAGTCGATCGGTTGCTGATCTGATTGCTGCAAAAATTCATTCGCTTTCACAAAGTGGCGGTTTCCAAAAAAACCCCGATGTGCCGAGAGGGGCGACGGGTGCGGAGAGGTCAGCACCAGATGTTTATTACGATCAATATGCTTGCCTTTTTTCTGGGCGTGACTTCCCCAGAGCATAAATACCAAGGGTTCATCACGCTCGTTGAGCAGTTCAATAATCCGATCAGTAAAGATTTCCCAGCCCTTACCCTGATGTGATGCGGCCTGCCCCTGCTCTACCGTCAACACCGCATTCAGCAGCAATACGCCCTGTTCTGCCCAGTGCTGCAAACAACCATTGCCGTTAAATTCAATATCCAGTTGTTGCCGTATCTCTTTGAAAACATTTTGAAGGGACGGCGGTAATCGTACCCCTGGCGCTACGGAAAAGCACAATCCGTGGGCCTGCCCCGGCCCGTGATAGGGATCCTGACCAAGAATGACAACCCGAGCCTTGTCATAGGGTGTTTGATCCAGTGCATAAAAATACTGGCCGCCTTTGGGGTAAATCACCTTGCCCGCAGCTTTTTCATCACTCAGAAATTGCCGTAACTCGATCATATAATCCTTATCAAACTCATCACTTAAGCGCGATTTCCATGATTTTTCCAGCTTGATCGAGTCATTTGCCATTGTTTTTTACGCCCCTGTGTTACTGCTTACGCATGTGGGGGAACAGCAATACATCTCGTATTGAGGGCGAATCGGTGAGCAACATCACCAGCCGATCAATACCGATACCCTCACCGGCGGTGGGGGGCATGCCGTACTCCAGCGCGGTGATGTAATCCGCATCGTAGTGCATGGCTTCGTCGTCACCGGCATCCTTTTCCATAACCTGCGCTTTAAAGCGCTGATCCTGATCTTCCGCATCGTTGAGTTCTGAGAATCCGTTGGCAATCTCACGACCTGCAATGATCAGTTCAAAACGATCGGTAACCTCCGGATTGCTATCACTGCGTCGTGCTAATGG
This sequence comes from Pseudomonadales bacterium, assembly GCA_029210125.1. Classification (GTDB taxonomy): domain Bacteria; phylum Pseudomonadota; class Gammaproteobacteria; order Pseudomonadales; family JAHRWD01; genus JAHRWD01. Next base: position 218,009 of record JARGPR010000004.1, on the reverse strand, counting down.
TGAAACCTCGGTTGGAAACTCGGTGATAAAGGTAGGCTGATCCAGTTTCATCTCGGTGGTTTTTTCGTAGATTTCGACCTGCACTTTGCCGAGGCCGTAGCCATCTTTAAGGGGGATATCCAATGACTTTGCCAGTTCACGGGCCTTATCAAGGGTTTCCAGGTCAGCCGCATCAATATCCGAATTGAATTCCAGGATTGCGTTTACCAGGGTTAACCGGCGGATCGGTTTGCCAAAATCGTAAGCAGTTCCCTGATAGGTCACTTCGGTGGTGCCCAGTACTTTTTCGGTGATCTGTTTGAGCATCTGCTCGGTGAGATCCATCAAATCATGATAATCGGCGTAGGCCTGATAGAACTCCAGCATGGTGAATTCGGGGTTGTGGCGGGTCGACAAGCCTTCATTCCGGAAGTTACGGTTGATCTCGAAAACTCGCTCAAAACCACCCACAACTAGACGCTTGAGAAAAAGCTCCGGTGCAACCCGTAAATACAGATCCATATCCAGTGCATTGTGATGCGTGACAAAGGGCCGCGCAGTGGCACCGCCGGGGATCACCTGCATCATCGGCGTTTCCACCTCAAGGAACTGGTTCCCTGACATAAAATTACGAATCTCAGCTACCACTCCGGAGCGAATTTCAAAGGTTCTCCGGGACTCTTCGTTTACGATCAGGTCGATATAGCGTTGACGGTAACGTGCTTCAAGATCACTAAGGCCCTTGTGCTTTTCCGGCAGAGGCCGCAATGATTTAGTCAACAGAACAAGATTGCTGAGGTGAATCGAGAGTTCACCGGTATTGGTTTTAAATAACCTGCCCTCAGCCCCGACAATATCGCCAAGATCCCACTTTTTGAAGGCGTTATAGACACCTTCCGGAAGATCGGCTTTGCGTGCATAGAGCTGAATACGCCCGGACATATCCTGAATGGTAACAAAGCTGGCTTTGCCCATAATGCGGCGCAACATGATTCGTCCGGCGACCTTGACCGGAACCCCTTCGTTTGCCAGAACCTCTTTGGTCTTTTCGCCATGGCTATCATGCAGTTCCCGCGCCAGGGAGTCGCGCCGAAAATCATTCGGGAAGGCGTTACCCTGCTCCCGCATCTCGGTCAGTTTGGCTCGACGCAGGGCCAATAGCTCGCTTTCATCTTGTTCGGGGGTATCTTGAATTTCGCTCATAGTCCTGCCTTCAGGCTGGTTTCAATAAATATATCCAGGCCACCATCCAGTACTGCCTGGGTATTGGTGACTTCAACATTGGTTCTTAAATCTTTAATTCGTGAGGAGTCCAGCACATAGGATCGAATCTGGCTGCCCCAGCCGATATCTGATTTGGATTCTTCCAGCTTTTGTTTCTCGGAGTTTTTCTTCAACATCTCCATCTCATAAAGCTTAGCCCGCAATTGATCCATCGCGTTGGCTTTATTTTGATGCTGGGAGCGTTGATTCTGGCACTGCACCACAATTTCACTGGGCAGGTGGGTAATCCGAACAGCGGAGTCGGTTTTATTAACGTGCTGGCCACCGGCCCCACTTGCCCGATAGGTATCTATACGCAGATCCGATGGATTGATTTCGATATCGACATTTTCGTCTACTTCCGGCGATACAAAAACAGACGCAAAGGAGGTGTGGCGGCGGCTGCCGGAATCAAAGGGTGATTTTCGCACCAGTCGGTGAATACCGGTTTCAGTACGTAGCCAGCCAAAGGCATACTCACCAACCACTTTAATAGTAGCGCCCTTGATACCCGCCACATCACCATCACTGGCTTCAATCAGCTCAACTGCGAAGCCTTTTTTTTCAGCCCAACGCTGGTACATTCGAAGTAACATTTCAGCCCAGTCCTGGGCTTCGGTACCACCGGAACCGGATTGAATATCCAAGAATGCATTATTGGCATCCATCTCACCGGAAAACATTCTACGGAACTCAAATTGCTCAAGAATTGTAGAGAGCGCCGCAATCTCTGAAACCACCTCATTTACGGTATCTTCATCCTGTTCTTCAATCGCGAGTTCGAGCAGATCAACCCCATCATCGACACCGGACAGAAGTTGATCGAGTGTATTTACGATCTGTTCCAGTGTCGCGCGCTCTTTGCCCAGTTCCTGGGCTCGGTCGGGGTTATCCCACACTGCCGGGTCTTCTAGCTCACCCTCAACTTCTTCAAGCCGATCCTTTTTCTCGGGGTAGTCAAAGATACCCCCTAATCACCTGGGTGCGCTGCTGGAGATCCTGTAGTTGCTGCATGATGGCATTGGTTTCTAGCATTTTGATCTTTCCGCGCAGTGAAATGTGTAGGTGGATGTATAGATGTACAAAGGGCGACATTCTACCTTAACCCTCAACACCTTTAAATCAGACAGGAGTATCAATCGGACACACGATCCAAAGATATTTTTACGACAGGTTATTTCCTACCCTCAATAAATGGCGCTCCTAACGATCAGGTCTATACTTTAAATCCAGTTTCGAATTATTGATGGTTTTTTAAACCAGCCCAACTATCTACATTTAAAAACACAGGGACCAATTATGTGGTTTGCTTCAGCGAAGAAACTTGATGATGCTCAGCAGGAAAACATCCAGCTAGGGAATAAAAACAAGACCTTGCAGGACGATAATCAAGCCCTTGCAGCAGAGCTCAACGCACTGAAGGCGGAACTCAGCGCACTCAACAACAAGCCAGCTACGGAAAACCATCTTAATGCTCTCTGGAACCATTTTGGGGATGGGCTGGATGATATTCGTGGGCAAATTGCTACCGATGCCGACACGATGAACACAGAAAAAAATAAGTTGTCCGAGTCTTCCGAGAGGATTTCAACGGGCTTCACTATCATGTCAGAGATCACTGAGCAGACCTCAACGGTTGCAGGATTGGCGGAAAAAAGTAACTTAACCGTTAGCGCCCTGATCGATTCTGCCCATAGTATTTCGCAGTTCGTAAAAATCATTAGTGACATTTCCGATCAAACTAACTTATTGGCGTTAAACGCGGCAATTGAAGCGGCGCGCGCCGGCGAACACGGCCGAGGGTTTGCAGTTGTAGCCGATGAGGTCAGAGCGTTAGCTCAAAAAACCGCCTCATCGACCTCTGAAATCGCAACATTAGTTAACAGTATTGAGCAACAGACCACTGCAACCAGTAGCTTTATTACCGAGCTTTCAGACAAGCTCGATGTCATTCGAAACTCTTCCGAAAGCGCTCAATCGGTTATACATGAGGTGATTTCTCAGTCTGAAGATATGCGTAAAACTATCGACCACTCTGCTATCGGTGGGTTTGTTGAATCGGTAAAAATGGATCATCTGGCATGGAAATTCGACGTTTATCGCGTAATTTCCGACCCTCAAAAATACAGCGTAAACCAGGTTCTCCATACTGAATGTCGACTTGGACAATGGATGCGCGATGCTGAAGGTGGTCTAAAATATGCGCATTTACCTGCATTCAAATCACTGGATGGTCCTCTCAAAAACGTACATGATAATGGTAACAAAGCCGCCACAGCCGCCAGTAACGAACAATGGGAACAGGCTGATCGATATAGCAACGAGATGGAAGTAGAGAGCAGAACTTTAATGCGTCTGCTGGATGCACTCATTGATGAGTCGGATAAACACGAAGCCAGGTCCTGGAAATTCTGAATTCCTCAAGTCGCCTCCGTAGCCTTAAATTAACCCCCAGGGCTTTTTAATAAGTGGCTACTTTAAAGTAGCTCAAAGCCCAATGGCCTCAAGATAGTCACAAACCAGTTGCGCACTGCGGTTGCCGCGATACTCGTTTACATCCAGCCGATACGCTAACCGCGCCCGATCGGCGGTGCTTGGCCAGTTATCCAGATCAACATTAAACGCAATGGCCTCAATAGCTAAGCCGCTGCGCGGCTCTCTCGCACGAAACTTCAAATGCCGCTCACCGACTATTTTCTGATTTTCCAGTAAAAATTCGCCGTCAAATAGCGGTTCCGGAAATCCGCTGCCCCAGGGACCAGCATTTCGCATCAGATCGGCGCTTTGCAGGTTTAAATGCTGGCCATCGAGCTCGCCATCGGTTATCACTATTGCCTGGAGTTGCTGCTCGTTCACGGTGTCCCGAACCGCTTGATCAAACAGTTCGGCAAAAAGCTTATAATTTTCCGGGGCAATCGACAGTCCAGCGGCCATCGCGTGACCACCATATTTTTGAATTAAACCGGGATTTTGTGTAGCAATGCGCTCAAGTAGATCTCGAATATGGACCGCTTCAACGGAACGTCCTGAACCTTTGATTTCGGTATCGCTCACTTTTCCGAAGGTAATAACCGGTCGGTGTACGCGATCCTTAACCCTTGATGCAACGATACCGATCACGCCGGAGTGCCAGCTTTCATCGTAAAGACAAATTCCGAGGGGCAGATCCTCCGTCGACTCCAACTGCATACCACTCAGTATTTGCAGCGCTTCCTGCTGGATCCCCTGCTCAATCTGTTTTCGATCCTGATTAAGTTGATCGAGTTGCCTCGCCATATCCATCGCCAGACTAGCATCGTCGGTCAACAGGCATTCGATACCAAGGGAGATATCGTCTAACCTACCCGCGGCATTTAACCTTGGGCCTACAGCAAAACCCAGATCCTGTGAAACCAGATTAGCGAGATTGCGATTGCCAAGTTCTATCAATGCCAACAAACCAGGCCGAGCACGTCCCGCACGAATACGCCGAAGCCCCTGCTCAACCAATATCCGGTTATTGCTATCAAGCGACACCACATCGGCCACCGTACCCAATGCGACCAGATCGAGAAGATCCGCCAAATTCGGTTGCGCTATTCCCAACTCATCAAACCAGCCGGACGACCTTAACCGCCCTCGCAATGCAATCATGAGGTAGTAGGCCACCCCAACCCCGGCAATCGCTTTACTATTAAATAAACAGCCCGGTTGATTAGGGTTTACGATAGCATCGGCAGCAGGTAACTCAGACCCGGCGAGATGATGATCCGTGATCAACACCTTAATCCCCAGCGCTTTCGCCGCCGCAACGCCATCAACGCTGGAAATACCGTTGTCGACGGTGATAATCAGATCCGGTGATCGGTTGCTGGCGAGTTCAACAATACCCGGCGTAAGACCGTAACCATATTCAAAACGATTCGGCGCCAGGTAGTCTACAAAGGTCGCACCAAGTGCCCGAAGAGCCAGCACCACCACAGTGGTGCTGGTAGCACCATCTGCATCGTAGTCACCAATAATCAGGATACGTTGATGTTTTCGCAGCGCCTCTTCAAGCAGCGCGGTTGCCGCTGATATGCCCTTGAGTTGGTTGGGGTTTTCAAGATTGCCAAGCTGATATTGAATTTGCTGTGGGCTGGTAACACCACGACTGGCAAAAATCCGCTGAAGGAGTGGATCAATCTCCGCACAATCCAGCTCCGGCTCGGAGATTATCGGCCGTTGCTGAATAGTACGTAAATCAGCTGTCATTGAAGGATGATAGGAAGACTGTAGCTAAATCGGTGGAACTACACTCCCGCCAATACTGCTGTTTTGACCGCATCAAGGGTGGCTGGAATAGACGTTAGACTACCGGCCTGTTGGCATTGGCCAATCGCTGTATCCGGATCTTTCAGGCCATTGCCGGTTAAGGTGCAAACAATCTTGCTACCCTCAGGTATTTTTCCAGCTTTAATATCGCGCATGGCGCCAGCGATAGAGGCTGCTGAGGCGGGCTCACAAAACACACCCTCTTGCTCGCTCAATAATTTTTGAGCATCCAGAATTTCCTGATCAGTCAATTCATCAAACCAACCCTTGGACTCTTTCTGGACAGCCCAGGCTTTATCCCATGATTGGGGATGGCCGATGCGAATGGCGGTTGCAACCGTCTCCGGGTGATCGACCATCTCACCCCGCATAAAGGGTGCTGAACCTTCTGCCTGATAACCAACCATAGCAGGGCTTTTATTGACTACGCCATCTTCTTTGTACTCGCAATAACCCATCCAGTGGGCACTGATATTACCGGCGTTACCCACTGGCAGGCAGTGGTAATCCGGTGCTGTGCCGAGCTCTTCCATAATCTCAAAGGCTGCTGTTTTTTGGCCCTGCAAGCGAAACGGGTTAATTGAGTTTACGATGGTGACCGGGGCATGTTTAGCAACCTGCTTCACCAACTCCATACCCTCGTCGAAATTACCTTCAATCTGGATAATTTCCGCGCCATACATCATTGCCTGAGCTAGTTTGCCCATTGCAATTTTTCCTTCCGGAATCAAAACAAAAGCTTTAATTCCGGCGCGTGCGGCATAGGCCGCTGCGGAGGCAGAGGTATTACCAGTTGATGCACAGATGATCGCTTCACTGCCCTCTTCAACTGCCTTGGTCACCGCCATGGTCATACCGCGATCTTTAAAAGATCCGGTTGGGTTCAGGCCTTCATACTTAACGTAAATATCGACATCTTTTCCCAGCAATTTGGGGATATTTTTCAGTCGGATCAGCGGAGTGTTACCCTCTCCGAGGCTAATCAACCGTGTGTCGTCACTTACCGGTAAATGGTCACGGTAACGATCGATCAGACCAAGATAACGAGTTCCAACTGCCATATTCATATTCCTCTATTTTATTTCCTGCCGGTTGTCCTGCTAGTTTAGCCCTATAACTAGTCAAGCAGCTCAACGCGAATTCTATGTACTTTTTCGACGATTTCAGACAATGCCTCGATCTCTGAAATCGCTTGATTCATCTGTTTTTCAATCACACGATTGGTCAACACAATAATTGACGCAATCGTCTCACCCTCGCCTGGCTCTTCAGGCTGGCGCTGAATTAATGCCTCAATGCTAATACCCTGTTCACTCAGAAGGGTGGCTATTTTTGCCAATACGCCAACTTTGTCGAGGGTCGCGATACGCAGGTAATAACCGGTTTCAACCTCTTCGATCGGCAATATCTTAAGATCCGAAAGTGCGTCGGGCTGAAATGCCAAATGGGGCACACGATTATCGGGATCCACGGTAAGTGCGCGCACCACATCAACAATATCGGCTACAACTGAAGATGCGGTGGGTTCCGCACCTGCGCCAGCACCGTAATAGAGGGTTGGGCCTACGGCATCGCCATCAACCAGTACCGCATTCATCACGCCATCTACATTCGCGATCAGTTGTTTTTCCGGGATCAGGGTTGGATGTACACGTAGCTCAACACCCTGTTCGGTGCGACGGGTAACACCAAGATGTTTGATTCGATAGCCCAGTTCTTCCGCATTACTTACATCTTCACTACTAATTGCGCCAATACCTTCGGTGAAGGCTTTATCGAACTGTAGTGGAATCCCAAAGGCAATAGATGCAAGAATAGTGAGCTTATGAGCCGCATCAATACCTTCAACATCGAAAGTTGGATCCGCCTCCGCGTAACCCAATGCCTGAGCCTCAGCCAGTACATCTTCAAAGGTTCTGCCGTGCTCACGCATTTCGGTCAGAATAAAGTTACCGGTGCCGTTAATAATACCGGCAAGCCAGTGAATACTGTTGGCCGCCAACCCTTCTCGTACAGATTTAATAATCGGAATGCCGCCAGCAACGGATGCTTCAAAGGCAACCGTGACGCCCTTTTTCTGCGCCAGTTCAAAAATTTCATTGCCGTGTTCCGCTATCAATGCTTTGTTGGCGGTAACCACATGTTTACCATTCTGGATCGCTTCGATCACAAGTTCACGTGCCGTCGTACAACCGCCAATCAGCTCAACAACCACGTCGATTTCGGGATTTCGGACTACATCAAAAATATCCCGACTGACAGGAATATCACTGTAATCACAGGCAGGGTTATCACGCCGAGCACCAATTTGGGCGATCTCGATTCCACGACCAGCACGCCGCTCGATTTCCTGGCCGTTCCTGGCCAGTACATTTACAACACCGCTACCCACAGTGCCTAATCCACATATACCAATTTTTGCTGGTTTCAAAATCTACGCCTCATCGGTTTAGTATCGCACTTCATTCCCTGGCAACATTCCAGAATAATTTCACCTGGAAGAGTTCACTTTACCAGCGGAAAATAATCACGGACAGGCAGCGCAAAGCCCGTTGCCCGCAGGGTTGACATAAAAGAGCGGAACCTTACGCACCACATAGTCTAATGTCAATTCACACCTATGCTGAGCGCAAACATTCAGGTGACGGAAGGCTTGAATAAAGGCTAGTTCAGCCCAACCGCCATTGCCATTTGTTGAGGCTCAAGATAACCCGGCACCAATCGGCCATTTTCTAATACCAGCGCAGGTGTCCCGTTTACCCCTAATTGTTGACCGAGTTGATGCTGTTCCTCTATCGGATTCACACACGTCTTTACCGGAATAGGAATGCCTGATTTAAGTTTATTCATGGCATCCAGCTTATCTTCAGCACACCAGGCGGATACCATTTTCTGATAAGTCTTGGAACCTGCACCGGCCCGGGGAAATGCGAGATACCGTACCGCGATCCCCATCTCATTCAATGTCGGCACATCGCGATGCAATTTACGACAGTATCCGCAATCAATGTCGGTAAATACCGTAATCGTGGCTTTGCGGTTTTTGGGACTAAACACGATCATCTGACTTTCATCTATCGCCGATATTTTCGATACACGAATCTCATTCTTTGCTTGCTGAGTCAAATTCACCAGCCCCTGGCCAGTCACTTTATATAGCTCGCCGGCAAGCAGATAATCACCGGTTTTACTGGTATATATCTTTTGACCACCCCTTAGCTCCACTTCATAGAGTCCTGGAAATTCGCTTTCGCTCAGGGTACTGATCGGTAACCCCGGTTGTGCAGCCAATATCCGGCCTCGAATCTGTTCAATCGTCGAGGCCACCGAATCTGCCATAGAAGGTTGAGCAACCATACTCATCAACAATACAAATACCGCAATTCTTATGTTCATGGTTCGAATAACTCTCGTTAAGTTTGGTAATTTAATAAGTAAGGTTCCATTAGAACGCGATCACCTGCTTCGGTTCCCTGTATTCAGATCCCTATAGTCGTCATCCTCGCGGGTGGTGCTCACGATGTAGCGTTTTCATCCGTTCCTGAGCCACGTGAGTGTAGATCTGTGTGGTCGACAAATCACTGTGACCCAGCAGCAGCTGCACTACTCGAAGATCCGCGCCATGATCAACCAGATGTGTCGCAAAGGCATGACGCAAGGTATGAGGTGAAAGTGGTTTATCAATTCCTGCACTCGTCGCATGCTGCTTGATTCGATGCCAGAATGTCTGACGTGTCATCATTTGACCACGCATACTAGGAAACAGGGCGTGACTCTGTTTACCCGAAAGCAGGTCTGGCCGGCCAGTCTTCAGGTACCGCAACAGCCAGTCCAGCGCTTCTTCACCACAGGGTATCAGTCGCTCTTTTCCACCTTTGCCAACAATTCGCACCAAACCCTGGTTTAGGTTGATGTGCGCAATCTCCATGCCCACCAGCTCTGACACCCTGAGCCCACAGGCATACAGTAACTCAAGCATAGTACGATCCCGCAGTCCCAACACGGTCTCTACATCCGGCGTCGCCAGCAACAGATCAACATCCTCTTCGCTGAGGAATTTCGGTAGTGGCCGACCAAACTGCGGTGCTTCAATATCGAAACTCGGGTCCCGAGAGTACAGCTCTGTTTCCAGGCCAAAACGGCAAAAACTACGAATAGCCGACAACGCCCTGGCATTAGAACGGGGGCTATAGGACTGTTCTGAGCGGTATGCCAAATAGCGTTTCAACTGCTCGGAATCCAGTTTTTCCAGTGAATATTTCTCCGCGACCAACCAGCTATCAAATCCCATTAAATCCCGTCGATAGGCCTGCAGGGTATTTTCGCTCAAACCTTTTTCAGCCCATAAATGGCGGAGGAATTTTTCGATCAACACTGAATCACCGATCTTTTAGGTATTAAAACTGGACTCTGAAATCCGGACATCCTAAAGCAAAAAACCCCGTCCGGGGACGAGGTTTTTTAAGATCATACTGCCTTCTCTAAAGATTAGGCAGGTACGATGCTCACGAATTTACGATTGTTTGGGCCTTTAACCTCAAACAGTACTCTACCATCCGCTTTTGCAAAAAGGGTATGGTCTTTACCACAACCCATATCGGTGCCCGGGTGAAACCGAGTACCGCGCTGCCGCACGATGATGTTACCGGCACGAACTACTTCGCCACCGTATCTTTTAACGCCTAATCGTTTCGACTCCGAGTCGCGTCCGTTCCGAGTACTACCACCCGCTTTCTTATGTGCCATTGCTAAATCCTCTGCTTACTAAGCGCAAGATATTTATCTTATCCGGCGTTAATACCGGTGATGCGTACTTCAGTGAAATACTGACGATGACCGGCCTGCTTTCGAAAATGCTTCCGGCGATTAAATTTAATGATGGTGACTTTTTTGTGACGTCCCTGACCCACGACTTCAGCGGTTACTTTTCCGCCTTCGAGGTTCGGTGCGCCAACTTTAACGTCTTCGCCGTCACTGACGAGCAATACTTCTTCAAAATCGAGACTTCCGCCGATAGGCGCTTCGATTTTTTCTAGTTTAAGAACGTCACCTTCAGATACTCGGTGCTGTTTGCCACCGCTTTTAAATACAGCGTACATGGGTTAACCCTGATCAATCAATCGTTTCAAATTTGGTCTAGCCGGACAGTTCCGTGTAACTTGCCGAAATTTTGATCCTGGATCATAAAATCAACCACAGCCGCCGTGCCCTTATTCTCGGGGGCGGTATTCTAAGTGAAGCCACTTAGGGTTTCAAGTGATTTATACAAGCTTTCCAACTCGAATTGGTTATAATCTCCCGCTGCATAATAGTTGCTGTTACCGCCTGCTTACTTAGCATTAGAAGCTTAGGCTATTCATAGCCTGGCCGCGCCGAGATCAGCCGCTATTCTACATACAGATCTAAATAGAGACCTATTTTTCATGACAGCAGCAATCGACCATGCCCGTTCAGCCCTGGCAGGCTGGCAAGACCCGTACCTTGGGAAAAATCTTCAGGATACCGGAGCACTGCGAAACCTAAGTGTTGAGGGTGATACCCTTAAAGTAGAAATCCAGCTGGGTTACCCCGCCGCCGGGGTGCGTGAAATCATGATCAAGGAGATCGAACAACAGATTCGCCGGCAGGTCAGCTTTCCGAAAATCGATATTCAACTGAACTGGAAAATCGTCAGCCATCAAACCAAAACCGCGATGAAGCCACAGGCTAAGATTAAAAATATCATTGCGGTTGCTTCAGGTAAGGGTGGAGTTGGGAAATCCACTACTTCAGTCAACCTCGCGCTAGCCCTCTCTAAAGAAGGTGCCAAGGTCGGCATTCTCGACGCCGATATCTACGGGCCGAGTCAGGCCATGATGCTGGGGGTTCCCGACGATGCCAGACCCGATGTTGAAGGCGGAAAATTCTTCACACCGATGACAGTCCACGGCATGCAGGCCATGTCCATGGGGTTCTTGACTGACGCCAACACCCCAATGGTGATGCGTGGCCCCATGATCAGCAGCGCATTTTTGCAGCTTTTAGATCAAACCCTGTGGCACGATCTGGATTACTTAATAGTAGATATGCCACCGGGCACCGGCGACATCCAGCTTACCCTAGCTCAAAAGGCACCGGTAACCGGCGCGGTAATTGTCACCACCCCGCAGAACATCGCCACACTGGATGCCAAAAAAGGGATCGAAATGTTCCGCAAAGTCGACATTCCGGTACTCGGCATTGTTGAAAATATGGCGATTCATATCTGCGAAAATTGCGGTTACCAGCAACATATCTTTGGCACTGGCGGCGCAGAGCAAGTTGCAGAATCCTACGATGTGCCGGTTCTGGGCTCGCTACCACTGGATCCTTCAATCCGCGAACAAACCGACAGTGGCAATCCTACCGTACTGGCGGAGCCTGAGGGGCCTGTCGCACTCCTTTATCGGGATCTGGCACGCCGCATGGCGGCCCAATTGTCACAAACACCAAAATTCGAATCCAGCCTGTTTAGTGCTGTAAACGTCGACCCATAACTGACCCGGAACCCTTCAACTATTATGAGCATTAAATCAGACCTCTGGATCCAGAGAATGTCAGAACAACAGGGCATGATCGAACCCTTTGTAAAAGGACAGGTAAAAGCAGATGCCTCCGGTGCGAAATTAATCTCCTACGGAACATCCAGTTACGGCTACGATGTTCGTTGCGCATCAGAATTCAAAGTATTTACCAACATCCACTCCGCGATTGTTGACCCAAAAGATTTCGACGAAAAAAGCCTGGTAACCATCGAAGATGATGTTTGCATTATCCCGCCTAACTCATTCGCGCTGGCCAGAACCGTCGAGTATTTCCGAATCCCCAAAAATGTTCTGACGATTTGCCTGGGAAAATCGACCTACGCCCGCTGCGGCATCATTGTAAACGTCACGCCACTTGAGCCAGAATGGGAAGGCCACGTAACACTGGAATTTTCAAATACCACCACACTTCCGGCAAAAATTTATGCCAACGAAGGGGTAGCACAGATGCTGTTTTTTGAATCCGACGAGCAGTGTGAAACCACATATAAACAACGCGGTGGAAAATATCAGGGACAGACCGGAGTTACCTTACCCAAGGCGTAATATAGATTTTTTAAACCCAGAGACCAGATTTTTCAGAAATACTTCCTTCTATATGAAGCTATAAATATTTCTACCTTTGTGGGTTAATATCACAATAGGTGGAGAGTCGTTTCCGCCTATTCACACTAGCAGGCAGTTAGAAAATGGATAACTTCGTCAAGTTAGTTGAAGCAATAGCATGGCCAGCTGCTGCGGTATGGCTTGGGTATATGTTTAGAGGCGAACTACGTCAATTACTTACAAGGATGTCTCATTTTAAATACAAAGATGTCGAAGCAAAATTCGAAAAAGAACTCAAACATGCAGAAACTGCAACTGATAAAGTTATTAAAGCAGTCCCTAGAGAACTAGGCGAGGAACCAAGAGATAGAATCGAAGAAGCTTATTTGCAGCTATCCAGAATTCTAGAGGTTTCTCCAAGGGCAGCAATTATGGAGGCCTGGATACAAATTGAAACAGCCCTCGCAAAATTAGCCGGTGTATCAAAAGATAGAATGAGAGGCCTCTCTCATGGCAAAGCCGTTTTAGGCACACTAATAAATGAAAATAAACTACCTCAAGATAGCATTGATGCATTTCAATCATTAAGAAAAATACGAAATGAAGCAGCCCATTTGCCCGATTTCGCAATTTCGCAAAACGAAGCTGAACGATATATTGATATGGCAGTTAAGATTGCAGGCGCTATTGATTATTATGCGCGCCGGGTGAACTTGGTCGTTAAGACTAAAAATGAAAAATAGTTACGAGCAGGTTGTCGTAGTTTGCTCCACAGTCAGTGTGTGCTGTTCGTACGTTTCATGGAAGGCTGCGGTAAAGCCTAAGCTCAATGAGCAGCAGCTTTCCCTACCTTACGAATATGACGCAATTACTATGTCATGCCTGACCAGCAGCCTATTGGCCATCCGCAAGTTCGACGATTTTTTTAAGAACAAGAAAACGCGACACGATGACGTAATCGTATCCGATTTTGGCTATCAGCCAAGCAGCATTCTCACGAATGAAGAACGCAAAAATATTAATAAGCGGGTTGCTCATTTCACAACCGCGATGGATGACTCAAGAAACGAGAGTTGGGCTATTGATGACCTGCTGCTTAGGTTATCCGGGCCACTGCACGAATTCTTGATTTTTTTAGCTGAGCAGTGCAGCGAGGAAGACAAAGGTGAGTATTTCGAGATCACTGAAACCATACGATATCTGAACTCGAGTCTTGTGCTCCTTAGGCCTTAACAATCAGCTGCACGGCAACCGATTTTCCGCTAGATTCAACCTTAATTTCAATATTGACACATAGCCTCCGACACATATAATTAAACATATATTATTTTTGAGGGTTTCGGTTATGGGTCAAGTTACCATTTATCTGGAAGAAGAAATTGAGCGCAAGATGATAGATGCTGCAAAATCTGCGCATTTATCAAAGAGTAAGTGGATTGCGAAACTTATTCAGGACAAAGTGGCTAACGAGTGGCCACAGTCTGTAGTGGAGTTGGCTGGTTCGTGGGAGGATTTTCCAACCCTAGATGAGATCAGAAATAACGAAGGAAAGGATGCCAGTCGAGAGATGTTGTAATGTATGTCATTGATACCAATACACTGATCTATTTCTTCAAAGGAATGGGGAATGTTCCTGCCAAATTCCTTGAGGTATCGCCAAAAGATATCGGCATTCCGTCAGTGGTGCTGTACGAATTGGAGTATGGCATAGCCAAATCTGCATCCCCCCGAAAACGGCAAGCTCAGCTGAAGGAGCTATGTTCATTGGTTGAGATATTGCCTTTTGAAAGTGAGGCGGCGCGTTTATCAGCATCAATTCGGGCCAACCTCGAAAAAAAGGGCACCCCAATTGGTCCTTGTGATCTATTGATAGCGGGTACCGCGCTGGCAAATAAAGGAACCTTGATCACCAATAATACGAAAGAATTTTCGAGAGTACCTAAACTGAAGCTTGAAAATTGGTACCCATAAAACCTAACAAAACTATACCGCTACCGACCCATCATCGTTCGCCCACCCACAACGGCAGAGCTTAGCTCCAGATAGTCCGTTTTCCCTTTTCCGTTTGGCATTTCCATTTTCAGAAGCATGTAATTCCAGTCTTTAGCAAACCAGTAGCTGCCTTGTTTATCCGGCGTATCTACCCGCTCTACTTTTATCGCATTAAAACGACCTGCAGGCAGATTCAGCACGGCCTCACCGGTAATTTTAAATTTATATTGTTTTAGTTTTGCCCTGCTAACCACTGGAATTCCAATTTCCGTTTCGCCCTTTGGCAGCCAGTTGCGCAGCATATATTGTACGCTCAGAATATCCTGAGCACCCGCCGGGATATTTAGCTCAACCTTAGTATCACCTTTTTGATAACGGGCCTGTTCATCTTCAAATTGAATACCATATGATCCGCGCTCAACGCCCAGCATTTTTTGCTGATGATCAAATATGAGCGGCGATGGAACCCCTTGCTTCAACTCAAATACCGAGCGCTGGAAAAATGAAGCGTAGAATGTTTTTGCAGTGGTGGTTATTTGTATATGGCCGTCGGCAAGTTGTTTTAAGGTCCGCTTTAGCGTGAGGAAGGTGCCATTAATTTTGGCTTTATAGCTGGCTTGATACGGGGTCGGGGGAATAGGTGCGCTGGATGCAGAAGAGTTGTCAGCAATTGCCCATGTCGGTCCCAATATGGCTATAGCGACAAGACACAGCATGAGGAATTGTTGAATTAATTTAAGGTTTTTGAAGTATCGAGTCATACAACTGCGCTCCAATCCAAAATAGCAGCGATCCAAATATCTGCAACCGGAAGGGTATTATATGGGTGGGCTATAACCACGATCGTGCAGTTCGTTTCCATCGAGATAAACCTTGTTCTGATTAAGCCGGATACGATTGTCACAAAACCATTCAACTACCTGGGGATATATTTTGTGTTCCTGTTGTTGCACTTTTTGCGCGAGTGTTTCGGCGCTGTCATTCGCTTCAACCGATATACGTGCCTGCACAATCACCGGGCCACCATCCAGATCCGGGGTCACGAAATGAATGCTTGCGCCGTGCTCTGAATCCCCCTCTTCGATTACCCGTTGATGTGTATTTAAGCCTCGGAAACGGGGCAATAGCGATGGATGAATATTTATCAACCTGCCCTGATAATGACACACAAATGGCTCGGTCAAGATTCGCATAAACCCGGCCAGCACAATCAAATCAGGTTGGTAAGGGTCGATGGCTTCGATCAATGCCTGATCAAATTGTTCCCGATTGGAATATTTTTTGTGGTCAATCCAGACAGCAGGAATCCCAGCTTTGCTTGCACGCTGAAGCCCATAGGCTTGTTCAATATTACTGATTACCGCACAGATTTTCGCGTTGAGCCCACGCTCGGCAATCGCATCAATTATGGCCTGTAAATTGGAGCCATTACCGGAGATCAGCGCGACTATTTTTATTGGTGAAGCATCTTTCATGGGTAAAGCATCGCTAAAGGATGCCATCAAGAATTAAACACCACCTGAGCTGGACCCTCTTCACCGGACTCGATTGAGCCAAGCAACCAGGCTTTTTCACCGGACGCAGTAAGCGCTGCCATCACACCATCGTAGTCCTCTTCTGATACTGCGATCACCATCCCCACACCACAGTTAAAGGTTAGATGCATTTCACTTTGCTGGATATTTCCGTTTTCCTGAATCCATTGAAAAATCTCCGGCATCTGCCAGGAGTTAAGATCAATATTAGCGGCTACTCCGTCCGGTAGCACACGCGGCAGGTTCTCGGTTAAGCCACCCCCGGTAATGTGGCATATGCCGTGAATATCAAAAGAGTTAACCAGCGACAGGATGCTCTTAACGTAGATTCGAGTCGGTTCTAGCAGGTGTTCGTGTAATGGTTTTCCAGCCAGGGGCATATCGAGATCTGCATCCGCAACCTCCAGCACTTTTCGGATCAATGAAAAACCATTGGAGTGTGGGCCACTGGAAGCTAAAGCAACCAATCGGTCACCGACGGCAACCTTTGAACCATCAATGATTTTGGCCTTTTCAATGACACCAACACAGAACCCGGCCAGATCGTAATCTTTGCCTTCGTACATGCCTGGCATTTCGGCGGTTTCACCACCTACCAGTGCGCAACCCGACAACTCACAACCTGCTCCAATGCCGGTAATGACGGAGGTGGCTACATCCGGATCAAGTTTTCCGGTGGCGTAATAATCGAGGAAAAACAGCGGTTCGGCACCCATCACAATCAGATCGTTCACACACATTGCGACCAGATCGATACCAACCCGATCGTGCTTGTTCAGATCTATGGCCAGACGCAACTTGGTGCCTACGCCATCAGTACCCGCCACCAGTACCGGCTCATCAAGCCCCTTTGGCAACTCAAATAATGCGCCAAAACCACCCAGACCAGAAAGAACACCTTCCCGTCGCGTTGCTTTAGCGACCGACTTAATTCGATTCACCAACTGGTTCCCAGCTTCAATATCAACCCCGGCATCCCGATAGCTTAGTGACTTGCCAGAGGTTTTAGATTCATTACTCATAGGTTCGGTATTTTTGCCATTTCAGTGTATATTGAGCGCCTTTGGGACTTCTTGATAGCGCATTTATCGTAAAAATACGCCTCATTGACGCATCTTGAGATCCGGCAGCATTATATAGGTTGCGCGCTTTACA
This sequence comes from Pseudomonadales bacterium, assembly GCA_029210125.1. GTDB lineage: Bacteria > Pseudomonadota > Gammaproteobacteria > Pseudomonadales > JAHRWD01 > JAHRWD01. The sequence continues at coordinate 200,683 of JARGPR010000004.1, read as the reverse complement.
GTGGAGATGATTTTCCGGCCGATACCGCAATAATACGCAAACAACCTGCCAGGCAACGCCTTTATGTACTATTTGTGAGTGAACCCTGCTTTTGTTTTACCTATTCAAACATCTATTGTCATGCTGATGGCACACCAGATAAGTAATAACCTCCTAAAATGCTATCGCTTCAACATCATTCTAATGTTGTCTCTGATTTTGCTCGCCAGTCCTGTACGCGCCGCAAATGTCCCCTATCTTTACCGCGCCGAAATCACCGTGGTCGATCGGCAAGCTAAAACCCGAGAACTGGCTATAAAAAAAGGACTTAAACGGGTGCTGATTCGTGTTACGGGTGACACAGACATTGGCAATAAGACTGGCATCGACGCACTGATTAAACAGGCCGGGCGTTACATCACCCAGTATAGTTACCGTCAAATCGATCAACCCGCCGACACTCAAACCCTACCCGTCGTACCCATGGCGCGGGTTTCGGATGGTACCGAAAAAATGCTGGTAGTTGATTTTCAAAGACAGGCCATCGAGAGTCAGTTGACAGCTCTTGGTATCAGCATCTGGCCGGCGAGTCGACCCCGTGTTCTGATCTGGCTTACTCAGGAAACCCAGACTGGCCGAGACTGGGTTCACTTCAATACCGAACCCGCTATCTACAGGCAATTAGAAGATGCCATTCGACAACGGGGGCTGCCCTTCGAATTGCCCTTTCTCGACCTTAACGACGAACGACTGCTGCCGCTGGAGATGGCCGGAGGGCTGATCGTAGACCCTATCCGCTCCGCCTCGGACCGCTACCAGCCGGACGCTATTCTCGCAGGCCGTAGCTACGTCGCTGATAATGGAACCCAATATTCAGACTGGCTATTAATCGATGATACAACCACGCAACGGTTTCGTACTTCATCTGCTGCCGGGCAAAATCAATTTCGCCCCATCATCAACCAGATCGCTAATTATTTCGCAGCGCAATATACCCACAACGGAGCGGACACCACGGTTGTCGATCCGGTCGATGAAAACGTTAGCATAACGGTATTAGATATCATCAGTGTCGACCAATATGCCGAACTATCGCGTTATCTTGAGAAGCTATCGGGGGTCAATAACGTATACCCATCCCTTGTTTCAGCAGAAAAAACTCAGTTTCAGATTGATACTGAGTTGACACTTCCGCAGCTCCACAACCTGATAAAACTGGATCGAAAATTGATCCCCACCGCCACGCGGCGTTTCAAACAGCCAACGGAACCCGTGTTTTTTTACTGGCAACCTTAAACCGAGTTGAATCCAGACTTAGCTGCATCGTCGCTGGGCGTAAACGATTCCTCCTGCATCATGCTAGAATTAAGCGGATACCTTGCAGGGCACCGAGCAACCACCGACTGAGAATTCATGCTCCCGTTATATCGCCAAATACCCAATCTGATCACCATGATTCGCATTGCGCTGGTCGTGCCCATCGCCTGCTATATTCATGATGGTGCTTTTGTCCGCGCTACTGTTTTGTTTATTATCGCGGGGGTTTCTGACGGACTCGATGGTTTTCTGGCACGGCAATTTAGCTGGCACAGTAGGTTCGGCGCCATCGCAGACCCCATTGCAGACAAGCTACTACTCACGGTCTGCTTCATATTATTAACCTACGTGGGACAACTGCCAATCTGGCTAACCGCCATCGTCCTGATACGTGATATCGTCATATTTAGCGGTGCCATCGCTTATCATTTCCTGGCTGGGCCATACGATATGGCCCCATCAATTGCCGGTAAAATCTGTACGTTCTGTCAACTTTTTCTGGTAACCGTTATATTACTCGATAACTCATTTTGGCCCTTTGCTTCAATTTTTGTAACATTCGTTATTGGGCTGGTAGCCTTCGTCAGCATCGTCAGCGGCAGTGGTTACGTAATTACCTGGTGGCATAAATATCAACACACGAAAAATGTCTGAACTGATCTCACAAATCACCCTCGGATTTGCCGTCGACAGCGAGGCTCGATTCGAGAATTTTGTATCCGGCACTAACTCCGATACGCTCTATGAACTGCAGGAATTTGTCTCGGGCTCTTCGTCGGGGCTGATCTACCTTTGGGGCCCTAAAGGTAGTGGATGCAGCCACCTATTGCAGGCCGCTACCCACGAATCACGCTCCCTCGACGGCTCTGCAGTTTACCTGCTTGCCGAGGATCTGCTCGATAGCCCAACCAAAGTGCTAGATAACCTGCAAGGGCTTGAACTAGTCTGTATCGACAACTTCAACAAAATCGTCGGGAATAGTGAATGGGAAACCGCGCTGTTTCACCTCTACAACCGCCTGATGGCGCAAAATGCCAAACTGGTGGTAGCTGCCGAATCTGCTCCCAGAGCTCTTGAGATCAAACTATCCGATCTTAAAACCCGACTACAGTCAGGCTTAACCCTTCGGCTAGATCCCCTTAACGACTATGAAAAAATGGAAGTGCTTCAATTCCGCGCCCAACTGCGAGGCATGGAGCTTTCTGAAAAAGTTGCTCACTACATTCTTTCCCACAGCTCACGGGAAATGGTTTTTTTGATTGATTTGCTGGCTAAGCTCGATACCGAAGGCGTCCGGCTGAGGAAAAAGAAACTGACCATCCCTTTTGTAAAGGATGTGTTAGAAGAAGTATGAAGTCGCCGCGACCCACAGATCATTATAAACACCGACAAAAAAGGCAGCTTTTTAGCTGCCTTTTTTGTCGGTGCGTTACGTAGTTTAAATATACAACTAAAAACTACTTCATCGTCCCGGTTGGTATCTCATTGTAGGGCATACCTTTATCGGCTCTTGGTTCCTGCGGTAAACCAAGCACCCGCTCCGCAACCACGTTTCGGAGAACCTCATCGGTTCCACCGGCGATACGACCGGAGGGCGACTGCATGAAAGTTTGCTGAAACATTCCAGCGAAAGGTGCGATCTCTTTATCATTGATCATTCCGGCACGGTCCATCAGCATCATGGCAAACTCGGCCATATCCTGACTTTTAGCCGCACCGACCAACTTACCAATGGAGTTTTCCGCACCCGGTACTTCACCCCGCGACATCGCGGAAATACTACGGAAACGGGTGAATTTAAGGCCGCTGAATTCACAATACCATTTCGCTAGTTTGTTGCGCACCGCGCCATCTTCGATAGCAGGCTTGCCATTGATGTTGACGTTTTTAGCCAATTCAATCAGTTCTAAAACATCACCACCCTTGCGCTCACCAACGGCGACCCGCTCGTTCATCAAAGTTGTTAACGCGACGTTCCAGCCATCTCCTACCGCGCCAAGGCGCTGATTGTCGGGGATACGTACATCGGTAAAAAAGACTTCGTTAAAACCTGATCCGCCGGTGATCTGTTTGATAGGCCGCACTTCTACACCAGGGCTTTTCATATCGACCACAAAGTAGGTCAGTCCTTTATGCTTCGCGACGGTGGGGTCAGATCGTGTGACCAAAATACCCCAGTCACTGTAGTGAGCACCAGATGTCCAAATTTTCTGACCATTGATAATCCAGTCATCACCATCTTTTTCAGATTTAGTACGTATACCAGCAAGATCAGAACCGGCAACCGGTTCGCTGAATAACTGACACCAGATTTTTTCTGATGAGGCCAGGCTGGGAAGGTATTTTTTCTTTTGCTCATCATTTCCGTAGGTCATGATGGTGGGACCGGCCATACCCAGGCCAATCATGAAAAATCCTTTGGGTACCAGATACTGGGATTCTTCCTGATCCCATATCACCCGCTCAATCTGACTTGCTGCACGACCGCCGTACTCTTTAGGCCAGTGCAGGCAGGCCCAACCATTGTCATGCAGGGTACGCTGCCATTTTTTTGCAATCTCTACCGCTTCGGTTTCGCTTTTAACATTTTTATCCCAGCTATCCTGGGGGTCTGATTTACGTGTTGCTACTGAATCCAGAAAGGTACGCACTTCGGCTCTAAACGCTGCTTCTTCCGGGGTATCGTTAAAATCCATGATCTTCTCCTGCCATTCTTAAATAAGCTAATTGGTTAGGTGTTAGCATTTAATGCGGCCCTAGGCGGCAGTACTTGCCACTACACGACTAATTAATTTTTCTTCCCAAAGTGCCTGGCTTCCCAGGTTGTCCGCCAGTAATTTGGAACGACGATAGAAGAAATGACAATCAAACTCCCAGGTGAAACCCATGCCACCGTGGATCTGAATATTTTCTTTGGCGCATTGATACATCGCCTTGGTTGCACTCACCCGCGCAGTTGCGGCTGCGATTGGCAACTCAGCATCCCCGGTACTTAACGCCCAGGCACCGTAGTAGCAGTTGGAACGAGCCAATTCGAGGGCTACAAACATATCGGCCATTTTGTGTTTAAGTGCCTGAAAACTGGCAATTGAACGACCAAAAGCATAGCGATTCATTGCGTAATCCTTCGCGGCATCAAGGGCGGCTTCCGCGGCACCAATCTGCTCAAATGCAAACAGTACGGCGGCGTTATCAAACACCTTCTCGAGATCCGCAGCGCCTGCGCCATCTTTACCCAATAACTGAGCTGGGGTATCGCTAAAGGTTAAACGCGCCTGTGAGCGGGTTGGATCAAGCGTGCTAAGCACCTCCTTTGAGATCGATGCATCGCTCAGGTCTACCAGATAAAGTGATGTACCCTTGTCTCCATTTGCGGCTACCACTGCAAAATCAGCAATATCACCATCGATAACCGGCATTTTTTCGCCGTTTAATTTGCCATCTTTAAAGGTCACAGCAAAACCCTCAGGGGAGATACTTCCATAACCCTCAGCATCCGCAAGGGTGCCAATCAACTCGCCAGCGGCAAGTTTGGGAAGGTAATGTTCTTTTTGCTCGATAGTTCCGGAAAGAAGCAACGCTTCGGTTGCCAAATACACAGAGGATGAAAATGGGATTGGAGCCAGTGAGCTGCCTACTTCCTCAGCAATCATGCAGAGTTCCAGGTAACCTAAACCAAGGCCGTCATACTCTTCAGGAATAACCGCTGCGGTCCAGCCCATGTTTACAACTTCGTTCCATAATTCCTTATGGTAGGGCTCATCACTTTCAAGGATCTTGCGAACCTCAGTCAGTGGGCATTTATCAGCAAGAAACTTATTGGCCTGATCTTTCAGCAGTTTCTGGTTGTCAGAAAACTCAAAATTCATGGTGTTGAGACCTCCATGTAGTTTTTAAAAAGAGGCAAACAACTTTTCACACCAGCGCTTGTCAGCCGATTTGGCTGTAGCAATATCGAGACAGCCCTGTTGAAGGGATCATCAATATTGAGCAGATAACAGGGATTGTTTCAGGTAGCCGGATATTATTATTGTTAACCTGTGAGCGGGAAATTCTATCCCAGCACACCGCCGATGTCACGATTTGGGAAATCAGGTAGAAGGGAACAGGCTACCTAAGCAGGCAGCCCGACGGATACAGATCGCTAAAAAAACAGCTCCCGCAATTTCTGACCCGGTTCATCGGCGCGCATAAATGCTTCCCCAACCAGAAAGCTATTCACTTTGTGGCTGCGCATCAACTCCACATCCTGACGGGTATGAATACCACTTTCGGTCACCACAATACGATCAGCCGGAATAAACTCCAGCAGATCAATGGTGGTATTCAGTGAGGTGGTAAAGTCTTTAAGGTTGCGATTATTGATGCCGATCAGCCGGGTATCGAGCTGTAGCGCCAATTCAAGTTCCTGCCTGTCGTGAACTTCAACCAGCACATCAAGCCCGATGGCGCGTGCGATTGTGCATAACTCATTTAACGGCTTGGCATCTAACGCAGACACAATCAGCAGAATACAATCGGCACCTAACAAGCGAGATTCAATAATCTGATATTCGCTGATGGTGAAATCCTTCCGCAAAACCGGCAATGAACAGGCAGCACGAGCCTGTTGCAAAAATAGATCTGCTCCCTGAAAAAAGTCGATATCGGTTAATACCGAAAGGCAGCTGGCACCGCCACTTTGGTAGCTTTCAGCGATTGCAGCAGGGTCAAAATCCTCACGGATCAGCCCTTTGCTGGGGGAAGCGCGTTTTACTTCAGAGATCACCGCCGGATCGCCGGCTTGGATACTCGCTTCGATTGATTGAACAAAACCACGGGGCATATCGGTATAGGTTTCGAGCTGCGATTTAAGTTGGTCCAGGGAAACCTTGTTCTGGCGCTCCGCCACTTCTTCTGCTTTGCGGGCCAGTATTTTATCCAGAATTGTACTCATACGACTCGCCTTAAATGCTGTTGTCTCTATATGTTTTTAGTTTTAAACACTTTGACTAAAGGAGATCAGATCCTTCAGTTTTTCACGGGCCTGACCGCTGGCCAACAGATCCTGCGCCATTTCAACACCCTGCTCCAATGTCGAGCAAATATTGGCTGCATAGATCGCCGCACCGCCATTAAGCGCCAGAATATCGCTTGCCGCTCCACCTTCATCGCTTAACGCTTCTTCAATCAATGCCAGGCTCTCGGTCGCATTTTTTACTTTCATAGTATCCAAAGGTTGTCGTTTGATTCCAAAATCCTCTGGCTGAATGACATACTCGCGAATCTCACCATTTTTCAATTCAGCCACATGGGTCGGCGCAGCAGTGCTGATTTCATCGAGACCATCTTCAGAATTCACCACCAGCACATGTTCACTGCCCAGCGCTTGAAGTACTTCGGCTAACGGCCGACACCATTGAACACTGAACACACCCAATACCTGATTGGCCGCTCCGGCAGGGTTCGTTAATGGTCCAAGGAAATTAAAAATAGTACGAACCGCCATCTCTTTACGCGGCCCGATCGCATGTTTCATTGCACCGTGGTGGGCGGGGGCAAACATAAACCCGACCCCAACTTCTTGCACACAACGGGCGACCTGCTCAGCGTTTAACTGCAAATTTACGCCAGCCTGCTCCAGCACATCGGCACTGCCAGTATTACTGGAAACCGAACGATTACCATGTTTGGCAACCTGTCCACCCGCCGCCGCAACCACAAAGGCTGAAGCCGTGGAGACGTTAAAAATGCCGGATTCATCACCGCCGGTACCGCAGGTATCCACCAGTTTTTTGCTATCCAGATGTACCAGCGTTGCGAGTTTACGCATCACTTCTGCTGCCGCTACAATCTCTTCAACGGTTTCACCCTTCATCCGCAGGCCAACCAGAAAACCACCGATCTGCGAAGGCGTGGCCTCACCAGTCATAATCTGGGTCATCACCTGGCCCATCTGATTACGGGTGAGGTCTTGACCCTCAATTACCTGTGCGATTGCTTGTTTGATATCCATTGACTTAATATCCCGATTTACTTCTAAAGAAAATTCCTAAGCAGTGCGTGGCCTTCGTGGGTCAGTATCGATTCAGGGTGAAATTGCACCCCCTGAATATCCAGCTCCCGATGTCGTATACCCATTATTTCATCAAGTTCACCGGATTCAGTTTCGGTCCAGGCGGTGACTTCGAGACAATCCGGCAAACTGGATTGTTCGATCACTAGCGAGTGGTACCGAGTAGCCTGAAAAGGGTTTGGCAGCCCCTTGAACACACCAAAATCATTGTGGTGAATCATCGAGGTTTTTCCGTGCATCACTTTTTTGGCGCGCACTATTTTCCCACCAAAGGCCTGACCAATGGCCTGATGCCCAAGGCAGATACCAAGAATGGGTAATTTACCGGCAAACTCGTTAATCGCATCAATTGAAATGCCCGCTTCGTTAGGGGTACAGGGGCCGGGGGATATCACCAATCGCTCGGGGTTTAACGCCCTGATCTGCTCAACGCTGATTTCGTCATTGCGATGTACTTCTACATCCGCCCCCAGCTCCGCAAGGTATTGCACCACGTTGTAGGTGAAGGAGTCGTAATTATCGATCATCAACAACATTGGAATATGGGTCTCATTTTGTTCTGATTTCTTTCTTTTAGTTTCTATCTACAGGCCAAGACACTCGCCAGATGACCGGCTGCTCTCAAAGCGCAGATTCTATCACGGCTCATTACAAATCAGGGTTTCGAATCACTTATCGAGAATTGCACGCAAGTTGCTGATATGCGCACTGGCGACAGCTTTGGTTTCTTCCTCTGACCGCTGTTGATCCCAACCCTCCCATTCCACATCATTTCTCGGCAGCTCATCCAGAAAACGGCTTGGGGTACATTCACTGACTTCACCGTACTGGCGACGGCGGGCGCTAAGGGTCAGAGTCAGCTCACGCTGGGCGCGGGTGATGCCCACGTAGAATAGCCGCCGCTCTTCCTCAACCGAATCCTCTTCGAGGCTGGTACGGTGGGGCAGCAGTTCCTCCTCCATGCCCATTATAAAGACATGGGGGAACTCCAACCCCTTGCTGGCATGCAGAGTCATTAGCTGCACCCGGTCGTCGTCATCCTCTTGCTGTTTTTCATCGAGCATATCGAGCAATACCAGTTTTCGGATTACGTCGCTGAGGTCAGAATCTTCATTTTTCTCCAGCATTGAATTGATGGAATTCAGCAATTGGCCAATATTTTCCATCTTTTTTTCGGCGGCGCGGGGGTTGCTGCTCTGTTCATAACACCAGGTTTCATAATGGATATCATCAATCATCTGGCGGATTGCCTTCATCGGGTCTTCCTGCACGCAACGCTGTTGAAGCTTGGTCATCCAGCGTGAAAAAACCTCCAGTTTTTCGATGACTCGTTCAGGAAGATGGTGCCGCAAACCAATTTCGCCACTAGCGGCCAGCAGGCTTTTTTCTCGCTGCTGGGCGTAAGCGCTGAGTTTTTCGAGAGTACGGGGGCCAATCTCACGGCGCGGCACGTTGATAATCCGTAGAAAGGCGTTGTCATCGTCGGGGTTAATAATCACCCGCAGATAATAGAGGATGTCACGAATCTCGGTTTTCCCAAAAAAAGAGCTACCGCCACTGATCTTGTAAGGAACCTGCAGGGTCTTGAGTTTGGTTTCAATCAGCCTCGATTGGAAATTACCGCGATACAAGATCGCATAATCGCTGAAAGGCCGTTTATGCTGCAGGTGGTGATTAAAGATATCCGTGGCGACTCGTTCCGCTTCAGCATCTTCACTGGCGCAGCGTAAGGCGCGGATCGATTCACCGTGCTCAAGCTGGCTCCACAGGCGTTTATCAAAAACGTGGGGATTGTTGTCGATCACCGCATTGGCCGCTTTTAAGATCAGCGATGATGAACGGTAATTTTGCTCCAGTTTAATCAGCTCAAGGCTTGGGAAATCCTCCGCCAATAGCGCCAGGTTTTCTGGCTGCGCACCCCGCCAGGAGTAGATGGACTGGTCATCATCCCCCACCACGGTGAAGGCAGCGCGTTGACCCACCAGGTATTTAACCATCTGATACTGGGACTGATTGGTATCCTGATATTCATCGACCAGCAGATACCGAATCCGCGACTGCCATTTGGCAAGTACCGCCGGTTCGGCGGCAAACAGGCGGGCTGGCAGCATAATCAGATCATCAAAATCCACCGCATTGTAGGCCCGCAGGCTACGTTCATATTCAACATATACCCGCGCTGATAGCTGCTCCTCTTTGTCTGCCGCGTGGGACAGCGCATGGTCGCAGGAGATCAGGTTGTTCTTCCAGTTTGAGATATGAAACTTAACCCGATCCGTCGCATCCTCCGCTTCCTCAACCGAGGCCAACATCAGCTCACGGATCAATTGGCCGCTATCATGGGAATCAAAAATCGAGAAGCCATCGCTTAGCCCCAGCATAGGCTGCTCACTGCGAATAATTTTCAAACCCAGAGTATGAAAAGTAGAGATTGTCAGCCCCCGGCGGGCTTTTTTATCCAGCTGTTTTGAAACCCGCTCCTTCATCTCCCGCGCGGCCTTATTGGTAAAAGTCACCGCAGTAATGTGGTGAGCGGCGATATCGCATTCTTTAATAAGGTAGGCGATTTTCTCGGTAATCACTCTGGTTTTACCGGAACCGGCACCGGCCAGCACCAGGCAGGGGCCATCGACATACTGAACCGCTTTAAGCTGCTCCGGGTTTAAACTGAATTTGGGTGTTGGGGTAGAACTTGAACTCAAGAGTGGGCCGCTGTGTGAATGCTTGGTGCCATTAGAATATCGAGCGCGACATTCTACACGAGGCTTTTATGGTATAAAGCAAAGATGATCTATTTTGGAACCGTTTCGTGAAATTTGAGAGTAGGCTTTTCGGCATGCTGTGGGGTTGGTTTTGTTGCGGAGTTTTTTGCGCGCTTTCTTTGCCTGCATCGGCGGATACGGTCAGTGTTGCGGTGGCTGCCAACTTTATCAAACCGATGAAACTCATTGCCCGGCAATTTACCGAAATCACCGGTCACCATGCCCAAATATCCTTTGGCTCGTCCGGCAAACTATATGCACAAATCCGTAACGGTGCGCCCTTTGAGGTTTTTTTATCCGCAGATCAAAGCAAGCCAATAGCTCTTGAGCAGCAGGGTTTGGCGGTGCCGAAAAGCCGTTTTACCTATGCGATAGGCACATTGATATTGTGGTCGCCTGAGCCAATACTCATCAAAAAAAATGCCGATATTTTGCTCGGCGGTGATTTCAACAAACTAGCCATTGCCAACCCTCGATTAGCCCCCTACGGCAGAGCGGCCATTGAGGTGTTCGATCATTTGGGCATCACAGAACAGATAAAACCGAAACTGATACAGGGCCAAAATATTGCCCAAGCATACCAGTTTGTCAGCAGCGGTAACGCCCAGGTTGGGATGATTGCTGGCTCACAGGTGACTGAAAATGGCGAGCTGGCCAGAGGTTCTGGTTGGGTTATCCCGAAAAATCTCTACAGCCCGATCAAGCAGGATGCGGTACTTTTAGCCCAGGGTAAAAATAACCTCGCTGCTCAAGCACTACTGGAATTTATTCGTTCAAACCGATCTATCCTCGAACGCTTCGGTTACAGCGATCATTCCGACAGTGGATTACAAAAGTGATCAATAGCCATCGTGATGTGACTCACAACCGGTAGGGAATCAGCCATGCCATTAGAAGGATTTTCGCTAGACCAGTTTAGCCACAATGGTGAGAGCTACCCTATTTACCGCCGGGGCGCCGGCCCCGGTGTCATTATCATGCATGAGGTTCCGGGTATTACACCGGAGGTAGCGCGCTTTGCCACCCTCGTCGCTGACAGTGGTTTTAGCGTTTTTATGCCACATATGTTTGGCACCCCCGGCAAACCCAATTCTCCGGGGTACATTGCCAAGGAACTACTACGCGCCTGTATCCGCAAAGAGTTCAAAGTGCTAGCAAGTCGCAGATCAAGCCCCATTACACACTACCTGCGTGCCCTTTGCCGAAGTGCGCATAAAGAACTCGGCGGCCCCGGTGTCGGAGCCATTGGAATGTGCCTAACCGGCAACTTCGCGCTTTCGCTGATGGTAGATCCATCGGTAATGGCACCTGTACTCAGTCAACCTTCGCTGCCATTCCCCGTCAGCGCCAATAAACGTTCCGCCCTACATATCAGCGATTCCGACCTGGCCTGTGTTAAAAAACGCGTAAAGGAACAGAATCAAAAAGTACTGGCGTTACGATTCAGCGACGATAAAACCAGCCCGCCGGAACGGTTTGATCGACTAAGGCAGGAACTGGGTGACAACCTAGAAACCATTGAGATCGATTCATCCACGGGTAATAGCCATGGCATATCCAAGAGCGCTCATTCGGTACTAACCACAGAGCTGATTAATGAACAGGGACATCCCACATTCAATGCACTGAATCGAACACTCAAATTTTTACATGAAAACCTTGATACATTGGTAGCAAGTTAACAAATCAGATACGATTATTACTCATTACTGGATTCGCAAATTAAGTGCGTCGCCCTTGTCAAAATGAAGAAGAATAAAAACATGACTGATAAAAAAGTAGTACATAGCAATCTGGACTATAGCGGTGACTCCCGTCATCTATTGGTGTTTATGGATGGTACATGGAATGATGAAAACGGGATCGAAAACGATGGCATCACGACAAATATATACAAATTGTTTCGTGCATTAGAGGGCGAACATACTGCAGAAAGTATCCCCCATATTGTTAAACATGAAAAACACATTGCTCTATATTACAGAGGGATCGGTAATGATGACGATAACAGTATGGTCGGATCGTGGTTTAAGGGTGCATTTGGAGGTAGTGAAAAAAGAATTCGGGATAGTGCCTACTGTGGCATTGTAGAACACTATCGGAAGGGCGATACCATTAGCATATTTGGCTTTAGTAGAGGTGCAGCTACCGCCAGAATGCTGGCCTCCGACCTCCATAAAAACGGTATCGTTGCATCATTAGAAGTACACACAGAACGAGAAAAAAACCAGTCCACGGGCGTTATCGAAAATGTATATAAAAAGTACGGAGCTGTAAGTGATGAAAAGTTCACTGATATAGACATCTGCTTCCTGGGGCTTTTTGATACGGTAGGTGCTTTTGGTATACCGGTAGATATTGGCTTTGGTTTTCAAAAATTGAATATATTTAAAAATTTGGATGTATCCCCAAAGGTGACCCAGGTTGTTCATTGTGTAAGCATTGATGAAAGTAGAGACCCCTTCATCCCTACATTGTGTAATAAAGCTGACCACGTAGAAGAAGTGTGGTTCGCAGGCGTTCACGCTGATCTTGGGGGTGGATACCGCCACAACCAACTCAGTAAAATACCCATGGCATATATGCTGGATAAACTGCAGAAAACAGTCGCTGAAAAACCCATTAGTTTTAAAAAACAAAAACTCGAGAAGTTAGTGAATTACGATATTGCTGATGAATTCCAACTTCACTACCATGGAGATGGTGCTGTAAAACAACGGCGAAAAATCGAGGTTCTAGATAATGGTGAAAGCAGTCAACAAAAACCCAAAATTCACAAATCAGTAATTAAATTAATGGAGTCTGACAACCTCTATTTAAATACACCTTTTGAGTCATTTTCAAAACTTGAAAAGATTCGATACTACCCGAAATCTATCAATGGTTTGATGGGAAGATATGAGGAAGTTGGCTAGCACTACAAAACCATGAAGCTAACCCCTTACTATTTCAAAATAGCGGGATGACTGTCACCTTCAAGCTCTTTCCAGTCACATTGCGTGAGCGCAGGTTTCATTTGACAATCATTACCGGCGTATTTTCTAAGGCATGGTTACGATCGTAGTCGCCAAAACAGTGAACAGCTTAATCTTCAGTCAATTGATGTTATTTGGTAAAACCAACTTTTATCGATTCGATTTGAAGTAATCCGAGTAGACTATTTTTTGGGTGGGGAGCGGGGTAAGACCAGCGGATTCTGTTTGTTCCTTGTTAGTTTTTCTTATTAGACAATCCCATTTTGTAACGCTGGGTAGACGGGGTTAATTTGATCAACCACTAACCCAGCACCCGGCGGTGAAAACTTAGCATACTCCGCCCGCTTTACAGGTGACAATACACCCACCAATTTCGCTAGTTCAGAAAGTTTGATCCCTTCTCGGACAAGATAACCGATGTAGCTATGGCGAATAGTTTCACTATCGATAACGGGTCTATCGATACCCGCGTCAACTGCGGCGCAGCGGAGCAGTGCTTCGAGCTGCTCTGTACTGCAGGGTTCATTTTTTTGAAGCCAGAATGGAGCCCCTTCTGTTTGCTCCAATAAATTGGCGACCGCTGCGGAAAGCCGGATTACCCTGTTATCGCTTCCGGTTATAAAATACTTGTCATTTTCAACATGAATATCATCCAGTGATAGTGCGACTAATTCAGCTAATGTAAAGCCCGACAGAACTAGCGCAATCACTTGCTGCGTTTCCAGATCTGCAGCCTCCAATAATCGATCCATCTTGTACAGATCCAGCTCGACTATCTCTTCGGGTTCAGGCTTCGAGTCCGGCTCGGGCAAGGTGGATACCGGCCTGTGTCCCTGCTCCAGCAGGTCAGCGGGATAGGAAGGCAACCTGGCCTCTGTCATCGCAAAGATATTGGGCTGCACAGGAGCGGGGGGTTCATCATCCTTCCCTGACCGTCTAACAAATTCATAGAACCAGATCGCCGCGAGGCCCAGAAAGAAAGCCACTAAAAACAGCAATCCTGTGTCACGCCAATAGTCGGGTCGGACTGAGCGAGTGGGAAGATAGCCTGACTCAATCACTTCTATTTGCGGATATCGTTGTTGCTGTTTTATATCAATACTGGTCAATCGCTGCAGCAGTTCCCGGCTGCTGGCCTCCAATTGCAGTAGCTCCTCTTTCATCGCCTCATGCTCTGCAAATCGTGCAGAAAACTCGATAGCTTTTTGTTTGTGCTCATCCAGTTGCTGCTGAATGCTTTGCTGCGCTATAACCGCCGCTTCATATTCCCGCTCTATCTGCGAAAGTACTCGTTTTTTACCGACGCTGATTTTTTGTTTGATCTGTTTTTCTACGTCAGCCAACTGCTGTATCACCGCTTGCATTGACGGGCGACGAGCCATGTATTCGCGGGTATATCGGCTATCCAGTTCAGCCAGCTCGCCTTGCAAACGCTGCTGTGTAACTTCCAGTACTGTAAGTGATTGTTCTTCACCTGCTGGCACTACTGGCTCGCCCCTCGCCAATGCAGCGTGGATTGCATTCCTTCGCGCCTTGGCAGTCACCACCTCTTCGCTGGCTTTATTGAGCGATTCCGTCAGGCCACCCAGTCGTGCGTAAACCTGATTTTCATCTCTGGCTAACGAGAGAATATTGTGCTCGGCACGGTAGTCATCAATATCGTCACGCTTTTTGAGAATTTTTTGCTCAAGTAATAATTTTTGCTCGGTCAATGATTCATTGGTATTTGTTACCGAAAGCGCGATCGCCTCATTCCGCAGCTCCGAATAGGTTGTGATCAGACCATTAATCAAGACCGGCAAGGCCTGAGCATGAGGCCCCTCGATGGACAGCTCAACCAGGTTGGTTTCCGGAACCAAAGATACCGCAAGCATTGATTCAAACTGAAAACTATCGGCGGGCAGATCGTGATAATCGACACCAGTTTCCGCCGCACGTTTGAGGGTCTCGTCCAGCAATTTTAAACCAGTCAATAGTTTCTGTTGGATCACCACATACTCAAGATCAACATCGCGTGGTGCAGTATCGAGTTCGGTTTGCACAGTGGTCAAGACCACGGCTTCACTGCGGTAAATAGCTGGTCGAGCAAAGTTCAGTATCGAACCCACCACCATGACTAACAAAAAAGTAGCTGCAAAGATTTGCGATCTATAGGAGCGATGCCATGGGGTTTTCTCCAAGGGCGGCTGACTCATAGTAAACGGGCTTGAGTAATCGCCAGCAGATCCAATTCTTGTCACATCGACAGGCATAACAACCCCGTAATTTCGTTATTGGTAGCTTGGCTTACAGCCCGGAAGAATAAAATCGCTACACAGGGAAGTCTACCAATATTACGTCCGCGGTCGCTAACCGTCCTGCTAACGCGCTTAATTTTATTCTTGATTTGCGTGAGTAACGGCCATGGCCAAACACCCTGTTTAAACCTGCAGAATATTTTACAATCTAATCCCTTTTTACTCACTACCATTTCATAACTGAACTACTGCACACTTAATCAAGCCATAAATCTAAGATGAATAACCGAGGTGAATATGAAACAAGGTAGCTGCCTTTGCGGAAAAACGAAATACCAGATTACAGGGAAAATCGGCGATATCGTGCACTGTCATTGCACAACCTGTCGTAAAGCGCACGGTTCTGCCTTTTCCAGTGTTGCGGCGGTCAATGATGCTGATTTTCAACTAGAGTCTGATCTGCTAAATTCATTTGAGTCTTCCCCTGGAAAATTCCGATATTTTTGCTCTGGATGCGGCACCCAAATTTACGCCAAAAGAGAAGGTACAACACATATCATCCTGCGCCTGGGGTCAATGGATGATCACCCCGACGCGAACGAGAAGAATCACATTTGGCTATCGCAAAAAGCATCCTGGTATACACCCAACCAACACCTACCGGGATTCTCTGAGTTCGAAACAAGCGCTTGACCAAAATGGTGCCTGAGCATAAACCCCGTAAAGCTGTTTATATCTTTGATCTCTGAGTAAAATACAGCGCGCCCCTGCACATAACCTCAATGCTCAGCCTTTTATTGCGCGTCTGTTGTAGTATCGTAAATCTCGTGCCATACACTTATTCTTAAATCAGGACACCGTATGAAATATTTGGGCCAAACCGACCACCCAAACAATAAAAAACCCACAGGTACTGGCGTATTGCTAGTTAATCTGGGTACACCCGATGCACCTACCACAAAGGCAACACGCCGATACCTGAAGGAGTTTCTAAGTGACCCACGGGTAGTGGAGGTGCCACGACTATTGTGGTGGTTCATCCTGCGTATCGCCATCCTCAGTTGGAGACCCGCCAGCTCTGCAAAATTGTACGCACAAATCTGGACTGATCAGGGCTCACCACTTCTGACCATTAGTCAACAACAGACTCAGGCGTTACAAGTCGCAGTCAAACAGAGAATACCCGAAACAGAAATCCCCGTAGTGCTGGGTATGCGTTACGGTAACCCCTCCATCGAAAAGGGGATTGAAGAATTAATCAGCCAGAATGTCCGGGAAATTATTGTACTACCACTCTACCCACAATATTCCGGCTCCACCGGCGGCTCCACCTTTGATGAAGTCACCCGAGTGCTTAAACGTTATCGCTGGGTGCCGAGCTTGCATTTTATGCACGGCTATCATCTTTGCGAACAATATTTGCAAGCCATTGCAGATTCGATTGAGCGGCATATTAAAGAAGTGGGTACTCCCGAACGGCTGTTGTTTTCATTCCACGGCACGCCAGAAAAACAGCGTGATAACGGCGACCCCTACTACTACAACTGCCTGGAAACCGCACGCCGGGTAGAAGGTATTTTGGCTAGCCGAAATATTGATACCCAGAACTTATTGCTCACTACATTTCAATCCCGGCTTGGCCGCGAACCCTGGTTACAACCCTACACTGACAATACACTCGAAAAATTGGCAAGCGAAGGAATTAAAAACATAGCAATTATCTGCCCCGGTTTTTCCGCTGATTGTCTGGAAACCCTTGAGGAGATCGAGATTCAAAACCGTGATCTTTTTATCGAAGCAGGCGGTGAGCAGTACCACTATATTCCCTCGTTAAACGATAGCCCTGAACATATTGATGCGCTGTATAAAGTAATCGAGCCGATACTAACCAAAAACAAAACCGTTTAAATTGAATTTCAGGTTGAAATTCAGATCGAGGTTCAGACATGACCAATACCGCTAGAACTATTGGCATACTCTCTGCACCTGGGATCAAAAATACAAATGGCATCAAAACCACGTTAGCCACACTGATCGATCAACTGACCGGAATCAATTCTGAAACAGCACTTCAACTAGTCACTGGAATAAATTTCTCGTGATCCTAGATTAAATATGTTTCTATTCAATTGCCCCTTAGCCAAACATTAAATGGATTTAGGAATCTCAAAAGATAAGCGGTTTCAATACATCGGCCACATCTCCGGCCATAAATTTCAGATAAATTTATCTAAAAAATTGGTCAGGGTAGATCAAAAAACCAGCCTGCTTAGCTTACAAACCTAAAGCAGTAGGAAAACATATAATAAAAAGGGAAGCGCTATGTTTAGCCACGTTACGATTGGATCAAGAAACCCGAACGAAGCATCAAAGTTTTACGATGAAGTCTTAAGCACACTTGGGATTGATACCCTATTCAATGTTGATGGTGCCGTCGCCTATGGCGAACCAACTGGGCCAAAAACATTTATTCTGAAACCTTTTAATGGTGAGTCGCCTATTCCCGGCAATGGTGGACACATAGCCTATCTGGCAGACTCAAGAGATCAAGTGGATGCATTTTATGCTGCCGCACTTAAGCTAGGAGGAACAGACGAAGGAGCACCAGGTCTACGACCTCAGTACCACCAAAATTACTACGGTGCATATGTACGCGACCCTGAAGGCAATAAACTTCAAGCGGTCTGCCACAGTAAAAATGGGTAAATGCCTTTAACCTTGATCACGAGGCAACCGATTTATACTACCGTTGGATGATGTATCGTGACGTCTTTGCTGCTCGCAAATGAATAGTGCGATCAATCAAAAGGTCGAGCAGCTTAGTTTAGCAAACATAATCGATGGAATTGAGATCCAGTCATGACGAATACTGCTATCAGTGCTGCTGACATACCTGCAGCACATCAGGTTGTTAAGGCCCATGAAAGTGATATCAAACAAGTTTGCGATATTTTAGGCGATGCATTTTCACGAGACCCGGTATTAAATTGGATAACGCCAAAGGCATCGATTTATTCCGGGCTTTTTCGCGCTGGCGCAGAAGCGCTTTATAAAAAGCATAACCACGTTTATATCAACAGGAATGGTACCGGAGCGGCGCTTTGGTTGCCGGCGGGTATATCACCTAAATCTCCGTTTCATTGGCGATTATTCAGCACTCTTTTTTCCCTCGTCGCTGCGAGCGGTATTGGCGGCTTAAAACGTGCGTCGGAACTAGAAAAAGTATTTGCAGACAATCACCCCCAGGAACCACATTTTTATTTGCATGCAATTGGTGCAACTCAGGATTGCCAGGGAAAAGGTATTGGGTCTGCGCTATTAAAAGCAGGGTTAGCTGCCTGCGATGAACAGGGTATGCCAGCCTATTTGGAATCAACCAATCCACGTAATAACCCACTATACGAACGATATGGATTTAACATTGTAGGCGAAGCTACATTATCCAATGGCGGACCAAACGTCTGGTTCATGCGCAGAAACCAGGTCAATCAGAGCCCATAGCAGATTAAAAAAATAGGGCTAGTAGAACAATATGCAGAAGCCAAAAGTGGGGATCAGTAGCTGCCTACTTGGTCAATCGGTTCGCTATGACGGTGGGCATTGCCACTCCAGTATCTGCACAGATACCCTACAAACTCATTTCCAATACATACCATTTTGTCCAGAGGTTGCTGCTGGTTTTGGTACGCCCAGGGCACCGATGAATCTGGTGGTCAATCTATCAACACCTCAACTTGAATACGCAGAAAATATTGAGGATTATTCGGGCAAAGCCGGCGTTGATTTAAGTGGAAAATTAGCGGATGGTTTTCTAACAAAACTTGATCAAGCAGCCGAATTGAATAGCTACATTACTAAAAGCCGTTCACCAAGCTGTGGGCGAGGAACGACACCTTTGTATACAGCATCAACGGGTTTAATCTCGGAAACGGGATCAGGTTTATTTATTTCTGCACTTGTAGAAAGGTATCCGCAGTTACCCATAGTTGACGAAACTGAACTGGAAGATCGGGTTATTCTAGAACGGTTTATCGCGGATGTTACTGCTTATAATTCCTTACGAAACAAAAGTAATCCGTAAGGTAGCTTCACGAATATTTTTCGTTTTGGTCAGTTCGTTTCACTCTGCTCAACCATCGCTACGGCCCGGAACATCGCGCGGCGTTTGTTGAGGGTTTCTTCCCACTCGGTTAGCGGCACTGAGTCCGCAACTATGCCACCACCGGCCTGCACATGTAACTGCTGATCTTTTATGACAGCAGTACGAATTGCGATGGCGGTATCCATATTGCCGTTCCAACCGATATAACCCACAGCACCGGAATAAACACCACGTTTCACCGGCTCCAGCTCGTTGATAATTTCAAGTGCACGAATCTTTGGTGCCCCGGAAAGTGTACCGGCGGGAAAAGTTGCCCGTAGCGCATCCATTGCGGTTGCGCCGGGTTTCATTTTCCCGCTGACGTTAGAAACAATATGCATAACGTGGGAGTAGCGTTCGATCACCATTTTATCGGTCAACTCTACGCTGCCGGTTTGGCTAACCCGACCCACATCGTTGCGACCCAGGTCGATCAGCATCAGGTGTTCGGCCAGCTCTTTTGGATCTTCAAGCAGCTCTTTTTCGTAGGCTAAATCCTGCTCTGGGGTTGCACCCCGGGGGCGAGTTCCCGCAATAGGCCGAACGGTGATTTCACCCTCTTCCATTCGTACCAACACTTCGGGGGATGCGCCGACCACGTGAAAATCACCCAGGTTTAGATAGAACATATAGGGGGATGGGTTCATAAAACGCAGTGCGCGATAGAGGTCGATCGGCTCGTGCTCAAACTGCACGGTCATCCGTTGCGACGGCACCACCTGCATCACGTCTCCAGCGACGATATATTCTTTGATGGTATCTACCGCATCTTCATAACCCTGCTGGGTAAAGCTGGATTCAAATTCGGATTTCAGCGGTACGTTTACGTCGGTACACAATCGTGTTGGTGGATTGCTTAGCGGCTCATTGAACTGTGCTTCAAGCTGATCAAGACGGGCTACTGCCTGTTGGTAGGCCTCTGGCTCAGCAGGGTCCGCATGAACAATCAGAAATAGCCTGCCACTGATGTTGTCAAAAACCACCAACTCTTCCGATAACATCAACAGAATGTCGGGGTTTCCAATTGGATCTGGTTTG
Source organism: Pseudomonadales bacterium (assembly GCA_029210125.1). Lineage (GTDB taxonomy): Bacteria > Pseudomonadota > Gammaproteobacteria > Pseudomonadales > JAHRWD01 > JAHRWD01. The sequence continues at coordinate 180,179 of JARGPR010000004.1, read as the reverse complement.
GTATTTGGCCCAAGCCGTGATTCTACAAATCGAACCGTGTCGTAACCAAAGTAACCTACTAACCCGCCGACAAACAGCGGTAATTCGGGTAGTTCCGGTGCACGATAGCGCGCCGCAAATTGATCGATAAATGCCAGTGGATCTGAATATTCACCGGATTCAACCAGCTCTCCGTCCGTGATTACCTCAACCTGGTTGGCGTTCACCTGCAACCGTGTTTTGCAGGACAGTCCGATAAAGGAGTAACGGCCCCACTTGTCACCACCCTGAACCGATTCCAGTATGTAGCTGTGGGCGTCATCCCTGGCCAGCTTCAAATAGGTGCTCAGGGGGGTTTCAAAATCCGCCAACAACTCGCGGTAAACCGGAATGCGGTTGTAATGCTGGCTGGCAAACTGTTCAAATTGTTGCGGGTTCATAGCGGCCTCGTGAAGGCTATATACAGGTTTTCAGATCAATTCAGCCAACGAATCTATCACCAGATCAGGTTTGGAGTTGGCGATTGGGCCGTCGTAGTTGTAACCGTAACTTACGGCAACAACCGGTACATTGGCATGGCGGGCCGCGAGTACATCATTGATGGAATCACCCACCATCAGCGCCTGCCGCGGCTTGGTAGCAAATTTTTCCAATAGATAGTTGAGCTGATCCGGTGCTGGCTTTTTGCGCTCACAGGTATCGCCACAAACCACTTGCTGGAAATAGTGATCCAGCTTCAGTGCTTCCAGAATCGGGCCGGTAAACAGGGTGGGTTTATTGGTTAAAATCGCCATAGGCACTTGCCGAACAGCCAAATGATCCAAAAATTCAATGACCCCGGGGTAGATTCGGGTGTATTCAGCACAGTTATTGGAATAATGATGTTGAAAACCCGCAACGCCCTTATCCCATAATCCTGTTGGATCGGCCTGCAGATTCTCTATGGCCTGAGGAATCTCCTCCGAAGGGACCAAACGGTTCAACAATGCCCGTGCCACGAGCGCTGCGGAACCATTACCCACCCAGTTCCGAACCCGTTCCTCACCCGCCGCTTTGCGACCAGTGCTTTCTAGCATCCGGTCGATGGCTACGGCAATATCCGGCACACTATCTATCAGGGTGCCATCCAGATCAAACATCACCAGTTCAGGCATGTTTCCGTTAGTTAGCCCTAACATCATCTCAATTAACGACATATTCACCACTAAACCGAACCAACTAAAGCCAGCTCTTCACGCATCGCTTTAACGGTTTTTGCATAATCATCACTACCAAAAATGGCAGAACCCGCCACAAAAGTATCTGCGCCGGCTTCTGCTATTTCACGGATATTTTTTACCCCAACGCCGCCATCGACCTCCAACCGAATATCAAAACCACTGGCATCAATACGCTGACGGGTTTCCCTCAACTTTTGCAGGGTTGAAGGTATAAATGACTGACCACCAAAGCCGGGGTTCACCGACATCAGCAGAATCATATCAAGCTTATCCATCTCGTAATCAAGGTAGTGCAGCGGAGTGGCTGGATTAAAAACCAGTCCAGGCTTACAGCCCGCATCACGAATCAGCTGGATGCTACGGTCAAGGTGCTCAGTCGCTTCCGGATGGAAGGTAATATAGGTGGCGCCGGCCTCGGCAAAATCACCGATAATTCGATCCACCGGGCTCACCATCAAATGCACATCAATCGGTGCTTTGATTCCATAGTTCACCAGCGCTTTACAGACCGATGGGCCAAAGGTCAGGTTGGGTACATAATGGTTATCCATCACATCAAAATGGACAATATCGGTGTCGGCGGCTAAAACTGCCTCTACGTCATCCCCCAGTCGAGCCAGGTCTGCGGCAAGTATTGATGGTGCTATTTTGTAGTCCAATGGAATCTCCTGATCTACCCGATCGATGCGGTAGCTAACATACATATGATTAATTTGCGGGCATTGTAATGGAACGACCCCCAACAGCGCTAAGCCTATTTTGAATAGGCCACTGCTATACAGCTCAAACCTGGCAAAACCTATTTAAACTTCAGCTAAAGAACAAACCCCAGCGTCAGCAACAGCATTACCGACAAATGCAGGACAATGGTTGGTTTAACCACCGCGACCATCTCCTCATTGTTCAACTCACGATTCGGGAATGATTTTATGATCACAAACAGCAGCGGAATCGGCAGCAATGCCCACCCATGCTGGCTGGTTAAGCCATTTTCCTGAATGCTCAGCCAAACAATCACAAACACCGCGCCAAGCACAGCAAAGAACAGTCTCCGCGCGCCCTTTAAACCCATCCTCACCACCAGCGTGTTTTTGCCCGCTTTCTGATCATAAAATGCATCGGGAAACTCATTAACCAGTACCACTGCCGTGGTCAGCAACGCGGTGAGTAAGCCCGCAATAAACAAAGGCCATGAAAATAGCAGCCCAGCCTGCACAAACCCGACCTGTACAAAATAGGCGCCGGTCACCGTTAACCAACCAAAACCAATACCAATACCGACCTCCCCCAGACCACGGTAATTTAATGCCACCGGTGGCGATGAATAAAATATCCCAAGTGTTATGCCCAACACGCCAATAACTAGCAATGGCCAGCCGGTCTGCGTTACCAGATAACAGCCCAGTAGCGCAGCCACAATCAGTAATCCCGCGCCTAAATTAAAAATAGATTGAGGGCTCAACTGTTGCTGCTGAATCATTCGGCTACCACCAGCGAATGGCGTCAAGGGCTCCGGGTTATGATTGTCAGCACCGCTTTTATAATCAAAATAGTCGTTGAGCACGTTAACCCCAGAGGAAACGCAGATACCGGCCAGCAGTGTGATTGCAAACAAAACAGGGTCAAAAATTCCGCGTTGGTGCCAGGCAATTGCACTGCCAAGCAAAATTGGCAGAACCATGGTCAGCAGGAACTGGGGACGAGTTGCCATGAAGTATGTGCGCAATATGCTGGATGTGTTGGATCTGTTAATAGGTGAGTTCACCTCATCTCCTTTTCTGTTTGTTATTGATTCAACATTTATAAGCAGTGATTATAAATATTGAATAGATCCTGATAGGCTATCGAAACTTGCTAAATTGAGCCAGCTACAAAGCCCATACCCGTCCCGCACGAGTCCCGTATACACAGCAAAGGAAAATATGATGCCGAAGAATTTCCTATCCCGTATTTCAATTCCACTGCTTTCCTTACTAGCGCTGCTCACAACACAACCCGCCTGGAGCAGAGACTACAGCCCTAACCCATCTGCGCAGATCACTACCAGCGCACCTGCGGTCGCGATCAAAAATGCCAAGCAGCCGTTCCCCGGCATTCTTACCGGCGGGCAACCCAGCAAACAACAATTACTAGAAGCCAAACAAAAGGGCTACAAAACCATCATTTCGCTTCGCACACGCAAAGAAACGGGCTTGTGGGATGAGGAGAAAACCGTGCAGGATTTGGGCATGAAGTATGTTTCTATCCCCGTTTCCGGCGGCAGCGACGTGAACAAGCAAAACAGCCAGGCGCTTATTCAAGCGTTATCCGATGCGAAGGATTATCCGGTGATGGTACATTGCGCAAGCGGGAATCGGGTAGGCGCATTGTTTGCGATCGATGCAAAATTCAACCGGGGCATGACCTCCGAGCAAGCGCTTCAAATTGGCCGCGACGCTGGTTTGACTAAGCTAGAAGAGACGGTCAAACAGATATTAGACTAAGGTAGACCGAGATCAGTGTGTAAAACAAAATCAGCGGCATTTGTAATGCTCGGTCCTCAACTCCAGCCATCAAAATCACTCTCCTCGAATTTCTTGACGACTAGTTTTTGCTCTAACGCCCAGTTTTTAAACTTCTGTGCATCCAGTTCACTCACAAACGCCAAAACCGAATATTTAATATCACCTTGAATGACCGGGCTGGAACCCATAATTTGAGCACGCATGGGAGCCAGATTGACTCGAATCCAGTCGGCCAGCGTCGATTCATGACCACGGGGATGATAGACCGTCAATACGAACTTGCCGCGAAGTAGCTGTTTGATAAACGGCTCAGGCATCGGTTAATCACTCTAGTCATTGGTTGAATTTTTCAATACTTAACGTCTACTTAACCGCTAGATAGTGATCAATACCCAACCGACATCCACCATCGAACTACTTTATAAACATACGTTTACATGCGCCTGCATCTAGACACACCGTCGCTGTTTTAAACGACCTTTTTCAAGCTCCAGTAAGTTTCAAGCCGCAGCAAGCGACTTTAACCATTCAATCTCCTTTGGCCAAAGGTCGGTATCGATCGTTTCCAGTATCAGCGGTATGCCATCAAAACGGCTATCTGACATCAGGTAATGAAATACATCCAACCCCAGGTTTCCCTGATCAAGACTGTGATGGCGATCAACGTGACTGTTGAACTCACTTTTCGAACCATTCAGATGCATACCCTTCAGATACTGAAACCCAACCACAGCATCGAACTCAGCAAACACCGCTTCACACAATTCCGTTGAGCGCAGATCGTAACCCGCCGCAAAAGCGTGGCAGGTATCCAGACACACCGCGACCCGCGATTTGTCCTCAACCTGATCGATAATTTCCGCAAGCTGCTCAAATTTAAAACCAAGATTACTGCCCTGCCCTGCGGTATTTTCAATCACCGCCGTGACACCTTCAGTTTGATCCAGCGCGATATTGATCGACTCTGCAATCAACGCCAGACACTCGGTTTCACTGATTCTGCGCAGGTGGCTACCGGGGTGAAAATTCAGGTAGATCAGCCCAAGCTGCCGACAGCGCTGTAGTTCATCAATAAATGCCGTGCGTGATTTTTGCAGCGCGCCTTTGTCCGCATGGCCCAGGTTAATCAGGTAGCTGTCGTGTGGTAGCACCTGCTCCGGGCCAAAACCATGTTCGGCACAGTTCGCTTTAAAAGCCTCAATATTTTTTCCGGTCAGCGGTTTTGCTTCCCAACGGCGCTGGTTTTTTGTGAACAACGCAAAGGCTGTGGCCCCAATAGCCACAGCATTCAAAGGCGCGTTTTCAACCCCACCGCTGGCGCTGACATGTGCTCCGATATATTTCATCAATCGTCGTATGCGATGCCAACACCGCCTAGCCCGCAGTAGCCATTGGGTACTTTGGCGAGATATTGCTGGTGGTAATCTTCCGCATAATAGAACGGCGTAGCGGTAAGTATCTCGGTCGTAATAGCGCCAAATTTTTTCGCCGATATTTTCTGCTGGTAGTGTTTCCTGGATTCCAGCGCTTGTTGCTGCTGCTCTTCGGAGTAGTTATAAATTGCCGAGCGATACTGAGTGCCCAGATCATTACCCTGGCGCATACCCTGGGTGGGATTGTGATTCTCCCAAAATACCGTCAACAGCTCAGCAAAGGTGACGCGTTTCGGATCAAATACCACCAGCACAACTTCTGTGTGGCCGGTACGCCCGCTACAAACCTCTTCATAAGTGGGGTTCGCAGTAAAACCACCCGCATAACCCACGGCGGTTACATAAACACCTTCGGTTTGCCAGAACGCACGCTCAGCCCCCCAGAAACACCCCAGCCCAAACAGCGCCTGCTCAAACCCCTCCGGAAATGGCGGTTGCATCCGTGCGGGCAACACGTGATGAAGTTCCGGAACCGGCATCTTCTCACGCCTGCCGGGTAGTGCGTCATCAGGTCCAATTATCAAATTCATATCCTGCATGGCTTGTACTCTTTCGTGATGATCTCTTTAGTGAGGTTAGTAATGAATCTTTTTTTTACGAGCTTAGTCGTAAACACAGTCGCAAAATGGTGTGGATCGTTTTTCTCCAGCGTCAAGAGTAATGGGCTTGATAGTCGACTGTCCATAGGCAGTGATATTAGGCACCGCAAATAGGCGCCACTAAAATCTTGATTCAAAATTAGTTACCTATCCACCCGAGATAATTGCCCTGATTTTTGGTTCGAAAAAAGGTTAACTATTTTTGAATTTTTTTTCGGCGATGTTCGGTCAATCTTAATGGTTATTTCGAGGCCTAATCGATGATTTTAACCCCATCGATCAAATCCCGCACTAACACTACATCTAGTGTGACCGTTCCAATCAAACACATTATGTAGTAATTTGTATCCCTCTTCGTAGCCAAACACCTCAAAGCCGTTTAGCAAGAAATTACGACAAAAAACAAAAAGCTAAAGGAATCAATTAGATGCCAAACTCTCACTTGTCAGCAGTAAGCAAGGACACCCCATCCGCTATGGAAATTGATCTTCAGGAGGCCTCTGTAGATATCTGGGATAAAAAATACTGCCTGAAAAGTAAGGAAGGCGATATCGTCGATCACGACATCGACGCCACCTACCAGCGAGTAGCCCGTGCCCTGGCGGATTGCGAAGAAACCGTCGAGCTGGCCAACAGCTGGTACTCACGTTTTTTATGGGCATTACGACAGGGCTGCATCCCCGCCGGTCGAATCGTCTCCAACGCTGGCGCACTGGCGTACAAACCCGCCACCTCCACTATTAACTGCACCGTATCCGGCACCGTTGAAGATTCAATGGATGACATTCTCGGCAAAGTCCATGAAGCAGGCCTGACCCTAAAAGCGGGTTGCGGCATCGGCTACGACTTTTCAACCCTGCGGCCCCGGGGTGCATACGTATCCGGCGCGGGTGCACTGACCTCCGGCCCGTTGTCCTTTATGGATATCTACGACCGCATGTGTTTCACCGTATCCTCCGCTGGCGGCCGACGTGGCGCACAGATGGCGACCTTCGATGTACGGCACCCGGACGTGATGGAGTTTATCGACGCCAAACGTGAAGATGGCCGACTACGGCAGTTCAACCTGTCGCTGCTGATCACCGAAGATTTCATCGAAGCGGTCAAAAACGACCAACCCTGGGACCTGGCTTTTCCCATCAGCCAGAAAGAACGTGCAGAAGTCGATGAACTCGGCAAAGAATCCAAGCTGCTCTGGCTCGACTGGCCTAGCAGTGAAAACCTGATCACCAATGATGAAGGCGCCGTCGCCTGCAAAATCTACCAGACGCTACCCGCCAAAGAGCTCTGGAACCACATCATGAAATCCACCTACGATTTTGCCGAGCCGGGTTTTATCCTGATCGACAAAGTAAACGAGATGAACAACAACTGGTTCTGCGAGCACATTCGCGCCACCAACCCCTGCGGCGAGCAACCATTACCACCCTACGGTTCATGCCTGCTGGGTTCAGTAAACCTGACCAAATTCGTGATCGACCCCTTTACCGAAAAAGCACGTTTTGACTGGCCACGATACCGCGAAGCGGTAGCGGTATTTACCCGCATGCTCGACAACGTAGTTGAAATCAACGGCCTACCCCTTGAGCAACAACGTCACGAAATCATGAGCAAACGCCGTCACGGCATGGGCTTTTTGGGCCTTGGCTCCACCCTTGCGATGCTGCGTATGAAATATGGCTCAAACGAATCCACCATACTCACCGAGCAGATCAGCCGCGAACTGGCACTGTCGGGCTGGCGTGCCGGGCTGGAACTAGCCAAAGAAAAAGGCCCAGCGCCCATCATGAGCGAGACCTTCCAGGTCACCGCAGCCATGCTCAAGCAACGCCCGGAAATGGCGCGTGACGGCTATGAGATCGGCGACAGCGTGCAGGGCAAAGTATTGCACGCAAAATACAGCCGCTACATGCAAAAAATTGCAGAAGTTGATCCAGTACTGGTCGATGAACTGGCCGAAATCGGCTGCCGCTTCACCCACCACAGTTCTATCGCACCCACCGGCACCATTTCACTGTCACTGGCCAACAATGCCAGTAACGGCATTGAGCCATCCTTTGCCCATCACTACTCTAGAAACGTGATCCGCGAAGGCAAAAGCAGCAAAGAAAAAGTAGAGGTCTACTCCTTTGAGCTGCTCGCTTACCGTGAGCTGATCAACGCAGAAGCGATGCCATTCAGTGATGATGAAGCCACCAAACTACCCGACTACTTTATTACCACCGACGACATCACGCCAAAACAGCATGTCGATATTCAGGCCGCCGCGCAGAAATGGATCGACTCGTCGATCTCCAAAACCGCCAACGTACCCACCGACTTCCCCTTTGGTGAATTCGACAACATCTATATGTACGCCTACGAACAGGGCCTAAAGGGTTGCACTACCTTCCGCTTTAACCCCGAGGTATTCCAGGGGGTATTAGTCAAAGAAGAAGATCTTGAAAACACCCAATACGAATTCACCCTGGCCGACGGCAGCACCGCTACCTTTAAAGGCAACGAAGAGATCGAATACGAAGGCGAAACCCATACCGCCGCCAACCTTTACGATGCATTAAAAGAAGGTTACTACGGCAAATTTTAATTCCGACGGGCGGTACGATTTTTTACCGCCTGTCGCTGCAAATAAATCAAGAAAACAAATTCGAGAGAAAGCGGACAACAGAACATGAGCAAAAAAATAGAACAAAAAATTACCGGCTACCAGGTTATCAAACCCGAAGAATCAAAAGCCGCTGAACAGAAAGAAACTCCAGCTTTAAAAGAAAAAGCAGAAGTGGCAGCACCCGCGCATGAAATCGCCGACGTCATCCATATGCATGAACGCGTCTTGCGGCCTGAAATTTTGAAAGGCTATACCTACAAAGTCAGCACCCCGGACCACGTATCCGAGCACGCGCTCTACATTACGATTAATGACATCGTACTCAACCCCGGAACCGAGCATGAACTGGAGCGTCCATTTGAGGTTTTTATCAACTCAAAAAATATGGAACACTTTCAGTGGATTGTCGCACTCACGCGAATTATCTCAGCCGTCTTCCGCAAGGGTGGTGATGTCACCTTTCTGGTTGAAGAGCTGAAATCAGTGTTTGACCCAAGGGGAGGCTACTGGAAAAAAGGCGGTACCTTTATGCCATCGCTGGTCGGTGAAATCGGTGATGTAATTGAACAGCACCTGATCAAAATTGGTTTGATGCACGCGCCAGAACTGGATGAACATCAAAAACAATTAATTGAAGAAAAACGTAAAGATTTTTCTTTAACTCCCACCCCAGCAGACGAAAGCCAGGAAGAGGAAAGCAGTTTTCCGGAACAGGCCCAGCTTTGTAAAAAATGTAACGTTAAAGCCGCCATTGTGATGGACGGTTGTTTGACCTGCTTGAATTGTGGGGATTCTAAGTGTGGTTAAATATTTTCCGTTTATGCTGAGTTAGGAATAAATATAAATGGGATGAATGATTATCCTCAGTGGTTAAAAAAATTGAAATGAATGATGTATTTTGAGCAGCGATAACGCCCCCAATTATCCACGTTAATATCACAACAGACATAAAACCTATCCACCTCTTGTGATATTAACACTGTCAAAGTTACTCCCATTATTCTGGTGAGACTATTTTAAAAAAGGATTTTTATGAGTATTCCGTTGTCAACCATGATCGAATGTATTGACCCGTCTAACACAATTTTGTTTTTCGGCTCAGGTTCTTCGATTCCCTCCGGAGCTCCAAGCGTTGAGAAGATCATTGATCGAATTGGTCAAGATCTTAATATTAATAGCGAAGGGTTTTCATTAACTGAAGTCGCGAGCATAGCGGAAGCCACGCGCTCCAGAAAAGAGCTAGTAACTCGTCTCCGGTCGATGTTCAACCGAATTAATGTCACTGGGGCACTTCTTAATTTACCGCTTTATAGATGGAAAAATATATACACTACTAATTACGACAAGCTTGTCGAGCAGTCCTATGAAAGGCAAGGTAAGCCAATATCAGTTATCTCTTCGAATTATGATTTTAGAGAACAGAATTATCCGGAAGCAACCAAGCTCTATAAGCTGCATGGCAGTATCGATAAAGATATATCAGACGGACATCAAAGCAGAATAATAATTTCTGAGGCGGATTATGATAATACGTCTGAGTACCGAGAGTTCTTATGGGACGCATTCAAGAACGATCTCAATGGAAGCAATATAGTTATCATTGGGTATTCTCTATCCGATCCGCATATTAAAGATATTGTAGACAGAGCGATATCGGCAAACAACAATTCTTATTCTCCGGCTACTATAAACTTGGTTCTTTACTCCAACGATGAAAACAGAGCGCTGTTGCTGGAGCGTAGAGGAGTGAAAGTCTCCTTTGGCAGCGTAGATGAATTTTTTATCGAACTGCAAAAGAAGAATGCACCTAGCGCGATCGTTTACAAATCCACGGGAGATGTTCTTGATAATCATAGCGAATTACAGCCCGTGACCTTAAAGATTGATGACGAATTAAGAAATATTGACAAGAATGTAAGCGCAATGTTTCAGGGTTGGCCAGCAACATACTCAGATATTAAGGCACAGCTAACCTTTGATAGAACAGTTATAAAAGACATGGAATCGACGATTAACGATGAGTCTAAGTTATGTTCATATCTACTAGGTGCAAGTGGAATGGGTAAAAGCACTTCCGCCCGGAAGGTTGTTCTTAGGCTTAGAGATAATGGATACCATTGCTGGGAGCATAAAGGAATCCACAAGCTACTATTTGAAGAGTGGAGATCAGTCGCAAAAGGTCTAAAGGATAGAAATGAAAAAGGGGTTCTGTTTATTGACGACGCGCACAATCATTTATACGAAATAAATAACCTAATCGATTTGCTTTCGTCCGATAACAATTTTCACCTAAAAATTATTCTCACCTCAACCAGGAATCATTGGTATCCAAGAATTAAGACACCGAATATATTTTTGAAAGGAAATGAGTTCATACTTAAGAAGCTAGACGAGCCTGAGGTAGATGGGCTTCTTTCTTTAGTGGAAACCCACGCCGATTTACAGCCATTGATTGAGAGTAGCTTTTCAGGATTTTCACGATCAGAAAGAAAAAGAAGGTTGGTGGCAAAATGTGAATCAGATACTTTTGTGTGCCTAAAAAATATATTTGCATCGGAACAATTTGACGACATTGTCTTGCGAGAATACGCCGAGCTAGATGAAAACCTACAGAATATATACAAACTGGTCTCAGCAATGGAAAGTGCCGGTGTAAATGTACACAGACAACTTGTAATTAGATTGCTTGGCATTTCCCCTGAAGCAGTGGCTGCATCCCTAGTTAATTTGGTCGATATTATTCATGAATACACTATTAGTGATCGCGAGGGTATTTATGGCTGGAGAGGTCGTCACCCAGTAATCACCGATATTATCTCAAAGTACAAAATGTCGAATGAAGAAGAGTATTATAAGCTATTTGAAACGGTGATTGACAATATAATCCCTACCTATGATGTTGAGATTAGAACCATCAAACAATTGTGTTCATTTGATGATGGAATAAGTAGATTTCCCGATAAACACCTGCGAAACAAACTACTACGAAAGATGATCTCAAAAGCACCAGGAGAACGTGTTCCAAGGCACCGGTTGATTCGATATCTGATTGATGTAAATGAATTGGAAAAAGCTGAAACAGAAATCAGGCTTTTTGAAAATGATTTTAATACAGATGGACCGCTAGAAAGATTTAAGATAATTTTATTGTTGGTTCGCGCTGATAGAGCAAAAGGAATATTAGATGAGGATCGCATGGCCATTTTGGAAATGGCAAGAGATAAGGGAATTAATGCTGTGGATCGCTATAAAAACAATAAGAATATAATTAAAACGTATTGTGATGTTGGCCTAGAAATATTTAAAAGAACAATGGATTCAAGTGCCTTCGAGGATGCCATTATGAAACTAAGAGACGCGGAGAGCCGACTAGGTGATCCTGAGATCACAAACTCACTAATTTATTTCGAACGCCGATATTCTCATATTCAATCACAATCAGCGGAAGATGTGAGCTAGCAAAAATTGGGGGCAAGTCTTTCCATGCCACATCACAATATCGAGGCTCAGTAAATTGAGGTCTTACAATTAAAATTCCCAAACTGGCTTGATATCAAACAAATTGGATGAGCCCGAAATCGGGGTCAAATCGCAAATCGGGGTCAGGTCTTTCCATGCCACATTGCAAATGTCGAAACTGAGTAAATAGAGGCCTTACAATCAAGAATCCCAAACTTGCTTGATATCAAATACGTTGGATAAGCCCATTTATCGAACACTACAGGGCATAGCTGAATAGCGTACTAAATGTTAATGCCCGATTACTAATAAGTGTAAGGCGCTCGAAATTTTTGGAAACAGATCATTATGTCGAACAACTACCACTTTTATGAAACCAAAGATGGCCATCCCTTAAAGCACGACCCATTTAATGCAATTATAGCTCCCAGGCCGATAGGCTGGATTTCAACCTTAAGTGAGGATGGTGTGGCTAACCTTGCGCCCTATAGTTTTTTTAACGCGTTTAATTACACGCCACCTATTATTGGTTTCTCAAGTATTGGGTTTAAAGATTCGGCGAAAAACGCCCAACAAAGCGGCGAGTTTTGTTGGAATTTGGTTACCAGCGAATTAGCCGAACAGATGAATCAGACCAGCGCCACGACAGATAGCGATGAGTTCGAACTTGCGGGTTTAGAAAAGGGGACGTCTAAAACAATCAAAAGCCCACACGTTGCCCATGCGCCTGTAATTATGGAATGCAAAACATCACAGGTGATTCAGTTACAAGCTGCAAATGGTCAGGTGTGCGATAGTTACCTAGTATTAGGCGAGGTGGTTGCTGTCCACATTGAAAAATCCGCAGTTGTTGATGGCGTATACCAAACCGCCCTCAACCAGCCTATTATGCGAGGCGGTGGAGCCGGAGACTATTTTTCTATGAGTGAAATGAAAAAATTCGAAATGTTGCGCCCTAAATAACCTGGCTGGGTTCTGCTTCAGAAATCCAGCATTCCAAACTGACTTGATATCAACGAATAAATTCGCTCAGTTTATTTGGATGCTACGTGCCTTTTTGTGTACTCGCTATCGATCGATAGTTGCACAAAAATAGGTTACAGCTTTGGTTCTGATGACTAGGGGCGTTAGGTTACCTGGGAGATAGTATGTACATTCAAGCTCTTAACTATAAAAAATGGGCTGACGAACGCACACTCCGAGCTGTTGAGTCGATAGATAAGAGTGCATTTCCTGATTCTTATAAATTTGTACTTCAGCAGTTAAACCACATGGTCATTGTTGAGGAGCTGTTCAAGAGCCGACTAATAAATCAGCCCGCACCTCATACAAGCACTTACACGAAACTGGTTCCGAAGTTTCCCGAGCTTGAAATAAGGTTACTGGCCTCATGCAATTGGTATTCAGACTATGCTTCTAATCTAAAAAATACAGAGGAAAAAGTAATATTTACTTTCGCAGACGGAAAGCAAGGAATGATGACGGTGCAGGAGATACTATTTCATATTGTAAATCATGGCTCTTATCACAGAGGTAACATCGCTCACTCATTAGATTTGGCATCGGTTCCACATCCCATTGACGGATACGGAATTTATATACATGAAGCAGAGCCTGAGCGCAGAGAAACCTAATAAAAAATCGGGGTCTGACTCGAATTAATTATTTCCACCATGTTAGGCCTGTTTATGCCAAGTTATATCAACTTTACGGTGCTGAGCCACACAGTCACGAAGATATAGATTAATTAGGCTTTGGTAGGGAACACCGGAGTCCTCAGCCATACCCTTAAAGTAATCAATAACATCTTCACTAAGGCGCATGGTTACGGGCTTTTTTAGCTTTGAAGCGTATGGATTTTTCCGAGACTTCATTTTTGAGAGATCATATTCTTTTTTCATCATGAATCACCTTGGTAAAAATTGCGCTCTTTTCTGGTGGCTTTGCGCGCAGAAATAATTCTGATTATGTTTCCTGAGTCTCTTTCACAGTGACACACGAGAAGAACTCGAGACTCACAGCCAAGACCCAACATAAGAAACCGGTCTTCTTCTAACTCGGAACTATCAGAATCGTAGAATTGAACCGCAAATTCGTCATAAAAGACGGACTTAGCTTCATCAAAAGAAACCCCGTGCTTCTTCTGGTTTGATGCGGCCTTGGTTGAACTCCACTCGAACTCTATCATATGTACAGTGTATGTACATGACGCATAGTGTTCAAGCGACAATATTCACGCTATTTTTTTAACCACGGCAATCTAGGTACCACAAAAAGTTTTTGTTACTTCCTCTTCCGGCTTGGGTGCCACGCTAAACGCTTTGTTCTCATCCCGGTATTCAAAGGGGTTTGCCAATACCTCGACTAACTGATGAAATAAACCGAAATCCCCACTGCGGGTTGCTTGTTGAATGGCGGCCTCGATCTGATGGTTACGGGGAATATACGCAGGATTACTCTTAATCATTAAACTGTGGGCCGCTGTTTTTTCGATATTGCTGCTGGCTAACAGGTTGTGCCATTTTTTGATCCAGTCTGCGAAGACCTCCGGCAAGGTATAAATATCAGCCGGTATTCTTGCCGCGTCTTCCGGGGCCAGTTGGTCGCCGATCACTCTAAAGGTCAATGTGTAGTCACATTCATGCTGCGCCATTAGTTGCAGTAACTCTCCAAAAAGCTGGCCCACCTGCTCACTCGGTTTAGAAAACCCCAGTTTTTTAGAGATCAAACCTTGAGAGGTTTCGGTAAATGTTTTGGCGAATCTACCAAGGGCTGCCTGGGCTTTGCTGATGGCCTCGGATTCCACATCACCCATCAAAGGCAGCAGGGCTTGTGCCAACCAGCTGAGATTCCATTGGGCGATATCCGGTTGGTTTGAATAGGCATAACGACCGTTGGTATCAATGGAGCTGAATACCTTTTGCGGATGGTATGTATCCATAAACGCGCAGGGGCCGTAATCCACTGTTTCACCACAAACCAGCATATTGTCGGTATTCATTACGCCGTGAATAAAACCCACTGACATCCAGTGAGCAACCAGGCGGGCTTGGGCATCGACCACACAGCTTAATAGTGCGCTGTAGGGCTCATCACTTGATTGATCGGCCAACGCTTGCGGGTAGTGCCGGTTAATCACGTAGTCCGCAAGCGCTTTTACGGCGTCAACGTCTTCTCGCGAAGAGAAAAACTGGAAGGTACCAATACGGATATGGCTGCTGGCAACACGGGTTAATATCCCGCCGGGCAATAACGATTCCCGCACGACCTGCTCGCCTGTGGTCACCGCCGCGAGTGCTCTTGTGGTTGGAATACCCAGCGCCGCCATCGCCTCACTTACTATATATTCCCGCAGTACCGGGCCAAGAGCGGAGCGACCATCACCCCGACGTGAGTATGGGGTTTGGCCGGAGCCTTTTAATTGAATATCGTAACGCTGGCCATCTTTACCGATAACCTCACCGAGTAAAATGGCGCGGCCATCGCCCAACTGGGGATTCCAACCACCAAACTGGTGGGCGGCATACGCGGTGGCGATGGGGGTGCTGCTATTCGGCACCACATTACCAGCAAAAATTTGCAGCGACTCCGCGCTCTGTAACTCATCGGCTGACAAATTAAGCTGCTCTGCCAGCACTGGGTTCACCCGAATCAATTCGGGATCTGCAACCGGTGTCGGCAATTGATCGCTATAAAACGGCTCGCCGAGTTGGCGATAGCTCGCCTGCAAAGGGGTGGAATCAAAAATAGTCATGCTCTTAACCTGTCAATGCGATAGCACCTGAGTATATAGCCATTAGCCATGCTTTTATCGCTGATATGGTCTTTTTAGAGCTTAATGAATCTGTTTGTGGTTACTAGGCTTTGATTTACGGACGCAAGGTTTGGCGGCGCAGTCCGGGGTGTAGCGCACGCAGAGGATTGATTATGTTTGCTGATGAAAATAGTCGAACCGTATTCACGTACTTGTTTCTTAAGACTCGGTTTTAAAAACCCGGATAGTCGACTCGTAGAAATAGGCAGGCAGCGGGCCAGTTCAGAACGAACAGGCCCGCTGTTTTAGGTTTTCAAAGAATCAGAAGGAGAGCTCTAACCCCAGCGCTGCACGAAAAACGCGATCGTCAACATCGAATGTCGTGCTAAGTACCTCGACCGACTGCCATATTCTGTAGATTGCTTCGAGACTACCCACCAGTGCAAACCTATCCGTAAGCATTAATTTAAGTCCAACCACACCGTTCAGATGGACATTGGTGATGCTGTCTTCAGAATAGAAAGTTGAATCGAGTGGAACGGTTCCAAACCCGGCACCAAGTTTCCCAAAAGGTACAACAGTACTGCCGCTGCCAAATATAACGATATTGGCACCAAATTCGAGTTCATTATCATCAGTGGTATCAAGATCAGCATCGCTATCTACGCTGTAGCTCGATATGTAGAATTCGACATGCTCTATGCTTAACCTCACGCGAATTCCAGTGGCATCTGCCGAAAAGTCTGCTTCGTTGGAACCTGAAGAGAGCGTTCTAGTCGCGGAATCTGATATCGCGTCAATGCCGATAGCCACACCAGCTACAGCGGATTGAGAAACAAAAATTAAAGTACTTAAAAACAGCAGGTTAAAATTTCGCATGTGATTACTTATATCCCTATAGTTAAAAAAGAGGGGGTATCTTAGCCTTGGCTATTACTAATATCAAAATGGAATAGCTTGCTGACGTTAATCTACCCGCTACCTAATAGTGACAGCCCGTTAACTGCAACCAGTGGGTGTTCATGAACCAGCTGCGTGTAATTTCCCGTTGAGATAGGGTCAGATAAAGTCGCAGAAAAAGTTTGCACTACCCAACATTCCATGAGGAGTGCAGACAGGTTTATGGTATAGTTTTTAATCAAATGTGGTTTGAACATATTATGTTGTTTCTGGCCACATTTGATTGAATCTAAAAACGGCAGCAAGCCAGCGTAATGATAGGGAAATCTATGCGCCTTAACTCCTTGAAATACTCTCTCGTCCTATTTGTTTCTGTTTTTCTAGCCGCCTGCGGTGGCGGTGGCGGTAGTGATCCTGCTTCATTAAATCCTGATAATTATGTTGATGCCGCGGCATTGTCTTTTGTACATTTAGAGGGTGTACTGGAATTTGCCGACCTGGCACGAGTTTCTGTTGAGCGTGTTAAAGATCACGCCATGTTCCCTGCTTCTGAAGCCTGCTCCAAGGGCGGCAGTATGGATCTCGATTTCATTGATAGTGACATGAACAGCATTGCGAGCAGCGGCGACGTTGTAAAAATCATGTTTCGAGATTGCTTTAACTCCTCTACTAACGGCTTACTCGCGGGAGAAGCGGTCATTGAAATTGTACCCAGTGATCCATTACCACCAGGTACAACAGGTTTTGTTGCGGTAGCTGATTTCAGTGATGTAGCCATCGACAGCACAGAGACAGAAAAGATCTTTTTCGTAGGCCAAATGCGCGTAACTTTCACCCGATCGATGCTCGAACATGTACTTCATGTCGAGCCTGCAAATGACAGTTTGTCTATCCATTTTGAAGCTGATGGCCAGGTTATAGACGAAGTGCTAACTTCGCTTCAGGCGAAGAAACACTTGTCGAGTGAAAGCGCTCGGTACTCGGTAGATTATACTGCGACTGTTAACAGCGGAATTCTGGGGGTCCAGTTCGACATCAGCACAGTAACGCCGATTGGGGGGTACATTAACACGTACCCTGACCAAGGTGAGTTGCTAGCCATCGCAGCCGACAACTCCGGGGTACGTATCCAATCAAACTTCACCTTACCTGGTTACACTCACACTCACAGCGCTCGTTTCGAGCTATTTGAAGATCCGTCTTCCTCTGCATCTCAAGGTGACAACTACAATTGGGAGTCTTTAGTCGAGGGTTTTATCTGGTATCACCCCGAATACAGTCGGGACTGGAGTGGCGATAGCATCACTGGAGACGGCTTCACTTATTTGGGACCTATATGGGATGATTTGCCCTTTAGCGCTTCGGAACGTGGGATAAACGAGCCTATATTTATACAGTTCTCACGGCCTATTTCCGCCGTTGGTAAACAATCAATCAGCTACCGTTCAGGAAACCCCAGCATACCTGATGTGGTTAGCCGCGTAGAAATTTATGGAGCCTTGGCCGTCATATACCCTAGTGTCCCACTGAAACACGGGGCGAACTACTCAATAGGTAATTACTCTGGGTGGGACATGAATGGAAATTGGGCGCCGGTGAAAACGTTTAAATTTCATACCCCTGACACGCTCAAGGCTGCAATCAGCCCCAACCTAATTGTGGCGGAACCCGGAGATATAATCTCGCTAAATTCCTCTGACTCTTACGCCAGAGAAGGTTCTATCATCGCATATGAGTGGACCGAGCTTTCCAGTACAGGCGCTGCTATCAGCAATGGGGATCAACCGACTGCTCGTATAACGCTTCCATCAACGGGTGAAGCAGTGGAACTGTCCGTCATGCTCACGATTACCCACAGCAATGGTGAAACCGATAGTACCGTACAGCAGTTGTGGACTATCCCAGACCTAAGTAACGTCGACTATTTCTATTATCAAAGCGATCCGTATTATTTCTTTGGTGGTGGTCAAACTGATCTCGTCAGTGATCTAGTGGGTACATTCAACATCACGCGAAACTTTACCAATGGTATATCCATTAGATTCTCTGGCGAGCCGGGCATGGCCGACTGGTTCATGGATTTCTCTGCGCCAAACAATGATGCGCTATCCGTCGGCGTATATGAATCGGCCACTCGCTGGCCGTTTCAGGATATTTCGTCACCCGGCCTGAGTTTCTACGTCGCTGAAGGTAGAAGAAGATGCAAATCAGGCTCAGCAATGTTTGAAATTCTCGAAGTATCATACGATGAGGAAGGTAACGTTCTTGTTTTTGCAGCCGACTTAATAAAAGCTTGCCGGGATAGAACGGAAGGGCTAAGAGCGTACATACGAATTAATTCCAGCATACCGGTAGATGCAAACCGTGAATTTTACTAGCCCAATAGACAGGCCATTGCGAATTTGTTGATCTGGCTAATATATTGATTGGGGCATCTTTCCGACAGTTGTTCCGTGTCCAACTACCGCAGGGAGACCTTAAATCTATTCGGCAAGCCACCAATAAAGCCTGGGTTCCTGGGGATGGCCGTTTTATGCAAAAAATACAAAAAATACAAAAAATTGCAGACTGGCATGTATCGCCTAAAGCTGCGGGCCGACCAAGAAACATTTCGGATTAATTCGAGCCCGACCCGAGTTAATTAGGGTGTTAGACATCCACTGCCTCGAACCTTAATATCTGCATCCGTATAGTTAACTGTTATAACTTTGAGAGACAAAGTGTCCTTACCAATAATTTTCAAATCATTGATTGCTGCCTTTATTTCTATAACTATTAGTGGGTGCGCACTTTCGACTTCCAATCAAATAGAAATGGGTAACGGAAAATATTCCGTCACCGCCACAGGCAATGCATGGGATAATTACGAAACTCTATTCAAAACCATAAATAAAAAGGCAGTGACATTATGCGGTGATAGTAATTTTCTATTAGGCGGTAAATCACCAGTCGTTGTAACAAGCATGACTATCTATACCGGGGGTGAGGCCCCCGTGAAGGAATTGACAAGAATGGTTACCTGCGAGCCTTAGTATAAAATACGGAGCCGCGCAATAAACTGACAACCCTAAATCGAAAATAAAATCGGTGTTAATAATTTACGGCGTCAAGTGCAAAATCAACTTAGCCTCATATAGTTAAAGAGATACATGCTTTGAGAACAATTTTACTATTAGTAATTTCGATCTTACTTATAGGCTGCGAAACTGTACAAACAGTCCCCTATACAGATGCCCCTGTCCCAACAATTAGTAATGATCATGGTATTGTTTATATTTATCGAGCCAATAAAAGTAGCCCTTACCTAAATAACTGGCACTTTCTTGCTAATGGAAAAAGGGTATGTACGCTAGCTCAGAATACATATTGTTGGATCACGCTTCCAGAAGGCACTCATATACTTTCCGCAACCATTAACTTTAGTGATGGCCCCTACCAACAAGATATTGAAATTAGCATAAACGCGGGAGAAAAAATATATACCGCATATGCCTCAGAAAAACAAGACAACAATTGTACGGCCACTATAATAGGAGGAATGGCTGTTCCATCTGGAGATTGTGGTCCGATATATACAATGCATTATTTGGAAAAAACTCAGCGTGAATTTAGTGAGTTTTTAAAAAAAACGAAGGGATACGCCATTAATAATGGAATCAAGAACTAGGCTGCTGAACTTAATAAACGACCGTGGTGTCAAGCCCGTGAAACTTTGATCAAACTAACCAAGCACTCATGAACAAAAACGAGGTCTTGCAATCAAGCATTCCAAACCAATTTAATATCAACGAATAAAATCAGTCGGCTTTTCGATCTCATAAATTGCTTCGGTTAATAGCTCCAGCCTGCTTTCCAAAATAGCGCGGGCATCGAACAAGCCTCGATTGTAGTAATAGGGACCTATCTCTTTTGAGATAAAGTCCAGAAAAAATTCGCCGTCAAACTGACCCAGCTCTTGATCAAAGTTATCTCGAAAATAAGTTGATAGTTTGTGAACCAGGGTTTCTTTTTCTTCGCTTGAAAATTCTATTGCTGACATGATTACTACCTAATACTTCAAAAATTAAGTCTATCTGCGAAATGCTATCGCTACTGTTATTTAGTCAATCGTGCATCCAAGAATTCCACAGTTTTTTCTGCAAATTCCTTTGGGTGCAGCAAATAGGAACGTACATGGCTACCCCATGCACCCCGCGCCAGGACAACTGGATTATCCGGAGCGGGTGGTGTAATCCAAAGTTGAGCGGCTGGCAATATCGCTTTTAATTTACGCGAGCCAGAAACCGGGTTAATCGGGTCTGCTTCATTGTGAATTAAAAACAGTTTTGATCCATCAAGTTGTGCGCCTACCTCCAGTGGATCAACGCTACCCAGTTGGCCATGCACGTTAACCATCGACCATGCGAGATGCCGTGCTACAGATTTTGGCAACGACATTACATGGACCAGATAACGTTCAATACTGGCCTCGGGTTCCAGCGCCGGTGCTACTGCAATCACCGCTTCGATTCGTTTATCCTGCACACCTGCCATCACAATGGTCGCCCCGCCGAGGGATGCTCCAATTACTCCGACGGCAAGCTCGGGATGTTTTTGTTTCACCCAATCGATTGCCCCCATCACATCGAATACCAAATTCGCTGGTTCTAATTTTCCGCCCGGTGCATCGTCACTTTCGCCATGGCCACGCAGATCAACCGATAGCACTGCGTATCCTGCATCTAACATATTTTTGGCAAGCTGCATGCCGCCAAAAACTTCCATTGTCCGCTGACCGCCGTGGCCGTGGACCAAAACCACCACTGCTTTAGGCTCCGGGTTTGGCATCCACCAGGCGACAAGGTTGAGATCGGACTGAGCAGAGGGAAAGGTCACACGCTCGTTAGTGATCTTTAATTCCGCGGGGATCGGCGCCACCGGTTTTCTGGTATCCGGCAGTGGCACCAATAGGGGGGCAATTAAAATAATGGCTAAATACAGTACCGTCGCTAGCACCACGCCGAACATAATTTTTTTGGTTGTGAGGAATTTCATCGAAGTCGTCTCTTTTTATTATTCGTTCAATCGATAGTTTGTTGTACGAAGAGACAGCTTACAGTAATTGGTCGGGCCTGTTTAAGCCGACTGACTGGAAACCCGTACACTATTGATCGTCATCGAATAAAACGTACACTGAATCTACCCGATTAGCAGGGACTTAAGCATGTCCGATGAAATCTTCCTACAGGGATACTGCTCGCCGCAGTTTGAAGCGGTGGGTCGCGCCTTTCAAAATAATTTTTCAGAGTTCGGTGAACTCGGCGCGTCCTGCTGTGTTTTTGTTGAAGGAGAAGCGGTTGTCGATATCTGGGGTGGCTGGGCCGACGTAGCCAAAACAAAACCCTGGCAGAAGGGCACGCTGTCCGGTTTCTATTCTGTAGGTAAATCCTTTACGGCACTCTGCGCGTTGCGTGCGGCGGATCAACACGGCTTTGAGCTGGATGCACCACTCACCGATATTTGGCCCGAGTATGGCCAAAACGGCAAACAACAAACGACCCTGCGGCACCTGCTAACCCACCGGGCCGGTATGCCTGCCATCCGCAAACCACTGCCCGACGAGGCGCTTTTTGACTGGACGCTATTGGTTAATACACTGGCGGAACAAGCGCCCTATTGGCAGCCCGGTACCGAACATGGTTACCACACCAATACCATGGGGTTGCTGGCAGGAGAATTTGTTCGACGGATTTCCGGCCTTCCGGTCGATCAATATTTCCAGCAACAAATTGCACAACCCCTGGGGGCCGACACCCATTTTGGGCTTAGTGATGAAGACTTGAAACGAGCCGCCGAGATCAGCTGGCCAGCGCAGGAGCAAGCCGCGCAACCTGCTTCTGCTGCTTACCCTGCATCAACAGAAGAAACACCAGTCGAACAATCTCCGGAGGTCATCGAACATATACAGATGATGAAAAGTGCCTACTCCAACCCCAGCGGCATTTCCAGTTTAGGGGTATACAACACCGATGGCTGGCGGCAAACCGTTGCGCCCTCCGCCAATGGCTTTGGCACCGCCAAAGGTATCGCACGGATCTACAATGCGCTGGCCCACGGTGGAACCATTAACGGGTACGAAGTTATTAAGCAAAGCAGGTTGGAGGAGGCGCGAAAAATTCAATGCGAAGGGCTCGATAGAATTTTACGCCGGGAGATACGTTGGGGGCTTGGCTTTCAGCTCACCCATCCAAACCGACCGATGGGACCAAACCAAAATAGCTTTGGACATTTTGGTAACGGCGGTTCACTCGGTTTCGCTGATCCTGATACAAAACTCGCCTTTGGATATACGCTTAACCGTATCGTACGTGACTGGGGAAGCCCGCAAAATAAGGCGTTGATGAAGGCAGTTTACTCCTGCTTATAAATATTGAATCTATTTTATACACGTAAACTAAAAAGGAAGTTTGCCTATGGATACGATAAAAAACCAAAAGGTTTCTGATGTATTCAAAAAATATCCAGAATCCATAGGTAATAGATTGCTCTATCTTCGACAGCTAATTCTGGAAACCTCAGCAGAAACTGATGGTATTGAGCAGCTGGAAGAAACACTTAAATGGGGTGAGCCGAGCTATCTCACAAAAAGCGGCAGCACCATCCGAATCAATTGTAAAATATCAGCCCCAAAACAACATGCGATCTATTTTAATTGCAAACAAGTTTGGTAGAAACTACAGAGAGCTATATGGAGATACTTTCAGTTTTGAGGGCAGCAGGGCTATCGTATTTAATACCAATGACAAAATACCGATTGAAGAATTAAAGCACTGTATTTTTCTTGCGCTTACTTATCACAACCGCAAGTATCTTCCGATGCTGGGTGTATGACTCCGTCCAAAAATCACGGTTCAATAGAACAAAAAACAGCATTCAACCCGAATAACCAGTGATCACAAGGTATGTAAACTTTGAATTATTTTAGCTTCGTCATCTCTTATTTTTGAGCGCAATACGATGCGATAGCCATGACCAAATACTTCACATATTTCACCTCTGCGTTGGGCCACACATTTTGCCTGAGCACCGTAGCTATCCATAAATTTTTGTTTGATTCTGTTAAATACTTCTTCTGGAAAGCCCGTTTTATAGGTCTCACTCAATTCAAAATCCCGTAATTGCCCACCCTTAACGGTGTACATGGCAACTTTGGGGGATTCTGAAGAAATATATACACACATCGAACGACCTGTCATTTGCACCATAGCCTGGGTTTGAGCCAAGTTGCAGGCATAGCCTTCGGACTGTAGTTTTGCGGTTACATCCGACTCTGCCATACCCAGAGCTACTCCTGCCAACCGGTAATCCGTAAATGCAGATAGTGACAATCCCTCATCGTTTGCCGGCTCGGCACTACTATCAGAACTACTAACTGGCGCTACCACCATAGCCGCAGGGGCAGCGGGTTGCGGATTATCAATAGCTTTAGGTTGATCTATACCTAAGGTCCTTCGGTTCAATATTTCCTGCATGCGAGCCATCTCTTGCTCTTTGGTTTCAGCATTCACCAACAATGGCAAAACCAAGAAAATCCCAATAACACAAAGCAATAATGGTTTCATATCAATCACCCAGGTGCGGTTACATAAAACAAACTAGCACTAGTGTATCACCACAGAGATCCGTATCTATTAGATAATATGCGTCGCACAGTTCACTGCCAGTCGCGGTACTTAATGAAATGATCCACCAATAATATCCCGCGCCATAACCAGCCGTTGCACTTCACTTGGACCTTCACCAATGCGACGAATCCTCATCTCTCGATACCATCGTTCGAGTGGCAAATCTTTGGTCATGCCGTAACCACCGTGGATCTGCATAACCCGATCGACTACACGCCCACCGGCTTCGCTGGCCAATAGTTTGGCCATGGCTGCTTCGGTGCGAAAACTTTCGCCTTTTTCTGATTTTAACGCTGCATCCAATGTCACAAACCGAGAGGTACGAATATCAATTTCGTTATCAACAATCATCCATTGTATGGACTGTCGAGATGCCAGTGGTGCACCAAAGGTCTCTCTGATTTTGCTGTATTCGATAGCCATTTCCTGAGCTTTTATAGCCACACCAATACAACCCGCAGCGTAGGGGATTCGTTGGCGGCTTAATCGATCATTAGCAATCGTAAAACCTTTGTTGACCTCACCCAATACATTGGCTGCAGGGATACGTAAATCTTCCAGCTGCAACTCGGTCGCGTAGTGAGTTGAACGCAGGGTGTGCACAACGCGGCGTACGTGAAACCCGGGCATATCGGTATCTACCAAAAAGCATGTGATTCCAGCCCGACCTTTTTCTGGATCGGTGCGGGCAAATAGAATTCCGAAATCCGCTTTGTCGGCACCACTGATAAATATTTTTGCACCGTTTAATATCCAGTCATCGCCATCTTTGACGGCTCGTGTTTGTATGGCTCGGGCTGGGTCTGCTCCGCCGGAGGGTTCGGTCAAACCAAAAAAACCATGTTTTTCACCCTTTAAAACCGGATAAAGATAACGCTCTTTTTGGTCGTCGGTTGCTTCAAATAGTTGCGCAAGACCGGCTCCACCAAAAGCACCAAAACAGGGAGAATAAAGTCCACCGCGATGCTGGGACATCTCAATTGCCATCAGCGTTTGGGTTACGATATCCACATCTGGGCCGCCAAATTCCGGAGGAATGCCCAGACCATAAAGACCCATGTCCCGCACCTGGTTCTTTAATCGTTCAAGCTCTTCCGGTTCAGGCGCGCTTGCATCCGGATCCATTTTTTCTTCCAGAGGTATCACCTCTTCACGCACAAACCGACGCACATTTTCGATGATCAGTTGCTGCTCCGGTGTCATATCAAAATCCATTTTTACACTCCTTATCTCTATTATTATGTGGCTGAAACTCGTCCGTTTCAGGCGAGGCTTAATCTACCCAATTTGTGTTTTCTAATTTTTTGATTGTGCTCCGGCAGCTCGCCAAAATCCGCCATATGGATCATGAGTAGCTCTTCATGGCGTGTCATGTACTGCATATTCACTTCATAGCGGAAGTAGAGTTTTTCGCCTTTTTTTTCTTCCAGCAGATCCAGCAAATCTCCCCGCAGCCCAAATAGCGAGCGGCCACCGGAGTAGTTGATTGAGAGGATCTCTTTCTGTTCGTTGGCAATTTGATAAACGCCGAGCTGGCCTTCCAGCTGATTGACGTTTTCGCTGTTTAGCGCTTGCCAGGGTTTTTCCAGTCTTATGGACATCTTGTCTTCTCCAGCGAGGGGAATGCCAGGACGGTCTTCCTGAACACATTAGTTATTATATTTTGTATCGAGAATACGAAATAAAAACACGTTTCTCAAGCACGTAATTTTTAACGCAACACAAACTTCTCCGTTTTACAGGTGGGTGACACACAGCACTTGCTTTACATTTACCACAAAAAATATTTATGCTGACCTGCGGTAGTTCACCCTATAAAAAATAATTTACTGAAGGATCAGATTGTCATGACCACCTACGACTACACAATGATCGGCGTTACTGTTGGCGATGACTATGTCGCAACCGTCGAGTTACAAAATGGCCCGGTTAACTTTTTTGATATGCGCATGATCAAAGAATTGGTCGATGCGTTTACCAAACTGGACGAAGATAATCGCTGTCGCGCGATTGTGTTGGCTGCAGCAGGTAAGGCATTTTCTGCCGGTGCAAACTTTGGCGACGGCAGTAACAAAGATTCTTCCATTGGCGGCGTTGAAGAGAAAACCACCAAAGATGAATCGGGCTTTCGCAGCAGCTCCAGCCTGCTCTACGCAGAAGCGGTGCGGTTATTTAAAAATAAAAAACCGATCATCGGTGCTATTGAAGGTTCGGCAATCGGTGGCGGGTTGGGCCTTGCGCTGGTGCCTGATTTTCGGGTGAGCTGCGTCGAAGCAAAATTCGCGGCGAATTTCAGCCAACTGGGTATTCACCCCGGCTTTGGTTTAACCCACACGTTACCTGCGTTAATCGGCCAGCAACAGGCGCATCGAATGTTCTTTACCGGCAAGCGTATTAATGGCGAAGCGGCGGTAAAAATTGGACTGATTGATACACTGGTTGAGAAAGCAGAGGTTCGGCCCGAAGCACATCGCCAGGCGTTAGAGATAGCCAGTGCTGCACCACTTGCGGTCATGTCTGTGAGAGAGACGGTTCGCGCAGGTCTGGGCGATAGGGTCGAGGCTGCAACCGAGAGAGAAGGTTATGAACAGGGTTGGCTAATTGAAACAGCGGATGCTGCGGAAGGCATGAAAGCCGTTTCTGAACGTCGTGCGGGTAATTTTATACACGCCTAATTTTCCACATGTACCTCGTTTTAAATACCCAAAGCCAGACCGTTGGCACTCAGCCGTGAATCTCTGAAATTAAATTGAGACTCACGGCGTAGAAGTAGGCATTACAAAATGCTGCCCTCAGTTTTCAAGTTGCCTTTCAAACTACCTTTCAGATCGCTCCATCCGCATGCAGTTGATCAATCTGATCCGATGACAGATCCAGCAACTCAGACAGAACCTCTTGGTTATGCTGACCCAAACGGGGGCTTGCTGTTAGCTGAGTTTGTGGGGTTCCGTGATAACGCAACGGACTGGTTGGCAGGGTAACTTCACCCAGATCAGGGTGATCAAGTTTCTGTAAGCTGCCCCGTGCCAGCATATGCTCGCTGCTACTCACCTCTTTCATGGTTCTTACCGGTGCGGCAGGCACGCGATGCTCGCACAACAACCGGAACACCTCATCCTTAGGTAGCTGGCTGGACCAGGAAGTTACTACCTGTTCCGTCAACTCAAGGTTTTGCGCCCGTGCCTCACTGGTCGCAAAGCGGCTGTCCTCTATCAACTCCGGTTTACCCATTGCGTTACAGAGGTTATTCCAGTGATTTTCTTTCAAACAAAATATTGAGATGTGGCCATCTGCCGCTTCGAATACACTGTAGGGCGCAGTATTGAGCGCACCCCGGTTGCCAGGGCGGGGCGGTATCTCACCACCGTTATCATGCATCGCACCCAAACCAGAGGCCAAGGTCGGGTAGACGGACTCCAGCATTGAAACCTCTACCAAACGCCCAATGCCTGTACGTTCGCGTTCGTAAAGCGCGGTCATTACCGCAGAATATAGGTGAATGCCTCCCATAAAATCGGCGATTGCCGGGCCAACCCGTACCGGAGGCCCGCCGTCAAAACCGGTTACACTCATGATGCCGGACATCGCCTGAACGGTAATATCCATCGCCATTGCATCTTTATCTGGGCCGGAGAGCCCGTATCCGGTTCCGGATGCATAGATCAATCGCGGATTAATTTCCTGCAACGATGCCGCGCCCACACCTAATCTATCCATCACCCCCGGAGTGAAATTCTCCAACAGGATGTCCACATGCGAAACCAGATCCCGCAGTAACTGCTTACCTTGTTCCGTTTTCAGGTCAATGGTGATCGCTCTCTTGTTGGCATTCAGCATACCCATCTGAAATACCGAAGGGCCGCCACGGACCTCTCTTTGCCTCAGCGGTTCACCTGTTGGCGCTTCAATTTTAATGACATCGGCACCGGCCTGCGCCATTAGGTAAGTCGCGTATGGCCCCTGATAAACCTGGCCAAAATCGAGCACTTTAATACCTTTAAGTGGCGGATCCATTTTTCCCTCAAATTTTGACTGCATAGCTCTAACCATCTCCATTTTTATTATTGTGTGCTTGCTGGAACTGAATAAGCGATCCATCTATAAAACTTGATCTCCCTTATCAATACCGTGATTGATCTACAAAATCAAGAAACTTGCTACCGTTAAAATTCTGACCATCCACAATATCCATCCAAGTTTGCCTTATAGAGCGGTGTCTCATATTGTAATGAAACAGATTCAGTAAACCGTCAGATCGTAGGCGATTAATCGAGTTTCACTGATCACTCCGAACACACTCGCACAATAAAATAACAACAGGGAGCATGGATATGAATTTTGAGCTAGACGATGAATCACGGATGTTAAAAGAGACCGTTGCACGATTTGTAAAAGAAGAATTGATGCCGCTGGAATCCCTAGTGCTCGAACGTGAGGCAAGTGGCGGAGGCTTTGGTCTGAGCGCTGAAGAGCAAGCGCCACTTTTTGAAAAATGCCGTGAACTGGGACTATGGGGCCTTGATTGCCCGGAAGAAACAGGTGGTGCTGACCTGCCGGCGATTTCACTGGTGGGTGTAAATGAAGAGCTCGGTTCGACCGTCGTACCCTTTTCTTTTCCACCGGATTCACCCAACTTACATATGCTGCTGGAAACCGCCAACGACTACCAAAAAGAGAAATACCTTGATCCCTATGCGCGCGGCGAGACGATTTCAGCCATCGTAATTTCTGAGCCGGGAGCCGGTGCTGACCCCGCAGGCATGAATACCCGTGCGGTGAAAGAGGGTGATGATTGGGTGATCAATGGCCGTAAAATCTGGATCACCAAAGCGGATGAAGCGGATTTTAATATTGTGATGGCGGTCACCGACCCTGAAAAAGGATCACGGGGCGGTATTTCAGCCTTTCTCGTCGACAAAGGTACACCAGGGTTCGAAATCGCCCGCAAGATACCGATGATTGGCGGGGCTTCCACTTTTGAAGTGGTGTTCGACGACTGCCGCATACCCGCAAACCAGTTACTGGGCAAAGAGGGTGAAGGCTTTGGGCCGATGCAGGGCCGACTGGTAATACGCCGCCTGCAGATGGGTGCCTGGTGTTTGGGAATGGCAAACCGTGCACTGGATATGATGTGCGAGCATGCCAACCAGCGCTCAACCTTTGGCAGCTTATTGGCTGATCGACAGGCAATACAATGGTGGATTGCAGATGCTCAAATTCGCATTCACAGCCTGAAACTAATGCTTTGGGATGCGGCCACCAAACAGGACAGCGGCCAGGATGTGCGAACCGAAGCCAGCATGATTAAATTACACGGTACCGAGCTGGCAACCGATGTGATTGATAACGCCATGCAAGCGTTTGGTGCCATGGGTATGACCAAAGAGTTACCGCTGCAGTTGATGGCCCAGTCAGTGCGCACCATGCGTATTTTTGAAGGACCGAGCGAGGTACATCGTTGGGTGATCGCGCGCAATAAACTTAGAACATACAAGTAAACCAGGCCAGCAGCTTACTAAGAAATGGTCGCGCGTTTAAATCGCGTGACCATTTTTTGCTCTAGACCAACCGATCTCCCACCGTAAACCCTATCTTTAACCCGTGACATCAGCCTAACGGCCTGTCCAGACCGGCGCACGTTTTTCAAAGAATGCGGCGATACCCTCTTTGCTGTCCGCCGATTGACTCATTACATTCTGCGCTTTTACGGTGAGTTCCCAGCCTAGTTTATTGTCCGCATCATCCAGCGCCTCGATAGCTTGCAAGGATTGCTGCACGCCAATTGGCGTGTTAGCGGTGATCAACTCAGCCATTGCGACCGCTGCAGCCAATGCACCACCGGGCGCGGTGACTTCATTGACCAATCCGAAACGGTGCCCGTCGGCAGCTGACAGATCGGCCCCCGTCAGCATCACCTGCTTGGCAATATTAAGCGGCAATACGCGACCAGCGCGGAATATCGCGCCGCTCGTAGGCAGCAATCCCCGTTTTACTTCTGGCAAGCCAAAACGGGCATTGTCTGCCGCAATGATCATGTCGCAGGCCATCGCCACTTCAAAACCACCTCCATAAGCGATACCTTCAACCGCTGCGATCAGCGGTTTGGTTCGGGTTCGCCCCACCACACCGTAAATACCACCGCGCTCGGTGGGTTCACCGGAACCACCCGCCAAATCAGTTCCAGCGCAGAACATATCCGGCCCGCCAGTCAGCACCGCAGCCCAAAGATCCTGCTCATCTTCAAGACGGTTGAGTGCTTCGTCCAAAGCCAAACTCATCTCACCGTCAATAGCATTGCGTTTTTTATGCCGAATCATAGTGATGATCAGTACGTGGCCTTTTACTTCCATGCTTACGCGTTGGTCCGTCATTTTTTATCCCTTTAGTGATTTTTATTTGAATATTTTTATTGCGCCTCATGTTAACCGGCCTACCTAGATTTTTAATAGGCTTTTGGCACTTTGACTTGTTAAGTAACCCCACCTATGATGTACGGAATTACCGTACTACTGAGCCAGGTGATTTTATGGATAACGTAAGCGTAAATAAATTTAGAGACAATCTGAAAAGCTATGTAGAACAAATAGCTGAAAATCATACTCCGCTGAAAGTAACCCGTCGTACCGGGGAAGATTTTGTCGTGATAAGCGCGGAAGACTGGGAGCGTGAACAGGAAACGCTACATGTCCTGCAAAATAAGAATTTGATGGGCCAAATTGCCGACTCGGTGGAGACTCACACCAGGAAAAAAGGATATAACCCCAGCAAGGAGGAACTCAGTGAGATCACTGGTCTTTGAGGGTGATACCTGGGAAGCCTATGAAAAACTTAGGGAGCAGGACAAGAAATTGCACAAAGTTCTTTGTAGGCAGTTAAAGGAGATGATGCGTAACAATCCGTCTGAAGGAACTGGAAAGCCCGAACCACTCAAGCACAATCTTTCTGGGTTATGGTCTCGGCGGCTCAGCCAAAAAGATAGAGTGGTTTACAAATTTGATGCTGATTACATCTATATCTTCGCGATTGGTGGGCATTACGACCAGCTATAGGTAATGTTTATCGCCACTATTTCTCAGCTTACCGGCTCCCAAAAAACCACAACCTCAGTTGCACCCTTCCCTGGCCCTCAATATGATGAATCCATCCAAATTTTAATAAAAACAGGAGTATTCCAAGATGAGCTTAAAAGGTAAAGCGGCACTGGTTACGGGAGCTGGGCGTGGCATTGGCCGCGCGGTTGCACTTTCACTGGCGGAACACGGCGCAAGCGTGGTGGTGGTTGATCCGGGGATGGGGCGTGATGGTCGGGGTACTGAAGATGGGCCAGCGGAGGAGGTGGTTGCGGAGATTCGTGCGGCGGGTGGTGATGCCATTGCCTGCGCACTGCCGGTAGATGATTACAACGCGGCGGCGGAGATGATTCAGCTCTGTAAAGATGGTTTTGGCAGTGTCGATATTGTGGTGAACTGTGCCGGCATGTTACGGGAGCGGATGATCTGGAATCTATCTGAAGACGATTGGGATGCGGTGATCCGTGTCCATCTGAAGGGACACTACAACGTCAATCATCATGCGAGTAAAGTGATGCGTGAGCAAAAAAGTGGACGCATTATTAACTTTTCATCCGACGCTTGGCGCGGTAGCGTCGGGCAAATTAACTATGCAGCAGCCAAGGGCGGCATTGTCAGCATGACCCGTGGGCTAGCACTGGAGCTGGGTAAATATGGCGTGACATCCAATGCGATATGCCCGATGGCGGCAACCCGCATGACTCTGAATGATGGCGTTATTAACGGCATGAAAAAACGTCTGGAATCCGGCATGATCAGCCAGGCACGTTTTGATGCGATGACCAATATGCCAGGGCCGGAGTACATTGCGCCAATTGTGACCTATCTTGCCAGCGACCAGGCACAGGATATCAACGGTCGTATTTTCCATGCCGAGAAAGGCCGAATTGGTGTCTATTCCGAGCCAGTGGAAATTCAGTCGATCTACAAATACGAGGGCGATGGCCTGTTCAGCTTTGATGAGTTGGCGGACGCGGTGCCAAAATCGTTGATGGGTGGTTACGTGAACCCATCACCAGCTGAAAAAACTGAGTAATTAATCAGATCGGACTGGGAGAAGAGCAGGCGATCTGCTCTTCTCCTTTTAACACGAAAAACAGCACGGAAAAATAATAATAAAAAGGGATTAAATCATGAGTACAGAAGCTACCGGCGCCGATGTGACCACCGGCACCTTTGAGGAGGCAATTGCCTGGATTGGTAAAAAGTCCTCCACTAAATTTAATGAGATTGATGTCAACCGGGCGATGATCCAGTTTTATGCCGCATCGGTTGAGGACGCCAACCCCAGCTACTGGGATGAGCAGTACGCCAATAACGCCTGGGGTAGCATTGTATCGCCACCGGGCATGTTGATGGTTTGGGGCCTGACAACCGACTGGAACCCGATGCGGGAAGAGGGGGATGACTCCTCCACTTTTGATCTTCCGCTACCCGGCACCACGCTGATCAATGTATCTACCGAATCAGAGTTTTTTCGTCATATGAAAATAGGGGAGATTCTGAACTCTGAAAATGAGGTGATCAGCATCAGCCCCGAGAAAAAAACCAAGCTTGGGATCGGCCATTTTGTGGTCACCCGCACCACTTATCGCTGTGGCGCTGGAGAAAAAGTAGCTACCAACACCAACACCATGTTCCGCTACATTCCACACGGGGAGACAGGCTCATGAACACCGCTATCGGAAAGTACAATCGTGAGTATCTATCCCGGGTTTGGGATGAGGTTTCAGAAGGTGATGAGTTACCCAAACTGGAGATGCCCGTCAGCTATCGGCGAGTGATTCAGGATGTGGCCGCCACCCGGGATTTCTTCCCCGGCCACCATAATCCGGAATACGCAAAAAAACAGAAAGTGAAGGATATCTACCTTAACACCATGTTTTTACAGGGATTAGTGGACAGATATGTAAGCGACTGGTCTGGCCCCGAGGCATTTATCCGTAAGCGTAAAATTCATATGCAGGTTTCGATTGCGGCGGGGGATACCATCCATATTAACGGGAAGGTTACCCGCAAATACGAACAGGACAACGAAAAGCTGGTGGAGGTGGATGTGCAGATCCTCAATCAGGATGACGTACCCTGCTGTCCATCCTCTGTAGTGCTGAGGATGCCGACATAACGCTGCATACTTTATGTACTGAAGATGCGATACCCGAGGGTGAATCCCGTGGATTCGCACTTCCGGGCAAGAGGGCCGAGGCAGCAATTTTTGCCGTCAAAAAAGGTGGCCAGCTATTTGTGTACTGCAATTCCTGCCCGCATACCGGTGTGGGTCTGGAGTGGATACCGGACAGGTTTCTAAACCATGAAAAAGATCTAATTCAGTGCTCGCTACATGGGGCGCTGTTTGAGATTGAGACCGGCTATTGCATCCACGGCCCCTGTGCAAGGGAGCGTTTAACCCCGGTAGAACATGTTATTGAGAACGGCACAGTTCTGGTGAGACTACCGGATTAATCTTTATAAAATGGCCTGGTTGTTTGAGCTATTAGTTTGGCCTATCAACCAATGGATCAAGCGATCGAAAATGGCAGGGCATTAGTCAGGATTATCTGTTTTGGCTCACCAGTTGCGGTGGCAGTTATTTCAGCCCGGTAGGCAATGACCTCTACCCCCTGAGCAAGCGCAACTTCGACTCCCTCGGCATATTTGGGATCAATATGAGCTGCTGGCCGTACCTCTTTTATGCCTTGATGCTGCACACAAAACAGCAGTACCGAACGCTGGCCTGCCTTTACCCTGTCGGCGAGTTCTTGCAGATGCTTGAGGCCACGAGCGCTGACGGTATCGGGAAAATAGCCGATGCCCTGTTCATCCAGGGTTACGGCTTTCACTTCCACAAAACAGTCTGATCTGTCTTTCCCGGTTATGGAGCCCTGCAGCAAAAAATCCACTCGACTGCCGCGATCACCATAGGCTTGTTCCGCTTTGATCTGCGTATAACCCGCCAATTCAGCGATTCGATTATCGATCAGTGCTTCCTTCACTAACGCATTAGCTTTTGCGGAATGGGTATAGGCCAGGCCGGAAGCGGTTTCAACCAATTCCCATGTGTAGCGGTATTTGCGTTTGGGATTTGCGGAATCCGAAAGCCAGACCCGGCTGCCCGGCTCTGCGCAGCCTGTCATTTTGCCAGTATTGGGGCAATGTACGGTGATCGTGGAGCCATCCTGCAGAGTTACATCCGCAAGAAAGCGTTTATAGCGTTTAACTAAACGCGCTTCTATTAACGGGGGTTCAAACTTCATTTACCGAGCGCCAAACGCAACCGTTCGACCGCTTCCTGCAAACGATGAATCGGCTGGGTATAGGCTATCCGCACATGGGTGCTCGCAAAATGGCTGCCAAAATCAATACCGGGGGTTATGGCAATGCCCTGTTCTTCTAGTAACTTCAAACAAAAGGCTTCGCTATCGTTACTGAATTTATCGATATTGGCGTAGATAAAAAATGCGCCGTCGCTGGGTGCGCCCACCTTAAAACCCAGCGCCGTTAGTTCGGGTAGCAGATAGTCACGTCGTGCCTTTAACTCTTTTTTACGGGATTCCAATATCTCCAAACATGCTGGCTGAAACGCCGCAATTGCTGCTTGTTGAGCCAGCGTGGGGGCAGCTATGAATATATTTTGAATCAGTTTTTCCAGATTTGGCACTGCGTTCTCTGGGGCGATGATCCAGCCTATTCGCCACCCCGTCATACCAAAGTATTTGGAAAAGCTATTGATGACATAGGCTTGATCGTCGATTTCCAGAATCGAAACCGGTGCCTGGTCATAAACCAGGCCGTCGTAAATTTCATCAACAATCAAAAACCCGTTTCGTTTTCTCACCGCATCGGAGATATTTTGTAACTGCTCACGGCTAGCAAGCGTACCGGTTGGGTTTGAGGGCGATGCCAATAACACACCACGGCTGCTAGCCTGCCAATATTGATCCAGTAATTCCGCGGTCATTTGATAACCATTGTCAGCATTTACCGGGACCAATTGCGCTTCGGCCTCTATCAATCGCAAAAACTGCCGGTTGCAGGGGTAACCGGGATCTGACATCAGGACATTTTCGCCGGGGTTACATAACAGCGCAAAGCTCAGCAGCAACCCGCCGGATGCACCGGGCGTAATCACGACCCGTTCAGGGCTGATGTCAAGTTGGTAGCGCTGCTTATAATAATCCGCGACGGCCTGGCGCAACTCAGGCAAACCAAGCGCCGGGGTGTAATGTGTTAGCTGATCACTCAATGCCTGCTGGGCTGCGGCCAATACTGGTTCTGGTGTTCCGAAATCTGGCTCTCCAACTTCCAGGTGAATGATATCGCGCCCCTCCGCTTCAAGCTGTTTGGCGCGGGCCAGTACTTTCATCACCTGGAAGGGCGGTATATCCGTTACTCTATTCGCAAAATTTGACACTTAAAAAGCCCCTGAAACTACCCTAAAACCAATAAGATAGAGGTGAAAGGAGTAAAAACTGATCCCATAGCCAAAAGAAATATCTACTTTTCACAAAACTGTTATGGTAAAAGTAATTCATATCTGGTAATTTTTTGCGCCTCAAAATTCATGGCGTGCTCATTATTGATGAGAGCGTTACTGGAAAACGTTGAAGGTTTTCAAGAGATTTAACCATGGCAACAGCAAGCAAAAAACCCAAGAAGACAGATTCTAGCATTCTAGCCACGTTCACTCCGTATAAAGCGAAGAAGAACGAAGAGTATATGAATGATAAGCAGAAAGAGCATTTCACCGCCATTCTGACACGCTGGAAGCACGAATTGATGGAGGAGGTTGATCGCACGGTTTCCCACATGAAGGATGAAGCAGCTAATTTTCCCGATCCTGCAGACCGCGCGAGCCAGGAAGAGGAGTTCAGCCTTGAACTGCGTACCCGTGACCGTGAACGCAAGCTGATTAAAAAAATCGACTCCACCCTTGAGTTGATCGATCAAGATGACTACGGCTATTGTGAATCCTGTGGCATTGATATCGGCATCCGTCGCCTGGAAGCTCGTCCAACCGCAACCCTGTGTATTGATTGCAAAACCCTGGCTGAAATCAAAGAGAAACAGGAACGGGGCTAAGCGTTTCGCAACCGTATATGTCGCTTAACAAAAGTTCGTTTTTGATCAGCTAACAACCCCAAAAAATGTCTTACTTCCCCGACCGCATAATCTATCGCGGTCGGTTTGCTCCTTCACCCACCGGCGCACTTCACATCGGCTCTCTGCTATGTGCCGTTGCCAGTTATCTTGATGCTCGATCCCAAGGCGGAGTCTGGCTAGTTCGTATTGATGATATAGACCCACCCAGGGAGCTACCCGGCGCCACGGATGCAATCCTTCGATCCCTTGAAATCCACGGTTTACAGTGGGATGAATCAGTTTTACTCCAGAGTACGCGATTACCAGCGTACCAAGAAGTACTGGATCAATTGGCCCGAAAGCAAGCTCTATATCCATGTACGTGCTCCCGAAAACAGTCCCGTACTGAACTCAAACTATATTCAGGGCATTGTCGAAATGACTCGTTCCCCTGTCACCAACCCCATGCGGTGCGTGTACGGCTAAATAGCCCCGGCATCGTATTTGAGGATCGTGTTCAGGGCCACTGCGAATTCCTGCCAGACCTGGATATCGACGATTTTGTGGTACGCAGACGGGATGGCTATTTCTCTTACCAGTTAGCTGCAATGGTGGACGATCTGTATCAAAATATCAGCCATGTGGTGCGCGGCGTAGATCTGCTTGATTCCAGCGCACGGCAACTCTATCTAATGCTTTTGCTCGACGAACAGGGCCCTCAATACGCCCATATTCCGGTACTCGTTAATGCTCAGCAGCAAAAACTCAGCAAACAAAACCTGGCTTCAGCACTGGATGATCAAAAAGCGGTAGCTAATTTACTGTATTGTTTACGCAAACTCGAACAACCCGTTCCTGCTGATGTAGCACCGGCACAGGTAACCGAACTGCTCCAGTGGGCCGCCAAAAACTGGCGTCCCGAACGAATTCCCGCTACTTTGTCGATTGCGCTATAGCAATCGTAGCCATGACTGTTTCTCTCAAACCAATCCAAGGAGTATTTATATGTATGTACAGCGATCGGTGATGCTGCTGGTCATAGGTGTGCTGCTGTTTTTTCCTGGGGTACAGGATTGGCTCGGCTCCGCAGGTAGTTCCTGGTACCAACCTCAAATGATATGGCTGGCCATCATAATTTTTGCGCTGTTAACCCAGCAACTAAAAGAATCTGATGAATCTTGATCTGAGCTATGTAGCACTGCTGGTCGCAGGTTATCTGGCACTTTTGTTTGGCGTCGCATACGCCACCGACAAAAGCTTGATTCCAAAAAAAATCAGTCGACATCCTGCCGTATATGTATTGTCTTTGGGGGTGTACGCCAGTGCATGGGCACTATTTGGGTCGGTAGGGTTTGCAAATCAGTACGGTTACAGTTTTCTGTTTTACTACCTGGGTATCAGTGGGGCGTTCTTATTAGCTCCAATTTTACTAACACCACTGTTAGGTATTACCCGCTCATATCAGCTAAATTCACTGGCTGACCTGTTTTCATTTCGGTATCGCAGTACCGGCGCAGGTGTATTAACCGCCATCCTGTTGCTAACAGGATTACTACCGCTGCTGGCATTACAGATCCAGGCGGTGACGGATATCGTGCATATCATTACCCTTGGTACATCCTCTGACGAGAGTTCTCGCCAGTTTACCCAGGATCAGCTAGCTACATTTTTCTGCTTATTGATCGTTGTGTTTACGCTATTGTTTGGCGCCCGCCGTAACTCCCAGCGGGAATCACATCAAGGCATGATTACTGCAATTGCCTTTAATTCACTGGTCAAACTGATCGCGTTCGGGTTTATCGGTCTTGTCGTCGTGTTTCAGGTTTTCGATGGTATCGAAAACCTTGATCAGTGGGTTTCGCAAAATCCTGATTTAACCGCAACCCTGCACTACCCACTGCAACAATATTCATCGAGAATATTGCTACTGGTCTTTTTCTCCGCTGCAGTGGTGATGCCCCACATGTTTCAAATGGCTTTCACCGAAAACACAGATCTATCCGCCATGAAAACCGCCAGCTGGGGTTTTCCGCTTTATCTGTTATTAATGAGCCTGCCGGTGTTACCGATTCTGTGGAGCGCCAATCTGGTCAATATCGAAACCCAACCAGAGTATTACACACTTGGTCTGGGCATCGCTCTACAGTCACCATCCCTGACCATCGCGGCACTAATTGGTTGCATTGCAGCCGCCAGCGGCTTGATGATTGCAACCACGGTTGCATTATCCTCTATCTGCCTGAATCATTTGGTACTTCCCTATTATCAGCCTGCCAACCGGGATAATTTGTATCGATGGATACTGAGTGCCCAGCGCTGGCTGATAGTACTGATCATTTTGGGAGCCTATGCCCTCCATAGCCAGCTAAGCGGGCTGCAGGATCTATCCAACCTGAGCCTGGTGGCATTCATCGCAACGTTGCAGTTATTGCCCGGTTTGCTGGGAGTTTTATATTGGCCTGCAGCAAACCGCAATGGTTTTATCAGTGGTCTGATAGCAGGGTACAGCATCTGGTTTGCCGGGATGTTGCTTCCGTTAGTTGCGGATCTACAGGATTTTTCGCTGCTTTTTCCAGACCTTGGTTTACACCTTGATGAGGACAGCTGGTCGCTAGTTGCAGTTGCTTCACTTAGCATCAATATCCTTCTATTTGCCCTGGTATCTTCAGTCTCTAAAGCTCGCCCAGATGAAAAAAATGCCGCTGAAGTTTGTTCAGTCGATAGTATCCGAAAGCCCCAACGACGCGAGTTGACTCTTGATTCTCCGGAGCGTTTCATTGAGCAACTGTCCATCGCACTGGGAGAGAAAAGTGCTATCAAAGAGGTCTACCAGGGGATGCGGGAGATCGATATCAATATCGGTGAAAAACGCCCCTATGCATTACGTCGCCTGCGGGATCAAATCGAGATTAATCTTTCCGGTCGGGTCGGTGCTTCGATGGCACGCTCAATGATTTCGAGAGCGTTACCCTATAAAGATTCCGGCCAGGAGTACGACATTGAAGATATCCACTTTATTGAAAGCCGCCTGGAAGATTTCAAAAATGACCTGACCGGGCTTACGGCGGAGCTAGACAATCTACGCCGCTACCATCGGCAAACCCTATGGACGTTGCCCATTGGCGTGTGCTCCCTGGGAGCGGACAAGGAAATCCTGATGTGGAACAAAGCAATGGAGTCAATGACCGGCATCGGCTCTGCCGATGTGATCGGCTCAGACCTGGCTGCCCTGGCGGAACCGTGGCGCTCCGTATTACTCGATTTTCTCGCAGACCCAAATACCCATCGGCCTCAGCAAGAAATCAGTTTTGAGGAGGAAAATCGTTGGGTTAGTCTGCATAAATCCAACATTGCCGAATACGCATCCAACGAAGTCGGCGGTCTGGTTTTGTTATTAGAAGAACGAACCGATACCCGAAACCTTGAGCAGCAATTACTTCACAGCGAACGACTGGCCTCGATTGGCCGTTTTGCCGCAGGTATCGCCCATGAAATTGGCAACCCGGTTACTGGCATTGCCTGCCTTGCGCAAAACCTCGAAAGTGAATTTGATAACCCGGATGTGCTAGAGGCGACCCAACAAATTCTGAGCCAAACCCGCCGGATCAGCGATACCGTTCAAACCCTTGTAGGTTATGCGCATGGTGGGCACAACCCGGTCGCAAAACAACTCAAACCGGTCAATCTCCATTTGTGCGTTCAAAAAGCAATGGACCTGCTGCAGCTTAACGTAAATTTCAAACAGATT
The DNA here is from genome assembly GCA_029210125.1 of Pseudomonadales bacterium. Lineage (GTDB taxonomy): Bacteria > Pseudomonadota > Gammaproteobacteria > Pseudomonadales > JAHRWD01 > JAHRWD01. The sequence continues at coordinate 140,162 of JARGPR010000004.1, read as the reverse complement.
AAGTTAGTTAATCGCTGTCCCTCAGCCAATTTAGTGCTGGGAAGCGCGGCCCAATTGCAGCAGGTATTTGTGAACCTACTCTCCAATGCACTAAGCGTTTCAGAGCCAGGGCAGCGGATTGAAGTACGACAAACACTCAGCGATGAATCGGTCTCCATCGAAATTATCGATCAGGGGCCAGGTATCGCACCCAACATCCAAAACCGGATATTTGAACCTTTCTTCACCACCAAGGACCCCGGTGACGGTACCGGCCTGGGAATGGCTGTGGCCTTTAATATCGTCAATAATCACGGTGGCCGTATCGAAATTCATAGCCCTCTCTATGAAGACGATACCGGCACTAAAATTGTCGTAGTTTTACCACTCAACACCTAAACCTATACTTAATCCCACCTGCTAACACCGACCTACAAGTGCTACCATAACCACTATTTGTAGAACCTGAGTTAAACCAAACTCGCCTTTGAGCCAATCAACAACAATGAACCATATACTGATCGTTGAAGATGAAGAGATCATCCGCACCGCGCTAAAAAAACTGTTGGAACGCAACCATTACCAGGTGGATGAAGCCGCTTCTGTGGAGGACGCTAATCAGCTCGACCTCGATAGTTTCGATATGATTGTTAGTGACCTTCGTTTGCCTGGCGCTCCGGGAACGGAACTGATAGCGCACGCACAAAACACGCCCGTATTGATCATGACCAGCTACGCAAGCCTGCGTTCAGCAGTTGATTCTATGAAACTTGGAGCGGTTGATTACATTGCAAAACCCTTCGATCACAACGAAATGTTATCGACTATTGCTCGGATTTTGACTGAACATCAAAGCTCGACGCCCGATGGCAACGATATAACCGAATCAGCGCAACAAACAAATGGTTTAGCCGGCATGATTGGCAGTAGCTCGGCTATGAATACGCTTTTCAAAACCATTCGTAAAGTGGCCATGACCGATACTACCGTGTTAATCCAGGGTGAATCAGGTACTGGCAAGGAACTTGTAGCCAAATCAATTCATGCCCTTGGCCCACGTAAAGATGCCCCTATGGTTTCCGTCAACTGTGCGGCTATCCCGGAATCTTTGATCGAATCGGAGCTGTTTGGCCACCAAAAAGGGGCTTTCACCGGAGCAGACAGTGACCGTAGTGGCTTAATTGAAGCTGCTGATGGCGGAACCTTATTGCTCGATGAAATTGGTGAATTACCCATTGAGGCTCAAGCGCGGCTTTTGCGGGTGCTACAGGAAGGTGAGGTGAGACGCCTTGGGGCAGTCAAACCAATAAAAGTGAATATCCGCCTCATTAGCGCAACCCACCGGGATCTCGCACAAATGGTCGCGGAAAAACAGTTTCGAGAGGATCTATTCTATCGTATCAATGTGATGCCCCTACTCGTGCCGCCATTGCGGGATCGTGACAATGACCCCCTTGAGCTAGCCAATGCGATCCTCGATAAACTCCGCCAAAAATTTGATCGCCCAGCCATGACCTTCACCAGCCGTGCCACTAAAGCGATTTGTCAGCATAGCTGGCCCGGCAACGTCAGGGAGCTCGAAAATGCCATCGAGCGTGCGATTGTGCTATCAGATAACAGCCAGATCGACAGCACTCATCTTTCACTGAAGGTTTCTGACCACAATGAAGAAGCCTCAAAGGCCCTTTCTATGGAAGAATACTTCATTGAATTTGTATCAGAACATGAAACGGATATGAACGAAACCGAGCTGGCTCGCAAACTTGGCATCAGCCGTAAATCACTTTGGGAACGGCGACAACGCTTTGGTATTCCCCGCAACCGCCAGCGCTAACCACTTTGCCCACCTATCATTAAAAAATATTCGTATTATAAAAAGAACTCATTAAGTCGAAATAGTCACACGCCCGTCGCTCCCCAGCTACACCAATAGATTCCATCCTAAAAAACATCCCTGGTGTTACCAGTAACAAATAGCCATTACTATTGTGTAGAAAGGTAACACTATTCTGGTAACACCCTAACCAGAATACACCCTGCATTTCCCCAACTAATTGTTTTATATAAGAATACAAGAATTGGCACGATAGCCGCTATATATAACGCGCTACAAAAAATAATAAAAACAATAAATAATAAAAATAGGGCAAACGGATCAATAATAATAAAAACGTATATATCTGAGCCGAAAACTGTTGGGAAGGATTTGTAACTTACATAACCCAGTCAATTAAAAATAATAATTGGGTATTAAAGCAGCAAATAGTATTCCGGTGTAAATAAGAGGCGAGTATGCAAACACATACTCGCCTCTTTCCGTTATGGTTTCTATCCGCTAGAATCACTCCTCATTTATATAAAACCTTCCAGCCCCTAACTTACTGATCTTGCCTCCCTATTTTGGTTTCCAAATCCGAATCCCCTAGCGATTTACAGCACGTCATTCCTAGAAACGAGCATACGCTCTCACGCAGCATACTGAGCTCCGCAGCATTAAAAGTACTGCAACGCTTATCCGATGCGGGCTATCGCGCACTATTAGTTGGGGGAGGCGTTCGCGACCCATTACTTGACATCAAACCCAAGGACTTCGATGTGGCTACCGATGCCACTCCGGAACAGATCCACGGCCTTTTTAAACGCTCCAGGATAATTGGTCGGCGCTTTCAGATCGTACATGTTCGCGACGGCCGTGAAATCATTGAGGTTTCCACCTTTAGGGCCGCTAGCGAAACCAAACCAAAGCAGTCTGGGAAGGATCTATTCCAGCTTGGTTCGACCGGCCAAATCATCCGGGACAATCAGTTTGGCTCTATTGAAGAAGATGCCTTCCGAAGAGATTTCACAGTAAATGCACTGTACTACGATATCAAAGATTTCAGCCTGGTCGACTATACCGGCGGACTTGAAGATCTAAAGCAACGTAAGCTAAAAATAATTGGTGATCCGCTACAGCGATACCGAGAAGACCCGGTACGCATGATTCGTGCAATCCGACTTGCATCAAAATTAGCCTTTCAACTGGATCCGGATACAGCAGCCCCTATTAAAGAAAATGCGAGATTACTGCGAGATGTTTCCCCTGCGCGACTGTTTGAAGAGGTGAACAAACTATTTTTGGCGGGTTATGGCCATGAAACCTACCACATGATGCTTCAATATGGATTATTTGAAGCAATGTTTCCCGAAGCTGATGTACAGATTCGCAGCAGCGAATCGCTGCAGCTATTCATTAGTCAGGCACTGATCAATAGCGACAACCGAGTGGAGCAGGGCAAACCTGTAGTGCCCGCTTTTCTATTTTCTGTTTTGTTATGGCCTCAGGCCAGTCAGCGTTACCAGCAGCTGCTCGGTGACGGCGAGCCGCCAATACCTGCGCTTCAAAAGGCTTCACAGGCCGCTATCGCCGCCCAACAAACCTATGTTTCCATCCCGCGCCGTTTCACCCAGAATATTCGTGAAATATGGGAGCTGCAGCCAAGACTGATTCAACGCCGTAAAAACCGTATTTTTCCGCTGCTTGAACACCCCAGATTCCGAGCCGCCTATGATTTTTTACTGCTGCGGGAACAATCCGGCGAACAACTTGATCAAGCTGGAAGCTGGTGGACAGACTTTCAGGATGCTAATAGAGAGGGGCGGGACTCGTTAATTGATGCTCTGCCCGGCAATAAACGAAAGCGTTCAAAACCGCGGCGCCGAAAACCCAAAAATGGCAACAGCCCATGAAAACCTGGACTCGCAGCTTTATCGGCCTGGGTAGCAATCTGAATGACCCTGTGCAACAAATCCAGCGCGCCTGCGAGCAACTGGGCAAGATCCCTCAATGCAGCCGCAAAAAGGTTTCTGGCTTTTATATCAGCGAGCCGTTACGCAGCAGCAGCGCCGCAGCCAAACCAAACCAACCCAATTACATTAACGCAGTTGCGGAAATCCACACCCAATTAAACGCCGAGCGGTTACTTGACGAATTACAGCAGATTGAGCAACAGCAGGGCCGCACTCGTTCCCATAAACGCTGGCAATCCCGGACGCTTGATCTCGATATTTTATTATTTGGCGATCAGCAAATTCTATCGGAACGACTACAGATTCCCCACCCCGAGATGCTAAACCGAAATTTTGTGGTCATCCCCTTAGCTGAGCTTACAAACGATCTCATACTACCCTGTGGGCAATCGCTACGAACCGCACTCAACAAGGCTGATTTTGAACCATTAAAAATCGTTGCAAATTTTCAAGATCAAATCCAACCGGGCACCGAGCATATTTCAACCTCCAACCCGCAGGGGCGACGAGGTCATCCAGCATGATACCGCCTGAGGCTTTATACTGAGCCATGCACTCAACTACACCTGGATATATTGTCGTTGAAGGCCCCATTGGAGTGGGTAAAACCACTCTGGTAAAACGTTTAGCATCAACTTTTAACTATGACACTCTGCTAGAGGATGCGGATCAGAATCCATTTTTGGCAGATTTTTATCGAAACCCCAAGGCCTCAGGTCTCGCTACCCAGCTATTTTTTCTGCTGCAGCGCGCCCAACAAACACAGGCGATTCGACAGAGCGATATTTTTACACCGGTTCGAATCTCTGATTTCTTAATCGAAAAAGACCGTTTATTCGCATCACTGATCCTCGATGAAGAGGAACTCAACCTCTACGATCAAATATACAATCACCTCACCATCGACGTGCCAACACCAGATTTAGTGATCTATCTTCAGGCACCAACCTCCATTCTGACTCAACGTATTCAAAAAAGAGGTATCCCTTACGAGCAGACGGTCCGAAAAGAATATCTGGATAAGATTAATGAGGCTTACACGCGCTTTTTCCATTACTATGATCGATCTCCGCTACTGATTATCAATGCTGCGGAGATCGATTTCGTAAGCGATAATCATGGTTTTCAGATGTTGGTCGACCAGATCAAAACCGCTCACAGAGGTCGGCATTACTTTAACCCCGGACCCAAACTAATATAGCCCGATGAAAAATATAACCCTGCGCACCCTCAATAAAATCAAACAGAATGGTAATAAATTTGCCTGCTTGACCGCATACGATTCCAGTTTTGCACAAGTGGTAAGCGATGCTGAAATTGAAGTAATCCTGGTCGGTGATTCACTAGGCATGGTGCTCCAGGGAAAAAATAGTACAGTGCCTGTCACAGTGGATGACATGGTTTACCATACCCGCTGCGTTGCCCAGAGCCGTTCAAAAAGCCTGCTGATTTCTGACCTGCCTTTCATGAGCTATTGTACCGAAGAGCTTGCACTGACTAATGCAAGCCGGTTAATGCAAGCCGGTGCAGAAGTGATCAAGCTGGAAAAAAATGGCCGTATCGTAGAGACCATTCAACTGTTAAACGACTACGGCATCCCAACCTGCGCGCATATAGGGCTTGCTCCCCAGCAAGTTCATAAATTAGGCGGCTACCGTGTCCAGGGGCGCGAGCAGGAGCAAGCCGAGCTAATGAAACAAGAGGCTATAGCACTGCAACAGGCGGGTGCTGATCTACTGCTAGTTGAGCTAATCCCAGCACCCCTTGCAGCAGAAATTTGTGCACAGGTAGATATCCCCGTGATCGGCATTGGCGCCGGCCCCGATACCGACGGCCAGATTTTGGTGCTACATGATATGCTCGGCATTACCCCCCATACCCCGCCAAAATTCGTAAAAAACTTTATGCTCGAAGCAAGCTCCATTCAGGAAGCCATTGCAAAGTATGGGCAAGCCGTACGCGACGGCCAATTCCCCAGTTCCGAACACTGCTTTTAAACCATACCAATATCCCAATGCTCAGCTTTCACACCATTCAAGAGACCCGAGATGCCCTCAATCTGGTAAGACAAAAAGGCAAAACCGTTGCACTTGTACCTACCATGGGTAATCTGCATCAAGGACATCTTCGATTGATCGAAACCGCCCGGAAAAATGCCGACTACATAGCCGTCAGCATCTTTGTAAACCCTATTCAATTTGGCCCTAATGAAGACTTTGACGCTTACCCACGCACCCTGGAACAAGATAGTGAAAAATTGATCGCACAGGGTACTGACCTCCTTTTTGCACCCAGCGCCGCCGAAATGTACCCCTATGGATTAGAAGACCAAATTCGCGTTGGCACCCCGGAAATCGCCAACACCTTATGTGGCGCTGATCGGCCGGATCATTTCAGCGGCGTCACCACCGTCGTTTCCAAGCTATTCAATATCATTCAGCCGGACATTGCTGTCTTTGGCGAAAAAGACTACCAACAACTAGCTGTGGTCAAAAAAATGGTGATGGATCTTTGCTTCCCTATCAAGGTTGTTTCGATGCCAACCATTCGCGAGGCCAGCGGCTTGGCTTTAAGCTCCCGCAATGGTAATCTGCGCGCAACTGATGCGGAAATTGCCCCTCTTCTGCATCAGACTTTAAATACTTATAAAAACATAATATTAACCGGGCAGCGTAATTACGTTGAGCTAGAAAAGGAAGCTACACAGATTCTTGAGAAAAATGGCTTTAAAGTCGACTATTTCTCAGTATGTAATCAAAGATCGCTGACGAAAGCATCATCTCGGCAGCGAGATCTGGTTATTCTGGTAGCAGCAAAACTGGGAACTGTTCGTTTAATCGACAATATTGCTTTTAGCGTTTGAACGACAAATATGTTTCGGGCATACTAGCCCGCCGAACGAAACCCATGTTATAAACTTCATCAACGGTATTACATTTAAAAGGGGATAGAGGTAAACCTGTAATGCAAACCATCATGCTAAAGGCCAAGCTGCATAAGGCCCATGTCACTCACTCTGAGCTGGAGTACGAAGGCTCCTGCGCAATTGATGGCAAGCTACTGGATCTATCCGGGATCCGTGAATATGAACAAATTCAGATATACAACGTTGATAACGGTGAGCGGTTCACAACCTACGCCATCCGGGCAGAATCCAACACCGGTACTATCTCTGTAAACGGAGCCGCAGCCCACAAGGCTGGTCCGGGGGATCGCATCATAATTTGCGCTTACTCCGGTTACTCTGAAGCACAACTTACTCATTTCAAACCTACTCTGGTTTATTTGAATTCTGACAACAGCGTCAGCCATTCCTCAAACTCCATCCCCGTTCAGGTCGCCTAATACCTGAAACAATCAAAAAGCTTTTATCCGCAGTCATCTATTTCGCCGAGCATACGTTTGTATTGTGGTGACTGCGCAGAACCGCAAAAGGCTTTAATCAAGAACCGATAGTATTGCCCTTTCAGGTGAAGTAATAGAGTCGTTTTCACCAACTCATAATACTTTCAACACGTCTTCAGTATTGACTTTTCCCACCCCAGACTATGAAATGGTGAGCTATAAAAGCTATTCACAATCCCAGTTTACGCAACCATCTCAGCATTCAATAAGGCAGCCCATTATCTACTGCCTTTTGACTAAATATTCGATTTAGAGGAAGAGAACAGTGTCAGAAATACACCTGCATAAGGTTCCAGAACAAGCCCGCCAACGAGCGCATATTTCATTAGAGCAATACCAAACGATGTATAAGGCATCTCTAGAGCAGCCTGATCAATTTTGGTCCGAGCAAGCCAAACAATTTCTCGACTGGTATCAACCCTGGGATCGCGTCAGCTCCTTCGACTTTGCCAGGGGCGAAGCTCAATGGTTCGAAAACGCTAAACTCAATGCCTCCTATAACTGCATCGATAGGCATCTTGAGCAACGGGGTGATCAGATAGCTATTATCTGGGAGGGCGACAACCCCACCGAAGATGCAAAAATAACCTACAACGACCTGCATAACGAAGTTTGCCGTCTCGCCAATGTATTAAAGCAACGGGGTGTAAAAAAGGGGGATCGTGTTTGTATTTATATGCCAATGATTCCCGAAGCTTCCTATGCGATGCTCGCGTGTGCTCGTATCGGTGCGGTTCATTCAGTGGTATTTGGTGGTTTCTCCCCTACGGCACTAAAGGATCGAATTCTAGATTCCGACTGCCAGGTACTCATTACCGCAGATCAGGGGTTTCGAGGCGGTAAAACAGTGCCCCTTAAGGCTAACGCTGATATCGCGCTGGAAGAATGCCCAGACGTACACACCGTTATCGTCGTCAAAAGAACCGGCGGTGACATTAATATCGCTCCTGGCCGTGATATTTGGTTACACGAAGAAGCCGCCAAGGTTGAGGCAGTCTGTGAACCTGAGCAGATGGACTCAGAAGATCCTCTATTTATACTTTACACCTCCGGGTCGACCGGAAAACCCAAAGGTGTACTGCACACTACCGGCGGCTATATGTTGCAAGCTGCCATGACACACAAGTACGTGTTCGACTACCACGATGGTGATATTTATTGGTGTACTGCTGATGTTGGCTGGGTCACCGGACACTCCTATATTGTGTACGGACCACTTGCCAATGGTGCAACCACACTGCTATTTGAAGGTATTCCTACCTACCCTGACGCATCCAGATGCTGGCAAGTAGTCGACAAGCACAAGGTCAATATTTTCTACACCGCACCGACTGCGCTGCGCGCACTTATGGGACAAGGCGACGAATATGTAACCAGAAGCTCCCGAACCTCACTGCGCACCCTCGGAACGGTAGGCGAACCCATCAACCCAGAAGCCTGGGAATGGTATTTCCGGGTAGTTGGAGAATCACGCTGCCCGATTGTTGATACCTGGTGGCAAACCGAAACCGGGGGAATCATGATTACACCGCTACCGGGCGCCATCGATATGAAACCTGGCTCAGCGACCCTGCCTTTTTTTGGGGTTGAGTTATGCCTGCTTGACAATGATGGTAAGACACTTGAAGGTCCAGCCTCCGGTAATCTCGCTATATCCAGATCATGGCCAGGTCAGATTCGTTCTGTTTATGGTGATCACCAACGTTGTATTGATACCTATTTCAGCACCTACTCCGGCTACTACTTTACCGGGGACGGCGCACGAAGGGATGAGGATGGCTACTACTGGATTACAGGGCGGGTAGATGATGTATTGAATGTGTCCGGTCACCGCATGGGAACCGCGGAAGTAGAAAGTGCACTGGTGCTTCATGAAGCCGTTGCCGAAGCTGCCGTAGTAGGTTATCCACACGACATAAAAGGCCAGGGTATCTACGCTTATGTAACACTCATGCATGATGTTGAACCTAGTGAGGCGTTGCGCAAAGAACTAATTGCACTGGTCTCGGTTGAAATTGGCCCGATCGCTAAACCCGATATTATTCAATGGGCTCCAGCGTTACCGAAAACACGCTCTGGAAAAATCATGCGGCGAATTCTACGTAAAGTCGCTGCCAATGAACTGGATACCCTAGGCGATACCAGCACTCTGGCTGAACCCACGGTGGTGGATCACCTTGTTGAAAATAGGTTCAATAAGTAACCGTGCTCCCGAAAAATTTAACAATAACTATAAAAAGGTAAAAGGATATGGCTAATCAGGAAGTTGAAGCATTTAAACAACTACTCGCTGCTGGCGCAGCAGCGGAAGGTGAAGAGCGCACCCTAGCGGACATGCGTAACGGCTACGAACAACTTGGCGGTGCGTTCCCAATTGGTGATGACGTTTCTATTGAGCCGGTTTCTGCCGATGGTATTTCATCCCAGTTCACCACTATCGGTAATAGCAACTCAGACTCAGTGCTGTTTTATCTTCACGGCGGAGGCTATGTCATTGGCTCGTTGACTACTCACCAAAGCCTGGTTGCAGATATCAGCCGTGCTGCAGGCATCAAGGGTTTTGCAGTAGATTATGAGCTTGCTCCGGAAGGGCAGTTTCCTTGCGCTTTGCGCGATGCGGTTAAGGCTTACCAATGGTTGCTCGGTACCGGTGTAAAAGCCGAGAATATCGTAATTGCGGGTGACTCAGCCGGTGGCGGTTTAACCGTTGCTACACTGGTCAAGCTGCGCGATCAAAATATCCCTTTACCCAGCGCCGCTATTCTACTGTCACCCTGGGCAGATCTTACCCACAGTTCTGATTCGATGGATAGCAGAGCCGACGAAGACCCCATGGTTTCAAGAGAAAGTTTGAATATGATGGCGGATATATACCTGGCTGGTGCGGATCGCAAGAACCCTGAGGCATCGCCGGTATTTTCCGATCTGACTGGGCTGCCACCGATGCTGATCCAGGTGGGCACCGCTGAAGTACTACTGGACGACTCACGCCTGTTGGCCAAAAATGCCAAAGCTGCGGGGGTTGATGTAATGCTTCAGGAATGGGAAGAGATGGTTCACGTATTCCCCCACTATGCGCCTATCATCTCGGACGGCAAAAAAGCGATTGAACAGATGGGCGATTTTATTCGTACTCATTTGGGCTAGAGCCAAAACCGGAACAAAAAAAAGCCGCTGATAATTTTATCATCAGCGGCTTTTTTAATATCTATTTCGAGTAGTTTTAATCAAAAAACGGCGGCTTAATAAACTACCGTTTCCTGATATGACAGATCACTTACTCGTCTGCGCCAACCTCTTTCATACTCAGTTTGATTCGACCGCGGTTGTCCACGTCCAGAACCTTCACTTTGATCTCCTGACCTTCGCTCAGATAATCGGTAACATTCTCAACCCGCTCTTCAGCGATCTGAGAAATATGAACCAAGCCGTCCTTGCCCGGTAAAATCGTTACGAAAGCACCAAAGTCTACGATTCTAGCAACCTTACCGGTATAGATAGCACCCACTTCCGCTTCTGCGGTAATGCTCTCAATGCGAGTCAGTGCTGCAGTCATTGATTCCTGGGTTTCTGCGTAAACAGTAACCGTGCCGTTGTCGTCAATATCAACCGTTGCACCGGTCTCTTCAGTGATGGAACGGATCGTCGCACCGCCTTTACCAATGATATCGCGGATCTTATCGGGAGCTACCTTAACGGTATTCATTTGAGGCGCGTGATCTGACAACTCTGTGCGAGAGCTTGCCAGCACCTTGTTCATCTCAGCAAGGATATGTAACCGTGCAGCACTGGCCTGGATTAGGGCAGCTTCCATGATCTCTTCGGTTATGCCCTGGATTTTGATATCCATTTGAAGAGCGGTTACGCCTGCTTCTGTACCGGCTACTTTAAAGTCCATGTCGCCGAGGTGATCTTCATCACCCAGAATATCGGTAAGAACGGCAAAACGATCACCGTCTTTAACAAGGCCCATCGCAATTCCGGCTACGGGTGCTTTCAATGGAACACCTGCGTCCATCAGCGCCAAACTACCGCCACAAACTGAAGCCATCGAGCTAGAACCGTTTGATTCGGTGATTTCTGAAACCAGTCGAACGGTATACGGGAACTCTTCAACCGTAGGGAGAACCGCAGCAAGACCACGGCGAGCAAGGCGACCGTGACCAATCTCACGTCGTTTCGGGCTGCCTACCATGCCGGTTTCACCAACACTGTAAGGAGGGAAGTTATAGTGCAACATAAAGTGGTCGCGGTAGCTGCCTTCCAATGCGTCAACAATCGCAGCATCACGAACCGTACCGAGTGTAGCTGCAACGATCGCTTGCGTTTCACCCCGGGTGAACAAGGAGGAACCATGAACACGAGACAAAATGCCGGTTTCGATATTCAATCCACGTACAGTGCTTAGATCACGGCCATCAATACGAGGTTCACCATCTAAAACACGGGTACGAACAATATTTTTTTCCAGCCCTGAGAAGGCGTCTGAAACATCGCCCTCAGAAAACTCTGAGCCTTCAACACAAAGCGCTTCAACTGCACTAGCTTTCAGAGCTGACAGCTTATCCTGGCGAGCGGTTTTTTCAGTGATGCGATACGCTTCACCGATACCCGTACCTGCTTGCTGAGTAACCGCTTCTAATAAAGCAGTATTTTCCGTAGCAGGTGTCCATTCCCAGGCAGGTTTGCCCGCTTCAGCAACCAGTTCGGCGACAGCATCTACAACAACTTGCATTCCCTGGTGCGCATATAAAACTGCGCCCAGCATCTCATCTTCGCTCAGCTCTTTAGCTTCAGACTCAACCATGAGTACCGCGTCACGGGTACCCGCAACCACCATATCAAGATCAGATTCTTTGAGTTCAGCATAAGTGGGGTTCAGTACATAAGCGCCGTCGATATAACCAACACGGGCGGCACCCAGCGGCCCTGCGAAAGGTACACCGGACAAACCTAATGCCGCAGATGCTCCGATTAGCGCAGGAATATCTGGATCAATCATACGATTCGATGACATGACGGTACAGATAACCTGAACTTCGTTCATGAATCCTTTAGGAAATAGTGGCCGAATTGGGCGATCTATCAATCGTGATGTTAGTGTTTCTTTTTCGGAAGGACGGCCTTCACGCTTGAAAAAACCACCGGGTATCCGACCGGTTGCATAGGTTTTTTCCTGATAGTTAACCGTCAGAGGGAAAAACGATTGACCCGGTTTTGGCTGCTTACGTGCAACAGCGGTGACCAGAACAACGGTTTCATCCATAGTAACCATGACCGAACCGGAAGCCTGGCGTGCAACACGACCAGTTTCCAAGGTGACTTGATGGTCGCCGTAACTAAATGTTTTTGTAATTGGGTTCACTTTGTATTCCTGTATTTGATTCTCTTTCATTCCTTATCCGCCGGCATCTACGTCAGCCGGCGCCAATGTTCTCGTTCTAATCGAATTCTATCGACGCAGGCCAAGGCTAGCGATTAAAGCAAGGTAACGATCAGCGTCTTTTCTTTTCAAGTAGTCCAGCAACTTACGACGCTGGTTAACCATGCGGATCAAACCACGACGTGAGTGGTGATCATGTTTATGATCTTTGAAGTGAGACTGCAGTTTTTCAATATTTTTGGTCAGTAGCGCTACCTGAACTTCTGGTGAACCAGTGTCACCCTCTTTAGTTTTGTATTCGCTAACAATTTGCTCTTTCTCGTTTGCTGATAACATCTAACTATCTCCTGAAAATATGCTTGATTGAAAAAAAGTTATGACCGCGCATATTTGAAGTCAAAACTCGGTTTATGTGAGCGTAAAACACGCTCTTTAAATTCGTTAACCGTTCACGACCAACCGTCGTGGGGCCACTCTACCGTCGTCCAGTATTTCACCCACACCAATAAACTCGCCATCCTGGTGATGAATCTGCACCCAACCCTCTGTGGGCATGTTTGCTATCTGTACGGCCTGGCCCTGTCGCAAATAATAAGCGCTGGATTCTGGCAGTTGAAGCTCTGGAAAATCTACCACACATGAACTCAGCGGCAATAATCGCTGATCCACCGCTTGGTGACCACCTTCAGAGATCAGTTCTCCGAGTGCATCAAGCGTGATGCTGTCGCTCAGACCGTAGGGCCCAGCTTTGCTGCGACGTAGTTCAATTACATGACCACCGCAACCAAGCAGTTCGCCCAAATCATCTGCAATGGTTCTAATATAGGTACCTTTGCTGCAGGCGATATCTAACTTAATTTCTCGACCCTTAAAGCTAACAAGATCAATATGGTCGATCCGGATTCTTCTTGCAGCTCGCTCTACTTCGATACCTTGGCGAGCTAGCTTATAGAGCGGCTGACCATTATGTTTGATCGCCGAAAACATCGAAGGAATCTGATCTATTTCACCTTCGAAGGTTTTTAGCTGTGTCCTGATCTGCTCGTCGGTGACATGGCGAGTGGATCTAATAGAAACAATCTCACCTTCAGCGTCGGAGCTATCGGTTCTTACACCGAGTTTAATCGTTACCTGATAACCCTTGTCGGCATCCAGCAAAAACTGCGAAAATTTGGTTGCTTCACCAAAGCAGATTGGCAAAACACCACTTGCTAGTGGATCCAAACTACCGGTGTGACCGGCCTTGGCCGCACCAAATAATCTTTTCACGCGTTGTAGGGCTGCGTTTGACGTCAGGCCTACCGGTTTATCAAGAATCAGTATACCGTTTATTTTTCGGCCGTTATTTTTGCGCCTGCGTGACAACTAGTAATTACCTTGATTTTAGAGTGTGGGTCAATCATCAGGTGAGCTATTGATTTCACTCACTGCTTGATCGATAAGGTCGGAAATACGACGGCCTTTCGACAGGGTATCGTCATAAAAAAAACGTAACTTTGGAACGGAGCGCATCCGATCATCCTTCGCGATACTGGATCGCAAAAAACCTGCAGCATTATTCAAGCTATCCATCGCTGGCTGAGCGCCAGCCAAGTCATCTTGACCAATCACGGTCACGAAAACTTTAGCATGGGCCAGATCTCTACTAACCTCTACATCTGTAATCGATACGCCATCGACGCGCGGATCATTCATGGAACGATGAATCAATTCTGCCAACCCTTTTTTCAAAGAGTCGGCAACACGATCAGTACGTTTAAAGTCTCTAGGCATAATCAGATTAGTTGATTAAAGAACCCGCTCAACTTCTTTCAAGTCGAACACTTCGATCTTATCCCCAGCTCGAACATCGTTGTAATTTTTCACGCCGATACCGCATTCCATGTTGTTTCGAACTTCACTTACATCATCTTTAAAGCGCCGGAGTGACTCAAGTTCACCTTCATAGATCACAATATCATCGCGTAATACACGGATTGGTTTGTTTCGATAAACCATACCTTCAATCACCATACAGCCGGCGATCAAGCCAAACTTGGGTGAGCGGAATACGTCACGTACTTCAGCTACGCCAACAATTTCCTCACGGAAACTAGGTCCGAGAAGGCCAATCATAGACTGTTTCACATCATCTAAAATATCGTAGATGATGCTGTAGTAACGCAGCTCGATCCCTTCCTCTTCAATGATCTTGCGGGCTTTGCCATCGGCTCGAACATTAAAACCAATAATCACCGCACCGGATGCAAGCGCGAGGTTCGCATCGGTTTCACCAATGCCTCCCACTCCACCTGATACAACTTTGACAGTAACTTCGTCGTTGCCCAGATCCATTAGCGACGCCTGCAGTGCCTCTAGGGAACCACGGACATCCGTTTTTAGAACGATGTTGAGTACTTTTTTCTCATTTTCACTGACGCTATCAAAGATGTTTTCCATCTTAGCCGCATGTTGGCGCGCCAACCGCAGGTCTCGGAATTTACTTTGACGGAATACGGCAACCTCTCGAGCTTTGCGTTCATCCGAGACCACCTGAAAATCTTCACCCGCATCAGGGGTACCGTCGAGACCTAAGATCTCAACAGGGATAGATGGCCCCGCGCCTTTAACGCTCCGGCCATTTTCATCCATAATGGCTCTAACGCGACCAAACTGCTGTCCAGCAAGTACAATGTCGCCTTTTTTAAGGGTTCCGTTCAGCACCAGTAGAGTAGCAACCGAGCCACGGCCTTTTTCAAGCCGGGATTCAACCACTACGCCGCTCGCGGGTACATCAGGTACTGCGGTAAGCTCAAGCAGTTCTGCCTGCAGAAGTACTGCATCTAATAGTTCATCAATACCTTGTCCGGTATGTGCCGAAACCTGAATAAACTGCGTATCGCCGCCCCAATCTTCAGGAATGACGTCCTTCGCCGCTAACTCATTTTTAACTCGGTCCGGGTCTGCGTTTTCTTTGTCCATTTTGTTAATCGCAATGATTAACGGCACTTCAGCGGCTTTGGCATGCTGAATCGCCTCTTCTGTTTGAGGCATCACACCATCATCCGCAGCCACCACCAAAATCACGATATCGGTCAATTTGGCTCCGCGTGCTCGCATAGCGGTAAATGCAGCATGACCTGGGGTATCGAGGAAACTGATCATGCCATGGCCAGTCTCGACATGATAAGCACCGATATGCTGGGTAATCCCACCTGCTTCTCCGGTGGTAACTTTAGTTTCGCGGATATAGTCCAGCAATGAGGTTTTACCATGGTCAACATGACCCATCACCGTTACTACAGGCGCGCGAGACTTCTGCTCACCTTCATGTACTAGCGTTCCTTCGAGCTGTGTTTCAACCGTATCTTCTGCCAGAGTCTTAACCTGGTGCCCCATCTCTTCGACGAGAATAGTTGCGGTGTCCTGATCAATTACCTGATTAATGGTGACAACGGAGCCCATTTTGAACATCTCTTTAATCACTTCTCCCGACTTGACACGCATCTGCTGTGCCAGGTCAGCCACGGTGATGGTATCCGGAATCGAGACTTCATAAATTACTTTTTCGGTGGGCATTTCGAAAGCGTGTTCAGACTCAACATCCACTTTGTTGCGTCTAGCGAGGCGGTTGGCCTTTTTAAGCTTGCGGCGGCTAACGCCTGCACTTCGCGCATCGTCACCGAGCGAAAGCGTACCTTTTTCGCTTTCCTCTTTTCGTCTGACACCGGCTTTTTTAGCACCAGTAGCATCTTTAGACTTACCTGGCTTAGCTTTACCAGCATTGGTGTCTTCGATCTTGGCTGCGGCAGCACGTTTCTCCTGTTCCGCCAGTTTCTTTTCTTCCGCCAGTCGAACTTTCTCTTCTTTAACACGTTCTTTACGCAGTTTTTCTTCTGCAGCTTTCTTGCGAGACGCTTCAAACGCTTTTTTACGTTTCTCTTCTATTAGGTCATCTAACGTAAGAATCCGTTTCGGTGCAGCTTCAGGTTCTGGCTCGGCTGCAGCTTGACTGACTTCATCCACAATCTCTGGTTCTTCAAAAACCTCTAGCTCTTCAGGTGCGACTTCCTCAGGCTGGGCCTCAGCTTGCACGACTGGAGCTTCTTCAATTACCTCTGTAATTGCCTCCGGTTCTTCCGCCGCAACTGCATCCACGGCCACTTCAGCTTCATCAACGGCAGGCACTTCTGGCTCAACGATATCGACTGACTCTGAAGTTTCAGCTACAGGTGCATCAACAGGCGAATCAACAGTATTTTCTTCTATTGGTGTCGCGAGCTCTGCTGCTGGAGTTTCGATCTGCCCCTCAACATTATCCTCAGCGACGTCGCCTTCAAGCTCTGCGGTCTCGCGTTTTACGTAAGTGCGTTTCTTTCGCACTTCTACGGTAACGGTGCGGCCACTTTCACCGCGACCACCGGCAACTTTAAGCGTGCTGATTTTTTTCCGCTTCAGAGTGATTTTCTTGGGTGCCGCCTTTTCTTCACCATGACTTATCTTAAGAAAGCCAAGCAAGGTCTGCTTATCTTCGTCAGAGACCAGGTCGGTCGGATTTCTCTGCGATAATCCGGCGTCCTCCATCTGTTTTAAAATACGTTCAGTGGGTGCGCCAACAACCTCTGCAAGCTGGTTTACTGTAACCTCTGCCATTACTGCATCTCCCGTGAACTACTCACCCGGCCAAAAACCGTAAACTGTTCGATCAAAACTTACTCACCTGACTCTTCGGTTGGGGCATCGGCAAACCAGGGCGCGCGAGCTGTCATAATCAACTCACCGGCTTTTTCCTGATCCATCCCCTCAATTTCAAGCAGATCATCGACTGCTTGCTCAGCTAAATCTTCCATTGTAATAATACCTAGGCTTGCGAGCACAAAAGCCAAATGGCGATCCATACCATCCATACCCAGCAGATCTTCGGCTGGTTCAGTTTTCTCAAGGGTTTCTTCCGACGCGATAGCAAGTGTTAACAGCGCATCTTTGGCGCGGCCACGCAGCTCTTCGGCAATATCTTCATCAAACCCTTCAATCTCAAGCAATTCGTCTATCGGCACGTATGCCAGCTCCTCCAAAGAGGTAAAGCCTTCTTCAACAAGAACCTCTGCAACCTCTTCATCAACATCGAGCTTTTCGACGAAGAAACTTAGCACACCACCGATTTCCTGGTCATGCTTCTCAGCAGCTTCCTGCTCGCTCATTACATTGATAGTCCAGCCGGTTAGCTCACTGGCAAGGCGCACATTTTGACCGCCTCGGCCAATGGCCATCGCCAAATTTTCTTCTTCGACTGCGATATCCATCGCGTGGCTATCTTCATCTACAACGATCGAAACCACCTCAGCAGGTGCCATCGCTTTAATCACTAGCTGTGCAGGATTGTCGTCCCAAAGCACGATATCAATCCGCTCACCGCCCAATTCATTAGAAACAGCCTGTACACGTGATCCACGCATACCAACACAGGCGCCTACGGGGTCGATACGCTTATCGTTAGTTTTAACGGCTATTTTGGCTCGTGAACCTGGGTCCCTTGCCGCGCCTTTTATTTCAATAATCTGTTCTGCAATTTCGGGCACTTCAATTTTAAAGAGCTCGATCAGCATATTCGGGTGGATACGCGACAAGATTAACTGAGGGCCGCGAGTCTCGGGGTCAATTTGATACAGCAGTGCACGTACACGCTCACCTGTGCGAAACACCTCTCGAGCGATGGTCTGTTCCTTGGTCAACCAGGCTTCAGCATTATTCCCCAGATCAATAATATAACTGTCCCGTGTAACCTTTTTGACATTACCAGCAACCAGCTCACCCAGTCGATCACGATATAGCTCCAGTACCTGTGCTCGCTCCGCCTCTCTTACTTTTTGGACAATGACCTGCTTTGCTGTTTGAGCTGCAATCCGTCCGAAGCCGACATTTTCGACCTCCTCTTCCCAGGTATCGCCATCCTTAAGACCCGGGGATTTTTCCGCCGCTTCTTCAAGGGTTAGCTCTGTTCCTAATATCGCCATTACATCGTCCGCTACAACGGACCAATGCCGAGTGGTGGTGTATTCACCTGAAACACGGTCAATAATCACACGGATATCGGCTTCTTCGTCGTAACGTTTTTTAGTCGCCGTCGCCAGAGCTATTTCAATCGCCTCGAAAATTACGTCCTTTGGAACATCTTTTTCGTTCGATACCGCTTCGGCAACCAGCAAGATCTCTTTATTCATTCCAATATCCTGTCATTTAGCCCACAGGCTTTTCAATCAAAATCATGCAACCAAATTTGCTTTTTCAATCAACTGAACCGGTAATATATATTCGTAATCACCTTCTCGGATCACCAGTTCATCACCATCAATTGCTACCAGCTGGCCAGAAAATTTCCGGCGATCTTCAAAGGGCTTGCGAAGCCTTAACTTAACATTACAACCCTGGTATTTCTCAAATTGCTCTAGAGTGAACAGCGGCCGATCAAGACCTGGAGATGATACCTCTAGCCGGTACTCACCAGAAATGGGGTCTTCAACATCTAGCATTGCGCCGACATGATGACTCACATCAGCGCAGGCTGCGACACCGACTCCCTCATCACTATCAATGAATATTCTAACAACTGGGTCTTTACCCGTGAGGTTAGTTTCAACCCCCCAAAGTACGTACCCGAGAGCCTCAACAATGGGCTCAAAAAGCACTTTTAACTGCTCTGATCTCTGCATTCTTTACTCATAAAAACGAAAATGGGCCTTAAAAGGCCCAATTTCAATTAACAGATATCTGAAATTTCAACAGCACTATAAATAAACCGTTGATGAACCTCGATCATAGCTTACTACTTTTGTACTACCCAAGTAGCAAAAAGCCCCAATCCTGGGGCCAATACATATACTTCAAATCGATTGGTAGCGGGGGCAGGATTTGAACCTACGACCTTCGGGTTATGAGCCCGACGAGCTACCAGACTGCTCCACCCCGCAACAGAGGCGACGAATTCTATAGATATGACCCACAACTGTCAAATAAGATATCGATATAACTTACGTTTAGCGCAAAATAACATGGATTTCATAATCATTGTTCAATTATTAGCCATTATCGAGTGCCCGCACGGCAAACCGAAGTAAATAGGTAAAAATGAGCATTAATTCTCGAGCGCGATCCGTAAATTCCGCGCAAAAAAAACCGCGAGGGCAAACCCCGCGGTATGAAAATTGGTGCCGAAGAGAGGATTTGAACCTCCACGGGGTTACCCCCACTACCCCCTCAAGGTAGCGTGTCTACCAATTTCACCACTTCGGCATAGTCAAAATCACTCAACGTTAATCTAAAACAGGAAGATCTGATGCCCCGGATGCACTTTCAGACTCATCGGCCGAAATAGACTGGGCTGGAAGGTTTGGCATATCGAGAGAATCAAGATCAACACCCTCAGATGAAACTGCCGACGTCTCTACCGCCGCCGGTGCCACAACTCCACTAGCCATGGAACCGACATTATTTTTTGCCAATATTGCCAACCCAAAGCTGGTTAGAAAAAAACCCGCAGCTAGCACAGCTGTGATGTGCGTAAGTAAACTACCGCTACCTTGACTACCGAAAAGGGTCTGCGACGAACCGCTACCGAAGGACGCACCCATGTCAGCACCCTTGCCCTGCTGCATCATAATCAATGCAATCAAAGCTATCGCGATGACAATACTTACTATTAAAACTATGGTTTCCATAAACCGTTATTCCGCCACTCTACATATCGCAAGAAAATCTTGCAGTTTAAGCGATGCACCGCCCACTAAAAATCCGTTAATATCCTGCTGGGCAAATAGCATTTTCGCGTTGTCCGGTTTCACGCTTCCACCGTACAACAACCGTATATCATCCGCTAACCTACCAACCTGATCTTTCAACAAATTGCGCAACCATGCATGCACTTCCTGAGCTTGCTCAGGACTCGCAGTCTGCCCGGTACCTATCGCCCAAACGGGCTCATAGGCAATCACCGCATTACGCCACACCTCAATCGGAAACTGAAGCAGGGGTTTAAGCTGCTCCGCCAATACCTTGAATGTTTGGCCGGATTCACGCTGCTCAAGGCTTTCCCCAATGCAGAGCACAGGGGTCATTCCGTAGCGCTGGACCGCTTGAAACTTATCAGCAACTTGCGAATCGGTTTCAGCAAACAACGCCCGCCGCTCTGAATGACCGACCAGTACATAAGCACAATCAAACTCACTCAACATACCGGACGATATTTCGCCAGTGTACGCACCCTCATCCTGAGCCCCAACGTTTTGGGCCCCCAATTGGATGGGATTCTCATTTTGCCCTGACAGCTTCTGCCACAATTGGTGCAGATAGATGGAAGGGGGGCATATGACAACATCTGCCTTAGATAGACTGGACGAATGCTCCAGCAATCCGATTACCAGCTCTTCCGCGAAAACGCGCGAGCCGTTCATCTTCCAGTTTCCTGCAACTAACGGCTTGACCATTCAAAACCCCGATCCTCGAAAAGGGGCGCAAATGTTATACGACCTGTTTTAAGGTTACAAGACAAGTTTCAGGAAATTGCGGTTCGCACTATACCCGCAAGCTCTTCGGCGTAAGCGCTGACCAATTTCGTATCTTCCCCTTCAACCATCACTCTTATAAGCGGTTCAGTCCCCGATGGACGCAACAAGACTCGCCCTTTGCCATTAAATTCACGATCAATTCGTCCAACCTCTGAAGTTAACCATTCAGACCCGCACAACGTTTTGGCATTGGTCTCGGTGCCAACTTTAACGTTAATCATCAGCTGCGGTAATTTTTGCAGATCACTGGTTAATTCTGCTAATGTCCGTCCTCCCTGGATCATCGCTGACACAACCTGCAGCGCTGAAACGATACCATCACCTGTAGTTGTCGAATTCAGGCAGATAATATGACCAGAGGATTCACCGCCAAGATACCAGCCCCGCTCAGAGAGGTCCGCCATCACATAACGGTCACCTACATTTGCTCGACAAAAAGGTATCTCCAGCCGCCCCAGAGCCTGCTCTAGCCCAAGGTTTGACATGAGTGTACCAACCACGCCTCCTTTAAAACGGCCACTGCGTTTTTGATCCGCAGCAATCACATATAGGAGCTCATCTCCATCAACGATTCTACCGGTATGATCAACCATCACTACCCGATCGCCATCACCATCAAAAGCAATGCCGAGGTCCGCTCCGACTTCTAGCACTTTTTCAGCCAGTTTTTCCGGATTGGTTGAGCCCGCATCTCGGTTTATGTTCAAGCCATCTGGAGCTACACCGAGGCTAACGACCTTCGCGCCCAGCTCAGTAAATACGTTTGGGGCAATATGGTAGGTAGCCCCATTGGCACAATCCAGCACAACGGTCAGGCCGGAAAAATCAATCGACGGAATGGTACTTTTGCAAAATTCAATATAACGACCTGCTGCATCGCTGATCCGATAGGCCTTACCAAGTTCAATGGAATCAACCACTGTCATACCTTTTTCTGATCGTTCCATTTCAGCTTCAATTTGATGCTCGGTCTCATCATCAAGCTTTTCACCGCGCCCTGAGAAAAATTTAATGCCATTATCCTGAAATGCATTATGGGACGCACTGATAACAATACCCGCCTGGGCATGGAAGGTGCGAGTGAGATATGCGATGCCCGGAGTAGGCATTGGACCCAGCAAACAAACATCTACCCCTGCGGAGGACAGCCCTGCCTCCAGGGCTGATTCAAACATATAGCCTGAAATCCGCGTATCTTTGCCGATAAGTACCTTGCTGTTCTTTCCACCGCAAAAGACTTTTCCTGCAGCCCAGCCTAACCTCAACATAAACTCAGGTGTGATCGAACCGCTTCCGACCTCGCCTCGAATGCCGTCCGTACCAAAATATTTTTTAGTCAATCTAGTTCTCCTGCTATTGCCAAATGCATTTTGATCATATCTCTGGTCGCCGCAACGTCATGCACGCGTACAATATTCGCACCACTTTGAATAGCCAGTAGCGCCGCAGCAACGCTGCCATGTACCCGCTCCTGCACCGGCCTGCCGGTAAGCTGACCGACCATAGCCTTACGGGAGATACCCACTAAGAGGGGAAGGCCGAACGATTTAAACCGCTCAAGACCTCTCAGCAACTCTACGTTGTGCTCTAGCTTCTTACCAAAACCAAACCCGGGATCAATAAAGATTTTGTTTTTATCAATACCCCTATCGGTAAAATCTAGTATACGTTGCTCAAAAAAACCAAGTACTTCCTGAACAATATCGACATAGGCCGGTTGGTCCTGCATGTTCTCAGGCTGCCCCTGCATATGCATCATGCAAACCGCCAGACCACTGTTTGCAGCCGCCTCTAGTGCACCAGGCTTCGCCAGCGAGCGTATATCGTTGATCATACCCGCGCCAAGCCTGGCGGACTCTACCATCAGCTCAGGCGAGCTGGTATCCACCGAAATAACGGTATCGAGTCGAGAAGCCAGCCGATCAATAACGGTCGCGACTCGATCTATCTGCGCCTGATCAGAGACCTCTTCGGCACCCGGCCGGGTTGATTCGCCGCCGATATCAATAATGCTGGCACCTTCCTCGACCATCGCCTCGGATACAAAGAGTGCACGCTCAATATCAACATGGCCACTAGCATCAATAAAGCGCCCACCGTCAGAAAACGAATCCGGTGTCAGATTTAATACCCCCATAATTTGGGGGGTTCCTAAAGGCAGTAATTTACCGCCGCAATCGATTGATGCCAATTTCACCACCGAACGCTAAAACCTCGTTTTGGTATTAAACCAGTCAGACAAAATTATATTATTCAGCCACAAACAAAAACGCCCGGCAGTTATTCATTGCCGGGCGCTAGTTTATTTTGGGGTGCTAGTGCTCCCCTGCTGTACCACCAATTTTGGTTTCGGTAGCACTTTCCTTCTTCGAGCTTGCTCCTGCAGCGCTCTCTTCGATACCACTATCTGGAGCACTCGGCGAGTCATCTCCACCCCAGCCTTCAGGGTCGCCGGGTGGATTGCCATCCATAATATTGTCAATTTGGACTGAATCAATGGTTTCATACTTCATCAATGCCTCAGCCATCACGTGCAACTTTTCAATATGATCCTTAAGCGTTTGTTCGGCCCGAGTGTAACAGTCGTCGATCACCGATCGAACTTCATCATCAATCAATTTTGCCGTTGCGCCGGAAAACGACTTTCCGCCCCCGCCAGGCATACCAGCGTAGGATTCACCCTCATTTTCACCGTAGAGTAGCGGCCCAAGCTTGTCCGACAGCCCCCACCTGGTCACCATATTCCGCGCCATTTCAGTAGCACGTTCGATATCATTCGAAGCGCCTGTGGTGACTCCATCGGAACCGGAGATCAGCTCTTCAGCGACTCGACCGCCAAACAGGCTACAAATTTGGCTCAGAATATATCGTTTACTGTAGCTATAGCGATCTTCCTCAGGCAAAAACATAGTTATGCCGAGAGCTCGCCCACGGGGAATAATACTGACCTTATAGACTGGATCATGCTCAGGCATAAGCCGACCAACAATTGCGTGACCCGCTTCATGATAGGCAGTATTTAGCTTCTCTTTTTCAGACATAACCATGGTTTTGCGCTCAGCACCCATCATGATTTTGTCTTTAGCTAACTCAAAGTGCTCCATGGTAACGGATCGCTTGTTTTGGCGGGCGGCAAACAGAGCTGCCTCATTGGCCAGGTTAGCAAGATCCGCTCCGGAGAAACCGGGTGTACCCCTGGCGATGACGGCCGGATTCACACTGTCATCAACTGGGACTTTACGCATGTGTACTTTGAGGATCTGTTCTCGACCTCGGATATCTGGCAACCCTACCACCACCTGGCGATCAAACCTTCCTGGGCGCAATAGCGCAGCATCAAGGACGTCGGGGCGGTTAGTTGCCGCGATTACAATGACACCGTCGTTACCTTCAAAGCCATCCATTTCGACCAGCAACTGGTTTAGCGTCTGCTCCCTTTCATCGTGACCACCGCCCATGCCAGAACCACGATGGCGACCAACTGCGTCAATTTCATCAATAAATATAATACAGGGGGAACGTTTTTTTGCTTGATCAAACATGTCCCGCACCCGGGACGCACCAACCCCAACAAACATCTCAACAAAGTCGGAGCCTGATATGGAAAAGAACGGTACTTCTGCTTCACCGGCAATTGCGCGGGCCAGTAACGTTTTACCTGTGCCGGGTTGTCCTACCATCAGAATTCCGCGTGGAATTCGGCCACCTAAACGCTGGAACTTACCCGGTTCTTTTAGGAAATCGACCAGCTCTTTAACATCTTCCTTTGCCTCATCAACACCAGCCACATCTGCAAAGGTGGTTTTGATCTGATCTTCATTCAAAAGGCGCGCTTTGCTTTTTCCAAAACTCATGGGACCAGAACGACCGCCACCGGCACCACCCTGCATTTGCCGCATAAAAAACATAAACACAGCGATAATAATTAGGATAGGAAAACTAGCTAACAACAGCTGGGTCCATATACTTTGTGATTCTGGCTCCTTGCCTTCCACAATCACGCCTTGCTGCAACAAGTCATCCATTAACCCCAAGTCAGGAACATTGGGCCTAACGGTCTCGAAGGTCTCACCGGATTTGCGCTGACCAATAATGGTGTAACCATCACCACGAACCGCGACATGCTGTATAACGCCATCCTGCACCTGTTCAACAAATTCAGAATAGGTGAGCCGCTCAGCGCTTGGCCGTGAGCTAAAGTTGTTAAAAACCGTTAGCAACACCGCTGCAATAACAAGCCAAAGAACTAGATTTTTTGCCATATCATTCACGGGACTTATCCTCCCAACCAAATTAAATACTTTGGTAATTTCCCATACCCATAATTAAATATGGACAGGTCAGTTACCTGGAAATCGTTTCGCGCCTAAAACTACGCTGTGTACTCCGCACACTCAATTCAAATATGCTGTTTTAAGTCGTCATGAAGTCAGTATAAACCTAAATTTGCCGCAACATCATACAGCTGCACTAGCTTATCCCCGGTAGCCGGTACCTAAAAGGTACATCTCTCTCGATTTGGGGCGTGAGGCCTTAGGTTTGCGAGTAGACACTTTGATAAAAACTGTTTTCATATCCTTAAGGAATTGATCAAATCCCTCACCCTGAAACACCTTGACAAGAAATGCACCACCAGGTTCAAGTAATCGCTCACAAAGATCTAGACCCAGCTCCGCCAGGTAAATACTTTTCGTTGTATCTGAGCTTTTAATCCCACTAATATTGGGTGCCATATCCGAAACTACAAGGTCTGCACGGGAGTTTTCGAACAAAGCTAGCATCCGCTCCAGGATTTTATCTTCTGTAAAGTCACCCTGAATAAACTCAACGTCCGCCACTGGATCCATCTGAAGTAGATCAACGGCAACAACCCTGCCTTTAATGCCGACAATATCAGCAATCACCTGACACCAACCGCCAGGCGCTGAACCTAGATCAATCACCGACATTCCAGGCTTTATCAGCCTATCTCGCGCCTGAATTTCGAGTAATTTATAACTTGCTCGAGATCGATACCCATCGCGTTGAGCTTGCTGGACATATTGATCGGTCAGATGTCGCTGCATCCAGCCAGAGCTTGATTTAGATTTCGTCATACAATCAAACCTGCTCGACAAAAAAGGGTAAATATTACAGTACGACTTTGTGCTTCAGTGCTGCTTTGTGCAGCCGTAACCGCAGGGATGGGGCATGGAATGGGTAACTTGAGGGGTGTGAGTTAATCTCATCTCGCAGCCCTGCTGGGCTGCGAAGAGATAACATGTAACGATGCTATTTAATTTTGTGCTCTTTGTACATGACGTGCTTACGAACCACCGGATCAAATTTCTTAATCTCAAATTTTTCCGACATAGTCCGCTTGTTTTTGGTGGTAGTGTAAAAATGCCCGGTTCCAGCACTCGATACCAACTTAATTTTATCTCTCATCAGATCTTCTCCTGAGCCTAAACTTTTTCGCCGCGACCACGCACTTGCTTAAGTACATCATCGATTCCTAATTTATCAATAATTCGCATTCCTTTTGAGGACACGCGAAGCTTGACGTAGCGATTTTCCGACTCAACCCAGAATCGATGATAATGTAAATTTGGCGAAAAGCGTCGACGGGTTTTATTGTGTGCATGTGACACATTATTACCTGTGACAGGCTTTTTTCCCGTGACCTGACAAACTCTGGACATGATCGAAACAACCTCAAAGGATATATAAAATGACTAATCAGACACACCGCTATTACCGTCACTACAAAGTGCTTGGTATTGATCGCGAACGAGTCCGACAAAAGTGGGGGCGATTTATACCAGAATCACCACTGAATCGCAACCGTCAAGTGATCTTGGATGACAGGCCCGATCCATCCTAGCCCTGTCCTGGCAATCCGATTAAATCGCTATTCATTCTTAAAAGTAGCGCTGACTGCTAGCCCCTAGAACAAAAAAGCGACTCTTCAGCCGCTTTTTTATAGCTAAGGATTTATCAATACTACCATCCGGTAACTTTAGTTATTGCGTTACCAATTTCAGCAAGGCTGCGCACAGTAGTGACACCGGCAGACTCGAGCGCCGCGAATTTTTCAGCGGCCGTGCCTTTACCTCCGGCAATGATCGCGCCAGCATGGCCCATACGCTTTCCTGCAGGAGCTGTAACACCCGCAATGTAAGAAACAACCGGCTTACTCACGTTAGATTTAATGAATTCAGCCGCTTCTTCTTCAGCTGAACCGCCAATTTCACCTACCATTACAATCGCTTCAGTTTGCGGATCTTTTTCAAACAATTCAAGAATATCAATAAAATTGCTTCCGGGAATTGGATCGCCACCAATACCTACACAACTACTTTGACCAAAACCTAGATCTGTAGTTTGTTTAACCGCTTCGTAGGTTAATGTACCGGAACGCGACACGATGCCAACTTTACCAGGCAGATGAATATCACCCGGCATAATCCCAATTTTGCATTTCCCTGGTGTAATCACCCCGGGGCAGTTTGGTCCGATCAAACGAACACCTAACGAGTCGCAAGCAACCTTAATTTCAAGCATATCAAGGGTAGGGATGCCTTCGGTAATACATACGACCAGGGAAACCCCAGAGTTTGCGGCTTCCAACACTGAGTCCTTGCAGAATGGGGCAGGCACATAGATCACAGATGCATCAGCTCCGGTCTCATCTACCGCCTCACGCACCGTATTAAATACAGGCAAGCCGAGGTGAGTCTGACCACCCTTACCAGGCGTTACGCCGCCCACCATCTTCGTGCCATAGTCAATAGCCTGTTCAGAGTGCTGAGTACCCTGCGAACCTGTAAAACCCTGGCAAATAACCTTGGTATTTTCATCAATCAATATGCTCATTTTGCACCTCCAGCGGCGTTCACAACTTTCTCTGCTGCGTCAGTAAGACTGTCTGCCGCTAGAATATTTAACCCGCTTTCAAGCAATAGATCTGAACCTTCTTTGGATCTATTTCCTTCCAGTCGCACAACCACCGGTACGCTAACACCAACCTCATTCACTGCACCGATGATGCCTTCGGCAATAAGATCACATCGAACAATCCCACCAAAAATATTAACTAGAACCGCTTCAACGTTTTCGTCGGAAAGGATCAGCTTAAACGCCTCTGATACTTTTTCTTTCGTGGCACCACCGCCAACATCAAGAAAGTTCGCGGGATTACCACCGTGAATTTTAATAATATCCATGGTCCCCATAGCAAGACCAGCGCCATTTACCATGCATCCAATATTACCGTCGAGTGGAACGTAGTTCAGATCCCACTTAGCAGCTTCCAACTCACGCGCATCTTCTTGGGTTTCATCCTCCATTGCCTTTAATTCTGGCTGACGGTAAATTGCATTACTGTCGATATTTATTTTGCCGTCTAAACAATGCAAGTTACCTTCGCCGGTGATTACCAACGGGTTGATCTCCAGCAATGCTAAATCACACTCGACGAACAACTTCGCAAGACCCATAAAAAGCTGGGTAAATTGCTTCACCTGCACCATATTGAGACCTAGCTGGAACGCCAAGTCTCGCCCCTGGTATGGTTGAGGGCCAACCAAAGGGTCAATGGTTGCACGGAGAATTTTTTCCGGGGTATTTTCAGCAACGGTTTCAATTTCGACACCACCTTCGGTGGATGCCATAAAAACGACCCGCCTTGTAGACCGATCAATGACTGCACCCAAATATAACTCTTGATCAATATCCGTACATTCTTCAATCAGTATTTTATTGACCGGCTGGCCATCCGCGTCAGTTTGATAGGTCACCAGATTTTTACCAAGCCACTGCTTGGCAAAAGCACCAATCTCTTCCTTCGTATCAACCAGTTTTACACCGCCAGCTTTTCCGCGACCACCCGCATGGACTTGTACTTTGACAACCCAACGATCGCCTTCAACTTGATCCCCGGCCGCAATGGCTTCGTCAACAGTTGTCGCGACAACACCATTTGAGGTCGGCAACCCATACTTGGCGAACAACCTCTTTGCCTGATACTCGTGTAAATTCATAAGTGTTTTCCCTTACCTATAAAAACTGCATATTTAATATTCACCCAACTGACCTACGTCAGTGGTCTATTTTTTCTTTTTACGTTTATTCGCCATATGAATAGCTTGCCCATCAACCGCCAGAGCAGCTTCATGAATTGCTTCAGAAAAAGTTGGGTGAGCAAACACAGTTAATGCCAAATCCTCTGAGCTTGAGCCAAACTCCAGCGCGATAACCGCCTGTGCAATCAATTCAGATGCCTGTGGCCCAATAATATGAACCCCGACAATTCTATCGGTAGCTTCATCTGCAATGATTCGAACAAAGCCCTCCGCCTCTCCAGCCGCAAGCGCTCGACCAATCGCAGCAAAAGGGAATTGACCGACTTTGTATGGCTCCCCGGTTGCCTTTACTTCCTCTTCGGTTTTACCTACCCAAGCGAGCTCCGGGTGGGTATAAATCACCGATGGAATTCGACCAAAATCAACCTGCGCTTTATGGCCGCAGATTCGCTCAGCAACCATAATTCCTTCTTCAGAACCCTTATGCGCAAGCATCGGCCCACGCACAATATCCCCCACCGCATAAATCCCAGGAACAGCGGTTTCGCAATATTCGTTTACAAAGATACAGCCACGCTCATCCAACGTAATACCCGCATCTGGTGCCACCAAACCATCAGTTGACGGCGTTCGACCCACCGCAACGATTAATTTGTCAACCGCCAGTTCCTGGTCTCCAGAAGAATCCTGATAACTGACAATTACTTCATTGTCTTTAATTTCAGTACCCATAACACGAGCACCCAGGCGGATATCAAGTCCTTGCCGGGACATGATTTTATTGGCTTCCTTTGCCAGCCTCTGATCAGTCATAGGCAGAAACCGATCCTGCGCTTCCAGTATTACTACTTCAGACCCGAGATAGTTCCATACGCTTCCCAACTCCAGACCGATTACGCCCGCTCCAATCACACCTAATCGTTTCGGGGTCTCCTGGAATTCAAGAGCACCGGTAGAATCGACTATTAGGTCATCTGTCAGCGGAGCAGGAGGAATATCGACCGATTTAGAGCCTGCCGCTAAAATTACATTTTCAGCTTCATATTCGCTGAACTCACCCGATGAGCTGGTCACCTCAACCCGCTTACCTGCAAGTAGCTTTCCACGACCATGCAGGCTGGTTACGCCGTTCGCTTTAAACAACATTGCAACGCCGTCGGTCAGGCCTTTTACAATCTTATCTTTACGGTCCATCATCGCCGGCACGTCCATCGTGACATCACCGGTGTGGATCCCGTGTTTCGCTAGATCCTGCTTGGTTTCAAAAAACTTATGCGACGACTCGAGCAACGCTTTCGAGGGAATACAGCCCACATTCAGGCAGGTCCCACCTAGTGATGGTGCATCACTGCCTTCTACTTCGACACATGCGGTTTTCAAACCCAGCTGGGCACATTTGATCGCGCCAACATAACCCGCAGGTCCAGATCCGATCACGATTACATCAAATTTTTCTGACATTGAAATATTGCCCTCAGTTTGTTGCGAAATACGACAACGCGCGCATTCACTTATACCTTCAGTAAGATTCTTGCTGGATCTTCCAGGAAGTCCTTAATCGTTACCAAAAATTGTACCGCTGCTTTTCCATCAATCATTCGGTGATCATATGAGAGGGCCAGATACATCATCGGCTGTATCACAATTTCACCATCCACCACCATCGGTCGTTCCTGGATTTTATGCATACCAAGAATTGCGGTTTGCGGCGGATTCAAAATAGGAGTCGATAATAGCGAACCAAATACCCCACCATTTGAAATGGTAAAGGTTCCACCCTGCATCTCTTCCAGGGTGAGTTTATTATCTCGCGCTTTCTTTCCGTATTCGTTAATTTTTTCTTCGATTTCCGCCATACCCATAAGGTGCGCATCGCGAAGTACGGGCACTACAAGACCACGGTCAGTCGATACTGCTACACCCATATCCTGGTATCCGTGATAAACCACATCATTACCATCAATAGAGGCATTCACCTCCGGATAAAGTTTTAATGCCTCTATTGAAGCTTGCACGAAAAATGACATAAAGCCGAGGCGGGTGCCGTCATGGGCCTTCTCAAACTGAGCTTTGTATTTATTTCTTAACTTCATAATCGGCTCCATGTTGACTTCATTAAAAGTGGTCAACATGGCGGAGTTTTGCTGCACTGAAACGAGCCGCTTGGCAATACTCGAACGCAATCGAGTCATAGGCACACGGCGTTCAACGCGGGCACCAGCAGTCATTTCAATGGTTTCCTGAGGCGCCTCAACGGCGGCGGGTGGCTTCGCAGGTACCTCTACAGCCGGCGTGGGCTGCGCAATAAACTTCTGGACATCTTCCTTAGTCAGCCTGCCACCCTTTCCTGTCGCTGGAATGGTTGATGCATCCAAGCCTTTCTCATCGACCAATTTACGAACCGCTGGACTCAAAGGCATTGCTTCAGCGATCGGTGCTGATGCCTCGCTAGCCTCAGGTACTACAGCAGGTTCGGAAGCTGAACCGCCTCCAACCTCAAACTGACCAATCACCTCACCAGAAAGGATGGTGTCTCCCTGTTCTTTAAGGATGGCCGATAGAGCACCATCTGCCGGTGCAACCACTTCAAGAACCACTTTGTCGGTCTCGATATCAACCAACAGCTCATCACGAAGCACGGCTTCACCGGGTTGTTTATGCCAAGTTGCGATTTCACCGTCTGCAACTGATTCGGGAAAAACGGGGGCTTTAATTTCTGTAGACATGGATTTTCCTTTTTTTTACCGCGTCGGTAATAAACTACGTTCTACCAATTTAATTTGAGATATTTATACAGCTGTTATTCAATATTCAGCGCTTCTTCAACCAGTCTTTTTTGTTGTTCGACGTGAATGGAAAGGTATCCAGCAGCGGGAGCGGCAGACGCATCTCGACCAGCATATTTTAAACGCATCTGTGGATTTAATTGCTCCACGATTTTGGCCATATGGTGCTGACTGCTATACCAAGCACCCTGGTTCATGGGCTCTTCCTGGCACCAAACCACATCTTCTAACTTCGGATATTGCTGCATTAGAGTTCGCAACTCAATCAACGGGAACGGGTACAGCTGCTCAACCCGAATAATGGCAACATCGGTTTGCTCATTTTCCCGGCGCTTGCCCAGCAAATCGTAATACACCTTGCCACTGCACAAAACTACTCGCCGCACGTTCGCAGCATCTGACTCAAGTTCATCCGGAATGACCACCTGAAATGTACCCTCAGACAGATCTTCCAGGGTCGAAATGGCTTGCTTGTGCCTCAGCAAACTTTTAGGCGACATAATGATTAACGGTTTACGAAGTGGACGAATCACTTGCTGCCTGAGCAGATGAAATATTTGTGCAGGTGTTGAGGGCACGCAGACCTGAATATTTTTCTCAGCACACAACTGCAGGTAACGCTCCAATCTGGCGGATGAGTGCTCCGGACCCTGGCCTTCATAGCCGTGGGGCAATAACATGGTAAGGCCACAAACCCGCCCCCATTTATGCTCACCACTGGTAATAAACTGGTCTATTACAACCTGTGCACCATTAGCAAAATCCCCGAACTGAGCTTCCCAAACAACCAATGCATTGGGTGTTGTCGTAGCGTAACCATATTCGAAGGCTAACACCGCTTCTTCAGATAAAAAGGAGTCATAGATATCAAAGGGTGCTGCGTGCTCACCTAATGAATCAAGCGGAATATAGGTTTCACCATTTTGCTGGTTATGTAGCGCGGCATGACGATGGGAAAACGTACCACGACCGACATCCTGACCAATCAATCGTACCCGAGTGCCTTGATCAACCAGCGTTGCATAGGCCAGTGTTTCGGCAAAGCCCCAGTTTATAGGCATGGCCCCCGCCGCCATTTTAATTCGATCATCAATAATTTTTGAGACCTGTGCCTGTAGCACGATACCATCTGGAATATCGGTTAACTTGCTTACAAGATCTTGAATTACGCTGTGTTCAACGCCTGTTTCAACGGTTTTGCCCCAGTGCTCATGCCCCAGATAAGGCGTCCAATCAACCATCGCCTTCATTATTGGCTCAGTAATCAGGCTTTTGACAACATGCTGACCCTTATCGAGATTGTCTCGATATTCATCCACCATTTGATCACGCTCTTCCGACGAGATCGTACCTTGATCAATCAACGATGTTGAATACAATGAAAAGGTAGTGGGATGTGCTTTGATTTTTTGATACATCATCGGCTGAGTGCCGGAGGGTTCATCCGCTTCGTTATGACCCCGCCGCCGGTAGCAGATCATGTCGATGAATACATCTTTTTTGAAAGTACGACGATAGTCTGCGGCTAGCTGAGTTACGAACAGTACAGCCTCGGGATCATCACCGTTAACGTGGAAAATCGGCGCCTGAACCATTTTCGCAACGTCCGTACAGTACTCTGTCGAACGAGCATCATCCTGGCGACTAATGGTAAAACCAATCTGATTATTAATTACGATATGAACCGTGCCGCCGGTTTTAAAACCGCGGATCTGGGACATCTGAAGGGTTTCCATAACCACACCCTGGCCCGCTACTGCAGCGTCGCCATGGATGTTGATCGCCATCACCTGATCACCTTCCGGGTCCTTGCGGCGATCCTGTCGAGCACGAACAGATCCAACCACTACCGGTGCAGCAATTTCCAAATGCGAGGGGTTAAATGCTAACGCTAGATGAATTTCGCCACCAGAGCTCATCAAATTTGAGGAAAACCCCTGATGATATTTAACATCACCGGAACCCTCTTCCGCCATACGCCCACCTTCGAACTCATCAAACAGCTCGGATGGATTTTTCCCCAAAATATTCACTAATACATTGAGCCGGCCGCGATGTGCCATACCAATGACAATCTCTTTTACACCGTAGCTACCGGTACGCTGAATTAACTCATCCAGCATCGGAATCAGACTTTCACCCCCTTCAAGCCCAAACCGTTTGGTTCCTGGATACTTGGAGCCCAGTGATTTTTCCAACCCTTCGGCTGCGCCAAGCCGCTCTAGTAATTGCTTTTTAACCTCTACGCCATAAGAAGGGTGAGATCGGACACTTTCCATTCTCTGTCTAATCCAGAGCGTTTCTTCGCTATCGACGATATGCATATATTCAGCGCCAACGCTGCTGCAATATGTCTGTTCCAGGCAATCAATAATTTCACGTAACGTACCTTCACCGTTCAGTAGTGAGTCTGACCCGGTCTTATAACTACCATCAAGATCAGCAGCTGATAGGCCGTGATAGGTCAGATCCAGGTCAGGAACCGGAGGTCTTGTCTGCAGATCCAAAGGATCGAGGCTGGCTTTTTGATGGCCGCGATTGCGATAGGCATCAATCAGTTGTAGAACACGAATCTGTTTGAATTCATGCTGAAATCCAGAGGAGTGCTTATCCGTCGCTGCCGCAGTAGCATGCTTTGCCAGCTGCAAAAACTGGTCACGAACAGTGGCGTGGGATACATCTGGTACCACCACATCGTCCACTTTTGGTAAGGCATCGAAGTAGTTGCGCCACTGTTCCGGGACGGAGTTAGGATCGCTTAAATATGCTTCGAATAATTCTTCAATGTAGGGTGCGTTTCCGCCGGAGAGGTGGGCTGTTTTCCACAACTCCTCCATCATGCCCTGCTGCATTTTTTGTTATTCCTTGATAGTTTGTACTGATTTGTTACGGCTCAACATCCGCAACACAAATTCACCGGCATCTTCAGGTTGAAGCCCTTAATCCCAAATAGGGTGACGCACAAAAGACACCTGCTAATGGGCCCGCTGTTTCTAGTGTAGCTGGTTTATCAGGTAACAAACGCCTAATCAGCCTTAACCATCAAAATGGCTATACCAGGGCTTATTACTTAAATGCTAATAGTTGTGAAATCAAAAGGCCAACAAGTACCTTGCTATCAAACCCGTTCAAACAAAACCCTCTGCCGTTATCTATATAGCTCTCTTAAGTAGCATATCTCGAATATGACCAATGGCTCGTGTCGGGTTTAAACCCTTTGGACATACGGTGACGCAGTTCATAATACCCCGACAACGGAACACGCTGAACGGATCATCAAGGTTCGCAAGACGATCTTCTGTTGCGGTATCACGACTATCTATCAAAAACCGGTATGCTTGAATAAGCCCGGACGGGCCCACAAATTTGTCAGGATTCCACCAGAATGATGGGCATGCCGTTGAGCAACAGGCGCAAAGAATACATTCGTAAAGACCGTCCAGCTTCTCGCGATCCTCAATAGTCTGCAATCGCTCAATAGTGGGAGCAGGTGTATCATTTATAAGGTAGGGTTTAATTTTTTCATACTGCTGATAGAAGGGCTGCATATCAACGATCAGATCGCGGATTACGGGCAAACCAGGCAGAGGCCGGAGCACTAGCCTATCTTTCTTAACAATGGAAGAAAGAGGCGTAATACATGCGAGGCCATTGGCGCCATTCATATTCACACCATCAGAGCCACAAACCCCTTCACGGCATGAGCGACGAAACGAGATACCTGCATCCTTTTCCTTAAGCAGATGAAGCACGTCGAGAACCATCAGATCCTGTCCCTCCGGGATATCAAGATCGATGTTTTGCATATAGGGTTCAGAATCGGTTTCAGGGTTGTACCGATAGAGGCTTATCTGCATTATTTAACTAACCTTTTTTTGCCTGATTGAAAACGAGAATGCTAAGCAGGCCTAAGCACCCGCTTGAGCCCGTCTACTAATACGTTCTTACTTTCGGTTCAAATGGTTCAACCGTTTTCGGTTTGAAATTCACTGCACGTTTTCCAACTCGTTTTTCAGCTGGGAAATAAATCGAGTGTGAAAGCCAGTTCTCATCATCACGCTCCTGGAAATCTTCACGGGCGTGGGCGCCACGGCTCTCTTTTCGGCACTCTGCTGCAATCGCAGTAGCTTCCGCAACTTCGAGCAGGTTATCAAGCTCTAATGCTTCGATACGTGCAGTATTGAATGCTGAAGTCTTGTCGGTAAGGTGTGCCTTAGATATCCGCTCCCGAAGCTCTTGCAACTCCACGACACCCTTGAGCATCAGTTCTTCTTTACGAAACACACCAAAATAATTCTGCATAATTCTTTGCAGATCTTCCTTAAGTGCAGGAACGCTTTCACCGCCAGTAGAACGATCCCAGCGATTGAGACGCGCCATACCCTGGTCAACATCTTCGTTACTGGCATCTTGATGTTCAATTCCCTGCTTCAGAGAATCGACAATGTGCAAACCGGCAGCTCGCCCGAACACAACCAAATCAAGCAGTGAATTTCCGCCCAAACGGTTAGCGCCGTGCACCGATACACAAGCGGCTTCGCCCGCTGCATACAAACCGTCAACTACGCTCTCTCCACCGTTACTATCAACCGTCAACGCCTGACCGTGAATATTGGTTGGAATACCACCCATCATGTAATGAGCCGTTGGAACAACCGGCACTAAATCCTTCGCAGGATCAACGTGAGCAAAAGTTTTTGAGAGCTCGACAATACCTGGCAAGCGCTTGTTCAATACTTCCGGGCCAAGGTGATCCAGCTTCAAAAATACGTGATCGCCTTTGGGGCCAGCTCCTCGACCTTCGAGAATTTCAATCACCATCGAACGTGCAACCACGTCTCGACCGGCCAGATCCTTCGCGTTTGGCGCATAGCGCTCCATAAAACGCTCGCCGTCTTTATTCACCAGGTAGCCACCTTCTCCGCGACACCCTTCGGTAACCAATACACCCGCACCGGCAATACCGGTTGGGTGAAACTGCCACATCTCAATATCCTGTACCGGTACGCCCGCTCGTAGCGACATACCCAACCCGTCACCGGTATTGATCAGCGCATTGGTGGTTGACTGGAATATGCGCCCCGCACCACCGGTTGCCAATACGGTAGCTTTTGATTTGATGTAATAAACTTCGCCGGTTTCCATGCAGATGGCAGTTACACCCACCACGGCTCCGGCCGAATTTTTAACGATATCTACTGCATACCATTCGTTTAAAAATACGGTGTTATTTTTGAGGTTTGCCTGATACAGCGTATGGAGAAGCGCATGACCAGTTCGATCCGCCGCCGCACAGGTCCGGGAGGCCTGACCACCTCGGCCAAAATCCTTAGACTGGCCACCAAAGGGTCGCTGATAGATTCGACCGCTTTCGGTACGCGAGAATGGCATACCCATGTGCTCAAGCTCATACACGCTCTGGGGGCCAACGCTGCACATATATTCAATCGCGTCCTGATCACCAATGTAATCAGAACCTTTGACGGTGTCGTACATATGCCAACGCCAGTCATCATCGGGATCATCACTTTGAATCGCACAGGTAATACCACCTTGAGCGGAAACCGTATGAGAGCGAGTAGGAAAAACCTTGGAAATAACTGCCGTTTTATAGCCTGATTGGGACAGCTGGATTCCGGATTGCATACCGGCTCCACCACCACCAACAATAATCGCATCAAACGTCAGAGTAGGTAATTGCGCCATTTTATAACCTGTTTTTTTAAATCAATTGGCGGCTTAAACGCCCCAAAGAATCTGGATACCCCAGACTACATAAACAAAGATCGCGACTACGGTCGCCGACTGGAACAACAAACGCAGCCCGGTAGGTTTGATGTAATCCGTGGAAACCGTCCATAACCCAACCCAGGCATGAGCCCCGAGTGAGATTAACGACAGTAAAGAGAATATTCTTACGCAGGTGCCACTAAAAAAACCAGACCACTGGGCATATGTAAGATCAGGGTGAAGCAGAAAATAGCCAATAATAAAAACGGTATACGCTGCCAAAATCACCGCACTCAGACGCTGCATCAACCAATCTGACACACCACTTTTACCGAGGTTTGTAACACTTGCTACCATATCCATACTCCAGCCAAAACCGCCAGCACTGCTGAAACCACCAAAATCACTTTAGAACCCATCAAGGCGGCCTCCAGCTCTTCACCCATACCAAGATCCATACCCAAGTGACGAATGCCTGCAACCAAATGATAAAGCAGCGCAGAAACAATACCCCAGACCACAAACTTTATAAGGCCTCCCTGCATCAGTAGAACGGTATCCTCAAAGCCTTTAGCGGACTCTAACGAGCTACTTAACAAGCAGAGTAAAATAGCACTACCTACAAAAAGAATAATTCCAGAAATTCTATGCAAAATAGAAGTGACAGCGGTCAACGGCATATTGGCTGGATTTACATCCAGATATACCGGTCTTTTGTTATCCACAGCGACCCTCACAAACAAAAATTAGAATATAGCGACTGGTTAGAAAAGCACCTCTCACAACCCGTTTTGAAACAAACAAAGCAGCCAACGAGTTGTATCTGCCAGCGAATTGGGAACCAGCTCCAACCATGATGGATCGGGAGTATAGGGGTTCAATTTCCTAATTACAATGTCCGCAGGTTTACCTTGAACCAGTTTTCAGACAACGGACAAAACCCCAATAATTCATGCACCGATTTATCGCAAAAGCACAGTCGTAAGCACCAGAGCGGAACATCTGGCTATAATTCTACGGTAATCCTGATTTCACACAACAAATAGCCGTGTATTAATTGACAAATACTGTTCTGCTTTTATAGTGTCCCGCCGAACTCGTATTTGAATTTCGTAACAGGAGCCCTTCGATGGCCGATGATAAAGCCCAACTGCATCTAAACAACCTAAGCGACCCAGTTGAACTACCGATCTACCAGGGCACCTTGGGGCCGGATGTCATTGATGTTCGCAGTCTGGTTCAAGCGGGCTACTTCACCTACGATCCCGGGTTTGTATCGACCGCTGCCTGCGAATCGCAGATTACTTATATTGACGGCGAAAAAGGAGTCTTACTACACAGAGGCTACCCCATCGGCCAGCTCGCTGCCGAATCAGATTATCTGGAAACCTGCTATCTGCTGCTAAATGGCGAACTGCCAAATGCAGCCCAGAAAGAGCAATTTGTAGACACCGTAAAAAATCACACCATGGTGAACGAGCAGATTTCCGACTTCTTCACAGGCTTCAGAAGAGACGCCCACCCGATGGCCATCATGTGCGGTGTAGTCGGTGCTCTCTCCGCTTTTTATCACGATTCACTCGATATTAACGAAGAGCGCCACCGGGAAATTTCCGCATTTCGCCTGATCGCCAAGATGCCTACCATCGCAGCAATGTGTTACAAGTACTCGATCGGGCAACCCTTTATGTACCCGAAAAATGATCTCGACTTTGCCGAAAATTTTCTCCATATGATGTTCGGTACGCCATGTGCGGATACCCCAATCAGCCCAGTCGTTGCAAAAGCAATGGACAGAATTTTCATCCTGCATGCGGATCACGAACAAAACGCATCTACCTCAACCGTAAGACTAGCGGGTTCCACAGGCGCTAATCCATTTGCCTGTATCGCAGCCGGTATCGCCGCACTTTGGGGACCTGCCCATGGCGGAGCCAATGAAGCCGTGCTGGATATGCTGGATGAAATCGGTTCGGTAGAAAATATTCCCGAGTACATTGCAAAAGCCAAAGACAAGAACGATCCATTCCTGCTGATGGGTTTTGGCCACCGCGTTTACAAGAACTTTGACCCACGCGCTACGGTCATGAGAGAGTCCTGCCACGAGGTGCTCAAGGAGCTAGGCATATCCGATCCGCAACTTGAATTGGCTATGAAGCTGGAAGAGATCGCGCTTCAAGACCCCTATTTCATCGAGAAGAAACTGTTCCCGAACGTTGATTTTTACTCCGGGATCATCCTCAAAGCAATCGGTATCCCTACCAGCATGTTCACCGTGATTTTCGCACTAGCGCGAACCGCTGGCTGGATTTCACACTGGAAAGAGATGATCAGCAACAGCTACAAAATCGGTCGCCCTCGTCAGCTTTATACCGGCTATGAAGCACGGGATTTCACACCTATAGACAAACGCAGTTAATCTAAACTAACTGCGTGCAGCCATCAAAAAACGGGACTCTGCATGAATGCAAACAGGATGGCTGCCACGGTTGCATTGAGCGCCCTATGTTTTCTAGGTGGCTGTGAAGAAGCAGCCGAAAAAAGCAAGAATGTGATCTCTGAAATGGCTGAGAAAGCCAATGACGCGATCGACGATGCCACAGAGGATGCGGCTCACAAAGCAGAGTCCATCCGCGAAAGTGCCAGCGAAACCCTTGAAGAGGGTTATGATAACGCTAAGAAATCAAGCAAAAATGCCTTCGAATCCGTGAAAGACAAAACCTCGGAACTGATCGAAGAAGCGAAGAATTAACCGGCCAACCTTTCTAAAACCCGCTAGTTCGAGACCGCACCTTCAAAGCACTCATCCATCCGACTTGTCGAAATAAGCCCGCGTCAACCGAAACAGCACCGGACTTAGCAACAGCAGTGCAATCAAGTTAGGCAATGCCATTAGCGCATTAAGCGTATCCGCCACTAACCAGACAAAATCCAGTTCCATTACCGCGCCAACGAATACCGCAACTACCCAGAGCACTCTAAAGGGCATAATCGCCTTTACCCCAACCAGATACTCAACACACTTTTCGCTGTAAAAACTCCAGCCCAAAATGGTGCTAAAGGCAAAAACTGCCAACCCAATGGCCACAAGATAACCGCCGAACCCAGGTAATATCGTTTCAAACGCGGATGATGAAAGGGTTGCGCCGGTCACGCCGGTTTCCCAAACCCCTGATGAAAGAATCACCAAGCCGGTTAAGCTACAAATAATTATCGTGTCTATAAAGGTACCGAGCATGGCAATCAAACCCTGCTGTACCGGTTGATTGGTAGCTGCCGCCGCATGGGCGATTGGTGCACTACCAAGCCCCGCCTCGTTTGAAAATACACCCCGCGCCACACCAAAACGGATCGCCGCCCAAACCGTTGCGCCGGCAAAACCGCCGGTCGCGGCAGCGGGTGAAAATGCATGGGTAAAGACCAGCTCCAGCACCGCTGGAATTTTGTCGAATTGTGAGACCAGGGCGAATAGGCTCGCCATCAGATAAAACATCCCCATCAGTGGAACCAGGCGACCCGCCACACTCGCAATACGGCGAATGCCACCAAGCAGTACCACCGCCACCAGCGCAGCCATTACCAAACCGGTAATTCCATGGGAAAACCCAAAGGTACTGGAAAGCACATCTGCGACAGAATTGGATTGCACTGTATTTCCGATGCCAAAACCCGCTAGTGCGCCAAATATCGCGAACAGGGTAGCCAGCCAGCGCCATTTGGCACCGAGGCCATTTTTAATGTAATACATCGGGCCACCAACATGATCGCCCTTTTCATCGGTTTCGCGGTAATGTACCGCAAACACCGCCTCCGCGTATTTGGTAGCCATACCGACCAACGCAGTACACCACATCCAGAACAGTGCTCCGGGGCCGCCGAGTGCTATAGCGGTCGCAACGCCGGCAATATTGCCTGTGCCAATAGTCGCTGCCAACGAGGTCATCAATGCGTTGAACGGACTTACGTCCCCTTCGCCCTGTGCTTTGCGCCCGCGCCACAACATCTGGAACCCGTAACCGAGCTTGCGCAGCGGCATAGCCTGCAATCCAGACATCAGATAGGTCCCGGCACCGAGGATCAACACCAGCATCACCGGCCCCCACACAATACCGTTCAGCGTGGAGATATAAACACTAATGGTCTCTAACATCGTCTAAAATCCGTTAATTAATCCGTTTTCCGGCTTAATGGGCTTGCTCCCAGTTATCGCCTATCCCCACATCCACGATCAAAGGTACATCCAGATTGGCCGCTCCCTCCATTCGTTTTTTGAGCTCGGGTATCACTTCATCAAGCTGAGGTTCGGGTATTTCGAGTACCAGTTCATCGTGCACCTGCAGAGTAATACGCACTTCCGGCAGCTCTTTTTGCAGCCATTGATCGACGTCAATCATCGCCATTTTGATGATATCCGCAGCGGTTCCCTGCATTGGTGCGTTGATCGCTGCTCGGGCGGCGGCCTGTTTGCGCATATGATTGCGGGAGTTAATCTCCGGCAGATAAAGCCGACGACCAAACAGGGTCTCAACATAGCCCTGCTGCTCAGCGGTTTCACGAATCCTCTCCATATAGTCATGCACGCCGGTGTACCGCTCGAAATACTGATCCATATATTGCTGGGCCAGATTACGGGGAATATCCAGCTGATTTCCGAGCCCAAAGGCCGACATCCCATACATCAAACCAAAGTTGATGGCTTTGGCGCTACGGCGTTGATCACTGTCGACCTGCTCAATATCCACCCCAAATACCTCCGCAGCAGTAGCCTTGTGGATATCCAGACCTGCACCAAAAGCGCTGATCAGGCCAGGATCCGCGGATAAATGCGCCATAATTCGCAGTTCAATCTGGGAATAATCCGCCGCCACCAGTTTGTAGCCTTCAGGGGCTATAAAGGCCTGCCGAATGCGGCGACCTTCGTGGGTTCGCACGGGAATATTTTGCAGATTGGGGTTACTCGATGATAGCCGACCAGTTGCGGTTACGGCCTGATGGTAGGAGGTATGCACGCGCCCGGTTTTGGCGCATACCTGCTCGGGCAGCCGGTCAGTGTAAGTAGATTTCAGCTTGGATAGCGAGCGATACTCCAAAATTACTTTAGGTAACGGAAACTCTTGTGCCAACTCCTTAAGCACTGGTTCCGCTGTAGATGGCTGACCCTTGGGGGTTTTTTTGATGACCGGCAAATTGAGTTTTTCGAAAAAGATCTCCTGTAACTGCTTTGGCGATCCTAAATTGAAAGGCTGGCCCGCCAAATCATGTGCCTCGGTCTCAAGTTCGATCAACCGAAGCCCCAGTTCATGGCTCTGGGTTGCAAGCAAGTCGCTATCAATCAAAGCTCCATTTCGTTCGATACGACTTAGGACTGATAACAGTGGCATCTCTATGGTTTCAAACACTTTTTTCGGCCCATCCAGCTCCTTGAGCTGAGACCAGATCACATCATCTAGAGCCAGCGTTACATCCGCATCCTCCGCCGCATAGGGCCCGGCCTGTTCCAGTGGCACCTGGCTAAAACCGATATGTTTTGCGCCTTTGCCCGCCACATCTTCATAGTGAATAGTGGTTCGATCAAGGTGACGTAATGCCAGGGAATCCATGTCGCGACGGCCTGAGGTACTGTCGAGCATATAGGATTCCAGCATGGTGTCCCGCACGATACCTTCGAGGCTAATATCATAATTCGCCAACACGCTTTTATCGTATTTAAGGTTCTGGCCCACCTTGGTTTTATTCGGGTCTTCAAGCAGTGGTTTAAGCTGCGCCAGAACCCAGTCC
Organism: Pseudomonadales bacterium; assembly: GCA_029210125.1. GTDB lineage: Bacteria > Pseudomonadota > Gammaproteobacteria > Pseudomonadales > JAHRWD01 > JAHRWD01. The sequence goes on along the minus strand of JARGPR010000004.1, from coordinate 96,709 downwards.
CGATCAAGTTGCTCAGGCGCGCCGATATAATCATGGGCAACCGGTATGTAAACACCTTCTCCAGCCTGGATCGAAAAAGAAAGCCCAACGATCTCCGCCATCATATAGTCCAGGCTTGTGGTTTCGGTATCGACTGCGATCAATTCAGCCTTTTGAAGACGTTCCAGCCAGAGAGTGAACGCCTCTTCCGTCATGACGATTTCGTAGCTTCCATCGGCTTTCGCCGCTAACTGCGAGTCGTTGCCAGCATCCTCTGGTGTCTCTTGTTTAGCGCCAGAAACTGGCTGATCAGAACTTAATTCAGCGACCCAGCCTTTAAACTCCAGCTCAGTATATTGCGCTAATAGTGTTTCGTTGTCGGGCTCTGTATGCAGCAACTGGTCTGGGCTTTGCTCCAACTCAACATCACATTTGATGGTCACCAACTCACGGGACAGGGGTATTTGATCTAGCTGGTTACGCAGTTTTTCGCCAATTTTGCCCTTAATTTCATCCGCATGTTCAATCAGCTGCTCGACGTCTCCGTATGCAGCCAACCACTTAACAGCGGTTTTTGGCCCAACCCCCGCCACCCCCGGTACGTTATCGGATTTATCCCCCATCAGCGCCAGATAATCGATGATCTGATCCGGTCGTACTCCAAATTTTTCCTCAACCCCCGTTTCATCAAGACGACTATTGTCCATAGTGTTGATCAGGCTGATATGTTCATTCACCAGCTGCGCCATATCTTTATCGCCGGTTGAAATCACTGCATCCATTTTCAGCTCGGTGGCCTGCACCGCTAGCGTGCCAATCACGTCGTCGGCTTCAACACCTTCGATCATCAATAGCGGTAAGCCCATCGCTTTGATAATTTGGTGGATCGGCTCAATCTGAGGTCTAAGGTCATCCGGCATCGGCGGCCGATTGGCCTTGTACTCTTTATACATATCGTGACGGAAGGTCTTGCCTTTCGCATCAAATACCACCGCTACCGGGCTATCCGGATAATCGGCAATCAAACGCCGAATCATACTGATCACCCCCTTCACCGCCCCGGTTTGCATGCCGGTTGAGGTCTTTAGCGGCGGCAGGGCATGAAAGGCTCGGTACAGATAAGAGGAGCCATCTACCAGCAATAATGGCGGCTTGGCGGTATTTTCAGGGGAGGTATTTTGAGGCATAAAACAGACAACAATAGGTTTATTAGAATACGACGGTATAATGGGAAAACTCACGGAACTCTACAGGATGAATTATGAAAAAGCGATTGAGCGCGCCATTGATAGCGCTAGCGATACTGCTCTCGGCCCAGGCATTGCTGTTTTCTACCAACACGCTTGCAGACTCCCAGCCAACACCTGACATTGTTATTCGCGAGAAGGACGATAAAACTCTTTACGAATACCGCGTAAACGGTTATCTGTATGCTATTAAAGTAGTGCCCGACAGTGGCAAACCCTACTATTTGGTAGCTGAGGATGGTGGCGACTTTTCACGTGTTGGTGAACCCGGTAATGATAAGCCCAAGATACTCATTCCACGCTGGAAAATACTTGAATGGTAATCAGGCCTTCCGATCTCTGAAACGAGCACACTGCCTTGGCTGTTATAACGCCACTTAGCCGCAAACAGATCGAAACTTTTCTGCTCGATTACGCCTACCTTGGACAATTGACTGAGCTCAAGCCCACCCTGCAGGGAATCGAAAACACCAGCTATTTTTTGACCCTGCAGCAGCCCGACCAAACACCATCCTCATGCGTATTAACACTATTTGAAGAACTCACCGATCAGCAGTTACCCTTTTACAATCAACTATTACAACAACTGGCTGACGAATCACTACCGGTACCGGCACCTATCCCTAATCAGCACGGTAAAGTACAGGTTTCAATCCAGAATAGACCCGCTGCTTTGTTTCCTCGCCTAAGGGGAAAACACCCAGAACAGGTTAACGAAAAACAGTGCATTGAAATGGGTTTGTTTTTGGGTCGGATGCATCGAATAACAGCAGATTCACAATCCACTCAGGCAAATCCCAAAGATCTGCGATGGATGCAATCCTCCCGTGAATACTTAACCCCACACCTGAATTCAGAGGATCAGCAACTACTCGAGTCCGAGTTGAGCACATATCAAGCTGCTCAACCTGAATTCGACAAGCTACCCAAGGGTATTATCCACGCCGACTTGTTTCGGGATAACGCGCTATTTCACGGTGATGAACTCACAGGGGTGATCGATTTCTACAACGCCTGTAGCGGCCCGCTGCTTTATGATCTGGCAGTAATTGCTAATGACTGGTGTCGCTCCCAGGAAAAACCGGATCCTGCGTTAACCACTAACTTCCTGCATGCCTATCAGCTTGAACGCCCCCTTGAGCCAGGAGAACGAGATGCCTGGCCGTTGATGCTACGATTCGCCGCATGCCGGTTTTGGATTTCAAGACTACTGGGCTGTTACCCGGTGAGCCCCGATAGACCCAGCAAAGACCCCATGGAGTTCCGCCAGATTCTTATACAGCGCCTTGAGTCATCTGATCGATTGGTCGAATAAATCCTGAAAGCAAGCGCCACGGAAACCAAATACCAATAGGCCCAATATAAAGAGATAGAGTACATCTGGCTCAGGTATGGCTACCATTTCCGCAACATAAATATTATCAATCGCCAGCTCATCCCTGGAGCCTGAGCCTCCCGCATCATCGAACGACCACCTAAGAAATAACGCCTCCGTCGGCGCCCAGTTTAGTAACGCCAATGAAACTGATTGAGCGCTCTTCAACCAACTAGCGCTGTTACTCTCAGCGCCGTGACTGATGAAAAATAACAACGGGTTATAGCTGCTTTCGTCTCCAACAGAGTATTCAAAATTTACTGACGATGAGCGGCCTTTATTATTCAACTCATAAATATCAAACTGAATTTCAAGCAAATTGATGATGCTGGAAGATTGATTCACTAATCGCAGGGAAATATCACCCGAGGTCAAATCTGAACCGGTTTGCTGGACACCTAATGCAGTATCTGAAACTACCGCACCGTTGCTGATATCAAAGGCATAAATCCCACCTGTACTTACACCACCGCCCGAGCCACCTCGGGCGAAATCGTTGGCTGTATGACTGTCACCGAAAACACCATTGCCGTCGGATAACCCCGTTACGCGGAAAAAATCCGAATCAAGCTGCCCTGCGGAAGGGTTAGCAGTGAATCCTGAGCCGTTAAACCCAGTAAAATCCTCCGAATAAATAGCAGTTGCTACTGCCGGGTTTGTGACCCATGCAAGCAGAACAAAAATAATGGGACAGGCTCTTACACTCAGCCTAGGCTGCTTCTTAGCATAAACAGCAGCCGAACAGAAAGATAAAAACAACATGACGAAAATCACTCCTTTGATAAGTCTCACAATGCATCCTGCATATAGATCATCGAGCTGAAAATGCTCAATGGACAAAATACTACACCCCCTGTTCAGTTTTTCAAAGCATAAAAAAGCCCGCTTCCTCAAAAAGAAAGCGGGCTTTAGTTCACACCGAAATTACTCCGGAATGGCTGTTTTTAGTCTTACTTCTTAGCTGGATTCAGGACCAACTTATCTTCAGGCTTACGTGTTCCAACATTGCTCATGTCAGAAATTTGAGCCCAGTTAGCAGCAACATCTTCAACGGTTACGTTTTTGCCCAGGTCAACTTTCTCGTTTTGCATCATCTCTGCAACACCGAATGAACCGCCCTGTGCCTGGATGATGACACCATTTGGCGCATCGTCACAAACCATGTACAAAGCGCCAGGAGTTACCAGCTCAGGAGGCATTTGCTCGGCAACTTCACCAGGAAGCAGGTCTTCGGTCATACGTGTTAACGCCGCTGGAGCCAGTGAGTTGGTGTGAACGTTGTATTTTGCGCCTTCCAGTTTGGCAGAGTTCATGAAACCGACCATGCCCAGCTTTGCAGCAGAGTAGTTAGTTTGTCCGAAGTTACCAAACAGCCCAGAACCAGAAGTGGTCATCAGGATACGACCGTAGTTTTGAGCCTTCATGATATCCCAGCAAGCTTTAGCAACGTTTACAGCACCGATCAGGTGAACGTCACAAACCAGCTCAAAGTCATCCATGGTCATTTTTGAGAAGCTTTTGTCACGCAGGATACCGGCGTTGTTGATCAGGATATGAACGGTACCAAAAGCTTTAACCGCATCATCAACAATACTTTGTGCGCCGGCACGGTCAGAAACTGAACCACCGTTTGCGATTGCTTCACCACCAGCGGCTTTGATTTCTGCAACCACCGCATCAGCAGCAGCACTTGAACCACCTGACCCATCAACAGAACCGCCCAGGTCGTTAACAACTACTTTTGCGCCACGACGAGCAAGCTCAAGAGCGTGTGCTTTACCTAATCCATTTCCGCCACCGGTTACGATTGCGACCTTACCTTCAAAACTAATTGTCATCTGAAAATTCCTTTCAATCTATTAAAGAGACATCAAACTTGGCTTCAGCCTTAGGCGAACGTATTGAACGAAAATACCTGAAAATCGAAGGAGTGTGATGATTTTTATTATAAATGACCGAGTCGAGCAGAGCAGAATTTGCCGCTCGCTGCGGGAGAGAAGTCGGCAGGCTATACCTGTCGGTCTTATCAGGTGATAATTCTAGGGACATTAGCGCCAAATTGGAATATGAATGCAGCAAGACAGCCACAATAAACCCCGTTCTTTACTGAAATCCGGCATTGTCGTCTCCTTTTTCACCCTGTTATCCAGAATTTTCGGATTAACGCGGGATATCGTCATCGCAAACTTTATCGGTGCCAGCGCCGGTGCGGATGCTTTTTTTGTCGCTTTCAAGATTCCCAATTTTTTGCGGCGGCTGTTTGCGGAGGGTGCTTTTGCCCAGGCTTTTGTACCGGTACTCTCCGAGTACCGTGAAACCGGCGACCCCAAAAAACTACGGGCATTGATCAACCATGTCGCGGGTGTATTAGGACTGATTTTGCTGGTCGTCACCATCCTCGCGGTGCTCGCATCTCCGTTACTGGTATGGCTATTTGCACCGGGGTTTTACAGCGATCCCGCAAAGATGACGCTTACTACCGATATGTTACGTATCACTTTCCCCTATCTGATTCTGATCTCACTAACTGGTTTTGCGGGCAGCATTTTAAATAGCTTTGGCCGCTTTGCAGCTCCAGCCTTCACACCCATTCTGCTGAACATATCACTGATTGGTTGCGCACTATTTGTAGCACCGCTACTGGATCAACCTGTAATGGCGCTAGCCTGGGGCGTATTGCTGGCGGGATTTTTACAACTACTGTTCCAAATTCCATTCCTCGCTTCTATTGGCATGATCCCAAAACCACGCTTTAAACCCAGGGATGAAGGGGTCAAGAAAGTCGCTAAACTAATGGTGCCCGCGTTGTTTGGTGTTTCCGTCAGTCAGATCAATCTACTACTCGATACCATACTGGCATCATTCCTGATCACCGGTAGCGTTTCGTGGCTCTATTATTCCGATCGGCTGGTCGAACTGCCCCTTGGAGTGATCGGCATCGCGATTGCTACGGTGATTTTACCGAGCCTGTCTCGTATTCACTCCCGTAAGCAGGTTGATCATTTTTCATCTACCCTCGACTGGGCGCTGCGATTAATCGTACTGATCGGCATTCCCGCTGCCACTGCACTGGTGGTTCTGGCCAACCCATTGATCACCACCCTGTTTCAGTATGGCGAAATGACCGGCGGCGATGTCGAAAAAATCTCTGGTAGCCTGCGGGCCTACTCCATCGGACTGTTGGCATTTATGTTGATTAAAGTACTGGCACCGGGTTATTTTTCAAGACAAGACACCAAAACCCCGGTAAAAATCGGCATCAAAGCAATGGTCGCCAATATGGTATTTAACCTCGCTTTGATCATCCCCTTTGCCCATGTCGGGCTGGCACTGGCAACCTCCCTGTCAGCCTGGCTAAATGCCTACTGGCTCTATTCCGGCCTACGCAAAGAAGAGGTATACAAACCTGAATCCGGCTGGTTTTCGATTCTGATTCGTATTGCTCTCGCAACCGTTGCGATGGCTTCGGCACTCTGGTTTGGCAGCGATCAAATGGGGGACTGGCAAACCTGGTCATGGTTTGGGCGCAGTTGGCGTCTGGCTATATTATGTGGGGCCGGGCTTGGCACCTATTTAGTGGTTTTGGTTGCAACCGGTGTGCGTCCAAACCAATTTGCACAGCAAACAAAATAATGGAAAACAGCCTATGACCACGCAGCCAATAGAGCCGAATAACGCCATCGCTGCAACCCAGGCCTGGGTACAATCGGTGGTGGTTGGGCTCAATTTTTGCCCCTTTGCTGCGAAAGAGGTGGCCAGCAAACGTATCCGTTATCATTTAAGCAACGCACAGGATTTGGAATCATCCCTTGAAACGCTTGCCGCCGAATGTGAACTGCTGGATCAACACCCGGAAACTGAAACCACGTTACTGATATTTACTGAAGGCTTTGATGAATTTTACCCCTTCCTTGATCTGGTTGATCTCGCCAACCAACTGATTGAAAAGCAAGGCTATGAAGGGATCTACCAGCTTGCCAGCTTTCACCCAAACTACTGCTTCGCCGATGTGCAGAGCGACGACCCCAGCAACTACACCAACCGCTCACCCTATCCGATGCTTCATATTATTCGTGAAGAAAGCCTGGAGCGTGCACTCGAAAAAACGTCCAACCCGGAGAAAATACCTGAACGGAATATCCAACTGGCACGCCAGCTTGGGGAGGAAAAACTGAAACAATTGTTGGATGCCTGCAGCCATTCAGAGCTCTAATCGACACATCGCTGCACCCTACCGTGCAACGATAACCACAACAGTAACCAACGATGGAAAAACAATAGCGATCACAGGAGTGAATATGCCCGAACAAAAAATACTAACGGATGAACTTATGGCCTGGGTTGGCCGTGAGTCTGAACCCAAAACAGCGCAGGTTACAGAAAGGGACCTTAAGCGATTCGCCACCGCCCACACGCTTTGGGAGCCTAACCCATTACATTTTGACAAAGAGGCCGCAAGCAAAACCCCCTTCGGTAGCACCATTGCGCCATCCCTGGCTTACGGAAACTCTTTCTCCGAATTTCCTCATGTTTCGGTTCTCGGCGATGATGGCCACTCCCGAAAAGTCGCTTCCAAAAAACCAACCCTGACACCACCAATTCCATTACCCAGAGCCATGGCCGGTGGCACCGACGTTGAATATATTCGGCCCATTCGCCCCGGCGATACCATCACCCAGCAATCAAAACTGGTTGAACTGACCGAGAAGCTTGGCAAAAGTGGCCCGCTGGTATTTGTTACCACTGCGACTACCTATACCAACCAAAATGGTAACCCCGCCGTCATCGTAAAAATGACACTGATCTACCGCTAAGGAGGGCATCATGAGCACCGTTTATTGGGAAGATTTAACCGAAGGTCAGGAGATCCCCAGCAAAAGTATCGCAATCGGCGCAGCGCAACTGTTTCAGGTTTCAGCAGCCACCTGCAATACCCACAGAATCCATTTCGATACTCTATGGGCTCAACATGAGGGCTACGAAGAACGCGTCATCCACGGGCCTCTGCAGGGTGAAATACTGGTTCAAACCGCCGAAAGCTGGATAGGCACCGATGGCTGGTTACGCAAAATAAACTACAGCAACCGGCGCTATGCGGTAGTTGATGAAAACCTGACCGGTAAAGGAAAAATCACCCGGCTATTCCAGGAAAATGGACAATCCTTTGCGGACCTGGAAATCTGGGTTGAAAAAGACTCAGGCGAAGTCACCGTACCCGGAACCGCAACCGTAGAGCTGCCGACCCGTGAACGAGCGATAGAGGTGCCGCAGGATTGACTACCCGGACAAACGGCAGGTTTGGGGCAGGCTTTGAAACCCCGAGCTGCTGACATCCTCTATCTATTTGCAGGCTAGGGAGCACTCACAATCAGGGCAGCATTAACACCGCCAAATCCAAGCCCGTTACATAAAGCATGCTCGACCTTTTCCTCGATCGCCTGATTGGGTATCAAATTTAGATCTAGGAAATTTTGATCAGGCTGATCTAAGTTCAGCGTGGGTGGAAGTATGCCGGTGCGTACAGCAAGAATAGAAAATATCGACTCAACACCCCCTGCGCCTCCCAATAGATGCCCGGTAGCCGATTTCGTAGACGAAATTGGAATATCTGGAAGTTGATCTGCAAACACCGCTCGTAACGCGGCTACTTCGGCCTGATCGCCAACCGGTGTCGAGGTTGCATGAGCATTTATATAACCGATCTGTTCCGGAACAAGGTTTGCTTTAGCGAGGGCAATTCTAATGGCCGCAGCTCCACCGGCTCCATCCTCCGGACCAGAAGTAATATGATAAGCGTCCGCACTTGTTCCATATCCACTCAGCGTCGCTAACGGAGTGGCACCACGCTTGAGCGCATGCTCCAACGTTTCAATCACCAGCACGCCTGCACCTTCGCCCATCACGAAACCGTCTCGATTTTGGTCAAAGGGCCGTGAGGCCTGTTCGGGCGTATCGTTGTGACTCGATAGAGCCCGTAGCGCGTTAAAACTGGCCAGCGAAAGTGGGTCGACGCAGGCCTCAGTTCCACCAACAATTGCAACCTCTGCCTCACCACTACGAATCAACCTCATGCCATCACCAATCGCCTGAATACCCGCAGCGCAGGCGGTAGTAGGGCATCCTATGGGTCCTTTGAACCCATATCGAATTGAGATATTTCCTGCAGCCAAGTTGGCAAGAAAGGCTGGTGCAACGAACGGCGATATCCGCTTATACCCCTTAGTTTCCAGGGTATGCTGCGCTTCAGTGATCGTTGGGAATCCGCCGATACCCGTGGCGATCACCGTAGCTGTCACCATTTGATCTTTCTCATCGGTGGGAAACCATCCCGCCTGGCAGAGTGCCTGTTCCGCCGCTGCTATTGCATACAAGGTAAACAGATCAATTTTTCGCCGCTCCTTGCGCGGTAGTACAGCCTCATGATCAAGCCCGGCAATTTCATCCTTCAAATGATCAGGCACCAGGCCCGCTATTTTGATCGGAAGATCGTCCACTTCAAATCGATCGATCGTACCCACTCCGCTTTTTCCATCAATGAGTCGCTGCCATATTTCGTCGATACCACAACCCAATGGTGTCACAAGCCCCATACCGGTAACTACTATTTTTGAATCCATACATCACCCAATGATCTGATATTTTTGAAATACACTAAGGCGATCTAATATATGATCAAGATAATGTTTAAATGAGCTTTGGCCGTTTTTTTATTCGTAGAAGGAGGATGGGATGCCCTATACGCATGAGCACAAAACCAAATCGAAGGAACGTATTTTAAAGTCTGCAACCGAGCTATTTTCCCGCTTTGGCTTTGACAAGGTATCGATCAATCAGGTCATGAAGTTGGCAAAGATGACCCACGGCGCTTTTTATTCCCACTTTGAGTCAAAGGAAGCGCTATATAAAGCCTCCATTCTTGAGACCCTAAAAAACAGCAGCACAAGGCGACTAGCAAAAGTGCCCTTCTCAATCCACCACTTGATGCAACTTGCAGGTAATTTGCTTACCTTATCTGAGCAAGCCCAACCATCGCCAGAAAATGTTCTGTTTAACGAGATCGGTAGTGAAAATCCAGAAATTCGAAACCTGTATGAAAAATCCTATAGCAGTACGTTGAGGCTACTCGAAACCCGTATAACCGCCCTGAGCAAACTTAACAAAGTGCCCTCTGGATTAAATCAGGCCATGATTGAAGAAAAATCTCGCGTTATTTTGGCGACCTTAGTAGGGGCAATAGCAGTTGCCAAAAGTATTCAAAATGAAGCGGAAATACGAAGGATTTTGACGATTGCACAAAACCAGGTTTTAACCATATTAGGCGTAGCTGAATTAGCGGTAGGCAGTTCATTTTTTGAGGTAAAGGAACAGCCGCAATAAAAATACCGCAGGATTAAATTAGCAAAGAGCCAGATTTTTTAATTGTCGCCCCCTTTCGATTGTTAAAGCTATTTTCTAGCGCCAGTTAAAGCGACAGGGGAAAAGAAAAGCACAAGCTCTGCAATAACAAACCCAAAAACCACACCCAGCGAATTGGCCAATAGATCCAGCCATTCTCCGTAGCGATTTACGTACGGCTGTACCAGTTCAATACCACCGCTATACGCGATAAAAAATAGCGCAAAGAGTATCCACCTATCTGGTTTGCGTAACGCTACTGGAAACATTAAAACCGCGTACGCAATCGTATGGTGGAGCTTATCGGAGCCGGGCACCATCGGTAGTTGATCAAACGGCCATAGGGACGATACGGTGATTGCTGCCAGCGACACGAGCGTGCATGCAATCCAGTTTTCTTGTATTAGCGTCAGTATTCGATTCATCTAGATATCTTTTTCGAATTCACAGATAACAAATCACTGCAGCCGATCAGCCCGCAACTGTTTGCGACGGGATTTACCCGCATCGTCCCGTAGTGGTTCCGATACGAACTCAATTGTGCGGGGGATTTTGTAACGTACTAATCGATCCTTAAGATATTCGAGCAACTCCTGCTCGCTGATACCGCCGGGGGCATCGACGATGGCGTGCACCATATTGCCCATCTCTTCATCTGGCAAACCAATCACCGCTGAGCTACGGACCGGGCCATAGCCATCAATCGCGGATTCTACCTCAGCAGGGTAGATGTTGGCACCGCCGGACAGGATCATGTCGGTATTGCGATCTGCCAAATAGAGATAACCATCCTCGTCGATACGACCCAGATCACCCAGACTTTCCCAACCATCGCCCAATATTTTTGCATCGGCACCGACGTATCGGTAGGTTGAGCCGGGGCCGCTGGCAGGGCGCATGTAGAGTTCACCGATTTCGTTCGGCGCTAGCGTTTCACCATTCTCACCCACAATCTTCATCTCGCAACTCTCATCGGGCTTACCAACCGAACCGCGATGAGCGAGCCATTCAGTACCGTTGATAATGGTTGATCCGATACCTTCGGTGCCGCCGTACAGCTCCCAAATAACATCAGCTCCGAGCCATTCAATAAACCTGTCCTTTAGCCATTCCGGGCAGGGGGACGCAAGATGCCATAAAGCGCGCAGGCTCGACATATCATATTGGGTGCGAATATCCTCCGGCAGTTTCCAGATGCGTTGCATCATTGTCGGCACCATATAGACCACATCAATGCGATACTGCTCAATGATCGACAGGGTTTGCTGCGCATCAAAACGGGTAGTGACCACAACGGTATTGCCTTGAAACAAGGCTGACATTCCCCACATAAATGGACCATTGTGGTACATCGGACCGGGGATCAACATCCCGCCCTGTTGGTGAATCTCCAGCATGGTTCCATCAAGATCCCAGACCGCCGGAATGGAGGAGACAATCAACTTGGGCCGACCAGTACTGCCCCCGGATGTCATTGCTTTTAGTGAATCTGCGGTCGCTTCTGGCAACTGTCCCGTTGAATAAACGGAGCCTTTTATCACCGTGTTGGTATAACCAATGGGAACGGAGGTGACATCGGCATACTCCCCATCCGCAACACCCACCACCAAACCCGGCTCGGCTAATTCAATCAACTGATCCAGTTCGAATTTTGGTAGCTTGGCAGAAACAGGCTGCGGCGTTGCCCCCAACTTCCAGGAGGCAAGGCTAGCCTGGAAAAATTCAATTCCGTTGGGCAAAGCAATGGTTACGAAATCATTCTGTTTTACCCCAAGTGCCTGATATGCACGCGCCAGCTGATTGGTCGTTTGTTCCAGGGTTTTCCAGTCTATTTGTTCATCTTCATGAACCAACGCAGCCCTGTCTGGCTGAATCTCAGCCCAATAAGCAACCACACGTGATATAGGGATAATATGCATAACTAAATCCTGTTTATTTTATTGTTGTAGCGGGATACTAATTCACTCATAAACCAATAGCCAACACGCTAAACAAGAGTTTGATGTCGGGTTCAAAATCTATCTGGTAACCATCCAGGGGGGGGTTATTGTTTACTTTCTAATTTAATTTTCAGCGTGGATTCGAAGCAATGCCGCCACGCTTATCGCATCGGTAATTTCGCCGGTTTGCGCCATCTCTACCGCTTCGGCTAATGGCAGTTTGTGGATTTTCAGCTGCTCGGTAGATTCGTGATCGGTTTCGCCAAATTGTAGATCTGTCGCAACATACACCTGGGCGTATTCGTCAGTGACGGAGTTGCTAGTGTGTAGCTCCATCAGAAGTTGCCAGTGATTGGCGGTTATTCCGGTTTCTTCTTTTAGTTCTCTTTTTGCGCCCTCTAATGGTCGCTGCCCAACGGGAGAACCTCCCATCGGGATCTCCCAGGAATATTGATTTAGAGCGTAGCGATATTGACCAACTAACCAGGTATTGCCGAAATCATCGATGGGGATAATACCGATGGCATAATTTTTCATATGCACAAGCCCGTAGATACCCGGTTTTCCCGATGGGTCAATGACTTGATGCTCGGAAACGCTGATCCAGGGATTATCGTATATTTTTGATTTTGACCGGGTTTTCCAGGGTGATCTGTTTAACGCTTTACTGGTTGGTGGCTTACTCATATTACCTCCGTTTCTTCAAATGCCTTATTTGGCGGCATGCCGGTTGACAAGTAGAGGATACAACGCATTTAATAGCAAACTATTAAGTAGCGCCCTAATTAGAATAAAAACGATCCAAAAGATGGTGCAGCCCTAACTTAGTTTTTACGCTCCCCAAACTACAACATGGTTACCGATGGTTTCAGATCCTAGCACGGCGGATTCCCGCATTCAGGAAGAATTTGGCTTCGTATTGATTCGGCTGGCGCGGCGCTGGCGTATGCGGCTTGATCGACAGATGAAGATAGAAGGACTAACCGAATCTCAATGGAATACGCTGGTTTACCTTTCCCGGGAGGGTAACGGAAAGCTGCAGAAAGATCTGGCCAGTTCCATCGGTATCGAAGGCCCCACCCTGGTACGCTTACTAGATAATCTGGAGGAAAAAGGACTGGTGGAACGGCGCGCTTCCGCTACTGATCGACGTGGAAAAACCGTACACCTGCTCCCGGATACTGAAAAGTTACTGGATAACTTTAATCAAAAGGCCTCTGCACTCAGGGCACAATTACTGGATGGTGTTCCTGCAGAATCCCTCCAGCAGTGCCTTGATGTGTTTGACCTCATTATTGATAACGCACGTTTGTTGGAAAAATCATGAGCACGGAACCTACTGACAAAGAAGTAACCGAAGCCCCAAGTGGAAAGAACAAAAACCTAATTATTCTGGTATTGACCGTGGCCATTTTGGTGGCCAGCGTATATTGGGGGTACCAACGGTATACCCATGTTTATATTAGCGATGCCCGTATTAGCACATCGATGATTTCAGTGGGTAGCCGAGTACCGGGCTGGATTGCGGAGTTTGATGTCAGCAGTAATGACCGTCTAAAAAAGGGTCAGCCTATTATCAAGATTGACTCCCGCGATGCGCAGCTGCGACTAAAAGAACTCGATGCCCAAGTGGCGGCGATGGAGGCGGAGCTGGATCGGCTGACGGCCCAGAAGAAGATGGTGGATCTACAAACCGGCAGCCAGCAAACGGCGGCTTCATCGCGATTATCAGAAGCTCAATCGGAATTAACCTCGAGCCAGGTCAAGCTGGATTTTGCATCCCATGATCTTGAGCGCGCTACCAAACTGCGGGACAAAAACCTGATTGCTCAACATCAATGGGACAGCAAGAAATCAACATTTGACCAGGCTAAACAATCCCATGCGGGCTGGAAGGCCAAAATTAACACGGCACAAGCTGCAGTATCAGAATCCCAGGCAAACCGTGATCAGATGATTGTACTGGAAAGCCAGCAGCTCAAGATGTCACATCAGTTACAGCAGATCAAAGCCAGCCGTGAACGTCAGGCTCTCAAGGTTGCGGATCATACTATTCCAAGTCCGATTTCTGGCGTAGTAGACGAAACTTTTGTGGATGCGGGGGAGTATATTGGCCCTGGCCAGCGTATTTTACTGATGCACAATCCGGATAATATCTGGATCAAGGCCAACGCGAAGGAAACCGAGATCCGCTTCATTGAGGTGGGTACTCCGGCGGTCATTATTGTCGATGCTTATCCTGACCTTGAGCTGGTCGGCGAAGTCTCGCGAATTGGCAGTTCCGCCACCAGTCAGTTTTCCCTGCTACCCAACGCTAACCCTAGTGGTAACTTCACCAAAATCACTCAGCGGATTCCGATATGGATATCGTTTTCAAAAAAAGACCCACGTTTGCGCCCTGGCATGATGGTTGAGGTAGCGCTTGAGATCCGATAGCTGGACGGTTCCTGACGATATTCTCGCAGGGCCTAAGGTAAGGGAGCTCTATCAAAAGGTAGGGCCGAACTACCGATGGCTGGTCATCTTTACAGTGATGGTCGGTTCCTTCACCACGCTGCTCACCGGCACCATCATTAACGTGGCAATCCCCAGTATTATGGGCGCCTTTGGCATGGGAGCTGACCAGGTTCAATGGGTTGCCACCAGCTATCTAGCCGCCACCACCAGCTTTATGTTGGTCACCGCCTGGGCGGTTGAGGCCTTTGGCCAGCAGGCCACATTCATTGCATCAATGGTGGTATTTCTACTGGGCTCATTGCTGGGCGGCCTGGCAATGAGTTCTGATCAACTAATTTTGTCTCGACTGATCCAAGGCATGGCCGCCGGGCTTGTTCAACCCGCTGCTATGTTGATTATCGTGCAGGTATTCCCGCTCCATCGCCGCGGTATGGCGATGGGAATATTCAGCATTGGCGTAGTACTGGCTCCTGCGATGGGGCCAACCGTGGGAGGGCTACTGGTTGATAACCTCAACTGGCGTTATGTTTTTTTAATTCAATTACCGTTGGCGCTAAGCACCATTCCTCTCGCCATACTGTATTTGCCAGGCCGCGAATCCAGCGGACCACGTACTCCCTTCGACTGGCTTGGGCTCATTCTACTTTCGATATTTACCGCCGCTTTTCTGTACGGCCTTACCAACGGCCAGCGGTTTGGCTGGAACTCCGACAAAATCATACTGATCTTTGCACTGGCGGCCATCTGTGGCTGTAGCTTTGTCTATTGGCAAAGCCGCACCGCAAATCCACTAATGGATCTTTCCATCTTTAAAGTACCTGAATTTTTAGCGGCTGCCGCCGTAACATTTGTACTTGGAATTGGGCTATTTGGTTCAACCTATTTGATCCCTCTATTTCTGCAAACCGTGATGGGGGTAAGCCCAACCCAGGCTGGTGTGCTATTGATGCCCGCAGGACTGGCAATGGCAGCCATGAACCCTGTCGCCGGATTTTTGAGCGATAAAACCTCGGGGCGAATGATGGTGATCATCGGCCTGAATGTCTTTGCGTTTTCATCATTCCTTTATTCCGGTGTCGACCTCAATACCGGTTTTTTCACCCTGATCTGGTGGACTATTATTGGCCGGATTGGCATGTCCTGTATCTTCCCAAGTTTGAACGCAACCGCATTAAAGGTGCTGCCGTTTCATCAGATGGGGCAGGGCTCAGGTGTCATCAACTTCCTGCGTCAGCTTGGCGGAGCGTTTGGTGTAAACCTGCTGACTATTTTGCTAACCCGTCGCATCAGCTTTTACTCCGATGCCTTTATGGCGAGCCAGACCCCATCCAACGTTGCAACCCGAGAGACCATTGCAGCAGTGCGCGAAACCCTGGCCCATGGCGGAGTTGCGGAAACCTATCAAACACCAATGGCGATGCAATACCTGGCCCGCAGTATTACCTATCAGGCCAGCGTGCTAAGTTACCGTGATATGTTTTTGATGATTGTATTTATCTTTTTCCTCACCATGATCCCCGCCTGGTTTATGGGTGGCAAGGAGGCACCACAGATGCCACCGCCAACCCCACCCGGGAAATAGCAGCTGAATAGCGACTAACTATTAGACAAGCAGTTAATCTTGTTACACTGAACCCATCCACCCGCAATGGGTGGACTAATGGATAATAATAAAAACAAGAGGATCTCAGCATGAAAATCAAAGCTGTAGTCATGACCGCGTTAAACGAAATTTCCGTCGAAGAGATTGAACTCGACCCACCCAAAGCTGGAGAAGTCCGCGTCAGAATGGTCGCTACCGGCGTATGCCATTCGGATCTTTCCGTGGTAAATGGCACGATTCCCTTTCCTCCGCCGGTTGTTTTAGGCCATGAAGGTGCGGGGGTGATTGAAGAAATTGGTGAAGGTGTGACCAATGTAAAAGTAGGCGATCATATTATTACCACCTTTGTTCCCATGTGTGGCGAGTGTTTTAACTGCCTGCATCAGGAACCCTGGCTATGTACCGTACTGTCTGATAAACAGGGCTGCCAGCTGGATGGCACAAGCCGGGTACACTGGAAAGGCCAGGATATTACCGTTATGGCGGCACTGGGCAATATGGCCGAGCAGATTGTCTGCCCCGCCATCAGCGTTGTACCCATTAAAAAACACTACAATCTCGAAGCAGCTGCTCTGGTAGGTTGCGGTGTGATGACCGGTGCTGGTGCCGCCATGAAAACTGCTGCGGTTGAACCTGGCTCCAGTGTTGCGGTATTTGGTTGCGGCGGTGTCGGGATTTCTGCTATTCAGGGTGCGCGTATTTCAGGTGCAAACCCCATCATCGCGGTAGATCTGAGTGATGAAAAACTGGCCGCCGCGAAGAACTTTGGCGCGACTCATACGGTCAATGCATCCACCGATCCGGTCGCCCAGATCCTGGAGATGACCGACGGTGTAGGTGTTGATTATGCCTTTGAAGTGATTGGTGTACCCGCTGTCATGCAACAAACCTATGATGCTACCCGCAGGGGCGGAACTGCCGTGATGGTTGGTGTCGGTAGCCCGATGCAAAACCTTGAGCTGAACTCTGCGCTACTACCACTTACCGGTAAAACGGTCATGGGTTGCTTATATGGTAGCTGTAACGCCAAGGTTGATTTCCCCCGTATGATGGCACTCTACGAAGAAGGCAAACTAGACCTGGATGGTATGCAAAGCCGCACCTATTCAATCGATGAAGCGCCTCAAGCCTTTGAAGACTTGAAGAGCGGTAAAAATGTTCGGGGTGTGATTGTTTTTTAATGGATCTGAACGGAAGAGCCTGACGAGATGAAATTTTTACGGCGGTTCTTTTATTTGATGCTTGGGTTGTTTGTGCTGCTTGCACTGTTGGCGGTATGGGCGACCCAGCTTGCTCCGGACCGGTTCCGGGTCAATATTCCTATTCAATCGATCACCGGTGGTATCGAAGCCGATGAACAACAGGTTAAACAACGAATTACTGCACCGCCAGGTTTCACTGTTTCACTATTTGCAAGTGGTGTTACCAATGCGCGGGTTCTAAGGTTTAGCCAAACCGGCGACCTGCTGGTTTCGACGCCCCGCAATGGTCAAATCATTCTGCTACAACGGGATACCAACGGTGATGGCCAGGCCGACGGATCGCGAGTACTAATTGATGGCTTAAACCGGCCCCACGGAATCGATTTTTACCAGGACTGGCTCTATATTGCGGAATCCCACGGTTTTGGGCGCATCCGCTTTGATCATCAAAAAGGCCAAACCATTGGCGATTACCAGCCACTAGTAACGGATATTCCCGACACCGGCAACCACTGGACCCGCACTATTCGCATCGGCCCGGATCAGAAAGTGTATTTGAGCATCGGCTCATCCTGCAATGTCTGTGAAGAATCCGACCCAAGGCGCGGCACTATTTCACGCTATAAACTCGATGGCAGCGGCTTTGAAATTTTTGCCAGTGGCCTCAGAAATTCCGTGGGTTTCGATTGGTCGCCCGTCGACGGCCAGATCTACGCAACCGACAATGGCCGCGATTTGCTGGGGGATGATTTTCCACCTGATGAGTTAAATCGAGTCGAACAGGGTAAAATCTATGGTTGGCCCTATGCCCATGGCGACCGGGTGGCTGACCCTGAGTTTGGTCCGGGCAATGCCGATATCATCGAACAATCTACCATCCCAACCCACGCGTTCCGCGCTCACAATGCGCCGCTGGGAATGGAGTTTTTGACCGCTAAAGCCCTTCCCGTGCAATATCAAAATATCGCACTGGTTGCGCTACATGGCTCCTGGAACCGTACCAACAAGGATGGCTATAAAGTAGTTTCGTTAACGTGGAATGTAGATGACACGATAACAGAAGAGAGTTTCGTAACCGGCTTTGAGCAGGATGGCCACGTTATCGGCCGGCCCGCAGATGTGCGGCAAGGCCCCGACGGGGCGATCTATATTTCGGATGATTTTGCCAATGCGGTTTATCGAGTCGCATGGAATAAAACCCCAAGTGTGACCAGCATTGAGCCAACAAATACAAAACCGATGCTCAGCTCAACTCAGCTGAATGTCAATAACAAACAAATCGATGCAGACTACCGTGCCGGGCAACAGTTATACCAACAATACCCATGCGCTGAATGTCACGAATCAGACCGTCAGCAAACCCCTATAGGTTTAAACGGGCTAGCGGATCGCCATGATCTAGCGTCGATGCAGCAATTGCTTCAAACACCCACGCCACCGATGCCAACCTTCCCCCTTAGTGCTGATCAACGACGGCAGCTGGCAACCTATCTGTTAATTAAATATTGAGATCAAGGAATTAAAAAATGAGCTGTATTTTTTGCAAAATTGTCGCTGGAGAGATTCCCGCCCAAATTCTTTATCAAGATGATGATGTACTCTGTTTCCGGGATGTTGCGCCCCAGGCACCAACCCACATGCTGGTGATCCCCAAAAAACATATTAGTAGTATTGCTGAGTTAGAAAGCAGCGATATAAACCTGGCGGGAAAAATTTTGGTGACGGCTACTCAGATGGCCAAAGAGCAGGGTATTTCTGAAAGCGGATACAGAGTTGCCATGAATTGCGGCGAAGAAGGCGGCCAGACCGTTGACCACATTCATATGCATATTCTGGGTGGCCGGCAGATGGGTTGGCCGCCGGGCTAGGGTCAATCACACGGCTGGTTAGTCGGTGGTAATATCAGTAAAACTTTTGATACAGTTTCTGCCGCTGCTCTTGGCAAGGTAGAGCGATTGATCTGACTGTTCAAGCCATTGGTGTGCAGTAGAAATTGTGTCATTCAGTTCAGAAATACCAAGACTGACGGTGAATCTTATCTCAATGTCATCGTAAGTTACCGTCAGCTCTTCAATTCTAGAGCGCACACGTTCTGCAAAAATTAACGCATTATTTGCGGGTGTATCAATCAAAATCGCGACAAATTCTTCGCCACCATAACGCCCGCAGATATCGGTTGCGCGCGCGGTTTCCCTGAGGATTCTCGCGGTTTCTCGAATCACTTCATCCCCCGCCTGATGCCCGTAGGTATCGTTCACTTTTTTAAAGTGGTCGATATCAAAAATAACCAATGAAGCGGTACTTTTTGTGCGGCTAAACCGTTGAAACTCGTCCTTCAGGCGATCCTCCCAGTGGGCGCGATTAAACAACTGGGTAAGGCCATCGGTACGACTAAACTCGGTCAACTGATGATTCACAGTTTCAAGAGCCAACTTATTGGTTACAGTCTCCGTCACATCATAAATGATAATCGCAATATGACTGATCTCACCATTTGGTGCTGAGATAGGAATAAACGAAGCATTTTGATACATAAAATCAGTAGTACCGGTGATGGGCCGGTAACTTCTAAAACGAAACACGTAGGGACGTTGCTCCCAACTTGAATAGGCCTTGTAACCTAGCTGGAACACGGTGTCGATTGTACGCCGCATCCAATCCAGATCTTGATCCGGAAACAGTTCGAAGATCGTGCTATTTTTAGCCGCCCCCGGTGATATGCCACTGTGACTGGCGACAAAACCATTCCAGACCTGGACATGCCTTTGCTTGTCGATTCCTACAACGCCAACATCAATACACTGAAGCGTATCGAGTAACCAATGTAGGTCGGCAAAATCACTAGTGTTTTCAAGCACGCTATTCTATTCCATCAGTAGAGATGCAAAATGATTAAGGTTTTCTATGGAGTCTTTAGTGAACAACAACACTAAACTACAGTTAATATCATGATCCTCTATGGTATACCCCATTTGCATAATCAGGATTTCGTTTTCTTTTCTATCGATACCATTGCCAATATTGGATGCTTCCATATGAGTGCCGACTATAATCGGGTGACCCAGACTAAACTGAATATCAAACTGGTTAGCTATGCCATTCAGACAAGGGCCTATAAGAATACCAGCCACGCCTAACAAAATATCAAGCTTCGAGGACCCACCTCGGCCTTGATGCACAGCAATTTTAGATAAATCTTTATAGCTTGAATCCTTCAAAATCAGCAATGCTTCGCCGGCAATACCTTTTCCAACAAAACCCTGTGAAACTACTGAAACACTTTCATCTTCATCCATTTGGGCGATCGTATCCAGAATTTGTTCCTGCCTGGAAAGAGAAACTTTGGGGATAGGTGCACGCACAAATACGCCGAGCACTTTTGCCAGTAGCTCCGCCGCTTGTCCCATCGCGACGTTGGCAATCTCCTGATAGCTATCCCAGATCGATACTTCCAGATCCACCTTACGGTTACCGGCCGATTGCTGGTCGTGAAGACCGTACTGTTTAAGAATATCCGATATTTTTTCCGGGCTAGCGGGCTTCTTAATAAAATCCATTGCACCCAGTGCAATTACCCGCTGATAAGCCTCCGGCTGAACGTCTCCGGAAACCACAATAATCATGGTCGGCAGGTCCAACGTGCGAACCATCTGTAACACTTCATAACCATCCATGACGGGCATATTCAGATCAAGGAAAAGCACATCTGCCTTACCTTCCTTTATCGCATCAATACCCTCTTCACCGTTAGCGCTGTAGTGAATTTCAATGTCCCAATTTTCAGGCAGCGCACGGGCCATCTGCTTCCTGGCGAAGCTCGAGTCATCACATATCAATACAGAGGTGGTCATTTTTTTGTTTTGATTTAACCATTAATAACTTTCAAGAATTTGAGTATAGCAGCCCACACGAAACTGTAATCCTCATCACAAATTTATACGGCAGCTGATCTTAGTGCGTCCAGTATATTGTCAAAATCGGAATTAAAACTATCACTGTCCTTCTTATACAAAAGCTCAGTCACACTATCCATCACTGCACGAAACTCAGAGTCAATCCTAAGACCTTGATTAAATATTTTGTTGGTTTCCAATAAACAAGTTGAGGCAATTTCTTCCATCGTTTTTTCTTGTTCCTCCGTGAGGGACAAATATGTGAGAGCATCATCCGTTTTAGCTGACATATCTTCCACGCTGTCACAAATAGAACGCATAATCTCCTGGTACGAGTTATCGATACTCAACATGGTGTCATTCATTCTTTCTGTAAGCAGTGTTAGCAGCTGCTTTTCCCGCTCAATGGTACGTTGGTTATCAAGGGCTATAACTCGTGTATTTAGCCCTTGCACCAAAGCAAAAGTGTTGTCTTTGATGGTGCCGTAACGAACAGGGTCATCGGTAGGCATATTTTTAATAAGCACCGAAACATTTTCGTAATTACAGATGGTTCGGCCCCCGAAATCAAAATACCGCCCAGAATCCTTTAGCTCACCAAGAAGCTTGCTCTCAAGCTCTCTTGCCATGCCATTAGCTTCCATGTCTTTTATACCGAACTGGCTTCGAATCTGAACGCTGCAATTCAGAGAATAGTGCTTAACCGCCTGAAAGAAATGTTGCCCCAGCGTATCAATATTTGATGCTGTACCTGAATCCAACAAAAACTGCACCGTGACGCCCAAATCACTGGTATCGGCCATGGCCTGAAAAGCCATTTGATTGGCCGTTTTGAGGTTGTTTCTTAACTGACCGTCAGCAATTTTGTGGAATATTTCTTTGTTAATCCGCGATGTTATGACATCGTCACCGTACTCAAGGCTAACCCATTCCGTACAGCCATTTTGATATGCGTTCAAGCGCTGCTCGGTAGTTGGACTTGTAACACTTAGTACAATCACAGGAATATGTTCACACTCCGCATGCTGGTTTAAGGCGCAGCAAAACTCAACACATTGGGATTCGTTCTGACCCATACATATTATGAATGCATCAGCGTTTGCCCACTCATCTGCAGAATCAAGCGACCCGTCCATGACTACAAAACTGTACTCAAACTGCTCGCCCAATCTTTCCGCAATTCCATTCGCGTCTGACGATTCTTCCGAAAACAGATAAAGCCGGTACATAACTATTCTCTCCACCTCGGTTTTGTATCCAGTTCCAAACAACTCAAGAAAAGGTTACCTGAGAACTCAAAAGCACTTTCACTAAAAGCCTAGGTTATTCAAATCCTGCCCAAAAAATATAGGTCGATATGGCCTGTAGATTCTTAAGCATAGATCAAACAAATAAAATGTGAAAAATTCTGGGCAATGAATCATAACCACATGAAAAACTTCACTTTTATGTTCATAAAATGTTCGATTTTTAGGCTTAAGTCTGACATGTCATACAGTAAACGGATTGCCGCTGGCCTATTTTTACCTCTACAAGGTTTCGAGCACACCGATAGCAGGGTAATCCACCTCGACTATAAACCTGCAGCGACTGCTGAAAATACCCCGGTTTTCCCTCATTCCCAAGGAAATCACGAATACTGGAACCACCCTGTTCGATAGCTCGATCCAGGGTTTCGGTAATCGCATTCGTTAGTTTTTTATAACGCTTCAGGCTTACTGATCCAGCCTGTCGATCCGGCCTGATACCCGCGATATAAAGCGCTTCATTGGCATAAATATTACCGACACCCACTACAACGGCCTGGTCCATAATAAAATTCTTGATAGGCATTTTGCGTTTTCTGGATGCATCAAACAGGTGTTGAGCAGTAAAATCCTCCGATAGCGGCTCCGGGCCTAATTTTTCCAGCAACGGATATTGATCAACCGGACCATCAATCCACAGTACCGCACCAAAACGACGAGGGTCGGTAAAACGTAAGCAATGCCCGCTGTCGAACTGAATATCCACGTGATCATGTTTAGCCGGTGCAGACAGCTTATCCAACACCCTAAGATTGCCAGACATACCGAGATGAATCAGCAAATGGCCCTGATCAAACTCTAGCAGCAAGTATTTCCCCCGCCGCTTTACCGCTGACAGTTTTTTTTCAGACAATATATTTTCTAATCCAGCAGTTACCGGCCAGCGCAACTTGGTTTGCCGCACGATCACGGCCTTTACAGAATGATCAAGAATATGCGGCTCTATACCGCGACGGGTAGTTTCAACTTCAGGAAGTTCGGGCATTTAACAAACACTCTGCATACAATACGAAGCCACATCTGGCATTTTTATGAGGGTAACAAATCAGCATGATTCTGGGTATTGATACCGGCGGCACCTTTACCGATTTTGTGTTGCTGAACGAAGGCCATATCGTCATTCACAAAGTGCTCTCCACGCCCGATGCGCCGGAACGGGCGATTCTTAAGGGGATTGCCGACATGAAACTGCTTGATCATGTAAAGGCGGGCTCTTTGAGGATTATTCACGGCACCACCATTGCGACCAACGCAGCCCTTCAGGACAAAGGCGTGAAGACCGTGTTCATCACCAACCTGGGTTTTGCCGATATGCTCAGCATTGGTCGACAGGCCAGGGAAAAACTCTACGACTTGCAGCCAACTCACCAGCCAACCCCCGTAGCTAGTGAGTTTTGTCTGGAGCTGAATGCAAGAATGGATCACCATGGCAACATATTAGAGGCCATAAAGCCTGCTGAATTGTCTGAGTTACTCCAGCAAGTTGAACAGCTTAAACCTGAAGCGGTAGCGATCAATCTGCTCTACTCTTACCGCGATGATAGCCATGAAAAACAGATTGAAGCCGCGCTGCCAAAACATCTGTTTGTATCCCGCTCCTCCCACGTATTACCCGAATACAAAGAGTATGAACGTGGCATGGCAACCTGGTTAAATGCCTGGCTAGGACCACTGGTTGAGAAATATTTAGCCCGCTTAAAAGCAGAACTTACACCAGCAAATGTTGCGATCATGCAGTCATCCGGCGGCACGGTTGATATCGATCAAGCCTCGCAACGAGCGGTTAATTTGTTGTTGTCTGGCCCAGCGGGTGGCTTGGCCGGTGCGGCATACATGGGTGAGCAGCTTGGAAAAACCCGGCTGATCACCTTTGATATGGGAGGCACTTCCAGTGATGTCGCGCTTATCGATGGGAAAATCGGCCTCACCACCGAATCAAAAATTGGCCCCTATCCCGTGGCTGTACCAACAGTGGATATGCATACTATTGGCGCTGGCGGCGGCTCCGTCGCTTATCTTGATGATGGCGGACTACTGCAGGTTGGCCCGGAATCCGCTGGTGCAAACCCCGGCCCCGCTTGTTACGGCCGGGGGGGGGGGAAGCCCACCGTCACCGACGCCAATGCAGTGTTAGGCCGGTTACGGCCAGATGCATTCCTGGGTGGCCGTATGAAGCTTAATATCGATGCAGCGGAGCAGGCGGTTAAAAGCCTTGCTGAACCACTTGGCCTAAGTCTTGAGGAAACCGCCCTCGGTATTTTGAAAGTTGCTAACCAGCATATGATCCGGGCATTACGGGTCATTTCAGTAGAGCGGGGTATAGACCCGCGACAATTCACCCTATGCTGTTTTGGTGGTGCTGGCGGGCTGCATGTCTGCGCATTGGCAGAGGCGCTATCGATTCCATCCATACTGGCACCGCTTCACGGCGGAGTACTGTCCGCTTTTGGTATGTTGGTCGCACCGCCGGAACGCCAGCTATCACGCACCTGGCAAGTTCTACTCGAGCGTGCCAGCAAAAATGCTATTGAAGATATTCTCAGCACTATGCGAACCCAGGGTGAAACCGAGCTGATGAAGGAAAAGATCCCTCGTGAGACTATTCAATCTATTCCAAGCCTCGATCTGCGCTACGCAGGGCAGTCCTATACTCTGAATGTACCCTGGGAAAACCCAGATGCGGCGGAATCCGCCTTTCATTTACTACATTTGCAGCGCTACGGCCATCAGTTTGAACTGCCGGTGGAGCTGGTCAATATTCGATTGGCGGTGAGGGCTGCGCCTCAGTCGGTTGAGCTGGCGACGCAATCCCGTAAGGAAGATCAAAGCTCGAAGGCGACTACCAGCAACGAGCTGACTTTAGCGGGGATCGAACAACCGGTAACGGTTATTGATCGAGGCCAGCTGATCACGGGCCATCTTTATCAGGGACCGATGTTAATCACCGAGCAAACCGCTACCACTTTAGTGGCAGAGGGCTGGTCGGCACAGCTCGATAAGCTGGGAACTTTACATATGAATCTGGCTATTTAGGAGTGGCCGCAAACTGTGCCCACTTTCATACCCACGGTGACATCGGATAACGCATCCAGATTAGAATCCCATTCAACCACGCCCTTTCCAAACAAAATGATCGCGGTAGAACCCATTTTAAAGCGCCCCATCTCATCGCCTTTTAGGAAGCTGACGGGGGCTGGTGGCTGGGTGTAATTAACCTGCGTCAGCTGCCTTTTTGGAGGACATATCTGCCCCGTCCAAACGGTTTCGATACTGCCAACAATCATCGCACCCACCAAAATCACCACCATCGGCCCGGCTGCGGTATCAAAACTACAGATCACCCGTTCATTGCGGGCAAATAAGCCATCAACCTGCTCACTAGTGGTTTGATTAACAGAAAACAGCGCCCCGGGTACGTAGGTCATACTTTTTAACGTGCCAGCCCAGGGCATATGCACACGATGGTAATCCTTCGGTGACAGGTAGACCGTCATAAATGATCCATCGACGAAGGCTTTGGTTAGCTCCGCATCGTCAGCTAAAAGCTGATTCAAGCTGAAGGATTTACCCTTGGCCTGTAACAATTGGCCCTGCTGGATGGTACCCATTTGGCTGATCTGCCCATCCGCCGGGGAAACTACGCTATCCACTGCAGCATCAATAGGACGAACGTCCTTTGCCAAAGCACGGGTAAAAAATGCGTTAAAGCTCGAGTAGTGCTGTGGGTTCGATTCTGCCGCTTCATCCATGTTCACATGGAAGGTTTTAATCGCTTGATTGATCAGGTAATTTTTTAACCAGGGGATCCGGCTTTCAGTCAGTAAACCCGCCAATCGCGATACCAGATGCTGTGGCACCAGGTATTGCAGAAGAATAAATAATTTTTGCTTTAAATCGTTTTTTGTCACGGCCCGCTACTCCAGCATTCAAATAGCGGAATTGTACCAAAGATGTTCGGCCATAAGCCGATTAGCCGTTTTTTGGGCGTGAAGCCAGTGAATCAAATACAAAACGAGAACTTTTGCAAAGCCTTTTGAATAGCAGGTAATCCTGCTCTTTTAGTGCTTTTCCATTCATCCCATCATCCAGATAGCAAATACCAATGGGCCGTTTCCCCGAAAAGAGCGATGAAATAAAAAACTCATTGGAGCTGTGAATCTGATCCACAAAATTGCTGGGCAACAGTTTTTCCATCTCAGCTTTATCGGCAGGTTTAACCCAGATATTGCGCTGGCTTTTAATCATCTGCGACATCAGGGGTGACTTTAAATAATCGAAATGCAGTCCCTTCATGCCGCTTAACTCCGTTGACCCAAAACAGTGGGAAACCCGTACCGATGCTCTTCGCGGATCCCGCAGACCAATAGCAACACGTTTAATCCCAAGCTCACGTTTTAACGTCATACCCAGCGTATAAAAAAGCTGCTGAAGATCTTGAACAGTTTCAGGATGATGCTCAAACTGTTCAATCAGCTGATCGATTGTTTTCTCCAATCCTTGCTGTTTTTCCACTAATCGTGGTTTTTTCGAAGGTTCTGTACGGGGTTTAATTCCAGCAATTTTCGTCAGTCCAGGCCTGGCCGGATCAGGTGCTGGCCGCGGCCAGGTATTAAAAAGGTAGGTTGCGGACGCACGGACACCTGGAATAGGGTAGTTTTGCGAATGATCCAATATAGCTTGCTGCGTAATATAAACGGTATTTAGTAGAGTGCTCCGTAGGTGTCCCGCTACCTGCCCTAAGGTCTGTGCTGCAAATTCACCCTGCCATTGAGTTTGCAATATATCGACCATCTCATGGGCCAAAATGATCGTGGTAGATGCCGCGTTAATCTGTCGATTGACCCCCGCGCCGTCGGGAGCAGGGCTAACTTCCAAATCCGATACACCTGCCGAAAATGCCTCAAATGACTCTGCATTGATGCTTTTGGTTTGGTCTACCGAAGGGCTGGTAACCTTTGGTGTATTCCAGTAGTCGAGTAGCAAATCACATATATCTATAATCTGACAACCGAAAATATCTTTCTCTGCAGTTAATCTTGTCGCAGGATTAGCCGAGAAAGCCAATACAAGTTTGCGCATTTTTTCAGGTTCAAGAATCCATAAAACCCAATACCCCGCCCGGTAGAAAAGGGTACTCCAAAATAGCTCGTCCGCTGGATAGTGGTTTTTATGCCGTGCCCAGTGGCGAGCCAGCGAAGCCGCAAACAAACTTCGACTGAGGCTATGCAAATAACCCCTGTGCTCGACAATGTTGACTTCTGAAGCAGATACCGCAATAGACTGCACGCCCTCAAGACCAATTAATGAAATAGCTATCGCAAGGGTTTTTACCTGAACAACAGAGTCTCCCTCAGTAGCGACACGCATAAAGACATGCAGGGCGAAAGCCGGGTCGCACGCAATCAGGCCCTCAAGAGCCTTAAAATTGACCGCGTTCTTTGAAATCAGATCCAACACCTTAGCTTTCGTTCCTGGAAGAACAGGCATAGGTGTAGCCATAATTTTTTCAGCCCAGATCTGCTCTGGCCGCTGAGTTTTGGTATTTTCCATGTTATGCAAAGCACTGCTATCCCAGATGGTACGATTGCCATCAAGTCTAGCAGCTGGCTAAAAAACCATCGGTGGTTTAGCCCTGGATAGGCTGAATGTGGGAGCTAATCGTCTATTTCATGCAAAATACGGCGATAGCTATGTAGTCTCGATGGGTGTAGATCTCCTTTTTCTTCCGCCTCAAGCAACGCACAGCGTGGTTCGCGTAGATGTTTACAATCCCGAAAATGACACAATCCCACATAGGGGCGAAACTCCCTAAATCCATCAGTCACTTCTCTACGGGTAAGGTGAGTTAAACCAAATTCACGAATCCCCGGCGAATCAATCAGGCTGCCGCCACTGCTGAAATGATAAAGGCGCGCTGTACTGGTAGTGTGGCGACCCCGCAGGTTAGCAGCGGAAACTGCGCCGGTTTTAAGATGCTCATTCGGCAACAGTGCCTGGATAAGCGAAGATTTTCCTACCCCAGACTGCCCGACAAAAATGCTGGTATGTTGATCCAGGGTAGCCGCCAGTGTATCCATACCCTGCTGCGAATAGCTTGATACCTCAATCACCGAGTATCCAACATTGCGATAAATAGCAAGAAGTTGGTCTATCGATTCACGATTTTCAGCATTGATCAAATCACTTTTGTTGAGCACCAATACCGGTTCAATTTCCAGTCGCTCAGCTTCCACCAGATAACGATCGATCAAAATTTCCAAAGGTTCCGGCAAAGTTGAAATAACGATAAAAATCCGATCAATGTTTGCTGCAACCGACTTAAGCTGGCCTTTGCTGTCCGGTCGTGAAAGCTCAGTCAGGCGAGGCTTAATCGCTTCAATTACACCGCCATTTTGACGATCAGGCCTCCAGATAACCTGATCCCCCACCACAATATGGCCCAAATTCGGACGGAAGTGACAACGATAAGTCGGCTGATTTTTTTCTGTATCGGTTTCAGAAACTAGAGCTTTGACTACTTCTAACTCAACCAGCATTCCATAATGAGCAATTACGCGTCCTGTCTGCTCAACGCCAAGCGCATCTTCAGCAAACAGCTCATTTACCTGTGCGTTTTTATTTTCTGCCCTACGGGTTTTTTCCTGCTGGACTTTTTCGATCCGCCAGGCCTGGCGGCGGGTTAATTTGCGTTTACTCAAAACGCGATCGTATCAATCGAGAGGGTAAAATTTTTATTCATATTGTGCCATTTCATTCCATTGTGGGTGATTCTTCCCAACATAACAGATTCGATAAAACTGCTACAATCATCTTCTACCCTGAAAGCGTAGATTATGCGCATTTACCCTCTGGAGAACCTGAATGCCTAACCACGGAAACCTGATCTGGATCGACCTGGAGATGACCGGCCTTGACCCGGAAACCGATCGAATTATTGAAATTGCTACCATCGTTACCGACTCAGATCTTAACTTTATAGCTGAAGGCCCAGTGCTGGCTGTGCACCAATCGGAGATGGCACTGCAAGGTATGGATGAATGGAATACCCGCACCCATGGCAATTCCGGTTTAACCGAACGAGTTCGTAACAGTGGCATTTCCGATCGTAGAGCTGAGGATATGACGCTGGCCTTTTTGCGCGAGCACCTTGAGGAGGGCCGATCACCAATGTGCGGCAATAGCATCGGTCAGGATCGGCGTTTTTTGGTCAGGTACATGCCGCAACTTGAAGCCTTTTTCCATTACCGCAACCTGGATGTCAGCTCCATAAAAGAGCTGGCGAAACGCTGGAGGCCTGATTTGGCAAAGGGATTCAACAAGAAAAACACCCACCAGGCTCTGGATGATATTCAGGAGTCGATTGCGGAACTGCGCTACTACCGTGAACATTTTTTTAAAATGGATTAAAGGCTGCTCTAGCCTTCAGCCGGTTTATTTTTTAAAACTGGCGGTTTGAGAAGCATCACCAAAATCATCGCAAAACCAGCAAGACCTATGTAACCCACGAAAATAAGGTTATAGGAGTGAAGCCGGTCAAACACATACCCGGCTGTAACCGGAACCGTTGCGGATAAAATCGTCGTCACTAGCCCCCGCACTGCGTACAGCGATGCATAATGCTGGCTACCAAAATAGTTGGCCATAATGGTGGGGGTTGTCACCACCGCCAGCCCGTTACCGAGCCCAAAAACACAAGCAAAGGTGTAAACCAAAATGGGGGTTGTCGCCTGAGTCAGTAATACCATCCCCACCACAAGCATCAATAACCCTAGCCCCATCATATATTTAGGTTCCAGGTAGTCGCCAAATAAGCCGGAAATCAAACGACCACCGGTACTAAGAAACCCGATCAAACCAATAGCAGATGCGGCAGTAATTTTATCAAGGCCAATATCACCGAGATGCAATAGCCCCTGGCTATTAATCAAAGTCCCACCCATCACAGCCGTTGCGGAACATCCAACCAGCATCCAGAAAGAGCGGGTTTTTATTGCAGGTTTAACAGCCCAATCAACATCCGTTTGAAATACTTTAGACCGATAAGGAATGCTGTTTTCATCCTCAGAAGCATTCGAATCATCCAGCCCATCCACCATAAGCCCCATATCTTCCGGCTTATTTCTCACCATCAAGAAAGCCAGGAAAGAAGCCAGCAAGGTACCAACTGCCATAATCAACCAAACCAACCTCCAGTCACCGGTGGTTTCAATGACCCAGGCAAACAGTGGTGTGATGATTGCGCGCCCCAAGCCACCTGAGGCCATAAACAGGGCAATAGCGATCGCTCGGCGCCGTTTAAACCAGTTTGAAACCAGTTGTGTTCCAGGAATAATCGTTTGTAAGCCGATACCAATTCCAAGCAATGGAGCGGTGATATAGAACTGCAAAAGAGAATCGGTAAAGAACATGTTGATTGCGCCAATAGCGGCCACAAAACCACCCAACATGATGCTAAAACGCACACCATGTTTGGCAATTACCCAGGCTATCAAGGGGCCCGACAGGCCCATAGACAGAGTTGCAAGGGAGAACCCTAACCCAACTTCGCTGCGTGCCCAACCAAATGTTGCGGTCATCTCGGGGAGCGTGACCGCCAGACCGTAGAAAACCGTTCCTATAGATAAAAAATAGATTATGCCGAGCGCGCCAAGCAGCTTCCAGCCGTAATACATCAGTAATGTCCGTTTGATTGGGGCAGTGAATGAGGCCACCCAAAAAGCTCTGTTCGTAATTTGTCTACATAACGATGCCGCTTCTCGTATCGAATTGGCTTAATTATGCAGCTAACTTGAGGTAAAGCGTGGATTAAAACGAGCAAATCAGTTTTGAATTGTCATCGGAATTTAGTAATTTGCCTTGTTATTTTTTATACCCGATGCATTGCAGTCTAGCAAATTGAGACTGGTTATTCACTTGGCCCCGCAGAGTGGCCAAATTAGCAGGGCGTTAAAATCCGCTGAACTGAGTCAGATACAATGCAGAATCAAACAAAAAAGTGGCCAGGTTAGTAAACCTTCAACCACTTATCGCCTGTGTACTTTGCGCATTGAAGCGAGGCGGAAATGCGTCGAATTGACACAGTTGTTAAATTTCATTTTATTTTATTTTATTTAGCGACTATTTTTATTTGGAATGAGCCGTAGCCTTTTTTTAGCAACAATACGACACAGAAATAAAAGGCTGCGAAAACCAACCCCAAGTCAATAAACTGATACAGAACCGCAATACTATTACTATGAGGAATTGTTCTTAGATAAAATAACGGCATCGCTATTGCGAGATATATCAGTATCCAGCGCCATTGAATTGCCCAAAATAATTTTAGGGCTTCTTTATGAGTCGCTCCTTTAAACACTCACCATCTCCTGAAATTTAACGGCCCGGCGTTGAGGTGCCAACTGGAGTGTTGTACCTGTTTTTTAGGTATAACACTCCAGTTGGTCTCTTCGAACCCCTTGTTGTTTTTCGGGTACCGACGCGGTTGAACGAAGCGCACCTCAACGCCGGGCCGTTGTTAGTCGGCGCGTATAATCGGCACGCAAGTAATTTGAAATGATTACTTATTACAACTGCACTGTGCATTAATTTTTCCATAGCAGCGCCGACTAACAACAGTGCCACTAACATGCCTGATAGAAACCAGGCTCGACCTCTTTAAGTTGTTCAGATTTAAGCATCCGCGCAACATGCTGAGTCAGCATCCAGTGTTCGCTGCGATCATTGGAGGCTCCAACATCAGATTTACGATAGATGATACGATGCTGGACAGCCTGATCAATGGTACGGGGTGTCGCCATATAATCGAGTAATTTTTTTTCTCGATAGCCAATCATGCCCTGATACTGGGCTGATCGTTTCAGAAATGCTTCCTTGTCCAAAACCCCAAGGTGATGAAAGGTACAAAACCAGGGCACATCAATAGAGCGCACCAGATCCAGCGACTGATCAAACTGCTCAAGGCTTGAGTTCACCCCACCGTAGTAGGGACCGAAACCCGAAAGCTCGATATCCGCCAGAAACAGCAGATCATCTTTACGATGTTCGCCGCGAACCAGCAAGCAACTATGGCCGTGGGTATGTCCGGGGGTATAGATCACTTCAATGGTGACGCCACCACCAAGGTCAAAAATATCCCCGTCTTTATAACCAACCGTGTCTAAGCGAGGCGTAAAACTGAAGTGCTTGACTACGTCGCTTTCGAATTCAGCACGTTCATCCGCCGGTACTCCGTGTAGCTCACAGATACCATCCATCGACTGTATGGCATAAACCTCTTTTTCATGGGCATGGCAACTGGCTTCTGGAAACTGATGAACCCCAGCTACATGATCCTGGTGACAATGACTGAGTAAAATTCGATCGATTTTTGGCAGCTGATCAACGTGGCTTTTTAAACTCTTAGAGGGATCTATTATGACCGCTTCTTCACTACCTTGGACCAGAACGGAATTTCCATAGGGAAATTTCCCACCGTTGCGGCCAATAAATACGGTGCTGGCACCAAAGGTAAGAATGGGATCATTTGATCCCGGCTGGGTTTTTTGTAGTGCTGATGACATAACGCGGCTTCTTCGAACTCCAGAAAAGCTCAGTCGCCCAACGGACGCTACTGATGAGAAAACGCGAAATAATACCCGATCAATTCAGTTGGTTAAAGCATTACCCCATTCCAAGCATCCGTTAGTACATCGATCAACAACAGCCAACACCGTCTTCTTCGCCACTTTCCGACAAGGCTGCATCGAAGGGCAGCAGAGTTCCACAGCCCTCAAAAATTCCGAAATGGGTATTCCAGTTACCGATAAAATCAAAATGTGGTGCGAAACGCGTTTCACGCAGAATGTTGTAAGTATTTCCACAAACAGGGAACGTTCGGCCGGTTTCTATACGGTGATGCTTATCCAGTACTAGCTCTTTTTCAGCGTGGGGGATAGTGCCTCTGTAGATCACAGCCTGGCCATAATCTTCACAAGCTGGCTCTAGCTGATCAAGCTTGAATAGCCGATAAGTTGCTGAAAAGAAGGAGATGTGGCCAACTTTCTTCTCAATAGCTGCGTTATCAATACCAAGTGGCCGATCTTCTACCAAACGAGGGTCAACAAAACCGGCTTTTTTTGCCAGGTTATGAAAATCATTCCAGTACAGCGCACCACTCAGACATTCGCCGTACAAGACCGGATCATCGACAAGATCCTGAGACACGCGTCGATCGGAATACACATCTGAAAAATAGAGCTCGCCACCGGATTTAAGTAGCCGGTACGTTTCCCGCAGTACCGCTTCTTTATCAGGGGACAGGTTGATCACACAGTTGGAGACGATGATATCGAAGCTGTTATCCTCAAGACCAAGCTCATCGAGTTTTTCGATATAGCCCTTGAGGAATTTGACATTGGGTTTGGCATAGCCAAATTTTTCAGTGTGATAGTCAATATGGCGATTGGCAACATCCAACTGCTCGTCGGTCATATCGACACCAACCACATAACCCGTTTCCCCTACCAATTTTGATAGCACGTAGACATCCCTTCCCGACCCACTGCCCAGATCAAGAATTCGTTTGCCCTCTAACAGTTGCGGTGCGACCAGCCCGCAACCGTAGTAACGGGTTACAACTTCATCATGAATTTGGCCGATCGCCTGTTTTACGTAATCCGGTATTTCCGTGCTCGTAGCACAGGCATCGGTTTTAAGATCCGATGAGCTTTGCAGGGTTTTTCCGTAGTAATCTTTAACGGATTCTTTCATAACCATGGCCTGTATATTTAAAACAAGTTTGTGCGGGATAAAACGCAGAATCTGTGGGATTGAGTCAGACTAATATTCTGTAAAAAAGTTACAGCATGATGGCGGACATGTTTGAACATCTCTTTTTCAAACACCCGCTAACTACAAAGGCTGACGACAATCGGCAGAAAAATCGCCGTAATCGTTCCGGTTAAACTTAATGCCAAACTGGAAAATGCCCCAGCCAGCTCACCATACTCGAAGGCTTTAGCAGTGCCCACGCCGTGGGCGTTCAGACCCAAAGTAAAACCACGAGCCCGATCATCCTCTACCTTGCAGAGGGAAAAAATCAGCGGCGCAAAAATAGCGCCAATCACTCCGGTCGTGATCACAATGCCCGCAGCCAAAATTGAAGAGCCACCAATAGAATCGGCTAATGCCATTGAGATAGGCGTGGTGACTGATTTTGCTGACAGCGTTAATACCGTTGATAACTGCAGATCCAGCATATATCCCATCAATGCACCAATGGCGGATGCGGAGATCGCACCCACAACTAGTGTTACTGCAATCGCACCGGCGATAGGGCGGATCAAATAGAGCTGATTATAGAGCGGCACCGCTAGGGCCACAGTTGCCGGGCCAAGCAAAAAGTGGATAGGGAAACTATCCAAGCGATAATCAGCGTAGTCAAGTTGATAAAACTGCAGGAACAGTGCTATCGGAAAAACCCCTAGAATTACAGGATGCAACCAGGACTTTTGATTTGATTTCCGATAGATCAAGAGTCCGACAAGATAGCCAGCGATAGTCACCAGCATTGCTGCGGGATGCTGAAATGCTGATGCAAATGGCTCAAGCGCTGAAGAGATCAATTCGCCATTTCCTCATCGCGCTCATCTATCGGTTTTTTTCTGATCAGCCACTGCATAAGGAACGCTGTGATCATCATCGCAACGACGGTACTAACCACCATAATTAACGTGATTGCAGGCAATTCCCTATTAACCGCCGCCCCCAGGAAAAAGATACCGGTAGCGGCTGGCAGGAAAAATAGCGACAAATGTTTGATCAGCATAGCGCTGGTATCGGATAGGGCCCTCGGGGCTTTCTTCACAACTGTAAGGGCAACAAATAGCAGCAACATACCAATCACAGGACCAGGCAAGGTCAGCGAAAATTGATCGGTAATAGACTGGCCTGCAAATTGAAAGCACAGCAGTATTACCAGACCTATCAATATATCGGCCAGTTTAGCAGCCCCTTTTTTCACGTATGGCCTGACGATCACACTTACCGCCGAACCAGCTGCACCATGCCAGCGGAAACGATCACCACGAAACAGATCAGAGACCAGCCAGGAATACTCAGTCCAAGCATAGTCCAGACAACTTCGGCACAATTGCCATCACCGCTTAAAACCACTTTTAAGACCTCTGTAAATGGCAATACATCCAGCATGTAATCCAGGCTCGGTGGGCATGTGGGCACCTTTTCAGGAGGCAGTTGCTGCAACCATAACTGCCGGATCGCCAGCGCAGCTCCCAAATCGGCGAATATGAGCACCAGTACTGCATATACCCGACGGCCTGCCGCTTTAACGCCATGAATCGCTGCTGCCAATGCAGTTAAAGCAACTCCAATAAACATAACTCGCTGGAATACACACATTGAGCATGGCTCCAGCTCAAACTGGTGTTCAATAAAAACTCCCGCCAGCAACGCGCCTGCTGAAAATAGAAATATTGCCAGAAACAGCTTTCTTAAGCTGGGTAGCATTTGGACAGTTTGCATTTGAATACCTGAAGCCTAAAGAGCCTAAATAGAAGTCAAAAATTAGCGCGCCATTCTGCCACAAAATCAGGCGCCGGGTTATAGCGCAAGGTCCGCCTAATGCCGAAAGAGTGAAAAAGCCACCTAGCACATCTTGCAAAAGACTACTGGAACCCCAACTATGGAAATGGGTTCTAATAGCATAGCTTGACATACACCCGATTTGCATTATTGACTGGCTGGCTCGAGTATTTTTGTTATAATAGCCTGTTCATTACTGGGCGCATGGGTATTTTCACTAATATCCATCGAATATAGGCTGCCGGATCAACGGTTCTGTTTGATCTTACCAATGGCGCAAAACGTCACGCAGCACTCCCGTAGATTGATATTTCGGCTGTCATTATTCTGGCGGCAACTGATTATCCTCATCATATAGGAAACGCATGTCCTCTACCGCTTCACAACAGTCACGATTAAAAGTACTCATCGCTCGCGGGCGTGAGCAAGGCTATCTGACCTACGCCGAAGTCAACGACCACTTACCCGAAAATATCTCTGATCCCGACCAGGTCGAAGATATTATTCAGATGATCAATGACCTGGGCATCAAAGTCAGCGAAGCGGCTCCAGACTCCGACAGCATGATCATGACCGGCAGCGACTCCACCGACGAAATTGCAGTCGCTGAAGCCACCGCAGCACTGGCAGCCGTAGAAACAGACATCGGCCGCACCACCGACCCCGTTCGCATGTATATGCGAGAAATGGGCACGGTTGAACTGCTAACCAGAGAAGGCGAAATCAAGATTGCCAAGCGCATCGAAGAAGGTATTCGTGAGCAATTGGCGGCCCTGGCGTTTTTCCCCGGCACTGTTTCGATCATTCTGGATGAATACGATAACTACAAGCAGGGTGAACGCCGGCTTGATGAAATTATCAGCGGCTACCTGAACCCCGTCGAGCACGTCCCCTCTGCAGCTCAAAAAACTGCCGGACAGGCAAAGGATGAAGACGAGGAGGAAAAAGATACGGGACCAGATCCCATTGAAGCAGAAAAACGTTTTTCCGCGATCAAAAAACAGTACAACAAAACAGCTAAATCCGTTGAAAAGCTAGGTCGAAGCGACCCTAAAACAGTCGCGGAATATGAAAAGCTTGCCGACATGTTTAAATACCTAAAGTTGATCCCGCGCCGCTTCGATCCGGTTGTAGATCGATTTCGCTCAGTATCTAACCGGGTTCGAGAACACGAACGCAATATTATGAATATCTGTGTTCGCTCTGCGGGTATGCCCCGGCGTGAATTTATTCGCGCATTCACTGGCAACGAAGCAAACGCCACTTTTGTCGATACTCAAATCGAAAAAAATGCCGACTATTCCGCTGGAATGGCCAAATGCAAGGATGATATCCAGCGCGTGCAGAGCAAGCTTCAGCTGCTGGAAGAAAATCACTCCATAAGTGTTGGCGAAATTAAAGAGATTGCACGCAAATTAGCGCTGGGCGATGCACGTTCACGCTACGCCAAAAAAGAGATGGTCGAGGCAAACCTTCGCCTGGTCATCTCGATCGCCAAAAAATATACCAACCGAGGCCTGCAATTCCTGGACCTGATTCAGGAAGGCAACATCGGACTGATGAAAGCGGTCGACAAATTTGAATACCGTCGTGGCTACAAGTTTTCAACCTACGCAACCTGGTGGATTCGCCAGGCTATTACGCGCTCTATTGCGGATCAAGCCCGTACTATTCGTATCCCGGTACATATGATTGAGACCATCAATAAACTCAACCGTATCTCCCGGCAAATGCTTCAGGAAGTGGGCCGCGAACCTACCCCCGAAGAATTGAGTGAGCGGATGGAAATCCCTGAAGATAAAATCAGAAAAGTACTTAAAATCGCCAAAGAGCCCATTTCCATGGAAACCCCAATTGGAGATGATGAAGATTCACACCTCGGCGATTTTATCGAAGATGTGAACATTGATTCGCCGGTTGATTCCGCTACCGTTGAAGGCCTGAAAGAAGCGACTCTTAACGTATTGTCCGGGCTGACGGCGAGAGAGGCCAAGGTTCTAAGGATGCGATTCGGTATCGACATGAACACCGATCATACGCTTGAAGAGGTGGGCAAACAGTTTGACGTAACCCGTGAACGTATCCGTCAAATTGAAGCAAAAGCGCTTAGAAAACTGCGTCACCCTTCGCGCTCAGAAAACCTCAAAAGCTTTCTTGACGAGTAACCAGAAAACCTTCGCTAGCCTGTTAGCCGCTATGCTTTCAGGCCGCTGAACGGTAAAAAGCGTACTGAATATTTGTATGTTTCCCAATGGCATTCACGCAAGGCTCTCAGTATAATCAAAACCCCTTTTCGGGGCCTATAGCTCAGTTGGTTAGAGCAGTGGACTCATAATCCATTGGTCCTTGGTTCGAGTCCAAGTAGGCCCACCAAATGCCCCTCCATAAATACCCGCTAATGTCCGGAAGCCCCGAACCATAAAGGGTGAAGCCTTGCCCTTTGTCCACAGGCACCCATTACTATGCACAGATATACCGCCAAATGTGGCGGTATTTATTTTTAGCCTAAACAAATATCGCCGCCATCGGCTCATCAACTAGGCTCACCAAGGAAGCGACCTTCAGGAATACGGCCCAACTGACCATCGATTGCACCCACTCCGCGATCAAAGGGAAGTTCCTGATAACTGTATTCAAGCTCATAAACCATCTGACTCTGCTCACTCATGAGCCATACAAGTGAAGGGCTAACACCCTGCTTGCGTGTTTCAACGGTATCCCTAAAACTGTTTGCATCCTCATAGAAACCAACCAGCCGAATGGCAATCGCATCGGAGATAGGGGTCGTCCAGTCCACATCGGTACGGTACGTATCAAAACTACCCGCAGAAACACGCAGCTCTCCCGCCGATTCAAAAGTCGGGCGTTTGGTAACCAGGTTGATTGTGCCACCAGGTTCCCCGCGACCGAACAAGGCAGCACGGGGGCCTTTTAATACCTCCACCGATTCAATACCCGACAGATCCCGAGGGCCACCAAAACCTCGACCGGCATTGGAACCATTAACTAAGTGGTTGCTGGGTAGATTTTCATCACCGACAAAACCCCGTACCGCAAAACTGTTCTATAGGCCGCCAAAGTTATTTTGACGGGCAACCGACGTTGAGAGGTCTAGTGCCTGATCAAGGTTTACCGCTTCAGCATCAATGACTAGCTGAGCCTGAAGGATATCCAAGGGGTGAAAATCCCCGCGATATGCTTGCCGAGCCCCCGTTACAAGCATGCTTTCAAGCCCAATTGCACCTGTTTCGCTCTCATCAGATGCCGCATGGCCCTGAACAGAAGTTAAGCTCATACCTACACCAAAAAAGGGGGGCTTTATACCAAAATTTGCACTTCAATTTTTTCTCCACATATAAAACTATTTCTCGCAGACACAAGCCTAGTTATGATATGTTATATCATAACTAGGCTTGTGTGCGTGTTACACCAAAAATAACTGAGGATCAAAACATCATGCTGAACACCGACAATAAGCTCCCGGTAACCGTACTTTCCGGCTTCCTGGGTACCGGAAAAACCACGGTATTGAGCCATGTCCTCAATAATCGTGAAGGTCGCCGGGTAGCGGTGATCGTCAACGACATGAGTGAAATTAATATTGATGCCAGCGCCGTGCGACAAGAGGTACAGCTAAACCGCAGCGAAGAGAAGCTGGTCGAAATGAGCAATGGTTGTATCTGCTGTACGCTGCGGGAAGACTTATTATTAGAAGTACGACACCTGGCCAACGAGGATCGATTTGATTATCTGTTAATTGAGTCCACCGGTATCTCAGAGCCCCTGCCTGTCGCAGAAACATTTACGTTTGCTGATGAGGATGGCGTCAGCCTGTCTGACGTGGCCAATCTGGATACCATGGTGACGGTAGTCGATGCACTGAACTTCCTGGTCGATTACGACGAGGCCAAGTTTTTACACGAAACTGGCGAGCACCTCGGGGAAGAGGATCATCGCAGTGTCGCCGATTTACTGTTTGATCAGGTCGAGTTTGCAGACGTTATCCTGATCAGCAAAACCGATCTGGTTGATGACAGCACCCTGAAACGCCTGGTCGCCGTCCTGAAAACACTGAACACGGAAGCAGAAATAGTACCGATCAGCCACGGTCAGGTGCCCATAAGCCAAATCCTGGGCACCGGAAAATTCAGTTTTGAGCGTGCACAGAATGCACCCGGCTGGTTGAAAGAGATGCGCGGCGAGCACGTACCGGAGACAGAGGAATACGGTATCGGCAGTTTTACCTATACCGCCCGCCGACCGTTTCACCCTCAAAAATTCTATGACTTCCTCCACAGCCGTGACATTCAAGGTAAATTAATCCGTTCCAAGGGATTCTTCTGGCTAGCTACTCGGCCAGAATTTGCCGGGCAATGGAGCCAGGCTGGTGGTATGGCTCGCCATGGTTTTGCCGGCATGTTTTGGAAGGCGGTACCACAGGAGCGCTGGCCAGAAGATGAAGATTATCTTCAATCCATTCAGGCTCAGTGGCAGGAACCCTTTGGCGATATGCGCCAGGAGTTAGTTTTCATCGGCCAGGGGCCGCATAAAAACCAGGTTATTCAGGCATTAGATAACTGTCTGCTGAGCGATGATGAACTGCTGGCAGGGCGGGAAAAATGGCAAACACTTCAAGACCCTTTTCCATCCTGGGGGGCAGAGGCATGACCATAGTCCACCTTAATTAGCTATACGCTATCTCACCGGTTCACAACATGCGAAAACCCCGGTGAATAGCGCCCAATAACCAGCACAATTCTGAAGACCTTGCCCGTGGCGCGCTCCTTTCAACGCACTCGATAAGAAAACGTCGCCAAGGCTACTGTGACCCATTGATCATTGGCATGGCAAAGCACACCTCATTCTATCGGTTACTCTCGATTGATCGTTCTACGATCGAGAGTAACAGGATATGGAAGCCGCTAATCTAACCTTTTACAGGCTACCAACTCAATGCAGCACAAGCAGGCCCACCATTTTTCAATACCCATCCAAATGTTTGCCTATATTCTCTGACGGAAAAGCTGCCCGCCGAATCGATTTCAGCCCTACTTCCCTCTAATTTGGCTCTGCCTGCTAAACTTAACATCAAGCCCAATCACATCACCCACGCAGAGCCCATTTTAGATGTCAGATTTTTCCCCAAGCGAGCTATCGATCCTGCTAATCGAACCTTCGCCAACCCAACGCAAAATCATCATTCATTCACTTGAAAGTGAAAATATTGACAAT
Organism: Pseudomonadales bacterium; assembly: GCA_029210125.1. Lineage (GTDB taxonomy): Bacteria > Pseudomonadota > Gammaproteobacteria > Pseudomonadales > JAHRWD01 > JAHRWD01. The sequence goes on along the minus strand of JARGPR010000004.1, from coordinate 55,498 downwards.
ATCGACATCGCTTCAACCAAAGCAGATGCTTTGGCTAAACTGGATTTTTATCAGCCAGACTTGATTGTTAGTGCGCTCTATTTTGACGACGGTACCAGCCTTGAATTGCTTAAGGAAATTCGCACTGACGATAAACTTCAGGATATTCCATTTATGCTGATCTCTAGCGAAACCCGCCGAGCCCAGCTAGAAGAATTCAAGCAGTCAGGAGTTGTCGCGATACTGCCAAAGCCCTTTTCTATAGACAATCTTCATACGGCAATAGATTCGACTATAGACCTGCTTAGTGAAGAGGAAATCAACCTTGAACACTACGACGTGCAATCCTTGAGAGTACTGGTAGTGGACGACAGTCCACTGGCACTAAAAATGATCAATCGAGTACTTTCAGGCTTGGGCATTATTCATATGACCAATGCAAATGACGGCTCGAAAGCGATTTCCATTCTTGAAAATGAGTCCTTCGATCTAATTGTTACGGACTATAATATGCCCGAGGTCAACGGTGCAGAGCTTGCAGAATTTGTCCGGAATTCGCCCCAACATTCCCATGTTCCGGTATTGATGGTTTCATCAGACGCTGACCAAACCCAGCTCAGCCACATCACCCAATCTGGTGTGGATGCATTAGTGGGCAAACCATTCGCGCCGGATGAGGTTAAAAAGCTACTCTGCAAACTGCTCGATGGCAGCTAAACTCACCTTTATAGCTTTCCGATTGATTAGTCGCCCGTCCAAAAACCGTGCATTTGGACAACATCACAAGTAAAGCAACTATTTCCGCAATAATCCGCATAAAGCAACCCCGCATAGCTGATAGCTGATATATAATCTGGCATTTTGTCAGAGTATCTTCTCAGCCCCATGGAGCTCATTCGAGGCCAATACAATATTCGTGGTCACCAACGTGGTTGCGTAGCCACTATTGGTAACTTCGACGGTGTCCATTTAGGCCACCAGGCTGTGATTGGTCAGCTCCTGGAAAAATCGAAACAGTTGCAACTACCAGCGGTAGCTATGGTATTTGAGCCGCAGCCATTGGAGTTTTTTTCACGATCAACTCCAGCTGGCATGGAACCAAGAGTGGCACCTCCACGGATCAGCCGATTTCGCGAGAAACTAAGGTTACTCGAAGCGCAAAAGATCGATAAAGTGCTTTGCCTTCGGTTTGATCACAACCTTAGCCAACTGAGCGGCCAGCAGTTTATCCAGGATATTGTGGTGGATGGCCTGGGTGTTCAGCATATGATTGTTGGTGACGATTTTCGCTACGGTCATAAACGCAGCGGTGATTTCGGGTTGATGCAGTCGGAAGGGCAGAAACATGGTTTTGGCGTGACAGCCACCAATACCTTTTTGCTGGATGGTGAGCGAGTCAGCAGCACTCGTATCCGTGCCGCCCTGGCTGAAGCGCGATTCGACTTAGTGGAAACGCTGCTCGGTCGGCCTTTTTGTATATCAGGTAAAGTTTGTTACGGGCAACAACTTGGCCGCACCCTTGGCGTACCCACCGCCAATATCGGTATGGCGGGACTGCGGCCCACTCTGACGGGCATCTATATCGTACGCTTGCAACATAATGGCTATTGGGTTCCCGGCGTAGCCAATATTGGCACCAGACCCACGGTAGATGGGCAGAAGCCGTTACTGGAGGTCCATCTTTTTGATTTCGACAAAACGATTTACGGCGAATTTGTAACGGTACAGTTCCACCAAAAAATACGCGATGAAAAGAAATTTGAATCCTTGCCTGAGCTAAAATCAGCCATGGAAAAGGACCTTGAGATCGGCCGACGCTATTTTGAACAAAACCATCCTGAGTAGCCAGAAATCTGTAAGACTGAATAAACAAATGGATGCCAAGCATCGACCTAAACCCAATTTTAATTTGACCGCAGCCAGAGAAATTTTTCCAAAGCCATGAGTGATTACAAAGCAACTCTGAATTTACCCAAAACCGCTTTCCCGATGAAAGCCAACCTGTCCCAGCGCGAGCCCAAATGGCTAGAAAGCTGGCAGCAGCAAGATCTGTACGGGAAAATCAGAGAAAACAGTAAAGGCCGTAAGAAATTTATTCTTCACGATGGCCCTCCCTATGCCAACGGTGATATCCATATTGGCCATGCGGTTAACAAGATCCTTAAAGACATCATCATCAAATCCAAAACCCTCAGTGGTTTTGATGCGCCCTACGTGCCGGGCTGGGATTGCCACGGTTTACCTATCGAGTTAAATGTCGAAAAGAAAATCGGCAAAGCGGGTGTTAAGGTCGAACCAGCCAAATTCCGCGAAGCCTGCCGAACCTACGCGCAAAAGCAGGTAGATGGGCAACGTAAAGACTTTATCCGCCTCGGTATTCTTGGGGAGTGGGATAACCCTTACCAAACCATGAATTTCGATTTCGAAGCTAATGTGGTGCGGTCTCTTGGTAAAATTATCGAAAAAGGCCACCTGAATCAAGGTTCAAAACCTGTGCACTGGTGTATCGATTGCGGTTCAGCACTGGCTGAAGCGGAGGTCGAATATGAAGACAAAATAAGCCCGGCAATTGATGTGCGATTTCCTGTCGCCAATACCGCTGAGTTTCTAGCTCTATTTGGGTTAAACGAAGCAGATATTCAAGGCTCGCTTTCGGTGCTGATCTGGACGACTACACCCTGGACTCTGCCCGCTAACCAGGCAGTTTGCCTGAACCCGGAACTGGATTATCAGCTAGTTGCGGTGACCACCGAACAGGGCCAGGAAACCATACTGATCGCCGAAGCATTGGCTGAATCACTGCTCCAGCGCTCAGGTATCGAGCAATTTACAGTACTAGGCAGCTGCACAGGCCAACAACTGGAAAACCAAACCCTGCAACACCCGTTTTATTCACGCCAGGTGCCCATCATTCTTGGTGACCATGTCACCACTGAAGCCGGTACCGGTGCGGTGCACACAGCGCCGGGGCATGGCCTGGATGATTATATCGTCGGCAACCGCTACGGTTTGGAGGTCTATAACCCGGTTGGCGAAAACGGTGTGTTTCTACCGGGAACGGAGTTTTTTGAAGGTCTGCGGGTCTTTAAAGGTAACGACGCAGTCATTGAGAAGCTAGCCGAACTCGGCAACCTGTTCCACCACGAGCAGTACTCCCATAGCTATCCGCACTGCTGGCGCCACAAGACACCGATCATTTTCCGCGCCACCGCCCAGTGGTTTATCAGCATGGAACAAAATGGCCTGCTGGGTCAGGCGCTGACGCAGGTCGATCAGGTAGAGTGGTTACCGGATTGGGGTAAGGCACGGATCGAATCGATGCTCAACAGTCGCCCGGACTGGTGTATCTCCCGGCAGCGCTCATGGGGCGTGCCGATCACGCTGTTCGTGCATCAGCAAACCGGCGAGTTACACCCACAAACCAGCGAATTAATCGAACAGGTCGCGCAGAAAATTGAACAACGTGGCATTGAAGCCTGGTTTGAACTGGAGCCACAAGAGCTGCTCGGCGAACAGACTTGCGATTACAACAAAGTCACCGACACTCTGGATGTCTGGTTTGATTCCGGTGTCACCCATGCGGCTGTGCTAAAACAACGTGAACAACTGCAGTATCCGGCCGACCTGTACCTTGAGGGCTCTGACCAGCATCGTGGCTGGTTTCAGTCGTCCCTGCTGACCAGTGTTGCAATGGAAGGCGTTGCACCCTACAAAACCGCCCTGACCCACGGGTTCACTGTGGATGCCAAGGGACACAAGATGTCGAAATCACTCGGCAACACCATATCTCCACAGAAGGTGATGAACCGCCTGGGAGGTGACGTGTTGCGCTTGTGGGTAGCCGCCACGGATTATCGCGGCGAAATGTCGGTATCCGATGAAATACTGGATCGTACCTCGGATTCCTATCGTCGTATCCGCAATACCTGTCGGTTCCTGCTCTCCAACCTCAATGGTTTTGACCCGCTAGAAAACGGCGTTGCCCCTGAGGATATGATTGCGCTGGACCGCTGGGCGGTTGATCGTACCCTTCAGCTTCAGAATGAGATACTGGAGGCCTACGCGCTTTATAATTTCCACCTGATCTACCAGAAAATTCATAATTTCTGCGTCAATGACCTGGGTGGTTTCTATCTCGATATCATTAAAGATCGCCAATACACCACCGCTGAAGATGGCCTGCCACGGCGCTCGGCACAAACCGCGCTGCATCACATTGTTGAAGCCATGGTGCGCTGGTTAGCGCCGATTTTATCCTTCACCGCCGACGAACTCTGGCAACATATTCCGGGAGATCGGGTTGACTCGGTTCAGTTGGACCAATGGTACACGGGGCTGTTTGAACTCAGCGCGGAATCTGAGCTCGGCTCCACGTTCTGGGGAACGCTTTATCAGGTCAAAACCGCCGTTAACCGTGAACTGGAAGTACAACGCACTGAGGGTTTGATTGGCTCACCGTTAAGTGCCGAGGTTCGATTGTATTGTGAACCCAACCTTAAGGCACAGTTGGATAAACTCGGTGACGAACTACGTTTTGTGCTGATTACCTCCGGCGCCATAGTGGTTGAGCATAATCAGGCAGATGCCACCAACTCGAATATCCGCGATACCCAAATTGAGGGTTTCAAGCTGGAAGTATTGCCATCTACCCATACCAAATGCGAGCGTTGCTGGCATCACCGGGAAGATGTTGGTAGCCACAGTGAACATACGGATATCTGTTCCCGCTGTATTGAAAATATTGAGGGTAATGGCGAATCCCGACTATTTGCCTAAGGCCAGTTGACCCATGATGAATTCGACACGTTTAAGCCTTGTGGGCTGGTACGCACTTTCCACATTTATAGTGGTGGCGGACCAGTTCACAAAAAACATGATCATGAATCGCTTTGATCTTTATGATCGAGTGCCGGTATTACCCTTTTTTGATCTGGTTCTCGCCCACAATTCCGGCGCTGCATTCAGCTTTTTGAGTGATGCAGGCGGCTGGCAACGGATCTTTTTTGTCACGATTTCATCAGTCGTTAGCCTGGTGCTGGCGATATGGCTATCTCGCCTTGAAAGCCGCCAAAAAATACAAGCTCTTGGTTTATCACTGGTTTTGGGCGGAGCATTGGGCAATCTTTACGATCGCGTAGCCTATGGTTATGTCATCGACTTTCTTCTATTTTATTATGATCAATATAGTTTCCCCGCTTTTAACGTAGCGGATTCGGCGATCACCGTTGGCGCGTTTTTCCTGATTGTCGATATGATCAAAAATTCCCAGGCAGGTAAATCATGAATGAAAACAAGGTAAACAAAGGAAGCAAGGTTGCGCTGAATTTCTCCCTGACGATGGAGGATGGCCAACTGGTAGATTCCAATTTTGACAAAGAGCCTGCAGACCTGATTATTGGTGAAGGTACCATGCCCGATGGATTCGAACAGCAGCTAATCGGACTGATCGTGGGACAGGAGATTGAAGTGCTGGTGCCTTGCGAAAAAGCCTTCGGTGAATCCCGTGATGCCAATATTCGTGAATTTAATCGCGCCCAGTTTGCCAAGGGCATCGGCCTTGAGGTCGGACTGATGATCTCCTTTGCTGACAAAGCAAACAGCGAACTTCCTGGTGTTATCGTCAATATTCAGGATGAGCTGGTAACGGTTGATTTTAACCACCCGCTGGCGGGCCATAATCTGATGTTTAAAGCCCGAGTAGACAAAATCACCCAACCAATGGCTGAGTAACTGCTAATGAATCAGTTTGAAATTTCTCTCGCCAACCCTCGCGGTTTCTGTGCAGGCGTAGATCGAGCGATTGATATCGTTAATCGTGCGCTGGATATCTTCGGCGCACCGATCTATGTGCGCCATGAAGTGGTTCACAATCGTTACGTAGTGGACGGCCTCAAACAACGAGGCGCAATTTTTGTAGATGAGCTACACGAAGTACCAGCAAAAAGTATTGTGATCTTCAGCGCGCATGGTGTGTCCAATGCGGTTAGGGATGAGGCGGAATCACGAAACCTAAAGGTCTTTGATGCGACCTGTCCACTGGTCACCAAGGTTCATATGGAAGTTGAGCAATTCAGCAGGGCTGGAACCGATTGCATTTTGATCGGCCACCAGGGGCATCCCGAAGTGGAAGGCACCATGGGGCAGTTTGATTATTCCGCCGGCGGCACCATTCACCTGGTTGAGGATGAAGAAGCTGTCGAAAATCTTGAGGTAACACGTCCTGAGACCCTTGCTTACGTCACCCAAACGACGTTATCCGTGGATGACAGTCGTCGGGTCATTGATGCGCTGAGAAAAAAATTCCCGCTCATCAAAGGTCCAAAGAAGGATGATATCTGCTTCGCCACCCAAAACCGCCAAGATGCGGTGAAGGATATGGCGCAACAATGCGACCTGCTATTGGTAGTGGGCTCCGCTAATAGCTCCAACTCCAACCGCTTGCGTGAGCTATCGGAGCGTATGGGCACCCCCGCCTATTTGATCGATGGTGCAGATGAAATTCAGCCCCAATGGTTGCAAAATGTCAGCAAAGTGGGTGTCACCGCTGGAGCCTCCGCTCCGGAGATTTTAGTGCAGCAGGTTATTGATCAGCTAAAACAGCATGGTGGTGCTGAACCCCGTGAGCTAGAGGGCATTCAGGAAACCATTGTTTTTGCGATGCCCAAGGAGTTGAAACTAAAAGCTATACCTTCCAAGTAAGCTGAAACCCGGTTACTCAGAACTCAAATGGCATTTGAAGACACATTCAGATTAAGTAGTCATGCGGTTATTTTTAATCATAATCAGGATGTACTTGTCCTGAAAGCAAACTATGGGGAATATTCGTGGGGACTTCCCGGAGGTGCTCTGGACCCAGGAGAAACCATTCATGACGCTTTATACAGGGAGTGCATCGAGGAACTAGGGTGTGAGGTAGAAGTGAAGTACCTCAGCGGTGTTTATTATCACAGTGCGTATAACTCCCAGGCTTTTATATTTCGCTGTGAAATAAAAGACGATCACAAAATCCAACTTTCTGATGAACATAGTGAATTCAGGTATTCACCCCTAGATCAGCTTTCAACAGTGCAGCAAAAGAAAGTAGCCGATTGCCGAAACTACAATGGTAACGTTTTGAGCGGAAAATTTTAAAAAGCACGACTATTCTCTTTTTGCTATCGCACTCTATCGCCCTATGCTATCTCTTGGCTATCTCTTGGCTATCTCTTGCCTTCGAGCTTATCTGCAATTGCCCAGCCCGATGTCGTCGGATAACGACGATCCCGACCAAAACCCCTTGGAGTAATCCGTGCGCCCATGGGCGCTTGTCGACGTTTATATTCGTTTAGATCGACCAGACGAACCACCCGATAAACCGTCTCTTTGTCGAAACCCTCTGCCACAATCGCATCGGCGCTGTAGTCGTGTTCAATATAGAGTTCCAGCATTTCATCGAGCTGATCGTAGTCTGGCAGTGAATCGGTATCTTTCTGATCAGGAGCCAATTCCGCCGAGGGTGGCCGTTCTATGACCCGCACAGGAATAGCTGGCGACAGGGTGTTTCGGTATCTCGCCAACTCAAACACCAGGGTTTTATAGGTATCCTTTAGAACACCGTAGCCACCGACCATATCACCGTACAGAGTCGCGTAACCCACTGCCATCTCACTTTTGTTACCCGTGGTTAAGACCATCAGGCGTTTTTTGTTGGAGATCGCCATCATGATCACACCCCTGCATCGCGCCTGCAGGTTTTCCTCAGTGGTGTCGCGTTCGGTACCGGAAAACTCCTCTTCAAGCGCTGCCATGTAGGTATTATAAATAGGCTCAATCGGTATCACTGAGTACTTCACACCCAACATTTCAGCTTGCTCGGCCGCATCATCAAGACTCATTTGCGAGGTGTATTTGAAGGGCATCATTACCGCATGGACACGATCCTTGCCTAGCGCGTCGACGGCAATTGCGATGGTCAGGCCAGAATCGATACCTCCGGATAAGCCCAGCGCGATACCTGCGAAGTGGTTTTTGTTTACATAATCACGTACGCCCAATACCAGGGCTTGATAGGCGCTGGCTTGCTCCGATAACGTAGGAGCAATCTCGCCTGGCTTAATCGAGCAGCTTAGGTCGCCAGCAGTACTTAAGCCTTCAATCTCTACAACCGCCAGATACAGACCTTCCTCAAATAGAGGCGCAGATGATTGCAGCGTTCCGTCGCTACTCACCGCCATGCTGCCGCCATCAAAGATCAGTTCATCCTGACCGCCCAGTTGATTGGTATAGATGATGGGCATATTCGACTGAAGGGCGCGCTCTTTTAGTACTTGCTGCCGTCGTCCTGCTTTGCCAACGTGAAAGGGTGATGCGTTCAAGTTAAGCATCAATTTCGCACCCTGATCAGTGGCTTGCTGGGTCGGGCCTGGCTCCCAAATATCTTCACAGACTGTAAGCGCTACCGGTAAGCCGTTTATGTCAAATATGCAGGCTTCGCTGCCTTCGTCAAAGTAACGCTTTTCATCAAACACCTGATAATTGGGCAGGCACTGTTTGGCGTATTCTGCGATCAGTTCACCCTGATGAATCACCCCCGCCATGTTGTAGAGATGATCGCCCCGTACGGCGGGATAACCCAATACAATATAAAGCTCTTGAACCTCAGGGGTTTCTTTGCTGAATCTCTTAATGTTGTTTAATGCTTCTGCAATTCGTAGCTCCATACTTGGGCGAAGCAATAGATCTTCCGGCGGGTAAGCCGTCAACATCAGCTCGGAAAAAACAATGACATCTGCTTTCAGCTCCCTTGATGCCTCGATAGATTTGTCCATCACTAGCTGTGTATTGGCATAAATATCCCCAACTAGAGGGTTGAGCTGGGCCATTACAACGTTTAAGAATTGGGTCATGGGAGTGGGCTTTCTGATTCAGTTAAAAGTGTGGGGCGCTATTTTCGTCAAAAACGCAGACAGAATCAAAACAGATCGTAGTGCCATCGATTCATAGGTTAAACTCTTATGAGTATTCAGGGTTCAATTGGCCCTGCACAGAGGTAATTTGAACCCACTGGAGTTGGGAAAAAGGAGTCGGGTAAACAGTGTTAATACGAATTCTATTTTTGATTGTTTTAGTTGGCCTGGTACTATTTTTGTTAAAGCGCGGCAACAGCGCATCAAGCTCCGAATCTAATCAGCCTTCAAACCAAAAAGAGGCGCAAGACCTCGAAGCCGAGCAGATGGTTCCTTGCAGATACTGCGGTGTTCATCTCCCGAAATCCGAGGCCATCGGCAATAACGACGTCTTTTTTTGTTCCGAGGAACACCAGAAAATTTCGAAGCAGGAAAACCGTGAATCCTGAAAACCGCAATAGAAAAGGGGATAGCGGTCACGCTGATCCACTCGCTTTTCAAACCCTGTTTCTAGATGCACGGACCACCACGCTTTTTAGGGTATACAGTTACTACCGTATAGTCAGTGCGGTCAGCCTGCTGCTGCTAGGTCTAGGCTTGGGAGTGAAAGATAACGCTCTTGTCGGCGGACGCTACCCTGATCTGTACCTTTACGGGGCAGCCATCTACGTTGCCATCACCTTGGTCACAGGGTCACTATTTTTTGGTAGATCTGAACGATCGCGATTAGGCTGGCTATATACGATTATTCTGATCGATATTGCCGCAATCACCCTGCTTCTGCATGCCAGTGACGGTATCGCCAGTGGTCTGGGTATCCTGCTGATTGTCAATTTAGCTGCGGGCAATATCCTGATTCCCGGACAGATGGGACTATTGCTACCCGCAGTGGCTTCGATTTCGGTACTCGGCAACGAGGCTTACCTTTCGCTTTCAGGCGGATCTGAACAGCGCCTCTATTTTCAGGCGGGCTTACACGGCGTAATCTATTTTGCGGTGTCATGGTCGATGCAATATCTAGCACGCAGAATTCGCTCCAGTACTAAATTGGCCGATCAGCGCGCGGAGGAGTTAGATGATCTACAACAGTTAAACGAACTGATCATCCAGCGCATGTTAACCGGCATCATGGTGCTCGATGGAAATGATCAGATAAAAATGATGAATCGCTCCGCACGAAATTTAGTTCATGCAGATATTACTCACTCAGATATTTCGGGTGAACCGAAGCTTAGCATTTCCGATTCAAAACCCATTCCGGAGTTAACTGAAAGGCTGCGGGGTTGGAGAAGACAGCCAGATCAACGTCCCGAGCTGTTTAAGGCAAATGGATCCGGCCCCGAAATCCAGGCCAATTTCGCCGCACTGGGTAGCCGGAAAACCGATGAAACCCTGGTATTTCTTGAGGACCATTCACAAATCACGCAGCGAGCTCAACATTTAAAGTTAGCATCGCTGGGGAACCTCACCGCTAGTATCGCCCACGAAATCAGAAACCCTCTTGGAGCTATCAGCCACGCGGCTCAATTGCTGTACGAATCGCCAGACCTGTCGGAGGCGGATCGAAAATTGGTCAACATTGCCCAAAGTCACAGTGTACGCGCCAATGATATTATCGAAAATATCCTGCAGCTTTCCCGCGGCAAACCCTCAGAGCCAGAGCAGATTGAGCTGATGTCGTGGCTGGGAACTTTTGTCGATAGCTACAAAGAAAATCACCCCGAGGCTGATGTCACTATTTTAAACAAAGAGCAGCAGCGCATGGTTCGATTTGATCGAGGTCAGCTGATGCAGGTACTTACTAACCTGTTCGACAATGGTATTCGCCATAGCAAACAACGCACTGGCATGCCAACCATTGAAGTGGTGGTGGGGGAGAATATCGATCAGGGCCGACCCTATATTTTGGTACAGGATCAAGGCGCGGGAATCAGCCCCGAGCAGCGTGAAAATCTGTTCGAACCCTTTTACACTACCGAACGAAGTGGTACGGGGCTTGGTCTGTACATCTCCCGCGAGCTCGCCCAAGCAAACCAGGCGCAACTGGATCTGATTGAGTCGGAATCCAGCGGCGCATGTTTTAAACTGACCTTTAGTCACCCTCAACGGTTAACCCACTAACCTTTTAACCCACTATATTTTGAATACACAAACATCAAAAAAAGTCTTGATCATTGATGATGAACCGGACATACGTGAATTACTTGAGATCACCCTTACCCGAATGGGGCTAGCAGTTGATAGCGCGGATTGCGTTGCAACCGCCGAGCAAAAACTCGCCAACCACCGATACCATCTTTGTTTAACCGATATGCGTTTGCCGGATGGTGACGGTCTGCAATTGGTGAAACTTCTTCAATCAAACTATCCCAATACACCGGTTGCTATGATTACTGCCTTTGGCAGCGTCGAAACCGCTATTGATGCACTAAAAGCTGGGGCATTCGATTTTCTCTCCAAGCCCATCGATCTTGCTCAGCTACGTGAACTGGTCGAAACAGCACTGCAGCTTGATTCAGCTCCAGGCACAGAAGATATTGACCAGCAATCGGACTTTTTGGGAAAAACACCCGTCATGCGGGCGTTGCGCCAACGCATTCACAAACTTGCCCGTAGTCAGGCTCCGATCTACATCCAGGGCGAATCAGGCTCCGGTAAGGAGCGTGTTGCGCGGCTGATTCATCAGCTTGGCCCGCGTGCAGAAGGACCATTTGTACCGGTAAACTGTGCAGCCATTCCGGCAGATTTAATGGAAAGCGAGTTTTTTGGCTATAAAAAAGGCAGTTTTAGTGGTGCGGTAACGGACAAACCCGGACTGTTCCAGGCAGCAGAAAATGGCACTCTGTTTCTGGATGAAATTGCCGATCTGCCTCTTAGCATGCAGGTTAAGCTGCTTCGGGCAATTCAGGAAAAATCGGTGCGTCCCATTGGCGCTCAGGCCGAGGTACCTGTGAATGTACGCATATTGAGCGCAACGCATAAGAATCTTCTGAATGCGGTCGAGAATAACGAATTCCGTGAAGATCTCTATTACCGTATTAATGTCATTGAGGTGCAAGTGCCCAGCTTGCGGAACAGGGCCGACGATATTCCCGAACTCGCAACGGTATTACTTCAAAAAATTTCGACCGAGTATCAGTTGCCCGCGCCTACTCTGAGCCGCTCAGCCCTCGATGCGCTTAAGTCCTACTCTTTCCCTGGCAATGTGCGGGAGCTGGAGAATATTCTGGAGCGCGCTTTCACTCTTTGCGAAGACGAGCAAATCGAACTTTCAGATCTAAAGCTCCATGAAATTCAAAGCAGCCCTACTGATAGCGACGTTGATCACAAAGCCAGGATGCTGGATTCTTCAAAAGTTGCAAGCTACGACAGCGAATCTTCCTCGGTTTCCCTGGAAACCTATCTATCGGATATTGAAAAAAAGGCTATTCTCACTGCCCTAGAAGAAACACGCTGGAACCGCACGGCCGCAGCAAAAAAACTCGGTATCAGCTTTCGAGCATTACGCTACCGGTTGCAGAAGCTAGGTCTGGATCAACCAGGCTCGGACTAATGACCCCAGGAATTGACAACCTAAGAGATTAATGGCCAAGGGGTTGATAAGGCCCGCAGTCAAGGGAAGTCGGTTGGCCCAACATCTGATCTATCAAAATTTGCACGCTACCAGGGGCTAATACCACCCCGTTTCTATAATGACCTGCGTTAATAAACAGGTTCTCATACCCGTGTATCGGACCAATTTGAGGAATACCCGCTGGACTGGCAGGGCGTAACCCCGCCCATTGCTGAATAACGGGGTAGTCCGCTAAAGCCGGTAACATAGATTCCGCAAATGCCTTCAGCTCCGCACAAGCTTGCTCAGTGGTAGTTTTATCAAACCCGACATTTTCCAATGTACTACCGACCAGAATATGGCCGTCCTTGCGAGGGATCAAATAACGATTACCGTATAGGACGATGGTATTTAACAATTCCGGACCCGGTCTATACAACAGCATTTGGCCTCGAATCGGCCATATTTTTACCCCAGCTCCAATTGTGTTTAGCAGCTGATGGCTCCAGGCACCGCTGGTAACAAGCGTCTTGTCAGCATAAAACTTCCCTGCTTTAGTGAGCACCCCCTGTGCTTTTCGCTGTTCAAACAAGAGTTCAGTGACCGGTGTATTTTCGTGAACACTGATCAGCGGTCGTTGTGATATCGCTTTTTTTAAAGCGCTAAGCAAGCGTGGATTGCGAACATTACAAACCCGTGGCAGCCACAAACATTGCTGAGGGTGCAGCCCCAGACCCGGCTGACATTGATCTATAAAAAAGGGTTCAACTGACTCCAGTTCGATATCATATTGATTTGCCCAGGTAAGGGCTTTTTCTGTAACTTGCCGAGATGATAGATCATCATCGTCAGGCAAGATCGTCATCATTCCAGTTTGATATAGTTCTGAATCGATACCCGTGCGGTCCAGTAATTGTTCTACCAGTAAGGGGTATGATCGTTGCGATAAACTGGCTAACTTCGTGATTGATGAAGGATAATCCCAGGGGTTTAATGGCGAGACGATACCGCCCCCTGCCCAGGATGCTTCCTGACCACAACGCTGACTTTCGATCAACTTAACAGAGAAACCTTTGCAGGCTAATGTGTAACTGCTGAGCATACCGATGATGCCCCCACCGATTACTATAAAGTCACTCACTGCTATGTTGATCCACAAAAAGGGTCCAGTATAACCCCCCGAGGTGCCCAGGGGCATCTCTATAGGCACCTCAAAAGAGAGGTAATTTTTATGCAATGCCAGCTTTAGGTGGTTCGAGCGGGCAAAGAAGGCGGGGGATTTATTGCAGCAAACACAAATTAAATTAGAAATGAAGCACGCTGGAAATAATGCTTATCTATTAAACAATTTACCAGCAACCGGTTGAAACTACAGCGCCGTCATCCTTCGAAGTCTTTGCACCAGTCTGGGTGATGGTAAAGGTATTGCAGTTTGTATCAGCCGCCTGCTCAGTACCCGCCGTGGCGGTGATACTGTAGGTTAACGTACCTGCAACTACCGCAACATTATAGTACCCTTCAGGCGACAGCACGCCACCAATATTCGTGGCGTTAGAGGTATAGGCATTGTTGCTGGAAAACCAGCGCTCCTCAGATGCAGCAGCCTGAACCAATGCAATTTTTGCATCGGAACGGCGCGATTTCTGAATGCTATCCTGGTACGCTGGGTAAGCAATTGATGCCAAAATCCCTACAATCGCAACAACTACCATAAGCTCAATCAGGCTGAAGCCGGTTACAGAATGACGACTAGCGAAATGGTTCATATCCGTACTCAAAAACTATATGGGCCAATCAGTATAGCCTGCGTTATGCAATAACGCTTGTTTCTAGCAACACGCCAACAGCGTAAAACGAGAGCTCCTCGTCATTATCAATCACAAGCCCAACGATCATGTACTGAGTTTTAGACTAAAACTCAGTACCCAAGTCTCAAAGAGGCAAAATTCTCCAGGATTTACGGCCGCCGATTACCGGTGCTGTCGATAACGGCAAATAGGACAACCCACCCACAGAATCCGGCACCACAATAGCTGGTACACCGCTTGGAGCCATAATTACGTTAGGCTCGTTATTTGCGCCTGGGCCTAAATCGATGGTGGTCACAGACAAGGGCTGGGACGCAACATTAACCACATTTGAATCTTGCCCTAAAATACTCGATGGACTCGCAGTACCAGTTTTGTAATAAAGCGCGGTTAACTCACTACTTCCAACCTCACCAGAGCTCGCTGTGTAAGTCGTGTAAAAAAGTGTATTCCCCAATCGATTCGCTGAAGACAACACCTTGCTGCCAGATGCATCCTGGGAATCTCCAAGCTCCCGCAACCAACCCGACTGCCCTTCAATTCCATGCTCTAGCATGGAAAAAGTTGATGCTACTCTGTCCTCTCCGTCCACCTCAATGGTCGGACCGTTGTCCAGACTACCATCCTCAAAAACCTGCACGTTGGTGGTATCCACAAGTTCTCCCATTGGTACCTGAGAAAATGACAGGTTGCCTGCTGAAACCGGTTCTTTGATACCGTAAAACGTGCCGTCAGCCGCTGAGCTCCTGTCATCCTCGGTAAACAATATACCAGAACCCACATAAACCCAGTGTGCGCCCTTATCATCGGTCGTCGTAATAGGTCTATTGAATATTGGTTGATCCGCGTCGAGTACCCGAGAAACATTCAGAGTAGCTCCCAACTGGGCGCGCATGAGTTCGCCACCGGCTGACACACTAGCTCCCGGAACGTGAGCAACTGTCCCAAAATAAAGTAGGTCATCCTGGAAATCATCGTTCAAATCAGTTGGGTTGATTGCACCCACGAACCGGTTTCCATCATTCACAACGGTTTCTGATATGACGCTAGAAACGAGATCATATTGAAATAGGCGATAATTAGTCAGATCCGAAAAAACACCCGTTAACTGATTAGGGCCAGATCCGAAAACCAATTGCCACTCATTCACCGATGGATGAAACCAGTCATTACCTGGACCAGCAACACGTTTCTTCACCAACGCCGGCTGGCTAGTTGTATAGTTCAAGTGGTTGGGACTGATCTCTTTTATCAGTTCAGGAGGTGATTCAGGATCGGTTATATCCAAAACAATATAGGCGGAACGGAACTCACCGCTAATAGGGCCGCCCCCAAGCCGCATACCTACTACCAGAATAGTTCCCCAGCCATTTGGGTGAACATTGTCAGATGGAAAAATATTGACATCGAAGGCCTGTGGAGCACCATCGACATAGTAGATGTGAGAGTAATCCGCCTCGGTTAACCACTTCAAGTGCGGGAGCAGGTTTTCCGGCGCATAGGCCCATATTTCGGCACCAAGTGGATGTTCAACCTCATGGCCACTCTTTTTCAGCTCAAATGTCTGATTTATCGGATTCCAGAACCCAGCGTTAAACGCATGCAATAAGCCATCATTTGCCCCGACATAGATCATTCGGCGTCGGTTTTGGTATTTAACCTTAAATGCCGTGTAGGTTGGATCGTTATAACGAACATCGTAATTACCGGTTGGCTTATCAACCACTAGCGGAGTCGAATTAACAATATCGCCCAACCTCCAGGCTTTGCTATTAATTGTTCTGTTTCGAAATCCGCTAACACCCTCTTTTCCGCGGATAAAATCAACGATATCAGCCGCTTCGCTATCGCTACCTACATTAAAATACTGGTAGTTGTTTGTGTTGATACTGCTCTTATCAAAATCTACTCGAGAACCCGACATTGAGGTAAAGATATATCGTCCACCGGATGCTGAGCCATTAACGATGCTGTTGTAGCCTCGTTGCTGGGTCGGGTCAATTTCGGCAAGTTGCTTCTGCGCGCTCCAGATCGGCTGGAGTTGATCGATCGACTGTACTTGCCCCCCAGGACTGCAGGATGAACCCACAGAACGCCTAAAGGTAACGTCAAAACTTTCGGAAAATGAAAACTCCACGACGGGATCGACGGTACAATTAGGGTCGGTATCTAGCTGCGCATTTCCGTTACCATCTTCGCGAAATCGGCCAGCATCGTCGATAAATAAGGCATCGAGCATACCTGGCCAACTTACGGTAACGCCTTCATGGACAACCTCTTTGTAATAACCAGATTGATAACTCGTTTGAATTTCTGAACCCTGGTTGTTAACTAACGTCGATTTAAGTGTTCCGATACCCAATAAGGGGGCTGAGTGATAATCCTCGGGAACAGGCAGAGTGGGTGTGGCATCTTCACCATAAACAAAAATCGGATTTGCCAGCAGTACAAAAGCACTGACAGGCCAAAATGGGTTTTTAAATCTGCTTATACCGTTAACATCAGTCCGTTTCATATCAACAATCCTATTTTTGGTATGTGGTTTGGAGCATTATTCTGCCTCGATCAGAAAGATCTGATGCGAGGGTCGTAATGCGGTACATCTCTGGGCAGGTGGGCGTAGCAGTACAATCAGCATAACTAGTATGAGTAGGGGCAATGGGGGTTACCCCCAGGTACTCAATAATATAACGAGCCTTGACATTAGCGGTGAGGGCAAGGTTGCTGGACGTATACTCAATGCTGCGTGTGCTTGAATTCCATACATCAAGGTTCCCGGTGCAGCCATTTGGAAGTGCCCAACGCTCTTCCAAATGAGTTGCATCGCTGCAGTCAGCGCCAATACTCGCACTATAGTTGGTATCCGTTTTTCGGCTGGTGCAGAAACCGTTTAGGCATGTATCGGAAGCAAGGTCCTTGATATTCGTTGCCTCTACCAGGCGCTCCCCCTCAAGCAAGGCGGCTTCACCTGCCTGGACAATCAACTGCTCGAGCCGATAGTTGGAGGAAATTTTACCCTCAAGGGTAGAGCCCTGCATGGCGGAGACCCCAAGGATTGTCAGCACTGTCAATATGACCAATGCGACAACCAGCACAGCACCTTGCTGAGTTTGCTGAAAGTTAACAGGTTGAGAGATTAAGTTTTTCATGGCGATAAACGAACTCAAATTCCGCGGTTACGAAGTTGGATGGTGGTGGAAACGGCTTTTCGCAGATACCTGTCAGAAACGCTATTGAGGGTGGTTTCTGCCGCAATTAAGCTATCATTATTCACGACTTCCTCAACCTCCTCTAAGCTGCGCAATATCAAACTAATACGAACACTGACCACATTGTCCGCGTTTGCGCCTAGTGCTGCCGCCGTAACATACTGATTGGGCACTGAATTCCCAGATGTATCAATTCCATACAATACCTGCATCGACTCTACGCCTTCAACCAATGGCACCGCATTCAGGGGAGCACCTTCGCTATAATCTTTGCGGTATAACGTAGGTGCATTATTCTGACCTATGCCAACGTAATAACTGTTGATAGAAACGGGTGCGATGGTGGCGTCTTCGTTGCCTTTAAGCAATTCATAGGGGTAGCTTAAGTTCACAATGTTATTATCAGGGGTCCCAACGCAGCTGATTCGCTTTACTGGCGGTGGCGGCGAAGGTAGCGGCGAAGGTGGCAGTGGTGCACAGTTTCGGAATAAATCTGCGCTGCTACAGCTGGAAATCACCACGATCTTACCCGGCTCAATATGCGTGCTGATCGAGAAACTGGTTGCGTTGATCGGGAAGGTAACCGGCACTGTACTGATAAAATCTATAGCTGGTTCGGTTGATTTCACCACCAATACATCCGTTCCCTTTACCACCTTATTCTGCAGGGTGCTATCAAGATCGGCGCTACTCGCATCTTTCCACTTTGAGAGCACGCTGCTCACCGAGCTTGAAAGTACAAACGCATTCCCGGGTGCGGTTTCTGTGCCGCTACCGGTATACTCCCAACCACCCACGGCCTGACCGAGGTTGTACAACGTGTCAGAGTATCCCGCGGCACTGGTATCAAGCAGGTTATTAACCTGCGAACTGGCTGAACAGCCAGCAATACCTGCCATTTGTATATCCTGCCGAAGCACTGTCAATGCGTAACGGCCATTTTCCTGCATTCGAGCCAACTCGCGCTGAAACAGATAATTCTGTTTATTGTTTGCCATCAGCTGGATGATGCCGGTAATTAACATCACCCCAACCGTCATTGAAATCAGCAGTTCCAGCAGCGTTAAGCCAGCTTGTTTATGTTTACTGTAGAGAATCAAATTTCAGACCTCAACTGCAATCGAGCCTTACTTTTCTTCCTCAGCTTAGGGTCGTTTTCATCGGGAACCGTCTCATCCCAACGTAAGGTAACAATATACAACTGCCCCGAAGCAAGGTTTTCCCGTGCTATTTCCGCCTCACCGCCGGGTAGTTGTGTGCTGACATCCGTTTTCCATTGATTAAGGTCATGGCTCGCGAGCGTGGCGGGGGTGCACGAAGCAACGCAAAGCGGATAAGCGCTCGCGCTATCGTCAAAACCCGATAGATAACGATTAGTATTGCGGGCTTCATCTCGATTAGCACGCATCCGATCCATAATATCGTAACTAAGCAGTGAAGCTTCAGACCTCATCAGCGCTGCATGATTATTGATAACACTGACCGACTGCAATCCCGCCAACCCGAGCAAACCAACCGCCAGGATTACCAACGAAATCATAATTTCCAGCAGGGTGAAACCGCGATGCGTACTGAGTGGCTTTATGTCCATTTTTCCGATGTATCTACTTAGGATCTACTTAAAATACTCTCTCCTTTAATTTTACAAATTCACTGGTAGGTAAATCACCTTTTGCACCTTAGCTAACGATAAGCGGTTGAATTTGCCCGATAATCGGTTGTGTTGTTCGATATTAGAACCACAAAATTCCGGAGCTAAAGGAAATCAGGTGGTATGTGGCACCTTCGCTTTGCTATGCTCGCAGCCTGTTCTGCAAATGGTCAAGATATTTACTCCATGTTGTTAATTCAAACCACGATTAAAAACGCAACCGAAAGCCCAATGGCTGATGGTAATAGCCAAGGGTTCACGCTCCCCGAGTTGATCGCGACCGTAGCGATCGCCGCGATACTGCTAATGGTTGGGGTGCCATCCCTGCTACGGCTGATCAACAGCAGCGCAATTACCGGGTATGCAGATGAATTGACCGGTACGCTTGCGCTCGCCCGTTCCGAAGCAATTGTTGAAAAAAATACCGTGACGATCTGCAAAAGTGCGGACTTACTGGATTGCGACAACACGGTAAGTTGGACTGATGGCTGGATTGTATTCTTAGATGCCGATGAAGATCACACCGTCGACCTGCCGGATGACCGCATTATAAAAGTGCATGAAGCGCTTGCAGCCCAGGTAACGTTAAAATTTAACTTTGCTTTTTCCCAGTATATATATACTGGTTTCATAAAAAAAATACCTACGCAAACTGGCGCAGGCACCTTCACATTTTGCCCTGCGAACAACGATGCTTCATTAGCGCGAGGGGTGATCGTGGCGGGGACCGGACGCACCCGAAACTCAATGGACTCCGATTCGGATGGTGTTCACGAAGATGGCAGCGGCAACCCGCTTACCTGCCCTTAGCTACCTGCCGTTAAGAGAGTAGCGCTTCCTTCTATATAGTCTTCGAAAACCGCTGCTCGGAAACATGCTGCTTTAGGTAGGCATCAAAAACCATACAGATATTACGAATCAGCAGCTTACCCCTTGGGTTCACCCTGATCTCAGCCTCATTTAGCTGCAGCAAACCATCCCTTTGCATACCCTCCAGAACCAGACGCTCCTCAGCAAAGTACTGCCAGAAATTGATGCCAAATTCCTGCTCGATTTCAGACAGGGTTAGCTGAAAATGACAGATCAAACCCGTGATCACAGCCCTGCGCAATCGATCATCATCGCTCAATGCGTAGCCACGGTAGACCGGCAATTGCCCCGCATCAATTTGTTTGAAATACTCATCCTCAGTTTTAACATTCTGGCTAAAGCTATCCCCTAGCATGCTAATGGCGCTAATACCCAGCGCCATCATGTCGCAATGGGAATGGGTCGAGTAACCCTGGAAATTTCGATACAGGCCTCCCTCCCGCTGGGCAACCGCTAGTTCATCATCATATTTGGCGAAGTGATCCATACCGATATAAACGTAGCCGGACGAGGTCAATTTTCCAATCGCCAATTTCATGATCTCAAGCTTTTCCTGCGGCGAAGGAAGATCTTCAACATTGATTCTCCGCTGTGGTTTAAATAGCTCTGGCATATGCGCGTAGTTGTACATCGATAGCCTGTCCGGCGAAAAATCGATCACCCGATCAAGGGTTAGCTCAAAACTGCGCGCAGTCTGGTGGGGTAAGCCATAAATCAGATCGATACTGATCGAGCGAAAATTTTCACGCCGCGCACCATCAATAGTTCGGGCCGTAATTTCGTCAGATTGGAGTCGATTGACCGCAGCCTGTACCTTCGGATTCACATCCTGAACACCGAGGCTCAGCCGGTTAAAGCCAATCTCCCGTAACGTTTTAAGTGTATCGTCAGTCACCTCTCGGGGATCCAGCTCAATCGAGTATTCGCCGCTATCATCGTCGATCATGTTGAAATTTTGACGCAACTTCGTCATTAATTCCCGTAACTGCGCATCACTTTGAAAGGTTGGTGTACCACCGCCCCAGTGCAACTGCTCGACCAGTGGGCGAGAGGGCAACAGTGCCGACTGCATCTCAACCTCTTTGTACAGCCGCTCAAGATAGGGCGCTGCACGCTCCCGACGTTTGGTGACAATTTTGTTGCAGCCACAGAAATAGCAAACGGTATTGCAAAAGGGCAGATGCACATACAGCGAGATACGTGAACTGCTCTGATCCACCTGTGCCGCATAGCGCTTGTGCTCCTCCTGACCAAAAGATTCACTGAATTGAACCGCGGTTGGATAGGAGGTATAACGCGGTCCATTGGCGTCATAACGCTCGATTAATGCCTGATCAAAAGTAACTTCGTGGGACTGCGACATAGATATGACCGTGCTCTGAATGAGATTTAAGCTGAAAAATGGAAGGCCTCGCAAACTGCCCGCAACGAATAAACTGGTTCTAATTTACTGGCAACTAAAGACAGTATCCAGCTTAACGCTAGCGATGCTCGCTTGTCAGCGATTATTGGATATTGTTAAAGTGGCGGGATTTTACACTCTATAGCAACTGGATACCTGACCATGGTCAAAGAATTTACGAAAACGGTTGGCATCATCGCCAACCCGATGTCAGGCCGCGACGGTCGGCGACTTGCGGCCCGGGCTAGCTCGGTACCCCATGAAAGCAAACGACTGCAAATCACCCGTGCGGTGGTGGGTGCGATTGCTGCCGGGGCTGATCATATTGTGGTGGTCAATGAGCCACGGCGCATCTCCAGCGGCGCGGTAGAAAACCTCACATTGAATGCTCACTTCACCTATCTGGATGTCAATATCACCCACAATGCCGCTGAAACCATTGATGCGGTTGAACAGATGAAAGCACTGGACTGCAAGGCACTGATTGTACTGGGCGGTGACGGCACCAATCGAATTGTCGCCAAAGCATGGCCAAATGCGCCAATCGTGCCGATATCTACCGGTACAAACAATGTATTCCCACTGATGGTTGAAGCAACCCTGGGCGGTATGGCCGCCGGTTTAGTCGCCTCCGGAAAACTCCCGCTGGAGGACGCTGGGCAACCCTCCAAAGTGGTTCGCATCGAAATTGAAGGTGAGCCAGAAGATGTTGCGCTGATCGATGCGGTATTCCTGATCAACGATATTATCGGCAACGCCATGCCCTACGAGTCAGACTCAATTCGGCATATTATTTTAGCCAGAGCAGAGCCGGCGTCGGTGGGTATCTCCCCGGTTGGCGGTCTGCTTTGCCCATCCAATGCGGAGGATGAATTTGGCGTAGAGGTGCGGTGCTGCGACCACGGCGAAGGTGGAAAACTGTTGCTGGCACCCATCTCCCCCGGCCTGTTTCGGAGCCTGCATGTCAAAAGTGCAGAAAAACTTGAGCTTGGTAAAGTAGTAGAGATTACCGGCCCCGGTATTCTGGCCTTTGATGGCGATCGCGAGCGCGTTTTAGAACCGGGGCAAAAAGCCTATGTGCGCGTGGTACGGGACGGCCCCCATGTGATTGATGTGCATAAAACCCTGCAACTAGCCGCCGAGCGCGAGCTGCTATCGGGCCTCGGTCACTGGACCGATAACTACGACGGTGCGCTCAAGGGCATTGGTTGCTGCTAAACCTTCGCCGGCAGAGTGAAAACCCCAACCATCATAGATGTGGAAGCCTCCGGCTTTGGAGCCGGCAGCTATCCCATTGAGATCGGCTTTGTATTGCCCGATGGCGCCACCACCTGTTTTTTGATCAAACCCCTTGATGACTGGACACACTGGGATAGCGCTGCAGAGCAAATTCACGGTATTCGACGTGAATCATTGGGTAAACTTGGCCGTACCGTAACCGAAGCAGCTCAACTGCTAAATGACCAGCTCGCCGGTCGCATCGTCTATTCCGACGGTTGGAGCAACGATCTCAGCTGGCTGGGGCTTCTATTTGAATGCTCGGGAACCCCACAACGGTTCAAACTTGAGTCTCTTCGTGCCATCCTTGATGAACAACAAATAACGCACTGGCACGACACCAGGGAGCAAGTTCAACTGGAGCTAAATCTGGAACGCCATCGAGCCAGTGCTGATGCACGAATTTTGCAGTTGACCTATTTGAGGACGTACACAGGAACAGCAATCTAGTCCATCCCATAGTTCATCTTGTGTACGGGCCTGACTATCTATGCATATATAACCCATCATCAAACACAAGATAGCAACCAGGCCGATTAACCGTTAGAGTAGCGGGCTGCATGAACATTCTAACGCGCCGGGAATTCTGATGAGTAGTGAAACCGAACAAGTTGTAGAGCAAGTATCCACTGAAGAAAAGGTGCAATTCACTCAATTCCCCCTTCCCGGCACGCTGCAAAATGCTATTCAACAGGCCGGGTTCGAATACTGCACACCCATTCAGGCTGCTTCATTGCCCCATACGTTAAATGGACAGGACCTGCTCGGCAAAGCCCAGACCGGTACCGGAAAAACCGCTGCCTTTCTGGTCACTATTATTGCCGGACTAATCAACAACCCCATCGAAGAACATTATGCAGGTGAAACCCGATCGCTGATTCTGGCACCTACCCGTGAACTGGCCATGCAGATTGCCAAGGATGCTGAGCAACTCTCCAGGGGCAGCGGTTTAACCGTGCTCACCCTGGTTGGCGGCGTGGATTACGAAAAACAGCAATCGATGCTTGAGCGGGCTTCTATCGATATATTGGTGGCAACACCGGGACGACTTCAGGATTTTCTGGGTAAAAGGAAGGTCTATCTGGATCAACTAGAAGTACTGGTGATAGATGAAGCCGACCGTATGCTGGATATGGGGTTTATCCCCCAGGTCAGGCGCATCATTCAAGCATCAACTAAAAAAGGCTACCGCCAAACACTGCTATTCAGCGCCACCTTTAGCGAAGACGTAATGCGGCTGGTAGAGCAGTGGACCAATGATCCGGTGAAAATCGAAATCGAACCCGATTCCATCGCCTCGGATAATGTTGACCAACGGGTGTATTTAGTCACCACACAGGACAAATTCCCACTACTATGCAATTTGATCAATCAAAATAAAGATGAACGCATCATCGTGTTTGCCAACCGCAGAGATACCGTTCGGACCCTGGAATCAAAACTCAAGAAAAAAGGACTCTCCTGCGGCATGCTCAGTGGTGAGGTTCAACAAAGCAAACGGGTAAGGGTTTTGGAAGCATTCCGTAGCGGCAAAATACAGGTATTGGTCGCTACCGACGTTGCAGGCCGAGGCATCCACATTGATGAGATATCCTACGTCGTAAACTACACACTGCCGGAAGATCCAGAGGATTATATCCATCGAATAGGCCGAACAGGACGAGCAGGAAGCAAAGGCTCCTCCATCAGTTTTGCCTGTGAAGATGATTCATTCCTGCTGCCGGAAATTGAACAACTACTGGGTGATCGGCTGGAGTGTGAGCACCCACCGGCAGAATTGTTGAGTACCCACTGAAGAACTAACGAAAACCACCCTTACTAGAACGGTTATCGGTAGTTTCTAGCATACGGCTGCAGATTAACGGATCAATATCTAGCCTGCGTTTGCTGGAGCCCTGCCCAAGTTACCCTGGCTCCTTCAACTCTTCTAGCTCCACCAACTCCTTAAGTTCCTCAACCCAAAATAAGGTCGCGCCAATTACCGCTGCGGGTATCACTACCAGATTGATGATCGGTATCATGGTGAAGAACAGGGTGATAGAGCCAAACCCCATAGAACCCAGGCGCCGCTGGGTAAGTAATTTTCTCAGTTCCGGTACGCTGATGTTGTGGTTGTCGGTAGGGTAATCACAGTACTGAATCGCCAGAAACCAAGCACTGAAAAGGTACCAAAGGGGCATAGCAATGATATTGATACCGGGGATCAGCGAAAGAATCAGCAGAACAAAGGCTCGTGGAATAAAGTACCCAAGCTTGGACGCTTCACGCCCCAGACTATGGGGCACTTCTAGCAGCACCGCTGAAATAGTCGATGAACCGCTCGCCTCTGACATACCAACCCCAAAAGCGGGTCGTGATTGCAGCTCGGCTTTTTCAGATAACAAACCGTTAAAGGGTGAAGCAATCAAATTCGCCACTACGCTGAAGCTGTAAAATACAAAAATCATCATGGTCAAAAACAACAATGGCCAGATCACCCAGCTCAGAAAGCTTAACCAGTCGGGAATCCAGCTGAGCGCAGCGACAACCGCTTGATCGATCCAGCCAAAACCCTGCCAAATTAATAGACTAAAGAGTATTACGTTGATGGTAAGGGGAATAATCAGAAATCGGCGCAACCCTGGCTGAGCCAGCATTTTAAAGCCTTTCAGCAGATAACCTGCACCCCTTATAAAACCTGCCATAAATTGCCCCTACTCAAAAAACCGGGTGATTCCGGACCGAGCTTTGCGCTCTATCGAATGAATTCCCAGGAGCCCTGAGCATTGGCGAAACGTTTAAGCCTACCCTGATACATCAACAAATGGATGTGCGCGACGGCCTCGCCGAGCGCCATCAAGATATCAAAGTCATTCAGCTGTCGATGGGCAAACATGATCTCGGTAATCTCCATTGCAGTTTTGCTTTCTTCGCAACTGTCGACAATAACCTGACAACGGTTTTTATGATGTAATTTGAGCTCATCAATGCGGGTGTGGAGATTGTGATAGGGCATTTCGTGGGAGGGCAGGACCAGCACTTTGTCTGAAATTCCATAAAACTGTTCCAGCGAGTCAAGGAATCGCTGCAGTGGATTACCGTTGGGTTCCTCCATCGAAACGCTGACAGCGGGGGTGATTTTCGGTAGCAGCATATCGCCACCGATAATCACATCCAGCTCTTCGCAATAGTAACTGGCATGTTCCGGAGAGTGGCCGTGACCAATGAATACTTGCCAGCTTCGACCGTTAATCATAATTTGGCTGTCGGCGGTAACACGGTGGTAGGTCAGGGGTATATCGCCATTCATATTTTTGAAATAACCCTGGATGCGACTCATACGCTTCAGCGCTTCCTTGGGTACACCAAGACGATCATAATGCTGGGCCATCAGAAGTTTAACCGTCTCACGCTCTGACAATACACCCAGTCGTGCCTGCTGCCATTCTGACTGGGTGATCCACAGCTCAACATCCCAGTAATCGGTTAACCAACCCGCCAGACCGATATGGTCCGGGTGACAATGGGTAGCTATCACACGGGAAACGGGCTTTCCGTCTAGATGATTATCAAAGATCTGCTGCCACAGCCCTGAGGTTTCGTCATTACAAACTCCTGTATCGACAATAACCCAGCTGTCGTGATCCTCCAGCAACCATAAATTAATATGCTTAAGACTGAAGGGCAGGGGCATTCTAAGCCAGAAAACACCGTCGGCTACTTTTTTTATTTCGCCTGCTTCCGGTGCTGATGAAAATGGAAAATTGAGGTTTACGGTCATGGTTTTCTTCTTATTAGATGAATGGACGCAAGAGTATAACAGCCTGGCAAATCAGGTAGCTGTCGCGTTAATGGAATAAATGCTGAAAATCTACTAGAATCCTGTCGCTAGCCGATCCACGCTACAAGCCTTGCCCATTCAGCTAGTCAACTATTCAATCAACCAGGCATTAAAGAATCCGCCCCGTGCAACAAACCTCCCCAGACATTTTACAAAAGCAAATATACGACGTAGCCACGCAGGAGCTAGAAGAGCTCAATCACTGCATCGTTACCGAACTGCATTCTGATGTCGGCATGGTAGAGGAAATTGGCCAATATATTGTGGCCGCAGGAGGCAAACGTCTACGGCCAATTCTGGCGTTACTAAGTGCAAAGTGCTGTGGCTATCAAGGTGATTTACACA
The DNA here is from genome assembly GCA_029210125.1 of Pseudomonadales bacterium. GTDB lineage: Bacteria > Pseudomonadota > Gammaproteobacteria > Pseudomonadales > JAHRWD01 > JAHRWD01. The sequence continues at coordinate 28,698 of JARGPR010000004.1, read as the reverse complement.
TCAAACTTGCGGCTATTATCGAATTCCTGCATACCGCTACTTTGCTGCACGACGATGTAGTCGATGTATCAGATCTACGTCGTGGCCGAAAAACCGTAAATGCGCGCTGGGGCAATGCGCCAAGCGTGCTGGTTGGAGATTTTATTTACACCCGATCCTTTCAGTTGATGGTCAGCCTTGGCGACATGGAAATCATGCACATTCTCGCGAAAGCTTCTAACCTTCTAGCTGAAGGAGAGGTGATGCAACTGGCCCGTGCAGGCGATACAACAACCAGCGAAGCGCAGTATTTTGAAGTTATTCGACGTAAAACAGGGACTTTATTTGAAGCAGCTTCCCATACTGCTGCTGTTCTAGCAGGCGCTAGCAAGGAACAGGAAAAGGCGTTACAGGCTTTTGGTGCTCATCTAGGCATGGCGTACCAATTGGTCGACGATGTACTCGATTACGATGGCGATGAACAGCAAATGGGCAAATCCCTTGGTGATGATTTAGCGGAAGGTAAGCCCACATTGCCGCTGATCTACACCATGAAAATGGGTGACCAAAATGATGCTCGCTTAGTTGAGCACGCAATACAGGAAGGCAATATAGAAAACCTCCAACAGATAATTGAAGCGGTACACCGGTCCGGTGGCATTGAATACGCCAGAACAAAAGCATTCGAACAACGCGACCAAGCGATCGACTGCATGGCACATTTCGATAACTCACCATACAAATCTGCACTACTAAATCTTGCAGAATTTTCAGTCTGCCGCGCCTATTAGAGTGGCAATATTAGTGTAATTGATTCATATCGGTTATTGCCCAAACCCATTCAAACTCTCAAGTAGCATTCGCTTGATTTAAGATCTGATCCATCCCTGTGAGAAAATCCTTCTTACCACCATACGAGGGATGTCGAATGTAAACTACATTCCTGCCAGGAAAAACCTTCTCGACTGAGCTAACCCCTTTGCGGCCGATTCCAGCGATAGTTATCGGTGAAAATATTTCGACCAATTCGGCCAGGTAATCAGCACCTTCCAAAAGTTCCTTTTTATTGGGCGCACGGTTTCTATTATGAATTCCCTTTGGGTGGGGGTGAAATGGAAAAGCGTTCCAAAACAGCGGGTAATGTTTTTTATGGATTAACGTTTGCCAAACAAACGACGCACTATTTTCAGACTCAATTTTTTCCAGTGAAATATGCCGTTCTATTTCTTCGAAAATGTGATGTTGTTTTGCTCGAATTAGCGCGCCACTTGTAAAGGGTATACCTGTAATTCTACATCCCTTATAACCCGGCGCTTCACCCACTAATAACGTCAAGTCTCCAGTCTGCTCTGCCATATACTCAAAATAGATCTCGATATTTTTCAAAATTCTTGAATCTCGGTATGGGTTAAATACCGTTGAGCTATTACGCCTTTTCGAAAGGCGTTGAACAAATTTTTGAATCTTACTATTTGATTTCAATGGTCGAATAAACCAATAAACTAGAGAGAACAGAACCTTCGTTTCCAACGTACAACAGATTAACAACAGGTTGGGCCGGCGACTAAGGCAACCAAAGGGAGAACATACCACCGCCATCATAATTCTCCAGCTGGATATAGCCACGCTGCTCACCCTTTTGATGCTCTGACGCAATACGGGATGCGAAAAACAAACCTAACTTGGTGCTTCCGGAAGCAAAGTCTAAACCATTTTTTAATTCATCGGGGTTTGATAACATTTTTTCAGGGTAACCGTTACCATCATCCAAAATAGATATTTTTAAAAATGCATCAATTATTTCTGCTTTAATAATTATTAAACTCTTCGCATATTTAGCAGCATTTATTAGTACGTTACCAATCACATCCGCAACTAACTGTTCATCAAAAAACCAGCTAAGATCATCATTGTAGTCAATTTCTATTTTCAGGTTTTCTGACCTGAATATGATTTCATTATTGACAACCTGATCTTGAAATATATCGAATACAAAACACTCCTGATAATTCAGGCAGAGCTGATCCTGATCCAGCCGGTATATTCCAAGCAGATGAACCAAATCATTATTGATCCGTGATGCCTCTGCATGAAGCAGCGCCAGCTTAGACTGCGAATCTTTATCTTCCGAAATATCTGACTGATCCAACTGCTCAACGGTTGATAGCAGCATACCGATAGAATTTTTCATGTCGTGTACTGCTGAAGCCAGCAATAATGAAAAATCGAAATCTGAATTCACTTTATATTCACTCCAAAATTATAACCTGGCAATTCTATTTTCAAGCTTTTTGTAATGACTATACAAACGATGCTCTTTTGAAATATGCGATATTTTTTTGAGACTTGATTTGCAACGATTCGTATCGTTCGATTCCATATCGCCTTGACCCGCTCCTTTCACCAAAGCAAAAACCATATTGATATTGAGCGCGATGTTATTTGGGAAAAGAACAAGGCCTCTAGAAAAGAAGTCTGCTGCTTCAGTATATTTTTTTGAATCAAACAGCTTCTTACCTTCCTTGTTTAAGTTTATCGCATTTAATTTTCCTTGCTTCGTTAGTGGCTCGTCAGATAATTTATCGAGCTGTTTTTCGATATTGCCATCAGTTCCCGAACGACTGGCTATTTTTCTTAGGATATCCTGCGCCTCATCATTTTCATCCATAGCCAATAGTGATTTAGCCATCTCCAACATAACCTCTGGCCTTGTTTCATTTTCGGGATCATTATCCATTTTTTTATATAGGAGCTTGGCGTTTTCCACTATTTGTTTTGCTTTTTCGGGCTGCTCGCTACTTGCGTAGACCTGTGATTCGACCAATTTGGTTTGCAGCGTTACCTCGGGGTTGTTCGGATATCGCCGCTCTACTTTCTTTAAAATGGTCTGCGCTTCAATTAGTATTTTTTTATCATGCTGATCACTATTTTCCATCAGTGCGGAAAGAGAGCGAGCATAACCAAAATAATTTTCAGGTTCTTCATAACAGGAGTTAGGGCTGAGTTTCACGATGGAACGATGCGCTTTAGAAGCCTTTTCTAGGTCGCCACAGGTTTCACTGATCTCGGCATAGAATTTTTGGCGTAAAATTGCATGAGGTGATATTGCGAGCGCCTGCTCAAGCATCTCTTGCGCTTCAAGGTTTTTTTGTTTTTTCTGCAGAATTTCCGCAAGGCAGTCATAGACCTCCATGCAATTGCAACCTACGCTTATCAATTTTCTGAAAATAGCTTCGGCGGGTTCAAGTTCACCCATTAACAGCATTACTTTTCCCAATCCGATAGTTGCCCATTCTATCGGCCGCTCCTGTGTGACTTTCCTATATAGCGTACAGGCTTCTCTATAATTCCCTGTCGTTACATACAGTCCAGCCAGCTTCCTGTTCAGCAGTGTCGTATATTTACTACCCTCTTCCAATTGCTGGACGCAAAGCTGAATCCCCTTTTCAAACAGCTCGTGGTCAATGGCCTGATTAATTTCACGTATCGCCTCCTTTTCGAGCATGATTCTGTCAAGTCGACTTCGAAGAGCGTTCTGAGTAAAGGGTTTGGTAATGTAACCATCCGGTTGATATTCCAACGCGCTGAAGACCATATCGCGGGTGGCTTCAGCGGTGATCATAATGTACAGGCTGGTGTTCTTTAGAGCGTTTTTGTAGCGAAGCTCTTCGAGAACCTGCTGACCATTTTTACTCGCGTCACCAAGGTTATAATCGGCAAAAATAATGTCATAGTCGTTCGCAAGACATTGCTTAATCGCTTCATCGCCGTTTGCGGCGGTGTCGACGGAATCCGCACCAAAGACCATTACGGCCTGGCGGATAAACCCCCGCATTTCAGGGTAATCATCAATCACCAAACACCTTTTAGCGGCGTACAGTTTAATAATGTCGATTTGTCGCATATATCGATTCTTCACGCACGGATAGAAGTAGTAGTGCGGCTGATCGGGACAAACCTTTCAGCACCCTCCTAATACTAGTTGCTTTTTAGCAATACCGTCGTCGCATTTGTTCCGTATTTGAAAGCCATAAACCGCACAATATCCCGTTACGTGAATCTCTCTATGTTTGCGCGTTAAAACTTCCGGCACTCGCATGATCCATTTCGTACTCAAATGACTTCGGATAAGGAGGCTTAAGCAAACAACCGGGCTCAACGGGGGGAAAAATCTGATCGTATCTGGCGGTTTCAGTTGCGCTAATACGTTGATGTATGTGGCTACGCCTCAGTTGTCCGGCTTCGCGAATACCCGCAGCAGAAAACAGTTCCGCTACTGATTTCATGGTTTGATGGTGGTAGTTAGCGACTCGTTGTTTTTTGTTAGTGACATCAAGCCCTCTGGCCAGGGCAGGGTTTTGAGTTGCGATTCCGGTTGGACAACTGTTTTTATTGCACTCAAGAGACTGAATACAACCCAACGCCAACATCATGCCACGGGCGCTATTGCATAGGTCCGCTCCCAAGGCCATGTTTTGTATCATATGAAAGCCGGTCAGAATTTTCCCGCTGGCAATCACCCTGATATCCTTTTTAAGATCAAATCCCACCAAACAATCCACCACAAAGGCTACGCTCTCCCTCAACGGCATCCCCACTGAGTTGGCGTATTCGAGCGGAGCGGCACCGGTACCTCCTTCTCCCCCGTCGACAGTTATAAAGTCGGGTAAAATACCGGTCTCAATCATCGCTTTACAGATCGCTACAAACTCACTGCGGCGACCCACACATAGTTTAAAACCAACCGGTTTACCGTTGGATAACACCCGAAGTTGCTGAACAAACCCCATCAGCTCGATAGGCGTAGAAAATCGGCTATGCGCGGCGGGCGAATTCACCTCAGTGTGGGGTGTCAGTAAGCGAATCTCAGCGATTTCAGCGCTATTTTTACTGGCGGGTAAAATCCCGCCATGGCCCGGTTTGGCGCCCTGAGAGAGTTTAATTTCAATCATTTTAACCTGAGCAAGCTGAGCTTTTTTGGTGAAGCTGGCGGGGCAAAATTCGCCTTCGAGGGTACGACAACCAAAATAGCCGGTACCAATTTGCCAGGTTAAGTCACCACCGGCTTGTTGATGATAAGGGCTTATGGAACCCTCTCCGGTGTTGTGGGCAAAACCGCCAATGGATGCACCACTATTGAGAGCCAATATCGCGCGATCGCTGAGCGCACCAAAACTCATCGCGGAAATATTTAGCAAACTAGCGCTGTAGGGCTTATCACACTGCGGCCCACCGATGACTACTCGCAAATCTGGGTCAATACTGTGGTCCGGCAGCGCCGCTAGAGAATGATCCATCCATTCGTAACCAATACTGTATACATCAACCTTTGTACCAAGTGGAATGGTATCGGGCTCGCCCTTGGCACGCTGGTAAACCAACGATCTATACATCCGGTTAAGAGGTACTCCACCGGTTTCAGACTCTATGAAATACTGGTGTATTGGTATCCTCAGCGCCTCCAGTATCCGGCGCATATGACCAATCACCGGGAAGTTTCGCCAGACCGTATGGCGTGATTGATAAATATCGTAAACCCCCAGTAACACCACTGGAATCACCAGCAACAACCACCAGAGTAGTGCATGCCACACCGATCCTAAAACCAGTAAACAAATCACCACCAACGCCGAACTAACCAAAAATCTATTTCGCATTACAGGTTAAACCTTACCAAAATTAAAATACTATCAAGCCAAGTTGCACTAGCCACGCCGCCGCTAACGACATTAGTGAAGCTTTATGGCTGAGACCGCCCTGCCGAATCAGATCTGACTCCTGGTTCAGTCCCACAAAACCACCCAAACCGGTTTAAAAACCAGCTCAATTGGAGTGAATATACTGAGCAAAAAATGTAGAATGCGGCGCTTAAATATAACGCGCACGTAAGTAGTATGGGAAGTAAAACAGTTTTATACGCCAAGCACCTTGAAGCTGGTGGCAAGATCGTTGATTTTGGTGGCTGGGATATGCCGTTACATTATGGCTCTCAGATTGAAGAACACAACCAGGTCCGCAGCTCCGCAGGCATGTTTGATGTATCTCACATGACGATTGTTGATATTGAAGGCGATCAGGCAAAGCCTTATCTTCAACGGCTACTAGCCAATGATGTCAATCGACTTAACAGCCCTGGCCGAGCGCTGTACAGCGCAATGCTAAACGAGCAGGGTGGCATCATCGATGATTTGATTGTCTATCTGACCGATGACGGGTACCGGTTGGTCGTAAACTGCGGCACGCGGGAAAAAGACCTCGCCTGGCTACAAAAGCAGAGTGATGGATTCGATGTAACCATCATAGAACGACCTGAGCTAGCCATCATCGCGATTCAGGGTCCTGACTCATTACGCAGTTTAATAAAAATACTGGATCCGGAGAAAGCCGCACTGGTAGCTCGACTAAAAACATTTCAGGGCTTATCGGTTGCGGACTGGTTTATCGGCCGTACCGGTTACACTGGTGAAGATGGTGTTGAAATTGTATTGCCCCAGGACCAGGCACCAGACCTATGGCAAGCCTTGAAGGATGCAGGCGTAGCACCTGCAGGATTGGGAGCCCGTGATACGCTGAGGCTCGAGGCCGGTTTAAATCTGTACGGCTCGGATATGGATGAGTCGATCACCCCCCTTGAAGCCAATATGGCATGGACCATTGCCTGGGAACCCGAAGACCGTGATTTTATAGGTCGAGGCGCACTAGAGAAGATACGAACCCACCAATCCCAACACTACAAGCTGATGGGATTGGTACTGACTGGCCGCGGGGTATTACGCGGCCATCAAAAAGTGGTGACCTCCCAGGGCGAAGGCGAAATAACCAGCGGAACCTTTTCACCCACCCTCGGCCATTCCATCGCCTTTGCACGGGTGCCGCTGAATGCAGAAGAAAATTGCCAGGTAGAGATACGCGGCAAGCTGATTGAGGTTAAAATGGTCAAATTGCCATTTGTACGTCACGGCAAAAAAGTATTTTGACCCGCTTTCCCAAAGTCAGCCTTACTGCACTCTGCGTAGAATACGAACCCAATAGAGCTAATTAGAGGAACTCCCATGAGTAATTTGCCAGAAAATATTAAATACCTCGCCAGTCACGAATGGGCTCGCCTTGAGGAAGACGGTACCGTAACCGTAGGTATCACTGACCATGCTCAGGATCAACTGGGCGATGTGGTATATGTAGAGGTTCCCGAAAAAGGTTCTGAATTTGCTGCCGGTGATGAAGCTTCGGTAGTGGAGTCTGTCAAAGCGGCCTCCGATATCTATATGCCGGTTAGCGGTGAGATTATTGCTGTAAATGATCAGCTGGACACTAAACCGGAACTGGTCAATTCCGACCCCTACGGCGACGGCTGGTTTTTTAAAATTCAGCCCACCGATATAACTGAACTCGATAATATGCTCGATAGCGCTGGCTATCAGGCAACCGTGGATGCGGATGCTGAATAATCCATAGACCGGTCGCGTCACGCTGATACCGCTCACTACCACCTAAACGGGTCTGCTCAGACTCGTTTAGAAAAGAATCAATCCATCCATCGAAGACCCCGGAGGGCCTGCGTGCCTTTTATCCCCCACACAGAAGAAGAACTCGCCGATATGCTCGGCGTTATCGGCGTCAAACAGATTGATGATCTGTTTGACGAAGTTCCCGCCGAGATTCAAGCACCCCCGCTAGATGGAATAAACCCCGGCATTAACGAAATGCAGATGCTGCGACAGCTCGGTGAGCGCGCCGCACAGGATGATAACGTGCTCTGTTTTGTGGGTGCAGGGGCGTATCAGCACCATATTCCCGCAGCGGTTTGGGATATCACCAGCCGTGGTGAATTCATGACCGCCTACACTCCCTATCAGGCCGAGGCCAGCCAGGGCACGTTGCAACTGGTCTATGAATTCCAGTCGATGATCACTCAGCTGATGTCGATGGAAGTTGCCAACGCTTCGTTGTACGACGGCGCAACTGCAGTTGCGGAAGCGGCTTTGATGGCGATCCGTGCTAATCGGAAATCAAAATCAAGAAAGCTATTAGTCGCATCCAGCCTGCATCCACTGTATCGCGATGTGCTTCATGCCACGCTGACCAATCAGAAAATTGAGATCGTCGAAATCCCATTCGGAGCGAATGGCATCATCGAACCCAACCAGCTAGCTGAATTTGCAGGGCAGGACTACGCAGCGCTTATTATCCCCCAACCTAATTTTTTCGGCTGCATCGAATCGGTAAATCAGCTCACGGACTGGGGCCACAAAAACGGTCAATTGGTGATAGCCGTGGTCAACCCAACCGCTATGGCTCTTTTTACGCCACCAGGGGAATGGGGTGCGCAGGGCGCTGACATTGCTGTAGGCGAAGGCCAGCCATTGGGTGTTCCGGTTTCCTCCGGTGGGCCCTATGTCGGCTTTATGTGCTGTAAGCAAAAAATCGTTCGGCAAATGCCCGGCCGTATCATTGGCCAAACCGAAGATAGCGAAGGCAATATCGGCTACACCTTGACCCTGCAGGCGCGAGAGCAACATATTCGGCGCTCCAAGGCGACCTCTAACATCTGCACCAACGAAGGGTTACTGGTCACCGCAGCTACAATTTATATGAGCTTGCTGGGCTACAAAGGATTACAAGGGGTTGCGCGGGCAAGCCATGCTAATACCCGCTCACTGGCTCAAAAGCTTTATGCGATCGAAGGCGTTGAACCGGTATTTGATGGGCCCTTTTTCCATGAAACGGTGATCAAAGTACCGGGCTGTGCCGATACGATTCTATCTAAACTGGCAGAACAAAGAATACTCGGTGGTCATGCGCTGGAGAGCCGTTATCCCGCTTTAGCGAACACCATTTTGGTCTGCGCCACTGAGATAAAAACCGAACAGGATTTGCAACAGTTCACCACTGCGCTTCAGCAGTGCCTCTCGGAGATCGGCTCATGAAACTCATTTTTGATCATAGCCGCCCCGGCTGCCAGGCTACCGCTCAATCGCCAGCAACAATGACCGACAGCGCTATCGATGACCTGCCAGAGGAACTGCTGCGCAAAACCCCCGCTGCCCTGCCGGAGGTATCCGAACTGCAGGCGGTGCGTCACTACACCCAGCTATCGCAACGCAATTTTTCGATCGATACCCATTTTTACCCGCTCGGTTCTTGCACCATGAAATACAACCCCAGGGGTGCGCACCGCGCCGCAAGCCTGCCGGGCTTTCTGAATCGTCACCCTTTGGCACCGGAATCACTCAGTCAGGGCTATCTGGCCAGTGTGTACGAACTGCAGGAACTGCTGCAGGAACTGACCGGCATGAAGGGCTCGTCCCTCACTCCAATGGCGGGAGCACAGGGCGAATTTGCCGGTGTAGCGATGATCCGTGCCTACCACGAATCCCGTAACGATGATCAACGTCAGGAAATTCTGATCCCTGAAACAGCCCATGGCACCAACCCCGCCACCGCCACTATGTGTGGTTACAAAGTTCGTGAAGTACCGGTTGAGGCCAATGGCGACGTCTGTATCGATGCTTTAAAAGAAGCGGTCGGTGAACACACCGCCGGGCTGATGATGACCAACCCATCTACCGGTGGTGTATTTGAGCGTAATATCAAACAGATTGCCGAAATCGTGCATCAGGCCGGCGGCCTGCTCTACTACGACGGTGCAAACCTGAACGCGATCATGGGCAAAGTCCGTCCCGGCGATATGGGTTTTGACGTATTGCATATGAACCTGCACAAAACCTTCGCTACCCCCCACGGTGGCGGCGGCCCGGGCGCTGGGCCGGTTGCGGTCAATGAACGGCTGTTGCCATTTTTGCCGATTCCGGTAGTCGGTTTTGATGAAAGCGCAGAGGGCGAACGAAACTATCGCTGGCTCGATAAAAAAGATATTCCCCAAAGCATCGGCCGGCTTTCGGCCTTTATGGGCAATGCCGGAATTCTATTACGTGCATTGAGTTATGGGCTGTTGCTGGGGCGAGAGGGCCTTGTCCGGGCCTCGCAGTTCGCCACGCTCAACGCCAACTATATGGCCAAACGCCTGCAAAATGCCGGTTTTGAACTGGCCTATCCAGACCGTCGTGCCACCCATGAATTCATCATCACCTTTAAGAAAGAAGCCAAAGAGCTGCATGTTAGCGCGATGGATATCGCCAAACGACTGCTCGACTACGGTGTTCATGCACCCACCACCTACTTTCCATTGGTGATCCCCGAGTGCTTTTTGATTGAACCTACAGAAACTGAAAGTAAAGAGGAACTGGATGGTTTTATCGATGCATTGATTCAAATCCTCGGGGAGGCCAAACAAAACCCTGAGCTACTGACATCGGCACCCCACACTATGCCGGTTGGCCGACTCGACGATGTAAAGGCTGCACGGGAACTCAACCTGGCCTGGTCGGAAAACACTGCAAACTAGCACCTGCCCGAAGGTGCTAGTATTTCAACTCCACTTTAATCCTCTGGATATCAATATGACCGACGCGACTTTACGCCTAAAAAAGAATGGTGAACGCAGAATCCGCCGTGGTCATCCATGGGTATACAGCAACGAGATCGACACCGCCAAAACGCCATTAAAGGGGCTAGAAGCAGGCGTTCAGACCACCATAGAAAGCTACGATGGCAAACCCCTTGGCAGCGCCTGCGTCAACCCGGGCGCGCTGATCTGCGGCCGTGTTTACAGCCGCAGTGGTGGCACACCGTTAGACCATAAACTCATAGAGCGACTATTAAAAAAAGCACTTTATCTGCGGGAAACACTATTTTCAGCCCCTTACTATCGTCTTTGTTACGGCGACGGGGATGGCCTATCTGGATTAGTAATCGACCGATACGGTGATGTGCTGGTTATCCAGATTTCCACCGCCGGCATGGAAAAACTCAAGCAACCGATCATCGATACATTGCAAAAATTACTCTCGCCAAAAACCATTTTGGTAAAAAACGATAGCACCCAGCGAGCTCTGGAAGGATTGGATAAATACTGCGAAGCCGTAGTGGGTGAACTCGCCGAACTGACACCGCTGGAAGAAAATGGTGTACGTTTTGTTGCGCCTCTTTTAAACGGCCAGAAAACCGGCTGGTTTTATGACCATCGTTTTAACCGTGCCCAACTCAGCCGTTATGTAAAAGGGATGCGAGTACTGGATCTGTACAGTTACGTCGGCGGTTGGGGCATTCAAGCCGCTACTTTTGGCGCGAGCGAAGTGGTGATGGTAGACAGCTCAGCCCTGGCCTTGGAAGTGGCGGGTGAAAACGCCCGTTTGAACGATGTGCAGAGCAATTGCAAAACCGTTCAGGCAGAGGTACTGGAAGCACTAAAACAGTTTCGCGCCGACGGCGAAAAATTCGACATGGTGATTCTCGACCCACCGGCCTTGATCAAACGCAAAAAAGATCAGCGTAAGGGTGAAGAGCACTACCACAACCTCAACCAGCAGGCCGTGCAACTGCTAAACCCAAATGGGTTTCTGGTTTCCGGCTCCTGCTCAATGAATCTGTCCGAAGATCGCCTTGTGGACATTGTTGGCACCGCCGCCCACCGTAACCAGCGTACTGTTCAAATTGTTGAAAAAGGTGGCCTGGGGGCTGATCATCCACTGCACCCCGCCATACCTGAAATGGACTATCTGAAGGCTGTTTTTTGTTTTATGACGAAGAATCCCGTTCAGCACCGAACCGTTGAAAGCCAAACAAGTGAAAGTTAAACAGGTTCATTCTGAGTATTGGGCAGTGTGCAGGCAGGGAAACGAGGTGACGATACTTAACGCAGGTTAAAAATTCACCCTCGTAAACTGATCACCTCCCAACCTTTTCTATTTGCATATTGCTCAAGCATCTCATCCGGGTCTACCGCTACTGCACGCTCTACTTGCTCTAGCAATGGGATATCGTTGTGGGAATCGCTATAGAAAACACTGCCCTCAAGGTGCATCTTTTTTTCTTTTAGCCATTCGTTTAAACGAACCACTTTTCCTTCCTTATAGCTTGGGACTCCGCGAATTTTCCCAGTATAACGGCCGTCTATTTTTTCGGGATTGGTGGCAATCAAATCATCAACCTCTAGCAACTTTGCTATGGGCGCGGTTACAAAACGGTTGGTCGCTGTAATAATCAACAGGTAGTCACCCTTTTGACGATGATCCTCTAGCAGCTCCGCAGCCCTGGGTAGCATGATGGGCTCTATGTGATGTTGCATAAACTCTTGCTGCAGTTCTGCTAGCAACTCGTCGCTGAATCGTGTCAGTGGCTCAATCGCGAACTCAATATAGGCGTCGATGTCGAGCTTGCCATCCAGGTAATCCTGGTAAAACCGATCGTTGGTTTTTTTAAAATGCTCCTGATCAACCAGTGATTTTTTTATTAGAAACTCACCCCAGGCGTGGTCGCTGTCACCGGCGATTAAGGTATTGTCGAGATCAAATATTGCTAATGCCATGGAGTGCGCCTAGGATGATAAAAAATTGGATAGATCGTCTGATTGGATATATATCCAACCAGACTGTTAAAGGGGTACCAAACAAATGATTGATGTGGATGGATACCGACCCAACGTCGGCATCATTATATCAAATCAGCAGGGTCAATTACTGTGGGCCAAACGGATTGGGCAGGATGCCTGGCAGTTTCCACAGGGCGGCATGCAGAAAGGTGAAAATGCGGAGCAGGCTATGTACCGCGAGCTACACGAAGAGGTTGGATTGTACCCAAAGGATGTCGAAATTATTGCCTCTACCCGCGGTTGGTTACGCTATCGATTGCCCAAAAATCTGTTACGGTCTCGTGGTCGCGCTAATTTTATTGGCCAGAAACAGAAGTGGTTTCTACTGCGATTGGTAGCCGATGAACAGCAAATTGATCTTTCGCATTCTGGCTCACCAGAGTTTGATGGCTGGCGCTGGGTTAGTTATTGGTACCCAATGAGTGCGGTAGTCTCTTTTAAGAAGGATGTTTATCTTAGCGCTCTGCGGGAGTTGCTGCGGCCGCTGGAAAAAACCATGAAATCTAGATCGCAAAATTAGAGCCAGGGACTGCGCTATACGCTAAGTTCAAACTCAAAACGTCTGTTGCCGGTTTCTATCCCGAGCTGACGATAACGTTTCTCGCAGATACTGGCGGATGGCTTACCCAGATTATCCCGTTTGATAATTAGAGAGCTACTGGCGCAGGTTCCATATTCGCGGCTCCAGAGAAATGGGTTTTGCTCAGCGTACTCAAGGTTGCTATCTGTCTTCCGGGATTTCAGCGGTTGTTGGGCCATCAACTCCTGAAGGCTCCGGTGATCAACCTGATCCCGTTCGATCAGTGAACCCAACCCCAATTTGCTGATTTCCGTTTTTGGCCAACTATCATCAAACAGATGGTTACTGATCCCGTGAACCCCTGGCTCCAGCGCACGAATGCTGCCTGTCCGATTGGAGAAATGAAATAATCCTTCTGAATCACCCAGCAACAGATGAAAACCGCCGTATAAATGAGGCTCCCGCAATGTTTTTACATATTGCGCAGGACTCAAATTGCCTGTTAAAAAACCCTTGGCCAAATCACCACGTGACACGGGGAACCGTTTACGCACAAACCCCTCTCGTATATTGGTAACGGCGGCAAAACGGCCACCTCGGGTTACACCCAACCAAACACCACCCCGTGACAAATCCCGACCCGCCAGCAAATCACCCTGCGTCGCCCAAAACCCTATCGGGTCGCTTAAGCGGCGATAAAATTCATCGCGATTGGCTGCAACAATAAGCGGATGTTGCGGGTCAACCTGATAGGCTAGAACAATGAGGCACATAGGAATATCTATTAAATAGTGAGATCAGCAACGACATAGCCACTAAATCACATGATATTATCGCTACTTTTCAAAATCACAAAACAATCAATATACTTTTTCCATCACTGCTTTGACTATTCTCCTCTACCTGTTGATTGGTTCCATTGCCGGGCTTCTTGCCGGCTTATTTGGCGTGGGCGGCGGCGTGGTGATTGTACCGGTGCTGATCTTTGTTTTTAGGCAGCAAGGATTTTCAGAACAGATTTTGACGCATATGGCGGTGGGTACATCGCTGGCAACCATTATCATCACCTCCCTGAGCTCGGTGTATCAACACCACCGATCCGGCGCAGTGCAATGGCGGGTCTTCACATTCCTGGCGATCGGTATCTGCGTAGGGGTCGTCTTCGGAGCTAAGAGCATGCAACTCATGTCGGGCAGCGCATTACAGCTAGCGTTCGGCGCTTTCCTACTCTTAATTGCGCTGCAGATGATGTTCGGATTTCAGCCTAAACCCAGTGGCTCGACACTCGGAAAACCGCTGTTACTCAGCTCCGGCGGTGGGATCGGTTTTTTTTCTGCACTGTTTGGGATTGGCGGTGGCTCGTTAACCGTACCTTTTTTAACCTGGCGTGGCACGACGATGCAGAAAGCGGTAGCAACTTCTGCAGCCTGCGGCCTACCGATCGCAATTGTGGGTGCAGGGGCAAATATCATGACAGGCTGGGGTAACCCCGCGCTTCCCGATAGTAGCAGTGGCTTTGTATACTGGCCCGCCTTTGCGGGCATCGTTATGACCAGCACAATCGTGGCAAACTGGAGCGCCAGGCTGGCTCACCGGGTTCCACAACAATTACTTAAGCGCTTATTCGGCGGATTGCTGCTGGCAGTAGGGTTGCTGTTTCTAATCCAGAATAGTATTTAACACCTTTCCATCATCAACCCCATTTTTGTATGAATTACACATAGGTAAACCATGCTGAGTTACCCCAATATTGACCCGGTTGCGATTGCAATTGGCCCTTTAAAAGTCCACTGGTACGGCATCATGTACCTGGTCGCCTTTGGCGCGGCCTGGTGGCTGGGCACTAAACGCGCCAGCAAACCGGATTCAGTGTTTACCAGGGAGCAGGTCAGTGACCTGATATTTTACGGAGCACTTGGAGTCGTGCTTGGCGGGCGATTCGGCTATGTGATTTTCTACAACTGGGCCACCTTCGTGCAGGATCCGTTATGGCTATTTGAGGTTTGGACCGGAGGCATGTCATTCCACGGTGGATTGCTTGGAGTGGGTGTTGCTATCTGGCTATATTCGCGCAAAACCGGCCACAGTTTTTTTACCATTGCAGATTTTGTGGCTCCGCTAGTACCGATCGGCCTTGGTGCCGGACGGCTCGGTAACTTTATCGGCGGCGAGCTGTGGGGGCGCGCGACCACTGCTCCATGGGGGATGATTTTCCCAGCGGATCGGCTGCAATTGGTGCGTCATCCCTCGCAGTTATATCAGTTATTTCTCGAAGGTGTCGTACTCTTCACCATCGTATGGTGGTTCTCATCCAAACCCCGACCAAAAATGTCGGTTACGGGATTATTTATTGCCTGTTACGGTTTGCAGCGTTTTCTGGTTGAGTTTGTCCGGGAACCGGATTCACATATCGGTTTCGATGCGCTGGGCTGGCTCACGCGCGGTCAAATTTTGTCTTCTCCAATGATTGTGATCGGTGTCTTTATGATGGTACTTGCTTATCAACACACAAAAGGTTCCAGGCGAACATGAAAAACTACCTCGAGCTGCTAGAAGATATTCTCGAAAATGGCACCCGTAAAGAGGACCGTACAGGGGTCGGTACTTTGTCGGTGTTTGGTCGACAAATGCGCTTTGATCTATCCAAAGGGTTTCCGCTCGTCACCACCAAAAAATGCCACCTACGCTCCATCATTCATGAACTGTTGTGGTTTTTGAGTGGCGATACCAATATTCGTTACCTGAAGGAAAACAGTGTAAGCATCTGGGATGAATGGGCTGACGAAAACGGTGATCTGGGTCCCGTTTATGGCCATCAATGGCGTTCCTGGCCAACGCCAAATGGCGACAGCCTGGATCAAATCAGTTTGGTGATTGAGCAGATCAAAAACAATCCAAACTCACGCCGCCATATTGTCAGCGCATGGAATGTTGCGGAGGTGGAAAATATGGCACTGCCCCCTTGTCACCTGCTTTTTCAGTTTTACGTTGCGGATGGAAAACTCTCCTGTCAGTTATATCAACGAAGTTGCGATACGTTTTTGGGTGTTCCCTTCAATATTGCTTCCTATGCACTGCTCACACATATGGTCGCCCAACAGTGCAATCTGGATGTTGGTGATTTCGTTTGGTGTGGCGGCGATACTCACCTCTATAGCAATCATATTGAGCAGACCAAACTGCAATTATCCCGCACACCCTTTGCCTTACCCACACTTAATATTTTGAGGTCCCCAGACTCAATTTTTGATTATCGGTTCGAGGACTTCGAAATTGCCAACTACCAGGCACACCCGGCTATCAAAGCGCCTATTGCTGTTTGAAATTGCTGCTTGAAGACAACTGGTTAGCACACCAATGTGGCCTATATCACGATATCTCAAATTGTTAGTAATTTATTACCAACAACTTAGTGCCTGCAGCTATAGTTACAAAGCACTCAAAGCCCTCTTAGCTGGTTGAGGCCTTTGTTATACATCAGTCATTATTAAATAAATTTCCGGAGCAAAACCCCAATGACCACAAAGCTTATTGCCAGGACCCTTGGTCTGGCTTCAATCTGCCTGGCAGGAACCGTTGCCGCCGCACCATTTAGTCCCTTTGATGCCCGCGCCATGAGTATGGGGGGAACAGGGGTTTCCTCAGCTAAAAGCGCTAGTGCAGCAAACTTCAACCCCGCATTGCTAGCCACGCAATCCGCTGAAGATGATTTTGGCATGATACTTCCTGCCATTGGCCTGCTCGCATCGGATCCCGATGACCTGATCGACGGCGTTGATGAAATTCAGGATCAACACCTTGATGCATTAAGCGACGCCATCACCGCATCGAACGTACCTGCTGCCGAAGCTGCTGCCGGCGACCTTGCAACAGCTTTGCGCGGAATCGATGGTGATAATGTTTTGGTATCTCTGGGTGGAGGCGCCGGCTTTTCGATTCCAAGCAAAAAATTTGGCATGGCACTCAATATTTCCCTGGTCACTACCGTAGCCATCAGCCCTGCAATAAGCGCCGCTGATCTCGCTGCCATCGATAGTATTGCAGCTGGATATACCGGCCAGCCTGACCCCACTGATAACCTGACATCAACTGTGGATGCCGTCGCCCTGGGCATCGCAGAGGTGGGTATTTCCTTTGCTCGTACCTTTGATAGCCTCGGTGGCTGGGCACTGGGAATCACCCCGAAAGTCCAGCAGATCACTACATATGATTACAAAGTTACCCTGGATGCAGATGACGATGAAGGCTTTGACAGCGGCGATATCTCAGATTCGGAAGAGTCAGATTCCTTTTTTAATGCTGACATAGGTGTTAGCAAAAAATTTGGCGACAACCAAAGTTGGCAAGCTGGCCTGGTAGTTAAAAATATAATCGAACAGGAAGTCACCTCTGTTCTTGGCACCAAGATGATGATATCCCCCCAGGCCCGGGTTGGAATTTCCCACGCTACTAGCTGGAGTACGATCGCTATAGATTTGGACCTGACCGACAATGATTCAGTTGTTGTCGGAAACAGCAGTCAATTTTTAGCTGCAGGTATTGAACTGGACGCATTTGATACGGCCCAGCTACGATTTGGTTATCGACACAACCTGAGTGATGATGACGGTGAAGATCTATTGTCCGCCGGCCTCGGCCTTTCCCCTCTGGGAATCAGCCTGGAGATCAGTGCAATCGGCAATGAAGATACGGTTGGCGTAGTATTTCAAACCGGCTTTCGATTCTAATGAGCTATCCATAATCCCCCCAACGGGGTACAGACATGCACTCAACGAGCCCCGAAACATCGGGGCTTTTTTTTGCCTCCTATTTGAAACATATCCGACAACCGTACGTTCTATTCTCACCGACTAGCTTCTACGTTATCATGAGCTGCCGTTGCAAAAGCCGGCCATGCCAGCACGACACAGCGTGGCACGGCAATATAATAATATTTTAAGACCTCGATTTTTGAATTGAGGTTTATTAGCGGATAGACCATGACCCATTCGGAAGACAACCTTATAGAGATTCGAAATCTACAGTTCAGCCGTGGAGAACGAAAAATCTTTGATGGTATTGATATGGATATCCGGCGCGGCCAGGTCACTGCGATTATGGGGCCAAGTGGCTGTGGTAAAACCACCTTGCTGAGGTTAATCGGCGCGCAGTTAACGCCAGATTCCGGTGACATCTGGCTCAACGAGCAAAATATCCCGAAACTCAAGCGCAAAGAGTTATTCGAAATCCGGAAAAAAATCGGCATGCTGTTTCAGAGCGGCGCGCTATTTACTGAACTCAGCATCTATGAAAATGTTGCATTTCCGCTTCGGGTTCATACTAAGCTTCCCGCCGACATGATCCATGACCTGGTATTGATGAAATTACATGCGGTAGGTTTGCGGGGTGCCCGGAACTTAATGCCGTCAGAGTTATCTGGGGGTATGGCAAGACGTGCCGCATTAGCCCGCGCAATGGCCCTTGATCCTGAAATGATTATGTACGACGAACCCTTTGCAGGGCAGGACCCCATTTCAATGGGTATGCTGGTTCGATTGATTCAACTGCTCAACAAAGCGATCGGCATCACTTCCATCATTGTTTCCCACGATATCCAGGAAACCGCTAGTATCGCCGACTACATTTACCTGATCGCCGATGGCAAAGTAATTGGAGCAGGAACCCCTGAACAGGTCATGAACGACAAATCACCGATGGTGCAACAATTTACCCATGGCGCAGCCGATGGCCCGGTCCCCTTCCACTTTCCAGCCCCGGAATACCTGGCAGATATTATGGATATTCAGGATGCTTGATCGAGTACAACAACTAGGTGCCTCTACCCTGGGGTTTATCCAGCGCTTTGGGCATTCGGGCATCTTTCTATTTTATTCGCTTTGGGGTATTCCCAACCTAAAAACCGGAACAGCGCTGCTGATCAAACAGCTCTATTCTGTTGGGGTATTGTCGCTGGTCATTATTGTGGTTTCGGGCACTTTTATTGGTATGGTTTTGGGCCTGCAGGGCTATACCATCCTTTCTGATTTCGGAACCGAAAACGCCCTTGGGCAGCTGGTAGCACTTTCACTGGTACGTGAACTTGCACCGGTTGTCACAGCACTGCTTTTTG
Organism: Pseudomonadales bacterium; assembly: GCA_029210125.1. Taxonomy (GTDB): domain Bacteria; phylum Pseudomonadota; class Gammaproteobacteria; order Pseudomonadales; family JAHRWD01; genus JAHRWD01. The sequence continues at coordinate 9,600 of JARGPR010000004.1, read as the reverse complement.
CCGGGCGCGCCGGATCCGCACTGACCGCTGAAATCGGTCTAATGAAAGCCACCGAACAGCTAGCCAGTATGGAGATGATCGGGGTCGATCCACTCCGCCGGATTATCGCTCCACGCCTAATCGCCGGGTTTATTTCAATGCCGATATTAACCGCAATTTTTTGCGCCACAGGCGTATGGGGCGGCTATCTGGTGGGGGTTGAATGGCTCGGGCTATACGAAGGTGCGTTCTGGGCCAATATGCAAAGCTCGGTATCCTTTGAGCACGATGTATTAAACGGCATCCTGAAGGGTTTTATATTTGGTATCGCAATAACCTGGATTGCGGTGTTTCAAGGTTATGAATCGGAACCCACCTCTGAAGGTATCAGCGTAGCAACCACTAAAACCGTGGTCTACTCATCCTTGACAGTGCTGGCGCTGGATTTCATATTGACAGCAATGATGTTTGGAGAATTTTAAAGATGACAATGAAATGGATCGAAACCCTGGTTGGGGGCTTGATGATAGCCGGTGCCCTGGCGCTGTCAATGCTGGCGTTTAAAGTCAGCGGGATTCAGTTGAGCAGCGGTGATAATTATTATCACGTTACGGCAGACTTTGAAAACGTCGGCTCCTTACAAGCCCGCTCTAAAGTATCGCTTTCCGGGCTGGTAATCGGTGAAGTTGAAAAGATCGAATATGTACGTGAAGACTACACCGCGAGGGTCACCTTAAAGATCAAATCAAGCTATGACAACCTGCCGATCGACAGCACCGCAGCCATTTTGACCCAGGGTATGTTGGGCGACCAATATATTGGTCTATCGGTGGGTGCTGAAGAGGAATCATTAGTAGACGGCAGTGTCATAGAGGGAACCCAGTCCGCACTGGTTCTGGAAGAGCTTATTGGCGCTTTTCTGTTAAGCATGACAAAGGAATAAGATATTGAAACCATACAGCGCTACAAAAACTATTCTAGTCGTTCCATTGCTGCTTGCTCTGACACTATTTTCTGGCCCCAATCAGGCAGAGGCGATTCATCCACAGCAAGTGATCCAGAACGTTACCGATGAGCTATTAAGTTTGCTGGAACAAAAAAAACAGCAAGGAAAAGGTGAGATTGATAAAACACTTTTTTTAGCTGAACTGGAAACCGTTTTAAACCCCGCAGTGGATTATGAAAAGTTCTCCAAAGGCGTCATGGGAAAATACTACCGCAGATCCACAGACCTGCAACACCAGCAATTCATTGATGTGTTTAAGAAAAGCCTGTTTGCCGCCTACGGCAATGCATTTATGGCCCTCGATAACGAAAAAATCATTATCGAGCCCTACGACAAACCACTGCGTACCAAAGCCACTATCAAGATGGACGTCCATACCTCCAGTGGTAAAGTGTATCCAATCGCATATAGCATGCACCTTACAGGGAATGACGAGTGGAAACTTAAAAATGTAATCGTGAACGGTATGAATCTGGGGCTTACCTTCAAAAACCAGTTCCTCAGCCTCATGAGCAAATACCGTGATGTGGATAAAGTGATTCAACACTGGTCCTCAGACATTCCAAACGAGTCTACATAAATGGCCTCACCCTCCATCATGCAGCTCGCGACCGATACCGGCACAATACGGGTATCAGGACGTGTCGATTTTGACTCAGTGCTTGCCTATCGGGAAATGGGGGAAGATATGATCCAGTCGAATACTGGATCAGACTTGAGTTTCGACCTAGCCAACGCTGAAATCAGTGGCAATATTGGGGTTTCGTTGCTGTTATGCTGGCTGCGCTGTGCAAACAACCTCGGACAAAAAGTAGCGTTTACCCAGATACCTGAAAATCTTTGTGAGATGATTCGCGTCAGCGGTGTAGAGCAAATACTAACCTTTGATTAGGTTTTACAAACAACATCAAACCGAGGCTGCGCCGCCCGAAATGAGCCCAATATTGCAATCTTTGGCACCTAGCAAAACCTAATTAACATCCCCAACCAACAATAGCCAGTATCGCTAAATGCCCCAACTATCGTCTTTGGCGGCCTTTTTCGGTATGATCTTGCGCCCAAATAACCCACTCCGGAAGTGATCACTATGAACGCCGCTGATGTCGAAAAAATCATCCAGTCAGAAATTGAAGGTTCAAAAGCAATTGCCGATGGAGAAGGCTGCAATTTTCAACTCACGGTCATCAGCGAGCAATTTGCCGGCAAATCACCGGTAAAAAAACAACAACTTGTTTATGCATGCCTGCAGGAATTGATCTCCAGTGGAGAGATTCACGCAGTACAGATAAAAGCCTTCACTCCGCAGCAATGGCAAGAACAAAATCCGGCCTAAGCCCCGCACAACCTGTCCTTTTTTATCAATTTAAGTGCGCGAGGCGTCATGGATAAATTACTCATAGATGGTGGTCTCAGCCTAAACGGCGAGATCCGCATATCCGGCTCAAAAAATTCGGGGCTACCCATTTTGGCAAGCTCACTGCTCACCAGTGATGCCGTCACCATTGGTAACTTGCCGCATCTCCACGATATCACCACCATGATTGAGCTGCTCAATTGCATGGGTATCGAAATCCTGATCAATGAGAACATGAGCGTTCAAATAAACGCCGGCACCATTCAGCATTTCCATGCGCCCTATGAGCTGGTAAAAACCATGCGAGCTTCAATCTTGGTTTTGGGGCCACTGCTCGCTAAAAATGGCGAAGCTCAAGTATCCCTGCCCGGTGGCTGCGCCATCGGTAGCCGACCGGTAGATCTGCATATTCATGGCTTGCGCTTAATGGGTGCGGAGATAGATCTCGACGGCGGATATATCAACGCGCGCTGTGACGGCAGGCTCAAGGGTGCGCATATTTTAATGGATACGGTTACCGTCACCGGTACCGAAAACATCATGATGGCAGCAACGCTGGCGGATGGCGTTACCGTTATCGAAAACGCCGCGCGCGAACCCGAAGTGGTTGATCTGGCCGAATGCCTGATCGCGATGGGAGCCGAGATCGAAGGACATGGTAGCGATACCATCCGCATCACCGGCAAAGAAACCCTGCATGGCTGCGAATACCAGGTTTTACCTGATCGCATCGAAACCGGCACCTATTTGGCAGCGGCGGCAGCGACCGGCGGCAAGGTCAAACTCAAAGACACTCGTCCCGATATTTTAGAATCGGTATTGTTAAAGCTTGAGGAACTCGGCGCAGAAATCACCACCGGCCCGGACTGGATAGAACTCGATATGAAAGGTGAAAAACCAAAAGCCGTGCATATCCGTACCGCGCCTTACCCTGCCTTTCCCACTGATATGCAGGCACAATTTACCGTGCTGAATGCAGTGGCCACCGGCACTGGCACCATCACCGAAACCATTTTTGAAAATCGCTTTATGCACGTCCATGAACTCAGCCGCATGGGTGCAAACATCACTCTTGAAAGTAACACGGCTATTGTAGAGGGCGTAGAAAACCTGATTGGCGCCCAGGTAATGGCGACTGACCTTCGCGCATCTGCAAGTTTGGTGATCGCAGGCTTAGCGGCCGAAGGTGAAACGCTGATCGAGCGTATCTACCACATCGACCGTGGTTACGAGTGCATCGAAGAAAAATTACAAATGCTGGGTGCCCGTATCCGACGGGTGCCGGCCTGAGCACAACCCAATGATTTCAGATCCGATTATCATTGCCCTAACCAAGGGCCGAATCCTCAAGGAAACCCTGCCGTTACTCGCCTCAGCGGGTATTGAACCCCTTGAAGATATCAGCAAAAGCCGCAAGATGATCTTTGATACCACCCTCGCGGGTGTGCAGTTGATCGTTCAACGTGGTGTGGATGTACCCACCTATGTTGAGTTTGGCGCAGCGGATGTTGGTATTTCTGGCAAAGATATGCTGCTCGAACATGGCAGTGATGACCTGTACGAACCACTGGATCTGAAAATTGCCCCCTGTCGCCTTATGACCGCAGGCCCAGTGGAACGTGCACCGGCAAAGGGCCGAATACGCGTAGCCAGTAAATTTGTAAACGTAGCCAAACGTTACTACGCTAGCCAGGGTATTCAGGCGGATGTGATCAAACTATACGGTGGCATGGAGCTCGCACCTATCATGGGGCTTGCGGGTCAAATTGTAGATATCGTCGATACCGGCAATACCTTGAAGGCTAACGGTCTCGAACCCTACGAATTAATTGCGCAAATTTCGTCACGGTTGATTGTCAATAAAGCCTCAATGAAAACCAAACATGCATCAATACAGCATCTTATCGACCAGATCGCCGAAGCCGTACAAAACAGCAACCCCGCATAACTAACCCCACGCGGTCAGCCTCCCACCAAACAGAAAACAAAAAAGAGCAACAATGGCTAATTTGAAACCAGCCGTTTCCCGGCTGAACTATCAGGCATCAGACTTTTATTCGCAGCTCGAAACGGCCCTGAGCTGGGAGTCAATTGCCAACCCTGAGGTCGAGCAAACGGTTCAGCAAATCATTCGGGATGTCCGTACTAATGGCGATCAAGCAGTTCTAAAATACACCAATCAATTTGATCGCCGTGATCTGAAATCCGCCGCTGAATTTAAAATTGATGCCGCACAACTGGCCGAAGCTGCCAATCGTATCGACCCCAACCAGCTCCAGGCATTAAAACGGGCCGCACAACGTATTGCTGATTTTCACCAACATCAGGTTCAGCAAAGCTGGAGCTTTACCGACCAGGGCGGCACCAAACTTGGCCAACTGATACGACCACTCAACCGCGTTGCCGTATATGTGCCCGGAGGCAAAGCCGCCTACCCATCAACAGTATTGATGAATGTCATTCCCGCTAAAGTTGCCGGCGTACCTGAAATCGTAATGCTAAACCCATCCCCCGATGGACAGCTAAACGACGTGGTATTAGCCGCAGCTCATATTGCCGGTGTCGATCAAATCTACGGCATCGGCGGCGCACAGGCGGTTGCCGGCGCCGCATACGGCACCGAAACCATTCCGGCGGTCGATAAACTGGTTGGCCCTGGCAATATCTACGTTGCCGCCGCCAAACGTATTGTGTTTGGGCGGATCGGCATTGATATGATCGCCGGCCCTTCAGAAATTCTGGTGATCTGTGACGGTAAAACCGACCCAGACTGGATCGCCATGGACCTATTTTCCCAGGCTGAACATGATGAAAATGCCCAGTCGATTTTGATGACCCCCGATGCCGGTTTTATCGAAAAAGTGCAAAATTCGATTGAGCGCCTATTGCCCACAATGGATCGTCACGAGGTTATTGCCGCGTCCCTTGAAAAGCGTGGCATCTTTATTGAAGTACCCGATATGGCCACCGCTGTTGAGGTCGCCAACCGCATTGCCCCAGAGCACCTTGAGCTATCCGTTGAAGAATCGCAGCCACTGGTGGATCAAATCAACAACGCCGGAGCCATCTTCTGCGGCCGTTATACCAGTGAAGCACTGGGGGATTATTGCGCTGGCCCCAACCACGTTTTACCCACCTCCGGTACCGCCAGGTTTTCATCACCGCTGGGGGTGTATGATTTCCAGAAACGCTCTTCTTTAATCGAATGCAGCCCCGAGTCCGCCGCTGAACTTGGTGAAGTTGCCTCACTGTTAGCGCGCGCTGAAGGGCTGGAAGGCCATGCTCGCTCTGCCGAAATGCGGGCCGCGGCACATAACACACCAGCAAAAGCTGGACAAAAAAAAGGATAGGCCGAAGCCTATCCTTATTCTAACGCTACGATACTTCACTCGAGATTAAGACTGAAGTTGAGGCCTTTGCACGGGAGATGATTTTGCTTCCAGGCAAGGCGAAAACACGCACAGAGAGGGAGTTTACAAATTGTAAATGACCGATTGAGCATGTTTTCAACGCAGCATGGGAGCAAAATAGCTCCCATGGATGGTCTCCTACAGCGCGTCAGCATTTCCTGCCAGATACTCAGCCACACCGTCTGGCGTATCCTTCATACCTGATTTTCCTTCCTGCCAACCCGCTGGGCAAACTTCACCGTGCTCTTCGTGGAACTGAAGTGCATCCACCATACGGATCATCTCATCGATGTTACGGCCCAAAGGCAGGTCGTTTACAACCTGGTGACGAACGTCGCCCGCTTTGTCGATCAGGAATGATCCACGGAATGCAACCGCACCATCGGGAGTCTCAACGCCGTATGCGCGGCAGATATTGTGGGTTACGTCAGCAACCAATGGATAACCCAATGGGCCAATTCCACCTTGGTTAACTGGAGTATTTCTCCAGGCGTTATGTGTGAATTGTGAATCGATAGAAACACCAATCACTTCAACACCACGCTTTTTGAACTCGTCGAGTCTGTGATCAAATGCGATCAACTCTGAAGGGCACACAAAGGTGAAATCAAGAGGGTAGAAGAAAACTACCGCTGGCTTGCCAGCAATGGTTGAAGAAAGACTGAAATCATCAACGATTTCACCGGTTCCCAAAACAGCTGCTGCGGTAAAGTCTGGTGCTGGACGACCTACTAATACGCTCATAATATATCCCCTAAGATAAAAAAAGGTAAAGAATTAAAAAACCATCATAAAAACAAGGTATTAAAGACCAACTCAAGAATAGTCGGTTCGATAAAAACAGGACGCTATTGTAAGATGAGCCGGTACTTTTCAGCAAGCAATACACGCTTGTTCGCTGATCAAAACATCTTTGTACCAAAAAACCTGTAGAGGGTAGAAAATGAGCAGTAGCCCAGTAGTTGAGAACCTAATCCGATTGTTAGATCTGGAACAGATAGAAGTTAACCTGTTCAGGGGCTTTAACCCCGAAAAGAAACGCCCGCGGGTTTTTGGTGGTCAGGTACTGGGACAGGCGCTAATTGCTGCCGGGCGTACCGTCGAAGATCGGGAACCCCACTCATTCCACGGCTATTTTTTACGCCCCGGCAACTCAGATCTACCCATCATTTATGAGGTAGATCGTATACGTGATGGCAAAAGCTTTACCACCCGAAGAGTCGTCGCCATTCAAAATGGCAAAGCGATCTTCAATATGTCCTCCTCTTTTCAGGTTAAGGAGCAAGGGCTAGAACATCAGTTCGACATGCCCGATGCAGAACCACCGGAGGGTTTGGATACCGAAGAGATGCAGCTTGAAGTGCTCGCTGAGTCAGACCCGGAGAATTACAAACCCGCAACATTTTTCGATTGGCCTATCGAGTTCCGTCATATCAACCCTGGCAAAAGCAACCGCTCTGAGAAACACAGCCCCCATCATATGTGCTGGTTCCGTGCGACCGACGAGTTACCCGACAACCCGATCCTGCATAAGTGCATACTTGCCTACGCTTCGGACCGGGGATTATTGTCTACTGCATTGCTGCCCCATGGGGTATCGATTGATAACAAAAAACTACAACCCGCTAGCCTTGACCACGCCATGTGGTTTCACCACGAAGTACGCGCCGACGAATGGCTGCTATATGTTCAAGATAGCCCAAGCAGTTCCAGCGCCCGAGGATTCTGTCGCGGTAGCATCTACCGTCGCGATGGTTTGCTAGTCGCATCCGTAACCCAGGAAGGGCTAATCCGACTCTGGGATTAATGCATCTCGACAATCAACATCGAGTTAACCACCTGTAAATCCAGAGGGAGCTGATATGAAAGCGATTCAGATAAACGGCCAGCAGCTCAACTGGGCCGATGCCGAAGCACCACAACCCGGCCCCGGCGAAGTAGCTATTCGGGTACGTGCAACCGCGATCAACCGAGCAGATTTAGCCCAACGAGCCGGATTTTATCCGCCACCCCCAGGGGCCAGCGAAATACTCGGCCTTGAATGCGCCGGGGAGATTCAGCAACTAGGGGAGGGCGTAACCGGCTGGAAGATTGGGGATGCGGTTTGCGCACTGCTTTCCGGCGGCGGCTACGCAGAAACCGTGGTTTGCCCCGCTGGGCATCTGTTACCCAAACCAGAGAATTTGAGCTTTGAACAGGCCGCCGCACTGCCAGAGGTCTTTGCCACCGCCTGGTTAAACATCTTTCAGGAAGCCGCCTTGCAAGCCAATGAATCGGTATTGCTGCACGCCGGTGCCAGCGGTGTAGGCACCGCAGCTATTCAGCTTTGTCGCCATTTTGGTAATCCCTGCTTCGTAACCGCCAGCGGTCAGCAAAAAATCGACTACTGCATCGAGCTAGGGGCTGATGGCGGATTTGATCGCAGCTCTGGTCTCAGTTCTGACATCAACTCTAATATCAACCAAGACAGCTTTGCTGAAGCCGTTAAAACATGGCGTAAAGATAGCGATGGCAAAGGCGTAGATGTCATCCTCGACCCGGTTGGCGGCAGCTATCTCTCCGACAACATGAGCTGCTTGGCAGTGAATGGCAGGCTGGTATTGATCGGCCTGATGGGTGGTGCCAGCGCCGACATCAACCTTGGTTTACTCATGGTAAAACGATTCAAATTGATCGGCTCAACCCTGCGTAGCCGTACTGATGAGCAGAAATCCCGGCTGATTCAATCACTACGCGAACAGGTGTGGCCGCTATTTGATAGCGGTGAGTTAAAACCCATCATTCACACTACAATGCCGATCACAGAAGTAGAACAGGGCTTTGCGCTGGTCGAATCCAATCAAACCATCGGTAAAGTGGTGTTAACCATCCCTTGAATACAGAGCAACCCATAGGAATATTTGATTCGGGGGTCGGTGGCCTTTCTATACTGGAATCGATTCGCCAAACCCTTCCCAATGAAAAACTGATCTATGTGGCGGATGCTGCCCACGCACCCTACGGCAACCAAACAGATCAGCAAATCGTAGATCACTCATTACGGATCTGCCGCTTTCTTCTTGCCCAAAACGTAAAGGCCATAGTGGTTGCCTGCAACACCGCCACCACCATTGCCATAAGCACCATCCGGGCAGTCACCGACATTCCCGTCATAGGCGTAGAACCCGCAATAAAACCCGCAGTAGAACAAAGCAAAACAGGCGTCGTAGGCGTGCTCGCCACCGCCGGCACCCTGCAAAGCACCCAGTTTGAAAAACTAAATGACCTTTACGGACAAGATATAGAGCTGATCACCCAGCCCTGTAATGGCCTAGTCGAAAGGGTTGAAATGGGTGACCTCAACGGTCCGGTGGTTACCAAACTACTGCAGCAACATCTGCAGCCGCTATTAAATCGTAACGTCGATACACTGGTACTGGGTTGCACCCACTACCCATTTTTAATCGAAACGATTACTCAAATTACCGGCTCAGGTGTAGCCATTATTCATCCCGGTAAAGCCGTAGCAAAACAAGTTGAGCGCCGGCTAGAGTCAGAATCCCAACTCAATGTAGAGCCCAACCGTGCATCAATCCTTTTTTTCTCTAGCCGAGTGAGCGAAACCTATCGGCTTAGGTTTGAATCTTTGCTCAAGCAACCCGTCGTACTTCAGGGCACAGGGTCTTAGTATCAAGTCCGAACCGCGACAATAGTGTTCATTTCCCATAGTACATCTCCTCGGGTGTTTTAAAGCCGTATCGTTTTCTTGGCCGGCTGTTAATCTTGTCGGCAATACGGTTGCATTGCTGTTGGGTCAAGTTTTCCATACTGGCTGTTTTGGGTAGGTATTGGCGGATTAATCCGTTGGCGTT
>JARGPR010000024.1 GCA_029210125.1 Pseudomonadales bacterium | reverse complement strand
TCATCTCCTGTTTGGTACAGTCTAAGGAAATGACACAGATTTATGAACACTACCCAAACTAATCCATTTGTCAGCTAATTACAACTCTAAAGATTTAACTATGAATCTTTTAATATCAATAAGATAGATTATTGTGCAGCCATCACTGGCAGTGTTGAGGTCAGCGGTTCGATCCCGCTAGGCTCCACCAAACAAACAAAAAACCCCGTGCCGCAAGGCATGGGGTTTTTTGTTTGTCTAATGATTCCTACGGGAGTGAGGCAAAGCCCCGGTTCACAAAATAGCAGGAGCTATTTTGAGCGCCCGCCAGGGCGACCCCGTGAGGGGTGAGGCCCAGGGCAAATTTTTGCTCCTGCAAAATTTGCATTTCCGCCATCCCTGGCGGTCAGATGGGCCGAATCATCCCGCGAATTGAGTTTAAAATATCGATTAAGTTATGGGCTGTGAAAGGCATGGGGTTTTTTGTTTGTCTAATGATCTAGTGGCTGCGAGACAAGACGTCGGCACTTTCAGGCGGCCTTTAGTGACTGATTTTACAGTATGAGGCCACTAAATAGAGTGTCATGGAAATTGCTGGTATATTGCTCAATCATGCTTAGTGCCAGATTTCACCAGGAAAATTGGCTCTGATTTCTAGATTGGCTGGATAGAGCGCCATGGACAAAAAGCAGTTTTCAGAAACGGATATCATCAGCAAGTTTATTCTGCCCGCCGTGGAAGACGCCGGGTGGGACAAAATGACGCAAATCCGCCAAGAGGTGAAGCTGCGCGATGGCAAGGTGATTGTGCGCGGCCAGATGGGCATGCGCAAGACTGTTAAGGCCGCTGATATTGCCCTGTACCACAAGCCCAATTTTCCCCTGGCAGTGATTGAGGCAAAGGCCAATAAGCACGAGGTGGGGAAGGGCATGCAACAGGGACTGGATTATGCCCGTCTGCTGGACGTTCCCTTTGTGTTTGCCAGCAATGGCGATGGTTTTATCTTTCACGACAAAACCAACCCCGACGCACTTGAGATTGAAATCAGCTTGCAAGATTTCCCAAGCCCAGAGACCCTATGGCACAAGTTCTGCGCCTATAAGGGTTATACCGACGCTCAGCTGCCGATTATCCAGCAGCCCTACTATGACGACGGCAGTGGCAAATCGCCGCGGTACTATCAATTACAGGCCATTAACAAAACCATTGAGGCCGTCAGCAGCGGACAAGATCGTGTGCTGCTGGTGATGGCCACCGGCACCGGTAAAACCTACACCGCCTTTCAAATTATCTGGCGGTTGTGGAAGGCGCGACAGAAAAAGCGCATCCTGTTCCTGGCCGATCGCAATGTACTGGTGGATCAAACCCGCATTAACGACTTTCAGCCGTTCGGCGAAGCCATGACCAAAATCACCAAGCGCACGGTTGATCCGGCCTACGAGGTGCATCTGGCCCTCTATCAAGCTTTAACCGGCCCTGAAGAACATCAAAAAGCCTACAAGCAGGTCGATCCGGATTTTTTCGATTTGATTGTCATTGACGAGTGCCACCGCGGCTCCGCCGCCGAAGACAGTGCCTGGCGAGAAATACTGGAATACTTCAGCGCTGCTACTCAAATCGGTTTAACGGCCACACCCAAAGAAACCGAAGCTGTCTCCAACACCGACTACTTTGGCGATCCGGTATACACATACTCGCTCAAAGAGGGCATTGAAGACGGCTTTCTCGCCCCCTACAAAGTCGTGCGCGTGGATATAGACATCGACGTAGAAGGCTGGCGCCCCACCAAAGGCCAAACCGACAAACAGGGCGAGGTGATTAAAGACCGCATTTACAACCAAAAAGACTTTGATCGCACCATGGTCATCGACGAGCGCACCGAACTGGTAGCCGAAACCATCACCAACTACCTCAAGCGCACCGACCCCATGGCCAAAACCATTGTCTTTTGTAACGACATTGACCATGCAGAACGCATGCGCCGGGCCCTGGTAAACCTAAGTCCGGAGCAAGTTGCCAAAGACGACAAATACGTGATGAAAATCACCGGTGACGATGCCACCGGCAAGGCCCAGTTGGATAATTTTATCAACCCCAAGAAAGCCTACCCGGTCATCGCCACTACCTCCGAGCTGATGACCACCGGGGTGGACGCCAAAACCTGCAAACTGGTGGTGCTGGATCAGAACATCCAGTCCATGACGAAATTCAAACAAATTATCGGTCGCGGCACCCGCATTGACGACCGATACAACAAGCTCTGGTTTACCATCCTCGACTTTAAAAAAGCCACCGAGCTATTTGCCGACGAACGCTTTGACGGTGTGCCCGAGAAAATACTGGTCACGAATCCCGACGAAATTAACGACCCGGATAACACCGACATTGAAGATGCCTTAAACGACCCAACCAACCTCAATGAGGACGATTACCCGGCAGACGAGACCGGTAATACAGGCGAAATCAGTGAAGGCGAGTGGCCAGACTACGGCGCAGACCAGACTGTTGTAGGTGGCCCCATTGAGGACGGGGAAGGCAGCGAATATATTAAATACCACGTCTCCGGCGTCACCGTTAAAAAGCTGGATGAACGTGTGCAGTATTACGATGCCGACGGCAAGCTGGTTACCGAATCGTTCAAAGATTACACCCGTAAAGCCGTGCAGCAGCAGTTTGCCTCGCTGGATGAATTCATCAATAAATGGAACACTGCCGACCGCAAGCAGGCGGTCATGGATGAATTGGCCGAACAGGGTGTTATTTGGGAGGCGCTGCGCGAGGACGTAGGCCGCGACCTGGATGCCTTTGACCTGATCTGTCACGTCGCATTCGACCAGCCACCATTAACCCGACAAGAGCGGGCCAATAACGTTAAAAAACGTAACTACTTTGGCCAATACTCTGGCACCGCTCGCGCCGTGCTAGAGGCCCTGCTGGAAAAATACGCCGATGCCGGTATCCCCGAAATCGAGAGCATGAATGTGCTGAAAGTCCAGCCTATCAACCAATACGGCTCGCCGCTGGAAATCGTGAAGCAAGGCTTTGGCGGCAAACCCAAATACCAAGAGGCTGTCGCCGACCTGGAGCGCCAGCTCTATCAAGACGACAACAAAAGCGCCTAATAAACTATTTGAAATAACTATGAGAGTGACCGTTGCCACAAACGTTGGCATCGACCCCATACTAAGAGAATGTTATGTCCATCAGTACCGTTATCAAATCCATCCAAGACATTATGCGTAAAGACGCCGGCGTCGATGGCGACGCCCAGCGCCTGGGCCAGCTTAGCTGGTTGCTGTTTTTAAAAATCTTCGACGCGCAAGAAGAACAGTTAGAGCTAGAGCAAGATGACTACCGCGAACCCATTCCTACCAAGTACCTCTGGCGCGATTGGGCGGCCGACGAGCAGGGCATTACCGGCGACCGGCTACTGGAGTTCGTCAACGACGACTTATTCCCAGCGCTGAAAAATTATTCGGCCAATATTCAAACCAACCCCCGTGGCTTTATCGTGCGCGAAGCCTTTAGCGATGCCTACAACTACATGAAAAATGGCACGCTCTTGCGCCAGGTGATCAACAAGCTCAACGAAGTGGATTTTACCAACTCCAACGAGCGCCACCTGTTTGGTGATATTTACGAGCAAATCCTTAAAGACCTACAAAGCGCGGGCAACGCCGGTGAGTTCTACACCCCGCGCGCCGTTACGCGCTTTATTGTCGAAATGGTCGACCCGCAGCTGGGCGAGGCGGTATTTGACCCGGCCTGTGGCACCGGCGGCTTTTTGGCTTGCGCCACCGACCATATTCGCACTCACTACCAAAAAACCACGCAAGACTACCAAACCCTGCAAGGCCAAATTGCCGGGGTGGAGAAAAAGCAGCTGCCGCACCTGCTGTGTACCACCAATATGCTCTTGCACGGCATCGAGGTGCCGTCCAATATTCGCCACGCCAACACCCTCAATCAGCCGCTGTCCAACTGGGATGCCGACAAGGATGTGGTCATCACCAACCCGCCCTTTGGCGGTATGGAAGAAGACGGCATCGAGAAAAACTTCCCCGCCGAAATGCAAACCCGCGAAACCGCCGATTTGTTCCTGCAACTGATTATCGAGGTATTAAAGGATGGTGGCCGCGCCGCCGTGGTACTGCCCGACGGCACCCTGTTTGGCGAGGGCGTAAAAACCAAAATCAAAGAGCAACTGCTTAAAGAGTGCAATCTGCACACCGTCGTGCGCCTGCCCAACTCGGTATTCGCCCCCTACACCAGCATTAAAACCAACATATTGTTTTTTGATAAAGGTCAGCCTACCGAGCACGTCTGGTACTACGAAGTCCCCCTGCCCGAGGGCGTAAAAGCCTTTAACAAAACCAAACCCATGCAGCTGGAGCATTTTAGCGCGTGTCGGCAGTGGTGGGGCAAACGAGCAGACGGCTTTAAGGCCCGCGAAGAAAACCGCTGGGCCTGGAAAGTCAGCATCGACGAGATCAAACAGCGCAATTACAACCTCGATATTAAAAACCCCCATGTCGAGGAACAAATCGTGCACGACCCAGATCAGCTGCTGGCCCAATACGCCGAGCAGCAGCAAGAGATACAAGCCCTGCGCGATCAACTAAAAACCATTCTGGCCGACGCCCTTACCGGTGCGGGCAGCACGGGGGCCAACAACGTATGAGCAGCAACAATACCGTTCAAGAGGCAAGCGCTGCTTATTTAGCCCAGCAAAGCGATGAAGTAACAAACACTCATGCGAACAGCGCCCAAACCCTAATCACCCAGCACTTAGACTTATGGAGCAGCGCCATAACTGCCAAACAAACTACTGGGCGTGGCAGCAGTAAAAAAATTGGGTTATACGGCGTTAAAAAACTGCGAGAGCTGATTTTGGAGTTGGCGGTGCGCGGGAAGTTGGTGCCGCAAGATCCGAATGATGAGCCGGCGAGTGATTTGTTAAAGCGTATTGCCGCCGAGAAGACGCGGCTAGTTGCTGACAAGAAAATCAAGAAGCCTAAGAAGCTCGCGGAGATTACTAATGCGGAAGAGCCGTTTGAATTGCCTTTGGGGTGGGAGTGGGTAAGGCTTCAAGAAATCACTGCTTACATTCAGCGTGGTAAAGGTCCCAAATATTCTGATTTTGGCACTGTAAGAGTGGTGTCTCAAAAATGTGTTCAATGGTCGGGTTTCGACCTTGATCCGGCTCGCTATGTAGATGATGACAGTCTTGAGCAGTATCAAGAAGAGCGCTTTCTACAAGAGAATGATTTGCTCTGGAACTCTACCGGGACGGGAACTGTTGGGCGCATCACAGACATCAGAGGCTTCAGAAGAGGCGAGTTAGTTGCAGATTCACATGTAACAGTTATCAGACCACTGTCAATTGCAGGGCAATTTCTAAAGGCATATATATCTGCGCCAGGAATTCAAAGTCGTATAGAGCCAAGTCATGAAAATGCATTGGTTTCTGGTTCAACAAAGCAGGTCGAATTAAATACAAGCTCAGTAATTCAGTTAGAAATACCAGTGCCACCAATTGAGGAACAACACCGCATAGTCGCCAAAGTCGATGAGCTAATGACCCTCTGCGACCAGCTGGAAAACCAAACCGAACAAAGCCTGGACGCACACGCCACCTTGGCCGACACATTGCTGGACGCACTCACCCAGGCCCAAAGCCACACCGAGCTAATGGAAAACTGGCAGTGTCTAGAGCAAAACTGGGACATCCTCTTCCCCAGCACCATCGCAGGCCTCTGCGCCATCGACAAACTCAAACAAACCATCCTGCAACTGGCCGTTATGGGTAAGCTCGTTCCACAAGACCCGAATGACGAGCCCGCCAGCGAACTACTAAAACGTATCGCCGCCGAAAAAGCGCAGTTGGTGAAAGATAAAAAAATCAAAAAACAAAAGCCTCTGCCGCCCATCACTGACGAAGAAAAGCCTTTTGAACTGCCGGAGGGGTGGTGTACTGTGAGATTTGCGGACTTATGCCAGGAAGTCGCGACAGGTCCTTTTGGTTCGATGATCAGTAAAAGTGAGTACGTAGGTGGTGGTGTACCGCTTATCAACCCCTCGCATATGATTGAGGGCAAGGTTGTCGAAGACCTTCAGGTTTCGGTGAGTCATATTAAAGCTAAGGAGTTGGCCTCATACAAAGTGTATGAGAATGATGTTGTGATGGCGAGGCGTGGCGAGATGGGACGCTGTGCGGTGATATCAGATCGAGAAAACGAATGGCTTTGTGGCACAGGGAGCTTTGTTCTGAGATTCAAGGTCGAGGTTTCTAGGCCATATATACTATTGTTGTTTAAAACTCGATATGCAGTTGAGTATCTTGGCGGTCAATCCATAGGGACTACGATGACCAATCTAAATCATGGAATTCTTAACCGTATGCCAGTACCTCTCCCGCCCCTCGAAACACAAAAACGCATAGTCACCAAAGTCGAAGAACTCTCCACCCTCTGCGACCAACTCAAACAACGCCTACAAACCGCCCAGCAAACCCAGCAACACTTTACCGATGCGGTGGTGGCGGGGGCTTTGGCAAGCAATACGGACGCGAGCGAGGCCTGATTTATGTGCGCGATGCCAATACCTGTGCGTTTGTTTCATATCACATCCATTGATAATTTGGCAGCGATTTTTCAGCAGGGTGAATTGGTGTCGAAAACGCGTGGTGAGGCTTTACACCTTGGCTACCACAATATCGCCCATGCCGGGGCGCAGAGTAAACGCGCGGCCCGCGCAGTTATTGATCCGCCGGGCGGCACCATTCACGACTATGTGCCGTTTTACTTTGCCCCGCGCTCGCCCATGTTAAGTGCTATACACCACGGGCAGGTGGCAGGTTGCAATTACGGCCAGTCAGATATTGTGCACTTTGAGCTGCTTGTACGGCGGGTGATCGATGAAAATGCCGAGATCGTATTTTATGATCGCAATGCGACCAAGGCTTATAGTGTCCCTTATACCGACCCGTATCAGCTAAAAAACGCCATAGCTTGGGACTTACTAACAGAGCCGCCAACCCTTGACGGCTTTTGCCGGTATTTTCATGACCGCCACGAGCCGGCGAAGTACATGGATCGTTGTGAAAAGCGGCAGGCGGAGTTTTTGGTCAAGAAAGCCGTGCCTATCGACTGGTTTACACGCATTGGGGTAATGAATGACCATGCTGCCCAGCTAGTGCTGGGCTTAGCTGAAGCGGCTGGGGTGAACGTGAGCGTCCAGATAATGCCCGAGTGGTACTTTCAAGAACGATAAACGGTACTCAAAATCACGGCGTTTTCAAGGTACAATGCCTCCCAGGTACCCGCAGGGGGCTCAATCAAACGTAAAGGTGAATCATGGCAATAGTGACAACCAGTGGAGATCTGCTTAAACAGCACGATGTCGATGCCATTGTTAACACCGTTAACTGCGTGGGAGTGATGGGTAAAGGCATTGCTCTGCAGTTTAAAAAGAAATGGCCGCAAAATTTCAAGGCCTATGCCGCCGCCTGCAAGGCCGGGCAAGTGAAACCTGGCAGCATGTTTGTCTATGACTTGGGCGGCTTGGCAACACCGCGGTTTATTATCAACTTTCCCACCAAAGCCCATTGGCGAAATCCGTCAAAACTGGCCGATATTGAGTCAGGTCTGGCCGATTTGCTCGAGGTGGTGCGCGAGCGGGAGATACGTTCCATTGTTATGCCGCCCCTGGGGTGCGGTAATGGCGGGCTGGACTGGCGCGACGTTCGCCCACTGATTGAGCGTTACTTTGCCAAGGGCGATATTGAGGTACGACTATTTGAGCCCCAGGAGGGGGCCGCACCGGTAGAACTTGAGGTGAATACCCCAGCCCCCAAAATGACCCCGGGGCGAGCGGCTATTCTGTCTTTGCTCAAAACCTACCAAGCCCTTGACTATGGGTTATCAAAAATTGAGGTGCAGAAGTTAGCCTATTTTCTGCAGGAAGCAGGTGAGAACCTGAAATTGAACTTCGTAAAAGACAAGTTCGGCCCCTACGCCGACAACCTGCGCCATGCCCTCGATCGCATGGATGGGCATTATATCCACGGTGTGGGGGATGGCGTTGTTGAATCCCAAATAACTCCTGACGATAGCGCCTTAGCCGAGGCCGAGCGTTACCTACAGACATCAGACTCTGATGTTTTAAGGTATGTCGATCAGGTGGCTGAGTTGATTGATGGTTACGAGTCCCCCTTTGGTATGGAGCTGCTGGCCAGTGTTCATTGGGTGTCAACACGCGAGGGGGCCGCTAATGCCGATGAGGCGCTTGACAAGGTGCAAGCCTGGAATCCGCGTAAAAAGAAGATAATGCTGCAGCCCCATGTCAACGCCGCATGGCAGCAGCTAGAAACATTGGGCTGGATTACCGGTCAGCGAACCTAAAAGCCCCTTCCAACTGGTCCAGAAAGCGAAAAAACTGATGATTCTTCCTGGCTGTAATCATCATCCATCAAATCCTGGAAAGTGTCTAATGCCCAAAACACCAACACCCCAAACCATCCCAGGCCTCCAGCACCTCCTGGACACTCTGCCCCAAACCGGCCAAATCGACTGGATCGGCCTCCGTCCCGCCCGTGAAGCCCCTATGCAGGTCGTCAATAACGTTCTCGCGCAACCCGGTACTGGTCTGGTCGGCGACCGTTACGCAGGCAGAAGCCGTGGCAAGCGACAGGTGACATTGATTCAAGCGGAGCATATTCCTGTGATTGCTTCCTGCGCGCATCTTTCTGAGCTAACACCAGAGATGTTGCGGAGAAATATCGTCGTGTCAGGTATCAACTTACTGGCACTGAAAAACAGGCAGTTCTATGCCGGTCATGCCTTGCTGGAATACACCGGACCTTGTGACCCATGCAGCAAGATGGAGCGAGACCTTGGGCCGGGAGCTTACAATGCCATGCGAGGCCATGGTGGGATTACTGCAAGGGTGTTGGCAGAGGGAGAGATTGCGGTAGGTGGGGAAGTAAAGCTGGCGATCAGTTGAGTTAACTTTGATCGCCAGCATTGCATCTTTTGGCGATCAGGCCGGGTAGTCGCGTTTGACAGAGCCCGTATAGAGCTGGCGAGGACGGCCGATTTTGTAAGGGTTGCTTAGCATTTCGTTCCAGTGGGCAATCCAGCCTGGCGTTCGACCCAGTGCAAAAATCACGGTGAACATGCTGGTTGGAATGCCAATGGCCTTGAGGATAATGCCGGAGTAAAAATCAACGTTTGGATAAAGTTTGCGATCAATGAAGTACTGGTCTTCCAGGGCAATCTTTTCCAGACGGCGGGCAATCTTGAACAGTGGATCGTTCTCAACGCCCAGATCTGCCAGCACTTCGTCACAAATCTTGCGCATCACGCGCGAGCGTGGGTCGAAATTCTTGTAAACGCGGTGACCAAAGCCCATCAGACGGAACGGATCGTTCTTGTCCTTGGCTTTTGCGATGAACTCTTCGATGCGGGATTCGTCACCGATCTCGTTCAGCATGGTCAGTACGGCTTCGTTGGCACCACCGTGAGCTGGGCCCCAGAGGGCAGAAATGCCAGAAGCGATACAGGCGTATGGGTTGGCACCCGTCGAACCTGCCAGACGTACTGTTGAGGTGGAAGCATTCTGCTCGTGGTCAGCGTGCAGCAGGAAGATCACGTCCATGGCCTTGGCCAGTACCGGGTTGACCTTGGGTGCTTCGCCGGCTGTGCCGTACATCATGTGCAGGAAGTTCTCGGCGTAGCTCAGGCCAGGCTCTGGCTTCACGTACGCTTCGCCAACACTGTGCTTGTAAGTCATGGCAGACAGAGTCGGGATCTTGGCGATGACGCGGATAGCCGCTTTGTAACGGTCAGCTTCGTCTTCAATGTTAGTGCTTTCGTGGAATTCGGCAGCCAGTGTGCCCAGCAGTGAAACCATCACGGCCATGGGATGAGAATCAGCAGGGAAGCCATCCAGCACGGCGGCTGAGCTGTCTGAAACAGCTATTTCAGCTTTAATGTCTTCAACGAACGCGGCTTTCTGCTCGTCAGTTGGCAGTTCACCATTCAGCAGCAGGTAGCAGGTTTCCAGGTGGTCAGAATGCTCTGCCAACTGGTCGATAGGGTAGCCACGATGCAGCAGCATGCCGGCGCCGCCATCAATATAAGTGATAGCAGATTCGGTAGATGCTGTGGACATGAATCCGGGGTCAAAGGTGAATACACCTTTTGCAACCAGTTTTCTGACATCGACGACATCCGGACCGATCGTGCCTTCCAACACAGGAAGTTCAATCGCTTCCTGGTTGTCGGCCAGGTTTAAGCGGGCTTTCTTTTCACTCATGTTGTACTCCTGACTGATAATCTTCCAACTGCCGGCACAAACCCTCCAGAACCCCGGACAAGGCCAGACGAGGGCCTGGTCCAGTGAGTTTGGACCCGGTCTCGGATAAAAATTGGAGCAGGGGGCCAGCGGTAAAAGGCTTACTGTACCATAAACGCAACTTTTTTG
>JARGPR010000003.1 GCA_029210125.1 Pseudomonadales bacterium | reverse complement strand
AAATCTTCGACCGCAAGGATTTATTGCGTGAAAAACATAATTTTTCTACAGCCTGATTAGGTATTCAGGGAAACTATGCACGAGATAAAGGCAAATCTGTATGAGTGTTTCCATTGCAAGGGCGAGGGAACATGCACAAGCGGAGAGAATTCAAGTTCTTGTGCTGCGTGTATCAAACGCAACGACCTGAAAGGAAAAACATTTTACGGATTACTATGCGGTTCATGTGGAGGGATTGGCCAAGCAGAGCCGCTAACCGAACGTATGAACAAAAGGCTTGCACCGATGCTAGCAATAGTCCTTGTTGTAGCACTTCTTTTTCTCATATTTTGGGCTGCTCTTTCAGAATCCACCCATTTCTCTGAGTTATTAGCATTCTCTAGTGCCATTATTGGCTCAGTAGTAGGTTTTTATTTTTCCGGTAAAGGTGGTAGCACCTAACATGGCACTCAAACCGCTCACTTTGTTCGCTGGGTCGCGCCAAAAGCGGCGCGCCCCTTAGCTTAGCGTGAGGCCCCCGGGAAAATTATGGGAGATATTCTAAATATTACAAACGGTGATAGCGCCGTTGAAATAATGAAAAAGGCGGGGATTCCTGGGAAATTTCTTCCTTGGAAAGATGTGCTCCATGATGGACCTGTTCCAAAGGGACTTGGGCTTGAGGAGCTATCGAAAATTCGTGCGGAGTTCATAATTGGTCGAGGCTGGGGGGAGCCAGAGAATATTAGGCGAGATTTCATTGAGCGGGACGACACCCTAAAATCATTCCGGGAATATGAAAAAGTTATCTTATGGTTTGAGCATGATCTCTACGATCAACTTCAAATCCTACAAATATTAGATTGGTTTCACGATAAAGATAAGAATGGAGTTGAGTTATCGATTATTTGCAGGGACAAGTATCTGGGTATGCTTTCACCAGGTGAAATGAAGAACTTACTTATATTCGAAGAGCCAATTACAGAAAAGCATCTTGTGCTTTCTAGCAAGGCTTGGTCAGCATTTCGAGAAAATTCACCTAAAGAATGGTGCCAGTTGTTAGATAAAGATATTTCTGTGTTGCCGTATTTGAAAGGCGCGGTCACTAGGATGTTAGAAGAATATCCGAATTCCGACAATGGTTTGTCTCGTACTGAGCAGCAGGCCCTGAAAATTATATCAAAGGGTGAAAGTTTGGCCGGAAAAGTGTTTGGTTTAAGCCAAAAATCAGAGGAGCGAATGTTTCTAGGGGATTCAAGCTTTTGGGTATTGCTTCAGGAGTTTATTGATTCAAGTCCTGAGCTACTTACATTGAGAGAAGGTACAAAGTTGGCTTATCCAACAGCTAGAGATCAAGAACTAACGATTACCCCTGTTGGCTTAGATGTTTTATATGGCAAGAGACATTGGCTGGATATTAAGGATTATGACCGCTGGATTGGTGGTGTTCATTTAGAGCACGGGAGTGTTTGGTGCTGGGAGAGCTAACGCAAAACAAACCCCACTGCGGCCTTCCGATTATTGTACGCGTTGTGCCTAAAAAGACCCTGGTACTCAAACTTGATTGATCCGCGCAAAGTAATTCTACGAAATGGTGCATTACTTGTAATTCCCGTACTAGCAATCTCAATTGGACTATGGGATTTCTTGCCAGAAGTGTATAGCCCAAAAGAATTTTCGAGCGAGATCCCGCCTTGGCTAGCCATAGCCGAGAATTTATTTCGAGTAATAATTTTTAGCGTTCCCGCTATCTTATTTTTCAGTAATGATGAAATTGAAAATAAATGGGGATGGTTTCTGTATACATTTGGGATAGCGATATATTTTTGCAGTTACCTTTTTCAAATACTATATCCGAACAGCAGTTGGTCTACGAGCTATCTTGGTTTTAGCGCGCCTGCATGGACAACCATATTTTGGTTGTATGGAATCGGGCTAATCTGTTCACATAGCTGGTTGCTCTCCAGTTGGCAGCGAGCAATCTATATTGTTCCTGCAACTCTATTTGTATTGCTACACATGGTCCATACAACTTTAGTGTACCTGCGCATTCTCAATCAGTAGGCTGTGCATAACAGGGCGTTTTGAGTAGGATATTTTTCTACTGCACGCCGCACATCCGGCCGCCACGCTACGTTATGGCTAAAGATTTATCTATGAAATATATTTCGATGATACTTATTGATCCCCAGGTTGGGTTTTGCTCGCCATCAGGCTCACTTGGGTTGAAATATGGAAATGAAGAATTGAGTGAAATCAGAAAGGTAATCCCTAATATCAAGACTGCCATGGAAGAGAGTTATAGGCGGCATATAGTTAAATCAGAGTACGTTGTTGGGCAATTTACAGGCGGTGATACTGAGCATGCGTTAGCAAACCTATGCGTTCCACAAGTAAATAACGACTGCCATGTTATAGAGGAGTTCTCATCCATAAACTACCACTCATCTACTACTAAACGTCAGCAAAGCGCTCTTTCATCCAGTGATTTTTGTTCTGAGGTAGAAAAAGACTTTGAGATTGGGATAAGACGTTTTGTCATAGCGGGTTTTCTTCTCGACCACTGTGTTAAGGCTACGGCTGAAGACCTTTGTTTAAAGTTGTCGGGTAGTGGAGCGGAGGTTTACGTTTGTAGCGACATGTCGGCTACCAGGTTTGAGAAATATACAAAGGGTATTGTGGCTTCGACTGTCGCAGCATTAAATGACAAGGGAGTAAAATACAGGTCATGGCAGAGTATTCAATCATGACAAATCTTTTCACTCCGCCCGCTACGTCAATTAGCTTACATAAAGGAAACTCGCAATGATCGAGCATCAAGAAGAGTTAAAAATAGCGGATAAGTATCTCACCGAGATGCTTGAGGCAGATCGAGATGGAAATTGTCTAGCGTTTTGAAACTGTTGATCCAGACGAGTTTAATGAAAGTATTTTTCTCAACGATGTGGACTTGATGAGAGAGGAGTTAGGGTTATACAAGGAACGCGTTTATCTCGGATCATTAAAAGGTATAAGCGAAAATAGCAAACAGAGATCTTTAAGGTTTGTATGGCGTGGTATTTATGACAAAAATGAAGCCCTTATTGTCTTAGGTATTCATCAAAAGGATGGCACTTGGTATGTCAATGAGAATCATGTTTATTAATGGCAGCCGGAATTTTGTGGCCTAATCAATCGATAACAAGCGCCTACAATATTTACTCCAAAAGTTGAGGCCGGCATTTAGTTTTTTAATATGGAGCATGAATTGAGGCATATAGGGATTGCTGCTGTCACCGCAGAGGGTGCAGCTATTACATACAAGTATATTTGTTCAGAGTCAGAAAAAATATTTGGCAAGTTCACACACCCTGAAATATCAATTCATGGGTTTTCATTCTCTGAACATGTGCATTTTGGTGATGATCGCTTGAAAAAGTGGGAAAACCTACTTGTAAACTCTATTCATAAATTAGAGTCGATTGGGGCTGAACTGATTATCTGTCCATCAAACACACCCCATGAAGTATATGGGCAGGTGTGTAACCGCATAAATATACCCTGGCTCAATATTGCTAAAGAAGTAGCTTCGGTTGCTGAGGCCAGAGATCATTCTAAGCTCCTATTGCTAGGTACAGAATTTACTTTTAACAGCGCACTTTATCCTGGTGCTTTTTCTAGTCTAGATTCTGAGATTATATGGCCGAGTGATTCAGAGCAGAAGTTTGTGCATCATACGATCGTAAATGAACTAACTTCAGGGGTGGTTCGTAACGATTCGAAGAGGACAATGAATCATATTCTTAATAAATATCAGGATGCAGGGGTTAGCGCAGTAATACTTGGATGCACTGAGTTACCATTGATTATCGAACCTACAATGACGTCATTAGATGTTTTAGACTCGACAACTATCTTAGGTGATGCCGCAATTCAAGCGGCTATAGTTTGAAAAGCGTATCAACTCAGAGAAGCATTCGAGCGTGAGTTTGACCAACTAGATTTTCATTGCCGTGACTCCCAGGCAATCGATAACAACTATTCGAAACATTGGTTTTACAAGGATCTCCAAGGAAAATTGTGGTTTCGATTGCCCATCTGAACGAGCAGCAAATTCAGATGTAATTGACGAGGAAGTTACTACTACAAAAGGACAGGATATTTCTTTGTTTAAAGAAGGAGGCTTCATTAAACAAGCGGAAATAGTAGATCGAGAAACTACAGTAGGTACTAAAACCAACTGTTATAATTTGATAACCACTGGTGGCCCAGCTAGCAGCGCCCCGACATGACAATATGAAAATCAATAATACTAATTAGCATCTATTTTATGAAAATGTATTAATCCGATATTTCTTTTTCGTCCTAACTACTATCATTGGTTCCGGAGTATATGCTCATTACTCAGGTCGCCACGATGATTTGTTTAGCAGATAACGACCATGCATAACGAAAACCTTAACCAGTGGCACCACGACCACACTTTCGCCCAGGACCAACGGAAGCCGGGAGAGTCCCGCACCCTCATCGTGATTGTCATCACGGCGCTGATGATGGTGGTGGAGATTTTCGCCGGGATTCACTATGGCTCAATGGCATTGCTTGCGGATGGCCTGCACATGGCATCCCATACCGTTGCGCTTGGAATCACGGCCTTTGCCTATGTCTACGCCCGCAGACATGCGCGGAACCCAACGTTTAGTTTTGGCACAGGTAAAGTCAACGCTTTAGGTGGCTTTACCGGCGCGGTGCTGCTGGCCATCTTTGCCTTGTACATGGGATTTGAAAGCGTGGCGCGCTTGATGAATCCCGTAGAAATCGTATTTAACCAGGCCATTGCGGTTGCTGTGCTCGGCTTGCTGGTAAATGGCGCCAGTGTATTCGTCCTGGGTGTCGATAATCACGATCACGAGCACGCCCATCACTCCCACGAAGATTCCGGCCACGACCATCATCATGATCACAATCTGAAATCGGCTTATCTGCATGTGATGGCTGATGCGCTGACGTCAATGCTGGCAATCGTTGCGTTGTTGTCTGCGAAACATTTCGGCTGGGTGTGGATGGATCCGATCATGGGTATCGTCGGTGCGTTTTTGGTCGCCCGTTGGTCTTATGGGCTACTGGGCAATACCGCCGCGGTGTTGCTTGATCGCCAGGCTCCTGAAAAGCTACAAAACACTATTCGGGATGCGTTGGAACGAGATGGGGATAGCAAGGTTACGGACCTACATGTTTGGTCGATTGGTCCAGGCATCTATTCAGCACAGATCGCACTCGTTGCGCACAATCCGGCAACACTGGATCAATACAAAAGCCGCCTCTCGAAATCCACCGAGTTGGTTCACATCACCATCGAAGTCGAATTTTGCGGGCAGAGCGAGACGGCGGCGGACACCGTGCCACTGTCAGTTAACAAACGTTATGTAGAAAAAGTATGAATAATTTACACAGCAGTTTATAGAAATATACACATAAAAAATTAATCGAGCCGAGTCTCATTGCATTCCATCGTTTCGTTTTGGGTTGGCTTTTCCGCAAAATTCCAATCACGCAATCGGTCGGCATACTATGGCGCTATATTGCCGTATTCACCACGACCAGGCGTTCTATGACCAGTATATTTCAGTAGGGCTAAATTACTGGTTAGGTACGGGGCCCGATATTTTTTATGAAAAGAATAAATTCGCTCAAGAAAATGGGTTTATATTAACTGCATAATATAAATTTCTTGATAAAAAATATGCGAATAAAAAGTCGTCAATATCCACCTTTTTTTATCGCCTTAATGCTGTGATTAAGCGTTTAATCCACTCCGGATTATTCTCTTCCTGCATGTACAGGTCGAGCTCAAAAATATTAGAATCCAGAAACGATGTCTCGACATCTACTCCGGATTGCTTTTCCTTTTTTCTTAAGCAAACGGCGGTAGTTGTATTCAGATCTCGCCCTTGTTACATTCGAGCTTGAATTTTTTTAAACTGTTCAAGTTAAAAGTAGATTCTACATGGAGCGCTCTTGTTCGCGAGTTAGACGGTATCTGCACCTGACATCCATCGGGCTGCCATGCTGAAAACCAGTAGCTGGGGGTTTAAGCCTCACTTTATCGCTTTAAAATATCGGGGTAAAACTGTGGAGTTTCGACCATAGAAGGCGCTTAAAACATGCAGCAAATTGTGCGGCTTGGCTCAAACGTTATGCGCACGCGAATATAAATTTAACTGGAGAAAATTATGTCAAACGAAGGCTACCACGAACCAATTGAAGAACTATCTGATGAAACACGGGATATGCATCGGGCGATAGTTTCATTAATGGAAGAGTTAGAAGCGGTTGATTGGTATAACCAACGAGTCGACGCTTGCAAGGATGATGAGTTAAAAGCAATACTTGTGCACAATCGAGATGAAGAAAAAGAACATGCGGCGATGGTCTTAGAATGGATAAGAAGAAAAGATCCGACTATGGACAAAGAACTAAAAAACTATCTGTTTACCGAAAAACCAATTGCCCATAAATAGATAGTTCCAAAAAGGTAATTCAGCCTGGACGGCAGCCCCCTTACGAACTAGCTTGCCCCTATGTTGTATTACGCTGTAATGCACCATAGGGGTAAGATTATGGCTGTAACCAGCACACGCGTTCAAAAATGTAGCTGCCTGGCTACAAACAGCTTGAATTCATATAAACGGAAACACTAGTGGCGCTTCCACACCCTGTTTATACTTATTTCCTTTTTGGCGGGTAATTCTTGTGGAGCAATCTCCAATTGAGTCTCTGTGGCAGGCGGTAAAGATACAGGCCGGCCCCTCTCGCCACTGGCATGTGAATGACCTTTTCAATCACGAACAGCGATATCTGGCTGACCTTAGTCTGATTACAGACCTTGCTCCAACCGGCGCAATTCTGGAGCTTGGTTCGGCTCCCTGCCATATGACTGCCCTGTTGAAACTATCCGGCTACGGGGTGGTTGGTGTCGACATTGACCCCAAACGTTGTACAGAATTTATCCAGCAACTTTCGCTTGATGTCCATCAATGTGATATTGAGCGCAGTACATTGCCTTTTGAAGATGAAACTTTCGAGTGCGTAATGCTGTGCGAAACCTTTGAGCATCTTCGGATTGATCCGGCGTTCGTGTTGAGTGAAATAAACCGGGTTATGACCACCGGTGCGACGCTTATTCTTACAACCCCCAACGTTTATTCGCTTCCGAGCATCGCTAGATTTATCCTGGGCAGGAGCATCGCCGACCCAGCCACAGAGTTCGGCAAGTTACGTAGTCTTGGACATATGGGCCATGTTCGAGAGTATTCCACAAACGAAGTGGTGCGTTTTGTGGAGGCCGCCGGGCTAGCGGTGGATTCGATCAGTTACCGCAGCCATACGAACGGACTGGGGCGTAAAAATAGACTGTTGTCTATCGCCTATCGACTGTTGCCCCGTCGGTTTCGACGCGAAATGGTCATCGTTGCTAGAAAAGTAAATGCCAGTCCAGGACTGGCACCGCTAGTTCCTTACAATACCTAAAAGGTGCGAGGCTTTCAGTTTTGCAGATTGACGCCAAAAATATCCCACACAAAAAAATGAAACCGGATACTCGACAATAGGTATCGGTTTGATCAATCAGGGTTTATAACTGTACAGGGGTACACCCTGCGAGGGAAAATGAAAAGTAGATTCCCTCCCGCTCAAAATGCATTTTAACCTCAGGGGTTCGAGCTCGGTATGAGTACCTTGATCAGATGTCTCGGATTCTTGAGCATCATTTTATGGTTACTAAGCAGGATTTAGCTTAGAATCCGGACCGATAAGCACCATTTAAAAAGACGAACTGTCAGATTAAGCAATCTCGATAAATGACAAACCGAAAGCACATTCTGGGATCTATAGCGCTTTTAAGCATTTTGCTTGTGAGCCAGATGGCTGTGCTTCTCCACTCTGTGGAACACCCGTTCCATAAACCTGATCATTCTTGCTCGGCATTTTTACACTGTGAGAACTCAGGCAATGGGCTGATTTCTCCGGACATATCATTACCCGTTCCGCCGGGTTCAGTTCTTCTCGTTGATCGCGTATCCATACGCTTACTATCCTCTCTATCAACAGCCTACTTCGCCCGCGCTCCGCCCCTTTCTTTCCTGTAAGCCCACTTATTGTTACCTCTACGCAATCAACTGATTGATTGCGTCAATATCTTTTATGGTTACGGGAGAATTCCTAATGCGTAAGGCATACCCTATTGCTGCGATATCTATCGCCCAGCTTTTTTCAACCTCAGTTGTTGCTGAAACTGAAATAGAGCTATTAAAACAACAAATGAACACCCTAAAAAAGGACTACGAGCAACGTGTTGAAGCGCTTGAAGTCAAACTGATGAAAACTGAGGATAAGACGCAACAAGTCAATGCGGACACCCAGGGAATTGCGGTCAACCCTGGTCACACAAATATGGTGACTCAAAACAAATTTAATCCCGCGATCAGTCTTATTCTTGATGGCCGTTACGCCAATTTTGGCAATGACCCTGAAGATTATGAGCTACCCGGTTTTGCGCTGGGCGGTGAATCTGGCTTAGGCTCTAGAGGTCTTTCAGTGGGTGAAAGTGAGCTGGCTTTCAGTGCCAATATTGACGATAAATTTTATGGCAAAGCGACGATCGGCTTTCATAATGAAGACGGAGGTACGGAAGTAGACCTGGAGGAGGCCTTTATTCAAACCTTAGGCCTGGGCGGTGGCTTTACCCTAAAAGCTGGAAGGTTTTTCTCCGCTATGGGGTATATCAACGAGCAACATGCTCATGCCTGGGATTTTGCCGATGCGCCGCTGATTTATCGCGGGTTGTTCGGTGATCAACTCAGGGACGATGGTCTACAGATAACCTATGTTGCGCCTACCGATATTTTTTTACAGCTGGGCGCTGAGCTTTTAGGTGGTAGCCTTTTTCCCGCAGGCGGTGAACAGAATGATATTGGTGCCGCAACGGTATTTGCCAATATCGGTGGTGACATCGGTATAGCCCACAGTTGGCAACTCGGTTTAAGCCACTGGCAGGCGAACAATATTGAGGGTCGCACCAGCGGTGGCCATTCCCACGGTGGAAGCACAACCGCAGAAACTCCATCCTTTGATGGCGACAGTAAAATTAACGCGCTGGATTTTGTATATAAGTGGGCGCCTAACGGCAACCCAAGAAATCAACATATTAAAATCCAGTTTGAATACTTTGATCGCCAGGAAGATGGCATGGTTACTATGCTCAACAGCGGCCCACCAATCGAGACCAGCAGCTATGACGGTGACCAATCAGGTTGGTACGCACAACTTATATATCAATTTAGACCTCAATGGAGAGCAGGTTTACGTTATGACCAGTTAGACAGCAATAACCAGGGTTCAGATGCCGGCGTATTGGGCGAAGCAGGACTAGACAATGAAGGGCACACCCCCAAACGCACCAGCGTCATGGTCGAGTGGGTACCGAGTGAATTTTCTCGAGTACGGCTGCAATATAACCGTGATGAGTCCTATGAAAACGCGGATGATCAGATGATATTGCAGTACACCATGAGTCTCGGCAGCCACGGCGCTCATCAATTTTGATGAATCCTCGCACCAGTCATCGGTGGCTGGTGCGAACCTCATATTCTGGAGAACATCATGTTTTACTCGAAGATAAAAAAACCCGCTTTATTGCTTTTATTGATCTTTCCGTTTTTTGCCCACCACACCAGCGCGCAAATCAATATATTTGCATGTGAGCCAGAGTGGGCGGCCCTGTCCCAGGCTTTGGGCACTGATAAAGTAAAAGTCACCAGCGCGACCACTGCGATGCAAAACCCCCATCATATACAAGCACGCCCCAGCCTGATCGCCAAAATGCGCCGCGCCGACCTTTTGGTCTGCACCGGTGCTGACCTTGAGGTTGGCTGGCTACCTTTATTGTTACGCAAATCCGGAAATGGCTCTGTCCAGCCGGGTCAAACGGGGCACTTTATGGCTGCGGATTATGTCACCTTGCTGGAAAAACCCACCTTACTTGATCGAAGTCTCGGTGACATTCACGCAGCGGGAAACCCACATTTTCATGTCGACCCGGAGCGCATGCTAAAGGTTTCCATAGCACTTGCGGATACCCTGTCAAAGGTTGACCCTGCCAATCAGTCGCATTATCAGAATAATCTGGCGACGTTCACCCAACAGTGGCAACAGGCCATTCAGCAATGGCAGCAACGCAGCCAGTCATTACGCGGTGCGCGTATTGTGGTCAGTCATAACAATTGGGTCTATCTGGAGTCGTGGCTGGGTCTAACACAGGTTGCAACGCTGGAGCCAAAACCAGGTAT
Organism: Pseudomonadales bacterium; assembly: GCA_029210125.1. Classification (GTDB taxonomy): domain Bacteria; phylum Pseudomonadota; class Gammaproteobacteria; order Pseudomonadales; family JAHRWD01; genus JAHRWD01. Next base: position 307,176 of record JARGPR010000003.1, on the reverse strand, counting down.
TCCGGCCAGTAGTTCCCACTTGGGCAAAGTACTCACCAAGCTCAATCAGAACCCCGCCGATCGGTTGCTGTATGCCAGTTATCAAAGCGATAAATCGGCACGATGGTTAACACAGAAGACCAAAATCTCTGCGGTTGCATTACCCTTAAGTCCATCGAAAGACGAAACACTGACCCAGTGGTTTGACCGACTACTCAATCAGTTGTTGAGTGTTCAGTAATGAGTCTCGAAGGACTAGAGCTATCCATACTAGGGCCGGCATTTATTGCCGGCTTACTGATATTGGCAACCCATGTTCCACTCGGGCAGGAAGTGCTGAAACGTGGCATTATTTTTATTGATCTGGCCATTGCCCAAATCGCTGGCCTGGGGGTGATTCTAGCCTGGCGCTTTGGCTGGGAGGCCCACGGATGGGAAGTACAATTGGCCGCCTTGAGTGCCGCCCTGGTCGGCGCATTGGTTCTAAGCTGGATGGAAAAACAGTGGGGGCAACATCAGGAAGCTCTGATTGGTATTACTTTTATACTGGCGGCCACCGCCAGTATTTTACTGTTGGCAAATAACCCACATGGTGGCGACTCACTTAAAGATTTATTGGTGGGGCAAATACTCTGGATCACCTGGGAGCAACTGCTACCAACCGCTCTGGTGACAGGCTTAATATTATGGCTGTTATTTAATTTTCGACAGAAATTAGGCAACCTTGGGTTTTATAGTTTGTTTGCACTGGCGGTCACCAGTTCCGTTCAGCTTGTTGGTGTATATTTGGTTTTCGCCAGCCTGATTATTCCTGCCCTTGGAAGCTTGGGTCATCAAAAGTCATTGTCGACGGGCTTCGTTCTCGGCGCACTAGGTTATGGGCTTGGATTAATTTTTTCCTCATTATTCGACCTACCAAGTGGTGCTGTCATCGTATGGAGTATTGCTCTGATCGCTTTGTTATTTAAGTTTTTACCACAAAGTAGTCAGCAAAATATCAGATGATACAGCTCTAGTTACGCACTATTTTTAATTAATTCCGATGGCGGACTTTGAATCGATAACTTGAGAGAGTGAAAAAGTGGAAGAATATCAACTCTTAATAGACCTCCATAAAAGGGCAAAGCGGCAAGGGCCGGGAGGGGATGCAGAGACAAAAAAAGCAATCGCCCTGGCCGGATTAGACCAGTCAACCCCGTTAAAAATAGCAGATATAGGCTGCGGTACAGGCGCTGCTTCCATGTTGCTTGCCCGTTCATTAAACGCCCAAATAACCGCAGTAGATTTTTTGCCAGATTTTATTGATGTACTTAAAACCAACACAGAAAATGCAGGCTTATCTAATAAAATAGGCCCTCTCGTAGGTTCAATGGAAAGTCTGCCATTTGACAATGAAGAGTTTGATGTAATCTGGTCTGAAGGAGCCATCTACAATATGGGTTTCGAAAACGGAATAAATGACTGGAAGCGTTTTCTGAAACCTGGTGGATTACTGGTCGTATCGGAAATCACATGGACAACGAATGATCGCCCACTTGAAGTCGAAAAATATTGGCAGTCTGAATACCCGGGAATAGACACTGCCTCGTCAAAGATCAGCATATTAGAAAACAATGGCTATTCCCCAGTAGCCTATTTTATTTTACCCGAGCAATGCTGGCTGGATAATTACTATCGGCCAATGCAAAACAGTTTTACCGAATTTATTGAGCGGAATGCAAACAATGAAAATGCTCAAAAAATTGTAGAGACTGAAAAGAAAGAAATTTCGCTTTATAAGAAATATAAAAATTATTACAGCTATGGAGTTTATATTGCCAGTAAATTGAGTGGTTTGGATACTCAGTAAAAGTACAACTCATCGGATAGTTATCGTGTCTGCTTTTTTAGTCCACACCAAAATTCCATGAAATTTAGCAGAGTAAGATTGAAATGAAGATTGGTTTAGCCCTTGGAAGTGGTTCTTCTCGCGGATGGTCTCATATAGGTATTATTAGAGCACTGACTGCTGAGGGGATTATTCCCGATATCGTTTGTGGTACTTCCATAGGTGCGTTAGTCGGTGCATCTTATGTATCAAATAATCTTGATAAACTGGAAGAATCGGTGTGCTCACTGAGTAAGTTTGACATAGCTAGATTTTTTGAAATTAATTCATCTCTAAATGGTTTCGTTAATACCGAAAAACTACATCAATTTTTAGGAAAATACGTAGCGCAAGATAATTCAGCAATAGAGGCTCTTGATAAGAAATATGCCACTGTAGCAACCGATTTAGATAATGGTAGAGAGGTATGGTTAACGGAAGGCTCAGTGTTAGAAGCCGTTTGGGCATCGATTTCACTGCCTGGTCTTTTTCCAGCAATTAGAAATAATAATAGTTGGCTTGTAGATGGTGGATTAGTTAATCCGGTTCCTGTTTCCGTCTGTCGAGCACTAGGGGCAGATATTGTTATAGCGGTAAATCTAAATGGCGATATCATCGGAAAACATTTTCAAAAATCAAAAAATATCGCCAAACAAAATGTAGGTGCTGCAAGCAAGATCTCCTCTCTAGTCAAGGAATATTCCGCTTCGGTATTTTCAACGACAAGAGATGAAGATCAACCACCCAGTTTGTTCGAAGCTATCGCAGGTTCAGTAAATATTACGCAAGACAGAATCACAAGAAGTCGTATGGCTGGAGACCCTCCAGATATTTTGCTTTCTCCAAAGCTTTCACATATTGGTCTATTGGAATTTTATAGAGCAAATGAAGCTATAGATGAGGGAAAAGAATGCGTCCAACGAATGCTGCCAGAAATACAGCATGTGTTAAACGTGATCTAACTTTTTAAGTTCACTCGGATCAACTTCAAGCGGACGTCAAAATTTGTTATTCGCTGATCTCTACTCTTTTTTCATCCGCTGGATTTGGCATTAAAAGTCCATGTTACCCACAATCATTTGCTTCTCTATTTTTCCTCAAACCGACCATTAAACCGGCGGTGCTTTTACCGGCTCCAGAATATCGGACCAACCAAAGTCGCTATCGCCAATGACATAAAAAAACGGATTTAACATTGGCTCTTTCTGGTTGTAGCGCAGCGGTTTTAATTCAGTATCCACCAATATCGCACCGGAGGCTTCTACCACCGCTTGGGCGGCGGCGGTGTCCCATTCGCAGGTGAGTGCCAGGCGCGGATAGATATCTGCCTTGCCTGCGGCTACCAAACAAATTTTCAGTGAGCTGCCCATGCTGGTCATCTCTACTGGGCCAATGTGTTGGCGCATTCGGGTAAGACAGCGTTTGAGTGCATCGGCACCGTGACGGCGGCTTCCAACTACGATTAACGGAGTTTCTTCTGAAACTTTGGCGGGCACTGAGCGTGCGCGAATAGCGGCGGGTTGACCGTCACCTTCAGTGAGGTATGCGCCACAACCTTCGCCATCCCCCGCTACACCTGTAAACAACTGTTTTAGAACCGGCACGTAAACTACTCCCAAAACTGGTACGCCGTTATCAATCAATGCGATGTTAACGGTGAATTCGTCGTTGCGATTGATGAACTCTTTGGTTCCGTCAAGAGGGTCTACCAACCAATATTTTTGCCATTGGCTGCGCACTGAATAGGGTATCTCCTCAGACTCCTCGGAGAGAATCGGAATATCCGGGGTGAGTGCTTGCAGGCCAGCTTCAATCACTTTATGTGCTGCGAGGTCGGCTTCGGTCAGAGGCGAATCATCCGACTTAAAGTCTACATTGATGTCTTGCTCACGGTTGTAAACTTCAAGAATGCAGTCACCCGCACGTTTGCTAATTTCGACTACCGGTTGGATCAGTTCGGGCAATGTCACGCTAAAGCTCCTGAAAATGGTTTAAACTGCTATTTTTCGAACGGGTAAGTGTAGCGGTGAAGATAGATTGGAACAATATTGATACGGTCTTGCTGGATATGGATGGTACGCTTCTCGATCTCTATTTCGATAATCATTTCTGGTTGGAGCATCTGCCACAGCGCTACGCGGAACAGCATGGTATTACCCGTGATCAGGCCTTTGATAAAATGATTGTGCTGTTTCACGAGACCAAAGGTAGCCTCAACTGGTACTGTCTGGATTATTGGTCTGAGGCGTTAGGTGTAGATATTATTGCGCTTAAGGAGGAGGTGAAACACCTGGTTCAGATTCGCCCCTTTGTGGTGGATTTTCTGGAGTTCCTTCAGCAAAAAAATTGTAAGCGTATCTTGGCAACCAACGCGCACCGAAAGGGCCTTGATCTGAAACTGGCGATTACCGAAATAGATAAGCAGCTGGATGAAATCTACAGTTCCCATGATTTTGGTTGTCCGAAGGAATCCCAGCAATTTTGGAGGGCATTGTCTCATGTGCAGCCCTTTGACCCTGCCCGAACTATGCTGATTGATGATAACGAATCAGTTTTAAATAGCGCCAAAACCTACGGCATTGGCCATTTGGTAAGTGTTGCGCAACCGGATAGCCAAAAACCGCCACAACCAAAGGGTGATTTTGTGGCGGTTGAGTGTTTTTCAGATCTTATTTTTTAGCCATATATAGCGTAGGGATTCTGGTGACTCCTCTACGCTACGACGGCCAGCCTGCTTAAAGCATCTCTTCAGCTAAAAACCGCATGGTATCGATTGATTGGGTGCCGATCATCATGGTGTCTACATGACGTTTTTTACCGGCTTCTTTCCAGGGTTGTAGTTGCTCACGAATATGTTCGCGGGGGCCAATCAACGCAATATCGTCTACCAGCTGATCCGGCACTGCGGCGGCGGCCGCGTCTTTTTTACCATCCAGGTACAAATCCTGAATCTCTACCGCGGCATCTTCATAACCCAGTCGTTTGGCGTAATCGTTATAAAAGTTTTTCGCCCGAGCGCCCATTCCACCAATATATAACGCCATATGCTGTTTGATGGGTGCGCGGCAGGCATCAAGATCATCACCCTCAATTACGGTTACAGAGGGCGCAATGTCATAGTGTTCAAGGGTTTTGCCCGGTACTTTAGCAAAACCTTTTTGAATATGGGGTTCGAAAATGTCATAACGCTCCGGATTCATCCAGAGCGGAAATACACCGTCGGCCACCTCTGCGCTGGCTTCAATACCAGCATCGGTAATGGATGCGGTGTAAATTTTTATATCCGGATTGCCGTGTAAAATACTTTTTAAGGGTTTACCCAAACCCACGGACTTATCACCTTTATTGGGCAACTGGTAATGATACCCATCAAAGGTAACCGGCTCTTCCCGCTCGAAGATTTTGCGGATGATGGCGATATATTCTTTGGTTCGGGTCACGGGCCGTTTGTAGCCAACCCCGTGCCAGCCCTCAACTACCTGCGGGCCTGAAGCGCCTAGCCCCATAATGAATCGACCGCCGGAAAGTGCATCCAGCGTCATAGCTGTCATCGCTGCATTGGCTGGGGTTCGGGCCGGGATCTGCATAATAGAGGTGCCGACCTTTATTTTCGTGGTCTGGGCCAAAATCCACGCGGCGGGGGAAACCGCATCGGAGCCGTAGGCTTCTGCAGTCCATACAGAATCAAAACCAAGGTTTTCAGCCTCTTTGATTCGTGTCATATCCATGCCGATTTCACGACCTGAATAACCTATCGATAAACCTAGTTTCATAACCCACCCCATCTGTGTGATTTTTTATTTGATCTATTTTCAGCTTAAGGAAAAGTAGCGATCACTGCAATCGGTCACCGTTTGTCAATATTCAAACCCTTAATTAGAAACCTAAATCCATTGAGACCCTATCAGGGCAAATAGCAAAAAAGATACAAGACTAGCGGGATAAGCTTTTTCACCAAGATCAGAACCCAGCACTCGTTGCTTTGAAGAATAAACCAACGAGCCGCCAACCAGACATTGTAAAAAAGCCATTGAAGCGATCGATGCACCGCTGTGTTGCGCCAGTAAACCATGCGCTGCCAGATCATAAAAAGGCATCGTCACTAAACAGAGCAATGCCCCCACTACATTCAACCATCCAAAGTACATGGTGCTCTTGTAAATCCACTCTTTTTTCATAACAGGCTCAATCGCTAATTTTGGTTTTTATGGTTTCTAATTGCAGGCGCTTCAATCCATTCTCCCGGTTTGAGGGTACCCAGCTTCCAGGGACCTATTTGGCAACGTATTAACCGTAACGTTGGAAACCCAACCGCTGCGGTCATGCGCCGTACCTGTCGGTTTTTACCCTCGGCGATCTCTAGCTCTAACCAACTAGTGGGAATATTCTGGCGCTTTCGAATCGGTGGATCTCGCTGCCAAAGGCTTTCTGGCTCCGAAATTGACCTGGCTTTAGCGGGTTTGGTTTTGCCATCTTTTAGCACTACACCGGAGCGTAAACGAGCGATCGCTTCAGCATCGATCTGCCCTTCTACTTGCGCCCAGTAGGTCTTCCACATTTTGTTACGGGGATCGGTGATCCGTTTGTTGAGTCGACCATCACTCGTTAACACCATCAGCCCTTCGCTATCACGATCCAGTCTACCCGCCGCGTAGATCTGCTTGATATCTATAAAATCTGCCAGCGTGAGGCGGCCTTGCTGGTCGGTAAACTGGCTCAGTACGTTAAAAGGCTTATTAAAAAGAATGGTGATGGGCATGATTGATCTGGTTAAAGCCGGTGAACAAAACAAAAAGTGATCAGGGTATTTTATGGGGCTTTGAAGGAAACCTTCTATACTGACTAGGTATGGTAGTTAGCTCATGGCATCTGTTTGCATAAAATGAACTGACCATAAATGTGTAATCAACCAGTTTACAGAAAAAATTACGGTAGGTAGCCGATTATGGCAAAACCAAAAGATCGAGGCGATGAAGATTCCGGGAGTAACGAACCGCTTTCCGATAGCCAACGGATAAAAAAACTCGAAAAATCACTGTCGACACAAAAGCTTATCAGTGGTGGAGTAGGGCTGTTAGTGCTGATTATGCTGACTTTTTTCTCAGTGGGCTATTTCGCCCTCAACAATCGAGTTGCACTGAATACAGAAAGTGCCGCCGGGATACAGGGCTCTGATATCACTACAGTTCTTGAGGAAAAGTTCGAGAGTTACGCAAAGACATTACCATCCCCGGATGACCTTACCGATAAGTACAGCAAGAGAATCACCGCTTTTAGTGAGCGACTTGATGACATTGACCTAAACACCAAAAAAAGCTCAGTCGCCGAGCTTAGGGAACTGATGCTGGATCGTGAAATAGGTAATCAAACTTTTCTATTTGCGTTGAGTAGCGGTATGTTAAGCCTGTCTAAAATGGTTCGTGGTTCCCGCACCTGGTTTCAGGAATACGATGCCCAGATAACCTCAGCCATTAAAGCTAGCAAAAAGCGCGAAAAGGCCCTAAAAAAATTGATCGCACAGGAAAAAATCCGTTTACAGATGATCGAGCAAAGCCGCTAGGGTACAGGATAGGGCGCGCAGGCTTCGATGATGCCTGGCGCGTGAGTCAGCTTTCTGTTTTTTTTGGATCGCTCCCATCAACACCCTGATGCTGACACAACTGCTGTAACCGTATTTCCATCTGTTCAATGCGTTCCAACATTAGAGCCAACTGCTGGATCGTGACATCCTCTTTCTCTTCAAGTACCTCCTCTTCCTCGGAGATAAAAAATGCTGCAAACCCGGCGGTTAATAGCGAAAAAAGACAAACCCCCATCAATATCAATACCGCACCAAATATTCGGCCAATACTACTTACCGGCACAATATCACCATAACCCACCGTTGTGACGGTGACCCACGCCCACCAAATACCATCCCATGGGGTATCAACTGCGGGATCAATACCCGCTATCAAAATCCCCGACATCAGCACGAATAACAGACCCAGGGCTAGCACCTGGCCTATATGATTTCGAGACAGCACCCCGAGCACGGTATTGGAAACGTTAAACAGTAAACTGACGATCAATAATAACCGCAAAGTTCGCAATATACCGGCGTAGCCGTAGAACCCCCAGAGAACCGGAATGCCTCCAATAATAATGAGCAAGTTCATCCAGTTAGTCTTCAAATAGGCTTTTTTATCAGCGCATAGGCTAGCCAGCAGTACCGTTTCAAAAACAAAGAAAAACCAGATAACCAGATTTGAGATCAGCTCAAACAGCGGCGAAAACTCTTCGCCTGTCGCACTCAAATACCATTGCAGTAAAATCCAGACCGCCAACAACAACATTGGACCCTCCAGCCGTCTACCCCATTCACGGGCAACACTGCGTTCCTGATCATCCACCCCTGCAAGGCCGATAAGTTGATTAAGCCGGGTTCGTGCCATATTTTCTGAACTCCTGTGACGCAAGGGCGTCGTACGAAGGCCGAACAGCAACGCTATCCGCCCATATTGGTCTAGCTCCCAATCCACATAAATGATAGGATTTTTTGCCATAATAACAACTTGTTGCAGACGCTGACTTGCTCGGAAATAAATTGGCCAATATCATTTGGCCTCGCACTTTTTCAGACGGAAAAGTTAAACTTTTAGTAGCAACACAGTTTTATTTCAGGATCAATCGAGGGCTTCCTGATTGATCTGTTATCGCCCCGAACAATTTTAAACAGGTTTACCCATTTATGATTAAGCTGGATCAGGTCAGTAAGCAATTTGACCAATTTAAAGCTGTGGACAATCTCAGTTTTTCAGTCGGTGCCGGGGAGGTGCTCGGATTTTTGGGTCCAAACGGTGCCGGTAAAACGACCACCATGAAAATGATCACCGGCTTCCTGACACCCTCGTCCGGCAGTATCGAGCTGTTTGGTCATTCACTGCCCAGTGATGCGCTCCAGGCTAAAAAAATGATCGGCTATTTGCCCGAGGGCGCGCCGGCCTGGGGCGATATGAGTGTATCCGGTTTTCTTCATTTTATTGCCGACTTACGCGGTTACAAAGGTGTTGAAGGAGAGCAACGGGTAAACCATGTTGTGGAAGCGCTGGAGCTGAAACAGGTATTTGATCGCACCATTGAAACCCTCTCCAAGGGTTTTAAACGCCGGGTAGGTTTGGCCCAGGCGCTGATACACGACCCACAAATTCTAATACTGGACGAGCCCACCGATGGCCTCGACCCGAACCAAAAATTCAAAGTGCGAGAACTCATCCGCAATCTATCCAAAGACAAAGTGGTGATCATCTCTACTCATATTCTTGAAGAGGTGGATGCGCTCTGTAGTCGCGTAATTATGATTGCAGATGGCCGGTTGGTATGTGACGCCAGCCCCGCCGAACTTGAAGCACAATCCGACTATCATCAGGCCATCACCGTACGCTTTAACCATGCTACTGATCCGCAAACAAAACTTGCCGAACTCAGTAGCGTAAAACACCTCGAAAGCGCCGAGGGTCGTTTTACCCTACAACCTCAACCCGGCGCTGCTGGGGTAGTCGATGATATCAAACAGCTGGCCCAACGGGAAAACTGGACCATCGAAGAGCTCTATATTGAGAAGGGCCGACTCGACGATGTATTCCGAAAGTTGACCGCCTGAATAAGTGCCGTACCTACACCCCCAAATACAACCCCTCCGAAATTTTTGAGATTTATCCGTGAACCGACTTCCTATTATTTTTAAGCGAGAACTAAGTAGCTATTTTGCTACCCCACTTGCTTATGTATTCATTGTTATCTTCCTGATTGTTTCAAGTATTTTCACCTTCAACATCGGTGGTTTTTACGAAACGGGGCAGGCTGACCTGCAGGTGTTTTTCAATTTTCACCCCTGGCTTTACCTGTTTTTTGTGCCCGCCATCGCAATGCGTCTGTGGTCCGAAGAGCTACGCTCCGGTACCGTAGAACTGCTGTTGACGTTACCTATCAAACTTTCAGAAGCGGTACTGGGTAAGTTTCTAGCAGCCTGGGTTTTTATTGGTATCGCCCTGCTGCTAACGCTGCCACTTTGGATCACCGTGAACTACCTCGGTGACCCTGACAACGGCATTATTTTTACCAGCTATCTCGGCAGCTGGCTGATGTCCGGCGCTTTTCTCGCCATCGGTTCCTGCATGTCCGCAACCACGCAAAACCAGGTGATCGCCTTTATCCTTACGATTAGCCTGTGCTTTGTGTTTATCGTTACAGGATTTCCAATGATGCTTGCAGTGGTGAGCAGCTGGTTGCCTTCTAGTATGGTTGACCTGATTGCTTCAATGAGTTTTTTGATCCACTTTAACGCCATCAGTCGCGGTGTACTTGATTTCCGTGATCTGCTGTTTTTCCTCATCATGATGACGGGCTGGTTATTTGCCACCGCAATTGTAATTGAAAAAAAGAAGGCGGGGTGATCTGAGATGTTTAAGATGAATAGCATTAAATCATCCACCGCACTGCTGCTGGTTATGGTCCTGTCACTGGCCGCCATAGCGATCAATGAAGCCCTGTTCAGCAGCGCCAGAATCGATCTTACCGAGGACCGGTTATACAGCCTCTCCGATGGTTCAAGAAATATTCTGGCCGCCATTGATGAGCCTGTCACACTTACTTTCTATTACTCCGACAAAGCCACCAAGGAGATGCAGCAGGTTCGCGCCTACGCCAAACGTATTACTGAACTGCTTAATGAGTATGAAGTCGCCGCCGGGGGTAACGTTATTGTTGAATTGATCGACCCCGAAAGTTTCTCCGAACAGGAAGACCAGGCGGTGGCCGCAGGTATGCAAGGCATACCCACTTCACCCGGTGGCCCCAATATCTATTTTGGGCTGGCGGGTTCCACCAGCACAGGCAAAACCGAGGTGCTGCCAGCCCTCAGTCCGGACCGAGAGGAGTTTCTTGAATACGATATCAGCAAGCTAATCTACAAACTCGGGCAAAGCGAAGCACCCATAGTTGGTGTGCTTTCAACCATCCAGATTGATGGCGGGCGCGATATGCGCACCGGCCAACCCACTAAACCCTGGGCAGCGGTTGCACAACTTGAGCAGCTATTCCGGGTAAAAAGCATCTCTCCAGCAACCGACCGAATTGACGATGACGTATCGTTATTGCTGGTAATGCACCCAAACCAGCTATCCGCAGCAACCCTGTTTGCGATAGACCAATACGTATTGGCCGGTGGTCATGCCATTGTGATGGTAGATCCGGTAGCTGAACAGGATGCTTCGGCGGGCAGCGTGAGCGGCTCCGATATACCAGAACTGTTGAAGGCGTGGGGCGTACAATATGACCCAACCCAGGTGCTAGCCGATAACGCCCACGCGATGCGGGTAAATATTGGCCGTGACCGACCACCGGTTCGCCACCCCGCCTTATTGTCACTTGATCAAAATAGCACTACCGGCGCCAACACTAACTTTCCCGGCGATGACATGATTACGCGCCAATTGGAAAAACTGCACATTTCAAGCGCCGGCATCCTATCGGCTTTAAAGGGCGCAAATACCCGTTTTACTCCGCTGATTCAGTCGAGCTCACAGGCGGGAATCCTTGATGCCCAGAAACTCGCTAACCTACAAAATCCGGAGTCCCTGCTTGAGGGTTTAAAGGTAACGGGTGAGCGATATGTAGTCGCCGCCCGCATCTCCGGACCGGTCAAAACCGCTTTCCCGGATGGTAAGCCCAAGTCAGAGCAGGTTGCCGAAAAAGAGGGCGAGGAGGCCAACGACGCGACGCCAGATGCAACTGTATTAAGCGAATCTGCAACGGATGTACAACTCATCATCATCGCCGATACGGATATTTTTTCTGATCGGTTATGGGTACAAGTTCAGGAGTTTTTTGGCCAACAGGTAGCGACACCCTTTGCGGATAACGGTAACTTTATGATCAACAGTGCCGAAAATCTGATGGGTAGCTCAGATCTGATCGGTATCCGGAGCCGTGGTCAGTTCTATCGCCCTTTCCACGTCGTTGAACAATTGCGCCGCGATGCAGAGGATCAATTCCGACTCAAAGAGGAGGAGTTAATGGCAAGGCTTAACGACACGGAAGCCCAGCTAGCGGAGCTCCAGCAACCCGCCAAGGCAGGTCAACAGCAAACCTTAAATGCTGAACAACAGGCCGCCATTGATAGCTTTGTACAGAAAAAATTATCGATCCGTAAAGAGCTACGGGAAGTCCGTCACCAGCTCGAGCGGGAGATCGAAGGCCTCGGCACCCGGATTAAGCTCATCAACACGCTGTTGGTGCCACTACTGTTAACCCTGCTGGTATTGACTCGAAGCGCTATGAAACGCGCTCGAGTCAAAAAGGCACTGGAGAGCTAGCCATCAAGCATGCTGCAAAAGCCAATATAAAAAAGGACCGTAAACGGTCCTTTTTTATATCTCTTATACACACGATGGTTACATCATCGCCCAGCCCTTACTATCCAATGTCACTCGAGGCTCCCGTGGCATTCCAAGTCCACGTTCACTGATCACGTTTTTTTGTATCTGCGCGGTACCACCACCAATGATGCTGGAGAATGAACCAAGGAACATCTTCTGCCAGTCCAGTTCACTCTGGTAGGCATCGCCATCATAAAGTGTACCCAGCTCGCCCATTACATCCACCCCAAGGGAGTAGAGTTCGTGATTGAGATAAGCGGTGGAGTATTTGACGATCAGTCCGCTGTGATCTGGCGCTTTACCATTCAGATCATCACTGAGCAACCGCAATGAGTGCAATTTGAGACCCAGCAACCGACCCTGTAATCGCATCAGACGATCACGGAAAACCGGCATATCAACAGCACAAATGCCATCACAGGTTTCAGTCTTCATCAGCTTTATCAGGGCGTTAAGATTGGCTTCGGTCTGGGCCGGGTTACCAATCATGCCCCGCTCATGTTTGAGGGTAGCGTTCGCGACCATCCAGCCTTTGCCGCGCTGGTCAACAATCTGATCGGTACCGATTTTTACATCGGTCAAAAACACTTCATTAAACATCGCATCGCCGGTAATAGTGACCAACGGTCGTACCTCAATACCCGGTGTGGTCATTGGCATCAACAGGTAGCTGATGCCATGGTGTTTTGGCGCATCGGGTTCAGTGCGGACCAATATAAAACACATATCAGAAAAGTGAGCGGAGCTGGTCCAGATTTTCTGACCATTGATAACAAACTGATCGCCTTCAACCACGGCCTTTGTTTTCAGGCTAGCCAGGTCACTACCGGCACCGGGTTCGGAGTAACCCTGACACCAAACCACCTCGCCTCTAATAGTTGGGCCAACCCATTTTTGTTTCTGCTCTTCGGTGCCTAGCTCCAGCAAAGTCGGCACCAGCATTGAGATACCCTGCCCGGTCAAGCCGGTAGACACGTCCGCTGCTATAAACTCTTCCTGAATAATTAGGCCCTTGATCAGGTCGGTTTCGCCACCGTATCCACCGTACTCTTTAGGGATGGTACGGGCGGTATAGCCATTTTCAATCAGTATTTTTTGCCAGCGTTTCACCTCTGGAGTGGGTGCCGCCGATGTACCGTTTACCGCTTTCATAGTTGGCGCGGTTGCTTTGTGTTCTTTTAGAAAAGCCTGCACCTCTTTGCGAAAATTCTCATGCTCTTCGCTGAAATTTAAATTCATGCTGTATCCCTCTTTCGAGACCTCATTCCATTCTAGGTGAGGTCTTCATTATTATAATTTCTACGCGACTAAGCCCTGCAGTCTGGCCGCGGCTTCACGGGTGGCCTCTGGGCCGCCCAATAGTTGTCGGTTTAGCTCGATCCGTTTCAGCCAGTAGTGCAATCCCATCAGATCGGTAAAACCCATACCTCCGTGGATTTCGGTCGCGCTGCGCGCCACCACTTTTGCAATTTCCTGAGTATTTGCTTTGGCGTGGCATGCCATCAAACTGACCTCTTCTGGCAGTTCATCGTAGGCGTATGCGGCGTACCAGATCAGCGAACGACAGGGTTCGAGATCTGCAATCATCTCAGCACACAGATGTTTGATGGACTGGAATGAACCGATGGGACGTTCAAACTGGTTCCGTTCAAGGGCGTAATCACGGGCCCGATAGAACAGTATTTCAGCCGCACCGAAGGATTCCGCAGCCAGGCCAATACGACCAGCATCGATCATTCTGGCAATCGTATCTGTAGCCGAACCAGGCGTTCCGATCAATTCACAATCAACCTGATCCAGCAGCAGTTCTGCCATACCTCGGGTTTTATCGCTAACGTTCAGTCGGTTTCGAGTGAGACCTGAGGCATTGGCGTTCACCATTACCAAAGTATCGGTGCCCACCGCGAGGAGCAGTTGATCGGCTTTTAATCCATCGATTACAAAAAGAGCCTTTCCACTGATCTTTCCGTCAGCCAGTGTCAGGCCTGCGTCCCGGCGCACTCCGGTGGCTTCGGTCAAACCGACACCAAAGGTCACATCGCCGGCACTGATTTTATTGAGCCAATCCTGCTGCTGTGCATCGCTACCGCTGCCCAGTAGCGCAATCGGCGCCAGTACTGCGGTACTGATATAAGGTACCGGAGCAACAGTTCGGCCTATCGCCTCCATAATCACTGTGGCATCGAACATGCCAAGATCGCTGCCCCCAAATTGCTCAGGAATGATTACTCCAGTTGCACCCAGCTCAATCAATCCCTGCCAGATATTGGCTTGCAGGCCGTTGCCGTCGGCAGCAAATTCACGAATGTTGTCGAGAGGTGTTTGCTCTTCAAGGAAGCCACGAATAGCATCCTGAAGTAGTACTTGTTCATCGGATAATCCGAAGTTCATATTCCTTCTCCTATTATTATTAAAATGTGGATGGTTGGTGGTTATTTTTAGTACTCTATTTACTCCTCAACTATCTATCAACTACTCCTCAACATCATCAATTTCGCCTTCCACCGTAATTAACCAGTAGTCGTAAACCGCACAGCCATCGGTTGTTTTAGCGTAAACATTTACCCGGATCTCCCCCAGTCGCATGATCGTCGGCAATTGTGCCTGCACTTTGTGGCGTTTGGTTTTTCCATCAAAAGCGATCTCAGTTTTCAGGGGTTCTCCTTTTATTTTGACGGCAATACTGGATGCACGAATCTCTTGGGATGATTCAAAATAGACGCTGGAAAGCTCCTTGACGACCGCCCCAGCGGCGGGTTGCTGATGGGTAAAACGAGGCGCATCACACTCCGGGGCGGCCTGTCCGGCGATGGGTAAGTATATAATGCTGAGCAATAACAGGCTGCGGATGATAGTTTGAAGCCGCTTCATAGTTGATTCCTTTTATTAAACAGGTTTATTTCTTGGGAACGGAGTCAGTCTACAGAATACCCGGATCCGGTACAGCCGATCTAAATCAATTTTCGAGCTTGAAGTGTACCCCGTTTTTGTCCGACAATTTTTCATTGTAATCCACCCTGGAACCAGATCATGAAACCAATTGAACAATATAGAATTCCTGCTCGCTACTGCGGCCCCCCCGATTCAGCAAATGGCGGCTATGTTGCTGGTTTGTTTGCAAAATCACTTAAACCCATGCTTACCGACCACAACTCTATTGAGGTTCGGCTATTAGCACCACCGCCACTGGAGCAAACGTTAGAGTTATTTGAAGTAGAACAACAGGATGGTGGCGCTGGCTTTATATTGCGGCACGGGACAACGGACCTTGCGGTCGCGTCCCTGGTTCAAGAGCTTTCTCCACCCCCCGTTGCGCCCACGATACAGCAGACGAAATCAGCCATGACCCACTTTGATGGCTCCGATCATCCATTTCCGAGCTGCTTTGTCTGTGGGCCCGGCCGTGATCCTTCCGACGCATTATGTATTTACCCAGGTGGCGTCGATACAGGGCAGAGCGTTGAAAAACCGATGGTGGCTTCAACTTGGCTTGTCGACTCGGACTACTGTGACGAAAACGGATTACTCAATACCGAGATTCTCTGCGCTGCGCTGGATTGCCCCAGCTCCTTTGGCATTCTCGAACTGCCCAGCAATAAAGAGATGGAACCGATGGTACTAGCGAGCTTCACCTTTATGTTAAAGGCCCGTTTGAAAGCGGGTGAACAGGCAATCGTTATTGGCTGGCCCGAGTCACGCAAGGGTAGGAAAGCTTTTGGAGGTTCAGCTATCTATAACTCAGACGGGCAATGTGTAGCTCAGGCGGAGGCATTGTGGATCTCGCTAAACCGGGATCTGTGACCAACTTAGATTATTTTACCCGGCTGTTGAACTTTTCTGGCTAAAGGGCACTCAATAGTAATGAAGATTTTATTCCCTTTTATTATTTGAAGGTTATTGAAGCTCTCCCCTCTGCCCCGGTATGCGTCTTCTGGTCGCTCCGGGGCGTTTTTTATCCCGCCTATTTAGCTTGCTCCTTAACCCGCTCCGTACGCTCAAACCACAAATCTAACTGAGCAACCAATTCCTTAATACCGGTATTCTTGGTAGAAGAAAATAGTTGCGCACTAACTAACTCGGACTGATCGGAAAATATTTTCTGGATCTTCAGCAACTCGGTTTTTGCTGCCCCACTCTTCAGCTTATCCGCCTTCGTCAGCAATAGATGAACGGGAATTCTAGATTGTAAGCACCATTCCACCATACTCTCATCAAAGGGTTTCAATGGGTGGCGGATATCCATCACCAATACCAAACCACATAACGCGGTTCGATTAACCAAATAAAGGTCGAGTTGCTTCTGCCACCGCTCCTTTACCGACTTGGCTACCTTGGCGTATCCATAACCGGGTAGATCAACCAATTTACGTTTTTCGTCCAGCTTAAAAAAATTGATCAACTGGGTTCGGCCGGGGGTTTTACTGACCCGAGCCAACTTGCCGCCGGTTAACGCATTGATTGAGCTGGATTTTCCTGCATTTGAACGGCCAGCAAAAGCAACCTCATAGCCTTCATCCTCAGGACATTGACTGAAACTAGCGGCACTGACAAGAAATTCTGCCTGTTGATAAAAGCGCTCGATGGGGATTCTCCGGTGGGTTATTCAAGTGTGAAATATTAACAGAAAACGCGCGAGTTCACGTTTTGATAACTATTGTTATATAATGCGTCGCGTTTTGTGGCTTGAGCTCTTTTTTAAGGGTTGGTTTTTAAAGTATTGGCCATGATCGAGATTTTTATTGGTTAGTCATTTGTTTTCTGAGCATACAGGCTTTAAAGCTGCTTAGAAGATCAGTTGCAGAGATGCAGGGATACGGTATTTTTATGAAAAAGTTGATTTCAGTAGTTATTCTTTCAATAGTTGCATTTTCTGTCCAGGCAGAACGAACCGGCGAAGAAATTTATAGTAAGTCATGTACATTTTGTCATTCTACCGGAGTGGCCGGCGCACCTAAAAAAGGTGATGCAGCAGCTTGGAATACACGCCTTGAACAAGGTGTAGATGCAGCCATTGCAAGTATTAAAACTGGTAAAGGCGCTATGCCGCCAAAGGGCATGTGTAACGACTGTAGTGATGCAGAGTACAAAATCGCCATTGATTACATGAAAAATTAAGACAGGTTTATGACCTGTTCTTTTCGATCACCAAAGAATTAATCTTGGATAGTCTTATGAGAAAACTGACATTGGGTATTTTATTGTTACTGGGCTTCAGTGGCACAGTAGCGGCCCAGGGTGACGTAGCCGCTGGTCAGGCTAAAGCTGCAGTTTGTGGTGCTTGCCACGGTGCCGACGGCAACAGCATGGTCGGATCATTCCCCAAACTGGCTGGTCAAAACGTTGCTTATCTGGTCAAACAGATGAAGGATATTAAGAGCGGTGATCGCCCCGTAATGACCATGACGGGTCAGCTTGATGCGTTTTCTGATCAGGACATGTTAAATGTAGCGGCTTATTTTTCATCCCAGACTATAACGCTCGGCAAAGCAAAAGCTGAACTTGTTGAACTGGGTGAAAAGCTCTACCGTTCTGGCAGTAAACGCAAAGGGGTTTCAGCCTGTACTGCATGCCACTCGCCTACTGGCTCTGGCAATGCTCCCGCTGGTTTCCCTTCGTTGAAAGGCCAACATGCAGAATACACTGCACTTCAGTTAAAGGCCTTCCGCTCTGGTGAGCGTCATAATGATGCTGAGAAAATCATGCGTGACAACGCTGAACTGCTGAGCGACAAAGATATTGAAGCATTAGCTAGTTACATTTCTGGTTTGCGTTAGTCTGATACGCTAGAGAGCAATGTGGCTCTCTGAATGATTCAGTTCAAGGCGGGGTAAAACCCGCCTTTTTTGTTCCTGGTATCTGCTAATATTGTTCTATCATGGTCTGATCTGAATTCTACCGAGGCGATAGACGTCTCCGTACCTTCAAACCAACCCTTTCTTCAAAACCCGAACTCTTGGCTACAATAGCTGTCTGTTCAAACTGAAATCTGGATATTGGTTTAATCCACTTTGTGACGTAACTTCTGGAGCTTATCTCTATGCAATTAAAACTAAACAATCATGTATTCGCTTTGTTCACCATATTGACGCTGCTGTTAAGCCCAATGTTATCTGCCGAAACTTACCAGGCCGGAGTTCATTACGTTGAGGTTCCGGTACAGAAAAATGTAGCTCGCAGCGACAAAATTCAGGTTACTGAGTTTTTCTGGTACGGCTGCCCACACTGCTTTGACTTTGATCCAATTGTACGTGAATGGCAAGCAACACTTGCGGATGATATAGTTTTTACCCACTCACCCTCCATGTGGAATAAACCCATGAGACTGCATGCGCGCGCTTATTACACAGCGACCGCGCTTGGCGTGCTCGACAAAGTACACACTCCATTATTCGATGCCATGGACAGCCAAGATCCAGGTTTACAGAGCAAGGCTGAAATCGCCAAAATATTTGAAGAACAAGGCGTGGATACGGAAGAGTTCAATAAAACATTTGATGCGTTCGGTACTATTACCAAGGTAAAGCAGGCGGATCGACGTGCCCGCAGCCTTCGTATTTCAGGGGTTCCATCAATGGTCGTCAATGACAAATATAGGGTAACCGCCGGGATGGTCAAAACCTACGATGAGATGATCAAAGTAGTGGATTACCTGATTGAAAAAGAGCGTAGCCTGTTAAAAAAATAGATAAAACTAAAGAAGTTTAATTTTTGAATATCTATCCTGACCCAGTGTCTAAACGCAACGCCGCAATACCTGCGGACCCCAATATTGAAGTTGCACAAACAAGGCATCTTCGGCTGGTGACCTATAACATACAGGTAGGTATTCAGACTGAGAAATACCATCATTATGTGACACGCGGTTGGCAGCACCTATTACCACATAATTTACGCAACCAGAATCTTGATCGGATGGCCAAGGCACTAAAGGATTTTGACATAGCAGCCCTTCAGGAAACCGACGGTGGCAGCTATAGAAGCGGGTTTATTAATCAGGTTGAATACCTGGCAGGTAAGGCAGAGTTCCCCTATTGGTATCAACAACGAAACCGAAATCTTGGCTTTCTTGGCCAACATGGCAATGGTTTGCTTACGCGTATTAAGCCCGAAATTCTTGAAGACCATAAGCTACCTGGCCTGATGCCTGGGCGCGGTGCAATTATCGCCCGTTTCGCTCTGGAGCACAGCAGTCTCTTGCTGATTGTTGCCCACCTGTCCCTTGGTACGCGGGCACAAAACCAACAATTAGAATATCTGCATGCATTAATTTCCGATGCTGATCATGCAATTGTGATGGGGGATCTGAACAGTCACCTGACCGCTCTGCTAAGCAATTCACCCCTAAAAAACTCTGATCTTCGTGGACCGGAGCAGGTTCAGCATAGCTTTCCAAGCTGGCGTCCTGCTCGTTCACTGGATCACATTTTAGTCAGTAGCCAATTAAAAATTGACTCGCTGGGCGCATTGGATATCCCCATTTCTGACCATCTGCCGGTAGCGATGGATATTATTCTTCCAGAGCCCCTGATGACCTAACCACGCTTTGAACGTGTCCGCACACCCTTACTCAAGTAAACGTGTTTCCAGTTGATCCTTTAGCTCTTCCGCTGTCTGAGCAAAATCATTCTGACGCGACAAAAATGCCTCTACGACTGCGGGATCAAAGTGACTGCCTTTACCATCGGCAATGATCTCCGCTGCTTTTTCGTGGCTAAATGCAGGCTTATAGATGCGTTGACTGGTCAGTGCATCATAAACGTCCGCTACGGATAAAATGCGCGCACTCAAGGGAATTTGCTGCCCCTCAAGCCCATTGGGATAACCACTACCATCCCATTTTTCGTGATGACAATACGCGATCTGCATACCCATACGGAGAAAACCGTGGTCATGTCCATCCTGTACGATTTGCTTTAGGGTATCGCCGCCAATAGAGGTATGGGTTTTCATGATTTCAAATTCATCAGAGATCAGCTTTCCCGGTTTACACAGAATGTGATCGGGAATACCCACCTTCCCGATATCATGAAGTGGCGACGAGCGCGCCAAATCCCGGATAAAGGAGGTCGTGATCTCGTCGGGATACACAGAGTTTACCTGAAGGTATTCAGCCAGGTAGTTACAGTAATGCTGCAATCGTTTGAGATGGCCGCCGGTTTCAGGATCTCTATATTCTGACAAGGTTGCCAAAGCAAGGATAATCGCTTCCTGCGCCTGATTGCGCTGTTCCTGGTGGTGCTGACTGACCAGTGCGATCGCAGTGGACTCGGCGATCGCTCGCAGACTATTCACGTCCTCCTCTCGGAAGGGCTTACTATCAGCGTGATCGGTGACATTTAACACGCCGAGGGATTGGCCGGAAGAAACCATAGGTACGGAAATAAGCGGCATGCTGATAAAAAAATCATCCGCGTATTGGTGGTCTTGATCCTCACTGCTCCCATCAAGGAGTAGCCGAGGTTGTTTGGTTTTAAATACCACCCCTGCAATACCAACACCTACCGGCACAATAGCATTACGTGCGACCGCCTCATCAACACCCACACTCGCTTCCATATGTAGTGATTGCCCTCCTTTATCAGCCAACATGATGGAAACGCGATGGCAAGAAAGAAGATCCGCAGTTGCGGTTACCGCGTATTGACTAATCTCTGCCACCGAATTCATTCCATTTAAACCGGTAACAAATTCAATCATCGAGCGGATGGTTTGAGTGCGTTGGCTAACCTTCTCTTCTAATTGTGTATTCAGCTCATTAAGCTCTCGATTCACATGCTCAAGCTGCTCCCTCAATTGCCGCTCCGATTGAATCAAGTTAAATTGCTTCAACCCATCTTCAATAGCTCGCTTAAGTACATCGCCAGGGCAAGGTTTACTTAAAAACCGAAAGATCTGACCTTCGTGCAGAGCCTTAACCGCCACATCAAGTTCAGCTCTTCCCGTCAGCATCAGCATAGAACTGTCCGGCCGGAGTTTCCCGGCGGCAGCAAGAAATTCAATACCATCCATGCCGGGCATATTAAAATCAGAAATGATCACACCAAAATCCAGCTCCGACTGAGACTGCAACAGCTCTAGTGCTTCGGCTCCACCTGTGGCGGTAGTAACCTGATACTCTTTACGAAATTGACGACGAATAGCAGCCACCACATTAGGTTCGTCATCCACGCAGAGAATATGGGGCTTTTGGATATCTACTGAAGCCATTGGGGGTATTTCTCCATGATGGGCTCAGCAAGCTCACGCCATACGTCTATTTTATCAACAACACCAAGCGCTTCGAGATACGGCATATCCAGACAGGTGGTAAAGGGCCATTTCGCCTCTTCATATTCGCAAATGATTGCCGCGGCAACATGGACTGCGGTAGTCGCATTAACAGCACTACAACCTGATTTGTGAGGCTGATGATGGTGATATACTGCCTCGACCACAGGGGTTGGTATTTTCCACATATCCAGCAGATAGGCCCCCGCTTCATCGTGACTCACTTCAAACATCTGCTGTTCAAAGACCGCAGGGTTTTCATTGGTACGAACGTTTAGATCACAGAGTTCCCCAAACAGCTGAGGGTTGTAACTAACGAGTACAAGGTATCCAATGTCGTGCATCAGCCCCGCAATATATGCCTCATCTAGCAAATCACCACGCTGACCTTCCAGCTGGCTAATTTTCTTGGCAAGCTCCGCCACCGCCAGAGAATATTTCCAGAAACTACTCTCTATAAAATCAGGGGCGCCATCAACCGGCTCAAAACATTGAAACAGTGAACACTGCAACACCAGCTGTCTAAGCTGAGCCAGACCAAACCGTGTAATCGCTTCTGAAATATTGGAAACCCGATGACTACCAAAAAACAGTGGCGAATTGGCCAGCTGCAAAACCTTGGCACTCATAGCACCATCTTGTTTAATAATCGAGGCAATCTGATCCGCGCTTGCATCGTCCGAATCAATAGCGTTTGAAACTTCGTAATAAACTGTTGGCAAGCTGGGCAGTTTACCTATTTTCCCCATCAGCTCACGGACACGATCGTTGTGAACAATGTGCTGGGAAAACAACAACTCCTCAATCGCCGCGACCAGTTGCTCAGTCGGACATGGCTTACTTAAAAATCGATGGGCAAGCTCCGATGCCCTGGCCAGCTTCGCAAGGTCTGCATAACCAGTCATCACAATACGTGCGGTTGCAGGGGCGATATCGATCACCCGCTCAAGCAGTTGATCCCCCGACATGCCCGGCATCTGCATATCGGTTACCAATACGTCTATATGCTGATTACTGAATACTTCCAGGGCTTGATCACCATCCTCAGCAAACAACATGCTCCATTGATCACGTTTTTTCCGCAGTGACCGCTTAAATCCGGAAAGAATATTGCTGTCATCATCAACAAACAGAATAGTCTTCATCAACCAATTGCCTGCCTGGGTTGTTGCGGATACTCAGGTTCAGACGGATCCATCTGCATTTTTTCAGGTATTTTTAATCGGAACTGAGTACCTTCACCCTCATGGCTATCAAGGTATATGCGGCCTTTATGTTGTCGCTCGATGGTCTGGAAGGCCAAATTAAGCCCCTGCCCTGTACCTTTTCCCACCTCCTTAGTGGTAAAAAAAGGATCATAAACCTTCTGTTGAATCGCCTCGGGAATCCCGCAGCCGTTATCCGTGATGCTAACTTCGATATAACCCGCCTCAGGTACCGAAGTGGTGATACGAATAGTACCCCTCTGCTCCCCTTTTTCTTCGATCGCATGGGCTGCGTTTACAATCAGATTAAGGAATACCTGATTGAGTTCTCCCGCGTGACACTCCACCAGAGGTAATTCGCCAAATTCGAGTTCAATATCAGCAATGTATTTGTATTCATTACGAGCTACCATAAGAGTATTTTCAATCGACTTGTTGATATCCAGCATCGATACCTGCCCAGCGCCGGAGGGTGAAAAGTTTTTCATCGCTTTTACGATATCGGAAACACGCTGAATACCCTGAAGTGATTGTCTCATCGCCTTGGGAGCATCCTGATTGATGAATTCGAGATCACATTGCTGCTCCAGATTTCTAAGCATCGCCACCTGCTTGCCCAGCAAGTTTTGTTGTTCCAACTCTCTTAGTAATTGCTGATATCCGGAACTCAGTAACTCGATATCAACCAAATAATCTGAAATAGCGCGCATGTTGTCGTTGATATACTGAATAGGTGTATTGATCTCATGGGCAATACCAGCTGACAACTGCCCGATGGCTTCCAGTTTTCGTGCTTGATTCAGCTGCTTCTCAAGAGTCGCCCTTTCACTGACATCACGAACCACCAATACTATTTTGCTATCAATACCGTCGCCGACCAAACTCACACTATATTCGACCGGAAAACGACTACCATCTTTGCGAAGCCCCTCCTGCTCAAATACTTGAAAAGCATCCACACCTTCAGCCATGATCTCTGCCAGTTTTTCCGTTAAATCTTCCGCATATTGCTTCGGCCGAATCGAATTTATATTTTTTCCTGCGAGCTCATTGCTCTGATATCCAAACATTTGGTGTGCCGCTCGATTTCCAGAATCGATACAACCCTGTGCATCTGTAATTAAGATGCCATCAGGGGCCGAATCCAGAATCAACTGAGTTCTTTTTTTATCCTTATTGAGTGTTTTGATCTGTTTAATGGTTCTAAAACGATAAATTGAAACCAGGCAACCCATCAACCACAGTATCAATGGTGCGGCATCTGTTACCCAAATCACGCGATACTGCTGGTGGATTTTCAACAAGGAGTCCAAGCTCAGCGGGTAGCCTAAATCAATGGCTTGAATCAACCAGGCAAAAACAGGGAAAAAAAGCCCGAAACAAAAGGCTATAATGGCGTATTGGCTAAAGGCAATTTTTATAAAGCTTGCTGGCATTCAGGATCCCTGCAAAATAAATGGGTTCTTCCATGAAACTATTTCAGTATAGATGCTAATTATTGCCATGCCTGAAAACC
Source organism: Pseudomonadales bacterium (assembly GCA_029210125.1). GTDB lineage: Bacteria > Pseudomonadota > Gammaproteobacteria > Pseudomonadales > JAHRWD01 > JAHRWD01. The sequence continues at coordinate 282,924 of JARGPR010000003.1, read as the reverse complement.
AAAAAACAATCCCAAGTATCCTCTGACATGACAACACAACAACGCAAAATGCTGGTTACCAGTGCACTGCCAACCGCAAACGGACCGATCCATTTAGGCCACATGCTTGAGCATATCCAGACCGATATCTGGGTGCGCTTTCAAAAAATGTCCGAGCGTAACTGTACCTATGTATGTGCCGACGATGCCCACGGCACGGCTATCATGTTGAAAGCAGAGGAGCAGGGGATAACCGCCGAGCAGCTGATTGAGCAGATCAGCCAGGATCACCAACAGGACTTCAGCGGGTTTTTGATTGAGTTTGATAACTACTATTCAACCCACTCGGAGGAGAACCGTTATTTCTCCGAGCTGATCTATCAAAGATGTGTCGATGCCGGCCATATCGCAGTTCGGGAGATCACCCAGCTTTATGATCCAAAAAAAGAGCTGTTCCTGGCAGATCGATTTATCAAAGGCACCTGCCCACGCTGCAAAGCTGAAGACCAATATGGCGATAACTGTGAACTCTGCGGTGGCATCTATACCCCTTCGGAGCTGATCAACCCGGTTTCTGCCATTTCCGGCGCTACACCGATAGAGAAGCAATCTGCCCACTACTTCTTCAAGCTACCTGATTTTGAGCAAATGTTACGTGAATGGACCCGCAGCGGTGTAGTTCACGATGGGGTTGCCAATAAATTACAGGAGTGGCTCGACCAGGGATTGCAGGAATGGGATATCAGCCGTGATGCACCCTACTTTGGTTTTAAAATTCCTGGCACCGACGATAAGTATTTCTACGTCTGGATGGACGCACCGATTGGCTACCTGGCCAGTTTTAAAAATCTCTGTGATCGTACCAACGGGCTTGAATTTGACGACTATTGGAAACCGGATTCCGAAGCCGAGGTTTATCACTTCATCGGCAAAGATATTGTCAATTTCCACGCACTGTTCTGGCCTGCCATGCTGAGTACCGCTGGGTTCCGAACCCCAACTGCAGTCAATGTACACGGCTTTGTAACCGTAAACGGCCAAAAGATGTCGAAGTCCCGCGGCACCTTTATCATGGCCAAAACCTATCTCGAATATCTTAACCCGGAATATCTGCGCTACTATTTTGCTGCCAAGCTTGGACCAGGCATTGATGATTTTGACCTCAACCTTGAGGACTTTGCCCAGCGGGTAAACTCCGATGTAGTTGGAAAGCTGGTCAATATCGCCAGCCGCTGTGCCGGTTTTATCCGCAAAAAATTCGATAACCGTTTAGCCGCCCAATGTGCGGAGCCTGAACTGCTGGCAAAGTTTGCCGCTAGCTCCGATAGCATCTCCGAGCTTTACGAGGGCCGCGAATTTGGTAAGGCAATCCGGGAGATCATGGCGCTAGCGGACAGCGCCAACCGCTATATCGATGAGAAAAAGCCCTGGATTATGGCCAAGGATGAATCCCAGCTGGCGGAAGTGCAGGCGGTGTGTTCGGTGGGGATCAACCTGTTTAAACTGCTGATTGGTTATCTGAAACCAGTATTGCCGGATCTGGCAAAGCAGGCTGAGCAGTTTTTAAATATTGAACCGATGACCTGGGGTTCGATTACCCAGCCACTACTGAATCATCAGATTAATGCATTCAAACCGATGATCACCCGCATTGAAACCGACAAGATTGAAGCGATGGTTGAAGCCTCGGTGCAATCTGCGCCGGCTCAGCCCACTGCAGAGCCTACCGCTAAAAAAGGGCCGCTACAGAACGATCCGATCGCCGATGAAATTGAGTTCGACGACTTTATTAAGGTTGATCTGCGGGTCGCAAAAATTGTAAACGCTGAACATCTCGAAGGTGCGGATCGATTACTGAAACTAACGCTGGATCTTGGTGGTGAAACCAGAACCGTGTTCGCCGGTATCAAAGCATCCTACCAACCAGAAGATCTGGTCGGCCGACACACCGTAATGGTCGCCAACCTCAAGCCTCGAAAAATGAAGTTTGGTGTATCCGAAGGAATGGTACTGGCCGCTGGCCCCGGTGGCAAAGAGATCTGGTTACTCAGCCCCGATGAGGGAGCGGTGCCGGGTATGCGTATAAAGTAGAGTCTACCAAAGCGCATAAAAAAATCGCCACATATAACTATTCGAAATTTAGATGTGTGATTTTATTGCTTGTTCGGAATATAAGCCTCTTGGATAATAGGCGGCTACTCGCTGCCTCAAAACAAACTACAATCAAAGCCTGACCCACTGGCTTAAATACGACCAGAAACATGACAGAATTTATGCTGATCCTGATCAGCGCTATATTGGTAAACAACTTTGTACTGGTCCAGTTTCTGGGCCTGTGCCCCTTCATGGGTGTTTCCAACAAGCTTGAGTCCGCCATCGGCATGGCCGCAGCCACGACCTTTGTACTGACTCTTTCCTCCGTCTCCAGTTACTTGATTTTCACTTACCTGCTTGAGCCTCTGGGGGTTGAATACCTGCGGACCCTGGCCTTTATTCTCGTAATTGCGGTGGTCGTACAGTTCACCGAAATGGCGGTCAAAAAAACCAGCCCTCTATTGCACCGGGTTTTGGGTATCTTTCTGCCACTGATCACCACCAACTGTGCGGTACTGGGCGTTGCACTGCTGAATACCAATAAGCAGAACAATTTTTTTGAATCGCTACTCTATGGTTTCGGTGCTGCTGTGGGATTTTCGCTTGTGCTGATTCTGTTTGCTGCAATGCGTGAGCGTATCGCGATTGCCGATGTGCCAAAACCATTCCAGGGTTCAGCCATCAGCCTGATCACAGCAGGGCTGATGTCATTGGCCTTTATGGGTTTTACCGGCCTGGTTCAAATATAGGAACCCTTTGAACCAACCATGACGATTCTTCTCGCTATACTCGCTCTACCTTTGTTGGCTCTGCTTTTTGGTGCGATTTTGGGTTACGCATCGATTCGCTTCCATGTCGACGGCGACCCGATTGTTGATCAAATCAATGCCCATCTGCCCCAAACCCAATGCGGTCAATGTGGTCACCCTGGCTGCCGACCCTACGCCGAAGCGATTGCCAATGGCGAAGACATCAACAAATGTCCCCCCGGCGGCGAAGCCACCATTGAGGAACTAGCCAATCTGCTAGGGCGCGAGGTCTTGCCTTTAGATGCGGAGCACGGTGAAGAGAAGGAGGTCAAAATGGTCGCCTACATCCGTGAACCCGAGTGTATCGGCTGTACCAAGTGTATTCAGGCCTGCCCGGTGGATGCCATCCTTGGTGCCGCCAAACAGATGCATACCGTAATTGTGGATGAATGCACCGGCTGTGATCTTTGCGTAGAGCCTTGCCCGGTGGACTGTATTGATATGTTGCCCGTTGAAACGACCCCTCAAAACTGGCACTGGGAGCGACCCAAACCTTCGGTTGAGCTGATAGCCACTTCGCACCAGCCCCATCGCGCCGAGGTATTGTCGTGAACCGTAAACTGTTTTCATTTCCCGGCGGCATTCATCCGCCCGAGAACAAATTGCAGTCGTTGAATCTGCCCATTCAATCTGTACCGCTGCCGAAAAGATTAATATTGCCATTACAACAGCATATCGGCGCCCCAGCAAAAGCCATAGTTAACGTCGGTGACCAGGTTAAAAAAGGGCAATGCCTGGCGCAACCTCAGGGTTTTGTCAGTGCTTCTATTCACGCACCAACCTCCGGTGCTATCGCCGAAATCGCTGACCATGAAATCCCACACCCGTCTGGGCTAGCGAGCTTGTGTATTGTGCTGCAACCCGACGGCGAAGATAGCTGGTGTGAAGCACAGCCGATTGCTGACTATAGTGCCGCGAAACCCGCCGAATTAGTGGATAAAATTCGCCAATCTGGGATAACTGGAATGGGAGGCGCGGGGTTCCCGACCTCGGTCAAACTCAGTCCACCTGCGGATAGTAAGATCGAAAGCCTGATTATCAATGCAGTGGAATGCGAACCCTATATCACCGCCGATGATATGCTGATGCGGGAACGTGCTGCCGGGGTGATTGAGGGTGCTTTGATCCTGAACCACATTTTGCAAACCCGTGAAACCCTGATTGCCATTGAAGATAACAAACCCGACGCCATAGCTGCGATGCGACGGGCCGTTGAGGCGCTATCGGAATCCCACAATTCGCAACCACACAACATTGAAATTGTGGTCATCCCGACCCGCTACCCCTCTGGTGGTGAAAAACAGCTGATTCAAAACCTGACGGGCAAAGAAGTACCCTCGGGTAAACCGCCATTGCATGTCGGTATCGTGGTTCAAAATACCGCCACCACCTATGCCATTCACCGCGCTATTAACCATGGCGAACCACTGATTTCACGTATCGTTACACTGACTGGCGAAGCGCTCAATAAACCCGGCAATTACGAAACACTGCTGGGCACTCCTATTGAGCATTTATTAGAGCTCGCCGGGATCGACAACCAACAGTTGTCGCGACTGATCATGGGTGGTCCAATGATGGGTTTTGCACTGGATTCAACCGCGCTACCGGTCGTCAAAACGACCAACTGCCTGTTGGCCGCAACCAATACCGAATACCCGGAACAGCCCCCCGCAATGCCCTGTATCCGCTGCGGTGCCTGTGCGGAAGCCTGTCCTGCCAGCCTGTTGCCTCAGCAACTGCTCTGGTTTTCAATGGGCGGCGAACTCGACAAAGCCGAACAATATAATGTAGCGGACTGTATTGAATGTGGCGCGTGCTCTTATGTGTGCCCCAGCCATATCCCTCTGGTGCAGTACTACCGAGCCACCAAAGGTGAGCTTGCCCAGCGCCGCGCTGACCTCATTCAGTCCGACCATGCCCGGGATCGTTTTGAATTCAGGGAGGAGCGACTGGCGAAAGAGAAGGCTGAAAAAGACGCCAAACGTAAAGCCCGCGCCGAAGCAGCTGCCAAAGCACAGGCCGCCAAAAAAGCCGCTGCTGCGCTTGAAGCCAAAGAGGGCGGGGCGACAAAAGATTCTAGCGACGCAAAACCCCCGTCCGATAAAGAGGATGTGGTGGCGGCAGCACTGGCGCGTGTAGAGGCGAAAAAGAAAGCGAAAGCAGATGCCGCAGCCAAGACCCAACAACAGGAATCATCATGAAACTGGCAAAGGTCACATCCCCCCACCTCCATGACCGCAGCGATACCAGCCATGTGATGAAGATGGTGATAGTTGCAACCTTGCCAGGTTTGGCCGCGCTGAGCTGGTTTTTTGGGTGGGGCGTGCTGATCAACCTGGTCTGGGCATGGATCGTGGCGCTGGGCTGCGAAGCAATAGTCGTCAAAATCCGTAAACGTCCGCTGGGTTATTACCTCAACGATTACAGCGCACTGGTAACCGCAACATTGCTTGGGCTTGCTCTACCGCCCCTCGCCCCCTGGTGGCTAACGCTGGTGGGTGTTGGTTTCGCCATTATTGTCGCCAAACATCTGTACGGCGGTTTAGGCAGTAACCCCTTTAACCCTGCGGCTGTCGGCTACGTAGTATTGCTGATTTCGTTCCCCGTACAGATGTCGAGCTGGCTTCCGGCTCGTGGTGTTGAGGGCGCGATCCCCCCCGGATTTATTGATAGTTTAAAAAGCATCTTCCCACTTCTTGGCAATGCCAGCGTAGATATCGTGACCCAGGCCACACCACTGGATCAGCTCAAACAAAGACCCGGCCTCACCATCACTGAAATTTGGCAGCCCGGCTCTGCCTTTGGTCGATTCGCCGGAGTAGGGTGGGAGTGGGTCAATATTGGCTTCTTGATCGGTGGGTTATTCCTGCTGTTTCGCAAAATTATCTACTGGCAGATTCCAGTAGCGATGCTCGGCTCGTTAACAGTAATGTCGATCATATTCTGGGGCGGTTCTGGCTCCGAAGGTCACGGTTCACCACTGTTTCATCTGCTTAGCGGCGCAACTATGTTGTGCGCATTTTTTATCGCTACCGACCCGGTCACGGCCGCAACCAGTAACCGTGGACGATTGATCTATGGCGCCGGAATTGGTGTGTTGATTTATGTGATTCGGGTTTGGGGAAGCTATCCGGATGCGGCAGCCTTTGCGGTTCTATTATTGAACTTCTGTGCACCTCTGATCGACTATTATGTTCAGCCGCGAACTTATGGCCACAACTCGGGCCACAATTCGGACAGCGACCGATCAGGTGATTCATGAGTAACGAGCAACTAATCAAACCGATTAGCCGCAACGGTTTTTTGTTGGGGCTGTTTGCTATCGTAACCACCGGCCTGGTGGTGCTGACATTTACCGTCAGTGAAGACCGAATTATTGAGCAGCAACGCCGCGTAAAAGAGAAAGCCTTGTTCGAGCTGATCCCCGAGCAGGCAATGGACAATATCCTGTTAGAAGATACCGTACCAATCAGCTCAAAAGAGCTGTTGGCGGATGGCAGCACTGATTTAGCCTATATCGCTCGCAAAAATGGCGAGGTGGTTGGGATAATTTTACCGGTGCTTTCAACCGAAGGTTATAACGGCAAAATCAGCCTGATTGTCGGCATCCATCAAGATGGCAGGTTGGCAGGAGTGCGGATCCTATCCCACCGCGAAACCCCCGGTTTGGGTGACAAGATTGATCTAAACAAATCTGACTGGCTATTGGGCTTTGATGGAAAATCTTTGCAGCTGCCTCCACTGGATGGCTGGCATGTAAAAAAAGATGGCGGCGAATTTGACCAATTGACAGGGGCCACCATCACACCACGAGCCATTGTTAAAGCGGTACGAAAAGCACTGATCTATTTTTCTGAGCATAAAGAGCTTCTAGCTACAAAAACCGTCCTCACTCCTACCACCACTGAACAGGCTGGAGACTAATATGGCAACAACCGCAGAAAGCACCAACAGCGAAACATTAGAGCTACTCGATATCTCTGACAAACCCGCTATCGACTACAAAAAAATCAGCTCTGATGGCCTCTGGACAAAAAACGCCGCGTTGGCGCAACTACTGGGTTTATGCCCGCTACTGGCGGTCAGTGGAACAGTCGTCAATGCACTGGGGTTAGGACTGGCCACCATGCTGGTTCTCACAAGCTCAAATCTGATCGTTTCGCTGATCCGCCATCAGGTCAACGACACGATCCGACTGCCGGTTTTTGTGATGATTATTGCTGCACTCACCACCTGTGTTGAATTGTTGATGCAGGCCTTTGCCTACGAGCTGTACCAGATACTCGGCATCTTCATTCCGCTAATCGTGACCAACTGCATTATTCTGGGCCGCGCGGATGCATTCGCCTCTAAAAACCTTCCGCTGGTCGCGGCACTGGATGGTTTTATGATGGGTGCTGGTTTTGCACTGGTACTGGTTGCTCTCGGTGTGATTCGGGAGATATTAGGCCTGGGCACGCTGTTTGCAAATATGGAGCTGCTACTACCCTTTGCGGCAAACTGGGAGATTATAATCATCAGCGATTACAGTGGATTCCTGCTGGCGATATTACCCCCCGGTGCATTTATCGGGCTAGGCTTACTCATAGCACTTAAAAACAACATTGATGATAATCGAGCGCAGCGTAAAGCGGCTCGGGAAGATGTACCGGTTGCAGGCAGCAAACGGGTTCGGGTCACAGGAAACATCAGCTAGGTTGTTCAAACTGAACCACCAAAAACTAACTGGAAAATCATTATGTCGGTAACTCAGGCCAATACTCATTCCGCCTTTGAACTGCTACGTACACAGAAGATAGCCTCACTTAACACCGAAGTTCAGGAATATCGCCACAAAAAAACCGGTGCCATGCACTACCATATGGCTGCGGATAATCCTGAAAATGTGTTTCTGGTTGGCCTGCGTACAGTACCGCTGGATTCCACCGGAGTTGCCCATATTCTTGAACACACCGCTCTGTGCGGCAGTAAGCGGTTCCCGGTTCGCGACCCGTTTTTTATGATGATTCGGCGTTCACTGAATACCTTTATGAACGCCTTTACCAGCAGCGACTGGACAGCCTACCCCTTCGCTAGCCAGAACCGAAAAGATTACTTTAATCTGCTTGATGTTTATCTCGATGCGGTATTTTTCTCCAACCTCGATGAGCTTGATTTCAGACAGGAGGGCCACCGGCTAGAATTTGCTGAGCCTGAAAACCCCGAATCAGAGTTGGTGTACAAAGGCGTAGTATTTAATGAAATGAAGGGAGCGATGAGTTCTGTTACCAGCATTTTGTGGCAAACCTTCACCCAACAGCTATACCCCAGCAGCACCTATCATTTTAATAGTGGCGGCGATCCAGAGGCGATTCCAGACCTCAGCTACGACGAACTTAAAGCCTTTTACAAAACCCACTATCACCCATCAAACGCTACCTTGATGACCTACGGGGATATCCCGGTGGCCGAGCTGCACAGCTATTTTGATGAAAAAGCCCTAAGCCATTTTGAGCGCTCCGATAAACGGATCGAAGTGAAGGATGAAAAACGCCTGTTCGCACCCATCAAGGTAGAGAACAGCTACGCGGTTGAAGCGATCGACGAGTCAAAGGGCGAAACCCTCGATAAAAAAACCCACATCGTGCTGGGTTGGATGCTGGGCGAAAGCACCGATCTTGAGGACCTTTTTCAGGCCCGCTTATTATCCTCTCTGTTACTTGATAACAGCGCCTCACCACTGCTCAATGCACTGGAAACTACCGATCTCGGAACCGCTCCTTCGCCTCTTTGTGGTGTTGAAGATTCCAACCGCGAGCTGGTCTTTATGTGCGGCGTTGAAGGCAGCGAAGTGGCCAGTAGCGATGATGTTGAAGCACTGATCCTGGGCGTGCTCGAGGATGTCGAGAAAAATGGCGTACCCCAGTCACAGCTCGATGCGGTATTACATCAGCTTGAAATTCAACAGCGTGAAATCGGCGGTGATGGTTATCCCTTTGGGCTGCAGCTAATTCTGCGTTGCCTCGGCGGAGCGGTTCATTATGGCGATCCCATCGAGCTACTAGACCTGGAGCCGGTACTGGAAAAACTGCGGGAGCAGATCAAACAACCTGATTTCGTACAAAAACTGGTGCGCAAACAACTGCTCGATAATCCCCATCGGGTTCGATTAACCCTTAAACCTGACACTGGTTTGGCTGATCGCCGCAATGCCGATGAAGTACGTCGACTGGCTAAAATCAAATCCAGACTTACCGCACAGCAGACCGCTGACATCATTCAGCAAACCAAAGACCTGAATGAGCGACAAAACAGCAAAGATGATGAATCGATCCTGCCGAAGGTAGGTCTTGAAGATGTACCGGCAGAAATCAAAGTACCCAGCGCGGTACCCGCTATTCATCAGGATGCGAAGATCCCCTTTACCTATTACGGACAGGGCACCAATGGTCTGGTTTATCAGCAGGTTATTCTTGAATTACCCGCACTGGAGCCAGAGCTATTACAATTGCTGCCCTATTACACCAGCTTTGTGACCGAACTAGGGTTTGGCGAACTGAGCTACCGCGATGCCCAGGCACGACAATCCGAAGTGAGCGGTGGGGTTTCTGCATTCTCTACCATTCGCGGCGCGATTGATGACCCGGAGAATATCTCCGGCCACCTGATCTTCTCCGGAAAAGCGCTGGAACACAATCACGTTGGTTTTAGCGAGCTGATGAAGCAAATTATGGATACCCCCCGGTTTGATGAGCTGAGTTATATTCGTGAGCTAATGGCCCAGACCTGCGCACATCGCGAACAAAGTATTACTGGTAGCGGCCACAGCCTGGCGATGACCGCGGCGGCCAGCGGTATGGGGCGACTGCCCGCGCTGAATCATCGCAGTGGTGGTCTTCAGGGCATACAGTTTTTGAAGGCACTCAATAAAACCCTTGACGATAAAACAGCTCTACAGGCTTTCGCCGATTCACTGAAACAGATTCACCAAAAAGTGATCGCTGCGAACCGCCAATATCTGTTAATAGGCGAGCCGGACAAACAGTCCAAACTTGAACAACAGCTGATCGACGGCTGGCCTGCAACGGTAGAAACTTCACAACCGGGTATCGCACTTCCTGAAGAGAACCGTCAGGTAAAAGAGGCCTGGATCTGCAACAGTCAGGTTAACTTCTGCGCAAAAGCCTATAAAACCGTACCCTCAACCCATCCCGATGCGGCAGCATTAATGGTATTGGGCAACTTCCTTCGCAACGGCTTCCTTCACCGTGCCATTCGCGAACAGGGCGGAGCCTACGGCGGCGGCGCGGGACAGGATTCTGCTTCCGGCGTATTCCGGTTTTTCTCCTACCGTGACCCGCGTTTGACCGAAACCATGGATGATTTTGACCAGTCGATTCAATGGCTGGCCACCGAAAACCATGAGGATTCCAAGGTTGAAGAGGCTATACTTGGGGTCATTGGCGGCATGGATAAACCCGGCTCCCCAGCTGGTGAAGCCAAACAGGCATTTCACGCTGAATTAGCCGGCCGCACCCCGGCGCATCGAAATCAAATACGCGATCGTGTCCTAAAAGTTACCATCGAAGACCTTAAAGCCGTTGGCGCTAAATATCTCAAACCTGAAGCCGCAAGTGTTGCTGTAGTCAGCTACGCGGCGATGGCGGATGAGCTTGAGAATTTGGGCTTTGAATTAAAGCACCTATAAATTCGAGTAGAAGAAGCTCGGATAGCCTTTGGCGATGATCTAGAACATCATCATAAATTTACAACGACATTGAATGACCTATTGGTAGAAATAGAATGATTAAAAAGCACCAACTGACTCATCTAAAACAACTCGAAGCGGAAAGCATGCATATCATGCGCGAAGTAGCAGCGGAGTTTGATAAACCGGTCATGCTCTATTCAGTAGGCAAGGATTCAGCGGTGATGCTGCATCTGGCGATGAAAGCTTTTGCCCCCGGCAAACCGCCATTTCCATTGATGCATGTCGATACCACCTGGAAGTTCAAGGAGATGATCGCCTTCCGTGACGAGCAGGCCAAACGAGTAGGCATGGACCTGTTAGTTCATATCAATCAGGACGGTGTTGATGCGGGCATTGGCCCCTTCACCCATGGCAGCCAAAAACATACCGATGTGATGAAAACAGAAGGCCTCAAACAGGCCCTCGACAAATACCAGTTCGATGCAGCCTTTGGCGGCGCACGTCGGGATGAAGAGAAGTCCCGAGCCAAAGAGCGAGTCTATTCATTCCGGGATGAAAACCACCGTTGGGACCCAAAAAACCAAAGGCCCGAACTATGGAACCTGTACAACGGTAAGGTGAAAAAAGGCGAAAGCATCCGCGTATTCCCGCTTTCCAACTGGACTGAGCTGGATATCTGGCAATATATCTATATGGAAAATATTCCAATTGTGCCGCTGTATCTAGCTAAAAAGCGCCCAGTGGTTGAGCGTGATGGCGTTACCATCATGGTCGACGATGATCGCCTGCCATTAAAAGAGGATGAAGTACCGGAAATGAAAATGGTCCGGTTCAGAACGCTGGGCTGCTACCCGTTAACCGGGGCTGTCGAATCTGAAGCAACGACGCTACCTGAAATTATTCAGGAGATGCTGCTGACCACAAGCTCTGAACGCCAGGGCAGGGTGATCGATTCCGACGAAGCTGGCTCAATGGAGAAAAAGAAACGCGAAGGCTATTTTTAGAACCCTTTTCGTTACCACTATTGGCCATTTTTAAGGGGCAAAATCTGCCCTAACCCCAAATTACTTATTGAATTTAGAAACCATGTCTCACCAATCTGAACTTATCTCCAACGACATCGAAAGTTATCTTGCCGAACATGAGCGCAAGGAATTGATGCGCCTACTCACCTGCGGCAGTGTCGATGATGGCAAAAGCACATTGATCGGGCGCTTGCTGCACGACTCAAAGATGATCTATGAAGATCAGCTTGAAGCGGTCAAAGCCGACAGCGTTAAATCCGGCACTACCGGCGAAGAGGTTGATCTGGCACTGCTGGTTGATGGCCTGCAGGCCGAGCGGGAGCAGGGCATCACCATTGATGTGGCCTACCGCTATTTCTCAACCTCCAAACGTAAATTCATAATTGCCGACACCCCGGGCCACGAGCAGTACACCCGCAACATGGCTACCGGTGCGTCCACCTGTGATCTGGCGATTATCCTGATCGATGCGCGCTACGGCATCCTCACCCAGACCCGTCGACACAGCTACATCACCTCATTGCTGGGCATCAAACATGTACTGGTTGCGGTCAACAAGATGGATCTGGTTGATTACAGCGAAGAGGTTTTTAACAAAATCTGCGCCGACTACGTTGAACTGGCCAAAGAGCTCGAGATTGAAGATATTCGCTTCATCCCGCTATCTGCATTAACCGGCTGCAATGTAGTTCATAAGAGCGAACACACACCCTGGTATCAGGGCCCAGCGCTGATGGAAACACTCGAAACTATTGAGATTGGCGCTGATGCCAACTTTGAAGATATGCGCCTGCCGGTGCAATATGTAAACCGCCCCAACCTCGACTTCCGGGGTTTCTGCGGCACACTTGCTGGCGGCATCGTGCGTAAAGGCGACGAAATAGTTGCGCTACCTTCCGGAAAAACAACCAAAGTTAGCAGCATTATTTCCTCCGATGGTGAAGTGGAAGAGGCTTTCCCACCGATGGCGATCACCCTCACCACCGAAGATGAGATCGACATCAGCCGTGGCGATACCATTACCCTCGTTAATAATCGCGCAGAAGTCAGCAATCGATTTGATGCCAATATCGTCTGGATGGATGAAAGCGCCTGCCTGCCTGGCAAGCAGTACTACATTAAACTTGGCGCCAATATGGTCTCTGGCTCGATAGCGAAGGTAATTCACCGCACCGATATCAATACCTTCGAAAAACATACCGATGCCAACCAACTTCAGCTTAACGAAATTGCACTCTGCCAGGTCACCACCAATACCCCGGTAGCCTTTGATGCTTATTCCAAAGTTAAGGGCACCGGCGCATTTATTCTGATCGACCGGCTGACCAACATCACCGTTGGTGCTGGCATGATTTCCAGTGTAAGTGTTGAAGGAAGTGATGATCAGAGTGCCGTAACTGAAGAGCAACGTCAGGCACGTTATGGCCATAAACCGGCACTGGTTAGCCTTACAGGTGAAGGTGCTGACAAGCTGGCTCAATCACTGGAGCGACAACTGTTCGATCGAGGCTGTAATTGTTTAGTGCTAGGGAAAGATATTGCTGTTGCTTCGGAGGCGATTGCGCAGATTGCAGAAGTTGGCGGGCTAATTGTCATTTGCCAGGAATCTCAGAATAGTGCGGCGAGCGGTGCACTTGTGATTGATAGCGAAACAGTAAACGCTGAAGGGGCTGTTGCGCTGTTGCTCGAGGCTGGAATATTCGCCTAAGCTCCTTTTTAGTCTCCATGGTTTGAGATTTCGAGGATTCCGTAAAAATAGAGTCTATATGAATTGATAAAGGCGCAGCCTGCTGTGCCCTTATTCATAACTATATTCGTGCCGATAACGAGAGCTGGGGAACCCTATGCAAAGATCTGATTTTTCAGCAGAGTGGTCGTTATTGCAGAATCAATTTGATAGCTATGAAAAATACTCATTGCTTATTAAATTAACAAGCATGGGGATTTTATCTGCAGCGTATTTCTCAAATCATCTCTCTATCTCTATTTTGTTTCTACTGCTGATGGTGTGGTTACAGGATGCCATCTGGAAGACCTTTCAATCCCGCATTGATGTGCGCCTTCTGCAGCTAGAGCAATATTTGTCGAGCGAACACCCGCTGGAAACTCGTGATGGCAAGGCATACCAATTTAACAGCCTGTACATAGAAAATAGGCCGGGCAGCATCGCTCTTGTTAAAGAATATTTGGCGCAGGCTTTAAGGCCAACCGTAGCATTCCCCCATCTGCCGTTAGTTACGCTTCTGGCATTTAGTTTATTCGTCGCACCGTAGGTTTTGCAGGACAACCGCCAACGATGGAACAGTACCTCAAATATTCAGAGTTCATTAACAGCGAAGATCCCGAAATACAGGCGCTCGCCACACAGCTGAAATCGAACCTCCAGTCCGATGTAGAAATTGCCAAGGCCTGTTTCGAATATGTTCGTGATTCGATCTCCCACAGCTGGGATTTCAAGATAGACCAAATCACCTGCAAAGCCTCGGATGTGCTACTCCACAAAACCGGTTATTGCTACGCAAAAAGCCATCTATTAGCCGCGTTGCTGCGGGCAAATGGCATTCCCGCCGGGCTCTGTTATCAACGATTGTCTATCACTGGTGATGGCCCGCCATACTGTCTACACGGATTAAACGCGGTCTATTTGAAGGAGTTCGGCTGGTATAGAATTGACCCACGGGGCAATAAACCGGGTGTTGATGCTCAGTTTTGCCCGCCACTTGAGCAGTTAGCCTTCAGCACGAATGCCCGCCTTGAGGGTGATTTGCAGGGTGTATGGCCAGAACCACTGCCCGTAATTGTCGCCACTCTGACAACCCATCAGACCTGTATGGCCGTGTATGACCATTTGCCCGATATTGAGCTGTATTGATAACGAGGCGGATCTCCGATACTTTTACCTTTGAACGCAGGGTGCGTTAGCAACCGCAGCAACCGCCACGCCCCACTATCTTCCCAACCTACTCAATTACCAGGCTCAGATGAAACCCTCTAATCCATTTGCTTTACCTATCGACCCCAACCGCCCTCAACCGCTGTTAAAATGCTGGTTATTGCTGGCGGTTTTTTCGCTGATCGCAGCGGGCTTATTTTCGCTGCTACTGGTTTTATCTCGAACCCCAGGTATTCAATCAATGATTCCCTGGGTGGATTTTTTCCACACCGCGCTGGTAGTGCATGTTGATCTGTCGGTGTTGATCTGGTTTTTATCGATGTCAGCGCTGCTTTGGAGCGTACAAATTAGAGAGGCACCAAAATTTATTTTGATCGCCCCTGCTTTAGTCGCGACGGGTACCCTGATTATGGTGGTCTCCCCCTTTGCTGGAGCTGGCGATCCGTTGATGAACAACTATGTTCCGGTATTGCAGCACCCGCTGTTTTTCTTTGGCCTCAATACCGTTGCCGCCGGTATCGCAGTGCAACTGCTTTATAACCTGCTAACCACTAAAAATGCTGGCCGAAGCGGGCTTCTTCCAACAATTCTGCAGGCCAGTGTCATTACTACCTTTATCGCGCTGCTGGCACTGGGCTGGAACTGGAAAAATATTGATGCATCGCTGACTGGAACCGCCTATTACGAAGTGCTGTTTTGGGCGCCGGGGCATGTTTTGCAATTCAGCCATACACTGTTAATGCTGTTAGTTTGGGTGATCCTGATTTACGCACTTGGCGCGCGGCTACCTACAAAAACGCAAACCACACGTTTACTTCTTCTAGTAGTCGTGTTGCCGGTACTGGCTACACCCTGGCTTTATTTCAACTACTCGATGGAGTCCGTTGAAGCACGGCTAGCCTTTACCGACTTGATGAAATTTGGCGGTCTGCTGTCGCTGCCTATTGGGCTGATCTGCACATGGAAAATCCTCACACTCGGCAAGGTTGATGAAGCGCTACGACCGATGAAGGCCGCGCTGTTCTGCTCACTGGTACTATTTGCAACCGGCGGCATTATTGGCTTTTTAATTGAAGGCGTAAATGTGGTGATACCCGCTCACTATCACGGCTCTATCGTTGGGGTGACGCTGGCCTTTATGGGTTTGATCTACCTGATATTGCCCAAACTAGGCTACGGCGAAGTTAGCCTTAAGCTGGGAAAAATTCAGCCCTTCGTTTATGGCGGCGGGCAAATGATGCACATACTTGGACTGGCCTGGTCCGGCGGTTACGGCGTGCAAAGAAAGACCGCTGGAGAAGCCCAAATTCTTGAACGACTGCCGGAAATATTAGGCATGGGTATGATGGGACTAGGCGGCCTAATCTCGATTATCGGCGGCGTATTGTTTTTGATTGTTGCGCTGAAATCGATCTTTGGTGAGCCGCAAGGGAGCATGGTTTAAGCAGAGCACCTGGCTTTGCTTCCAGCAGGTTTTAGTTGTTGGATATATTAATATCCGAATACGTGGAAAATCGGTTCCGATTATCGACGCTGTTATGCAGTTAATCACACAGAGTGAAGTTATGGTCATAGGCGTCAATCACGTTCAGGTCACAATACCATTCGGCGCCGAAGAGGAAGCTCGAGAGTTTTACGGTAAAATTCTCGGATTAACTGAAATCGAAAAGCCAGAAGTACTTAAAAAGAATGGTGGGCTTTGGCTACAATTGGGCAGCCTGCAATTGCATCTGGGTTGTGAAAACAACGAACATCGTGCAAATTCAAAAGCCCATATTGCCTATAACGTCAGCGATATAGAGCTACTGAGGAATAAATTCAAAAAGCTCGGTATAAAAGTGTATGAAAATATACAAATTGAGGGATTTAAACGTTTCGACATCCGAGACCCCTTTGGGAATCGAATCGAACTCATGGAATCCACTGCATAACAAAAGCCTCTAGAGTGACGCCAAAAAGCGGCGCGCCTGAGACAAGCGTTAAGTTTCAAAGCCCTCTTCCACTCTATGCTTCACTCCGAGCATTGAAGACCTGTTAACAGGTGCTATAATCTAGTCGGTTCATAGTCGTCAATTAACAAGGTGATTCAGCCATGCAAACAAAATTCTCAGAAGATATTGTTCCTCTAACTGATCTAAAAGTTAATCCAGGAAAAATTGTAAATCATGCAAAAGACAGTCACCGCCCTATATTGCTTACCAGCAGAGGGCGAGGTGTTGCTGTAATGCAAGGTCTTGATGAGTATGAAAAAAATGAAGAAGAAAGAGCATTTATGAGAGCTGTCACAACAGGGATGATGGAAATCAAAGAGGGTAAAGAATTAGAGCTGGATGAGGTGAAGAAAAAACTTGGTATCGAGTAAGTGAAAATTTATGTTACCGAGTCAGCGTACAGCGACTTAGAAACTATCGAAAAATACTATTCAGATGAAGGTGTCCCTCATGTGGGCAAGCAGTTCGTCGCAAACATCATTGAGCATATACAAACGCTTGCTCAAAACCCGGAAATTGGCAGGCAAGTTCCAGAGTTTGAAGAGAAAAGAATTCGAGAGCTTATCCACCCTCCGTTCAGAATTGTGTATATGAAGGAACACAGTTCAATACATGTAGTGAGAGTATGGAGAAATGAGCGCCTTTTGAGATTACCTGAAGATGAAACATAACGAATCAAATTCACCCAAACAGTCACAAGATACTTGAACAAATGGCCCTCCCTAGAAAATAGATAAGTATGAGAAGTTTAAAATCATACCCTCGCTTTATAGAGACAATTGAAGTGTGCAAAGAAGAACTGCCAGAGAAGCCCAAATTTCTGAACGACTACCAGAAATATTAGGCGTGAGTATTATGGGGTTAGGTGGCCTAATCCCGATTATCGGCGACGTACTTTTTTTGATTGTTGCGCTGAAATCGATATTTGGTAAGCGGCAAGGGCGCATGGTTTAAGTAGGTTTTAGTTTTTTCATGTTTGGTATATTAATATCCGAAGACATGGAAAACCGGTTCCGCTTATTCACACTGTTGTTAGTCGGCGCTGCTATGGAAAAATTAATGCACAGTGCAGTTGTAATAAGTAATCATTTCAAATTACTTGTGTGCCGATTATACGTGCCGACTAACAACGCCGGGCCGTTATGTGTCTAGGAGAGAACAGTGGCTGCAATAACTCTGGAGAACAAAATCAAGTTAGCCTCTGCAATACTGATCCCATTAGTACTAGTTTGGTTGGGCTTTATAGCCGAAAACGCCATCGGCGCCAAAGAAAATATCGTAGACAAAAGAATCGAAATTTATGAACAAGTTGGTCCATTGCTAAACGATATTTTCGTTCACGTACAACATGTTGGGCATTGGAAGCAAATAGATCAAGCAGCAGCGATTAGGGCAAAAAGAGATGCAGATCGGCTCATGTACTCAAATCAAGCTTTTTGGTCACCTCAATTATTCGAGGCTTATCTTCAGTATATGAATTCGGCATTTGATACTTACGTAGCGGAGGGAGAAGACGCAGTTCCGAAGAAGTTCTCCAGTAAGCACAAAAACAACTACAATCTGCTTATGCAAAAATTCAATGCAGATTTCCAATAATCCACATAACAAATCGCTGGAGAGGGACTTTTGTTCCGTACGTTCCGCGTACCCCACAAAAGCCCCTCAACTCAGGCGTTAGCTGCAAGATAAATTCAGAGGAAAATGAATAATAACTGGATAAAACGGAACGCTTGGATAGCTCATTTTGACATACTGGGTTTCAAGTCCCTTCTAGAGAATGATGGTGGCTCTGTAGTTATTGAGGTGCTTAAATCACAATTTGATGATGCATTGGCTACGCTTAGTACGGATATTTCAAGAGACTTCGAAGAAGATATTGATTATCTTTTCTTTGCTGACACTTTTGTAATCTACACAAAGTCTGAAAAAATACGTGAATATCCGGCATTAATTAGTGTATCCAAGCGTTTTATAAGCAAATGCTTGTCTATGAGGTTACCTATTAGAGGGGCTGTATCATATGGCGACGTGGTGTTCGGCTACGACTATAAAGTATTAATGGGAAAAGCATTTTTAGAAAGTCACGAATACGGAGAGGACCAAAACTGGTTAGGCTTAATATTGACTCCATCAGCTACTGCGGAGTTACAAAAGAATGAATTAGATCCAGAACGTCATGGGTTTGTAAGTAGTGATATTCCATTAAGAAACTTATGTGGACATTCTGATTCTGTTTTTGCTTATAGATTTATAGATGGTGCTACTAGTTTTAAGTGTCCTTTGCTTTTCCCCCTAAACGATATGATGAGCCGCGCTCCAGAGTCACAGAAAATAAAGTATCGAAACACTATAGAATTTATTAATAAACATTACGCAAGCACGAATGGGATCAACTCTTTCCATGCCACATAGGCTAACCCTAACCTCGTATTTTTATGAGCTGTAGTGATACCGAAGTTGAGCTATTAATATCGTGTCATTTTGAAATTTATAAACGATGCGATGCTCATCATTAATACGGCGAGACCAATAGCTGGCTAGACCGTGTTTCAGTGGTTCTGGCTTGCCGATTCCTTCGTAGGGCGAACGCTTAATATCTTTGATTAATGTATTTATTCTTTTAATCATTTTTCTGTCGGTGTTTTGCCAATAGAGATAATGGTCCCATGCATTAGATGAGAACGTCACCTTCATTCAATTAGGTCTCTTTCGGTACCATTTCCAGCCTCAAGTTCGGCAATTGACTCAAGTAATTGTCTTGCATTAGCGGGTGAACGGAGTAAATAGGTGGTTTCCTCCATTGCTTGATAATCCTCTAGAGACATCATCACTACGGGACTCTCACTTTTACGCGTTATTATTACCGGCGCGTGGTCCACACAAACCTTCTCCATTGTGCTGGCAAGGTTTGCGCGGGCAGCGGTATAGCTGATAGCATCCATATGAATTCCCCAATCTGTACGTGTACGTAAGTATGTACAGGAAGTGTAGTGACACATAACAGGTGCGTCAAGCGAGGCAAATGCTGACTATCGGTGAATGGAACGCTAACCCATGGGGCTAACCAACATGGATTTGACGTGACCGCTGAAAATGGAAATCGAATCAGCTAAAAACAACCGCCTCTTTATGGCTGAGTAGCCAACTGGGTTGCCTGTTCCTAAAAAGGTGGTAGCGCTAGGCCGGGGTTTCTGCGGTCGAACCCAGTTTACAAACCATCCATATTGCAGCGGTTAGCAATAGCAGTGCTCCGCCCTGGTGGCTTACCGCTACCGGCACGGGTACGTGCAGTACTAGCGTGCTGATCCCTAGCGATACCTGAATTACTAACATCCCAATAAACATGGCCGCTGCAAGCCGCACAGTTTTATCGTTGCTGGTTTGCAATATTCGCCAGCAGTAAAGCGGTACGAGTACGCAGAGGCTGTACGCGATCATCCTGTGGTCAAACTGAACGGTTAGTTCATTTTCAAAAAAGTTACGCCACAGTGGTTGGTGGGTGAACAATCCGTCGGGAATAAAACTGCCTTTCATTAGCGGAAAGGTGTTGTAAACAAACCCTGCGTGGGTGCCCGCTACAAACCCACCGGACATGATCATCACGAGTATCAAGACGACCAGGGCGATGCCCTGTTTGCGTAGCGTATTGAGTGAAGCGCCGGGTTTTTCGGTAGCTTGTGGAAGCATCAATCCGAAAGCGACATACAGAATATAAGCGTAGATAAGCACCGCTAGAATCAGGTGTGCGGTTAGGCGGTATTGACTGACTTTTGGGTCATTTACCAAACCGCTTTTGACCATGTACCAGCCCAATAAGCCCTGCATTCCACCTAGCACCAACATGGCGAACAGTTTTAGCGTGAGGACGCCGCGGGTTTTGCGGGTAATCAGAAAGTAGAGGAAGGGCAGCGCAAACAGTAGACCGATACCGCGCCCCAATACTCGATGGGCATACTCGACCAAAAAGATGCCTTTAAAAGCATCGAGGGTCATGCCTTTGTTGATCTGTTGGTACTCGGGGAATTGCTGGTATTTGTGGAATACTGCCAGCCACTGCGCTTCACCGATAGGGGGGATAATTCCCATCAATGGCCGCCATTCGACCATCGAAAGTCCTGAACTGGTTAAGCGGGTGTAGCCACCCAACACCACCATGCAGAAAATAACCGCACAGCAGGCGAATAGCCAGATCGCTATCTGGCGCTGATGTTGGGGGTTTTGAATCACGTGTTAGCTATATTCGATTAAGCAAAAAAGGCGTGAATGAATTCGCGCGCGTAATGGTCGAGCAATAAAAAGCTGAACAGTAACCCGAGATATAGAATCGAGTAGCTGAAGGTTTTCATCGCGTGGTCATCTTCCTTTTCTCTATAGAGCACAACTGCGTGATAGATAAAGCCAATGCCAAGCGCAACTGCACCTGCAAGGTAGATGAGACCGCTCATTCTGATGATAAAGGGCATCAGGGTTACTGCGAACAGCATCAATGTGTATAACACGATATGTTCTTTGGTGAACTGAACACCATGGGTAAGGGGTAGCATTGGAACGTCGGCCCGGGCGTAGTCTGCGCGGCGTTTGATAGCCAGTGCCCAGAAGTGTGGCGGGGTCCAGATGAAGATAATCAAGAACAGTAGCAGGGCTTCGGTATTTACTTCGCCGGTAATGGCTGTCCAGCCTAATAGCGGTGGTGTGGCACCGGCGGCGCCGCCAATGACGATATTGTGAGGGGTGCTGCGCTTGAGGTACATGGTGTAGATGACTGCGTATCCAATCATCGAGATGAAGGTCAACACGGCGGTGAGGGTGTTTACGAAAACCACCAGCAAGAACATCGAAATCGCACCCATCAGCAGGGCGAAAATAACCGCTGATTTTTGTGATACATCGCCCTGAACCACTGGCCGGTTCATGGTGCGTGCCATCAGCGCATCGATTCGATGATCGACAACGTGATTAACCGCAGCGCCAGCGGCAGATCCCAATGATATTCCCAGTAGCGCGATGGCGACTGTACCCAGCGGAGGCATTCCTGGTACCGCTAACAGCATGCCTGCCAGGGCGGTAAACGCGATCAGAAAAACTACATTGGGTTTGCAGAGTTCGTAATAACTCTTCCAGGGAAATGGGTTTCTAGCGGTTTGAATATGTTCGGCCATAATAATCTCGTTGCTCTACAACGTAGGGTCACCATCATTCTAGATTGGGTATTCCCTGAAATATATTTCGGTAAGCCTATAAAGGTCCTATGCTAACAGGCGGTTTACGATCTGTTCTGTCTTATTGAATCGTTTTGGCTTTTGACTACTTTTTTGGTTTAAATACTTTAAGCAAGCGTTCAAGGTCTTGTAGTATTGCTTTGGGCTCCGTGCCCGGTTTGTAATACATCATAATGTTGCCTTGAAAATCTACCAGGTAGGTAGCATTTTCTGTCGGCCCATAGTCTACCGCGAATTTACTCAGCAATGCGCTGGTAGTTGACTCGCTTTCAACTACATTCTTCATGCCTTCGAAATAGTGCTCATCATCGGCAACGGTAGCGCTAAACGGCTTGCTATCCAAAGACACAAATACTCGGTGAACATGTCTCCGGTTGACACCCAAGGCTCGGCGAACCTGCCGCATGGAGATAACGTTATCTCTACATTGGTCAGTACAAGCTGATTGGCCGATGGATAGCAGTGTCCATTCGCCATTGTTGTCTTCTATATTAAAGAGCTCTCCATCAGCTAATTGATAGGGCCCACCATCCAGCGGGCGGGCTGGGCTGATGATCTGCCCATTATTACTTTTACCGAAGGATGAAAGCATCTCATCTGAATTGATGAACGAGTACACCGCCAGGTAGGGCGCGCCGAATGCGGCTGCCATAAAGAACAGGACCCAGAGTGCTTTTTTACCTGCTGATCGATCTTTTGATTCTTGAGTCATACGCTGTCTCTAAATTTTTTAGCTTAACTAATGTCTTTGGAATTGTCTTCGGGATCTTCGTTTTTAGCATCGAGGGTGTTTCTTGAGATACTCATCGATAGATAGATCACTAACATGATCACCGCAAATGAGAACCACATAATTGCGTAACCAACGTGCATCATTACCTTTGCGTTGTAGATGCTCCAGATTCTAACAAACCCATAGTCTGTGTCTGGTTCCTGTTGAATCCAGAATTCACCGACAGCGATATTTTTCTTCTGCTGATAATATTTGCTGTCAAAATAAAACCAGGCGTTTTCATTTTCGATATCCGGTTTCACGTCATCACCAATTAACGGTGAGCGGGAGGGCAAGGGTACAACCGTGCCGGTGATCACCACTTCACTAGTTGGTGTCTCAAACACCGGCAGCTCTGCCCGAGCGGAAGTTCCTGCGATCCATCCCCGGTTTATCATCACACGCCGATCACTGTTGCTGAGCCGCATCGGCGTTAACACATGGTAACCCGCAGTAGTTTTGTGGGTTTGATTATCCAGCAATATTTGGTTGTCTGCTTCAAGGTGCCCGACTAACCTTACTCTATGATAAAGTAGCTCGCTCAGATTGCCGGTTCGAGCACTGATCTCAGTAATCGGTTTTGCCCCTGCTGACTCGTATGCCTGTTGTAACGCCGATTTTTCTTCAGCACGATGAACCTGCCAAAATCCGAGCGATATAAACGCGGCTACCAAAGCCAGACAAAACGACGTTAAACCCAATGAAAATTTGTACGTCATGATTCAACCGTATTAGTTTTGAAGCCTTAGCTGAACAACTTAACTGAACAACAGGGAAGAACGTTCACTAAATAAAGAGACAGAAGTTATGCTATATAAATTACTAATCCTGGCCATCCTTGCGGCTATTTTAATCAGCCTGTTCTCGGGAGCTGTATTTCTCGCGAAGGGCAACGACAATAATAATCGAATGGTTACTTCTTTAACCGCTCGTATTACTCTTTCAATATTGTTGGTAATCGTCCTGATTGTTGGATTTATGACCGGACAAATTCAACCACACGGCCTATAACCAAAAAGGGCACTTGCCGTATCAGCAAGTGCCCAATTTTAATGCTTATCGTTTTGGACTATAGCCAATAAACGAATATGTAAAGACCTAACCATACCACATCAACAAAGTGCCAATACCAAGCCACTCCCTCAAACGCAAAGTGGTTCTCTTCGGTGAAGTGTCCCTTGATCATACGGATGAGAACTACAAACAGCATCAATGTACCCATGGTTACATGGAACCCATGGAAACCGGTCAGCATATAAAAAGTCGCGCCGTAAATGCCTGAATTCAGGGTCAAGCCCATCTCTTGATAAGCGTGATAGTACTCATACGCCTGACACACCAGGAAGATCACGCCAAGCACTACAGTCAGTGCGAGACCCAGAATCTGGTGTGTGCGATTATCGTTTTTAATTCCCCAATGTGACCAGGTTAGCGTTACGCCACTGGTAAGCAAGATAAGCGTGTTAGCCAAAGGCAATCCCATAGGGCCCATTGCTTCCTTTGCCTGAACATAGAGTCCACCGCCTTCATTCGGCAACGATATCAAAGGCCACGCTGCACTGAAGTTATCCCACAGCATGTTTGAGCGAGCCATTGTTCCTTCGCCGCCGAGCCACCCCAAAGAGATCGTTCGAAGGTAAAACAGGCACGCGAAAAAACAGAAGAAGAAAAATACTTCTGAAACGATAAACCAGGCCATTCCCATCCTGAAGGTGGTATCAACCTGAGCGTTGTATTTACCTGACTGACTTTCCTCGATCACCTGGCCAAACCAGCCAAAAAACATGTAACCCATGCCGATCAGCCCTACGCCAGTAACCCACAGGCTACCGCCATTCACCCAAAGTACAGTACCAAGCACGGTGACGAACAGAGCAGTTGCGGCCACGACGGGCCACTTGCTCAGCTCCGGTAGATAATAACTATCTTCGCTGCTTGTCATTTTCTAATTCCCCTTTAAATAAAGCTCTTTTAGGTTTTCTACATCAATAAATCAGTTTTTAGCTAGGCCGGCATTTGCTTTTAATGCCGAACGATCGGTATCCATTAAAGTGTATGACAATGTCAGTAACTTTATATCCTTCGGCAAGTCCGCATCGACTGTAAATCGAAGCGGCATCATTCTACTTTCGCCCGCCGCCAAGGTTTGCTGCGTAAAACAAAAACATTCGGTTTTATGAAAATGCTCGGTTCCCTGCCAGGGCGTAACACCTGGTATCGCTTGACCAACTATTTCACGATCGGAATAATTCTTTACGTAAAAATTAGCCTCGTAACTTTTGCCAGGCGTCACTTCAAGCTTTCTTACCATAGGTTTAAACTCCCAGGGCAAACCGGCATTGATGGTGCCATCAAAGGTGACCACTACCGTCCGATCAAGATCTATCTCTCGACTTATCTCTCTCACCGTTGCCTGCGCACTATTGGTTCCAATGCTGTTCCAGCCAGTCACGGAACAGAGCAAGTTATAAAGCGGCACCATCGCGAAACCAAATCCAAACATACCCACTGCAATAACCAGAAGCCACTTTATAGTTTTCCTGTGGCCTAGTGTTTGCGTGTGCTCTGATTCAACTTCGATCGACATATCGACGCTCTACATCATATAAAAAGCAGGCAGAATCGCTAATGCAATCGCTATCGCAGCGATAAACAACGCGATACGAATATTGGACTTCTTTATATCTTTCTTTTGGTCTGTTTTCATAATTGTCATTAGCTCCCTCACTTTAGGCAAGGGAGCCACATAGATTATTTGACCTGTGGTGCTTCTTCGAAGGTATGGAAAGGAGGTGGAGATGGAACAGTCCATTCCAGGCCTGAGTAACCAATTGAAGCGCCATCCCAAGGTTTATCAGCTGCTTTTTCACCACCTTTAACGGTTTTAATAATAATGTACAAAAACAGCAGATGAGATAATCCAAAGGTAAATGCGCCAACACTCGACATCACATTAAATTCAGTGAAAATCATGTTGTAATCGACGATTCTTCGTGGCATTCCAGCCAGCCCTGAGAAATGCTGAGGGAAGAAAGTCAAGTTGAAACCAATGGTAGTCCACCAGAAAAAGATCTTTCCGAGCCTTTCGTTATACATGTGGCCAGTCCATTTCGGCAGCCAGAAAAATACCGCCGCATACAAGCCGAACAGAGAGCCCGGTATCAACGCATAGTGGAAGTGAGCCACCACAAAATAAGTATCGTGATACTGGAGATCCGCTGGCACAACCGCCAACATCACACCCGTTGTTCCTGCAAAGGAGAACATCAGAATAATAGCCAGCGAGAACAACATTGGGGTCTCGAAAGTAATTGAACCTTTCCAAAGGGTGAAGATGAAGTTAAAGATCATCAGCCCTACTGGAATGGATATCAGAATGGTGCCGATCATAAAATAGGTAGTGGTTTCAATCGACATACCAATTGTGTACTGATGGTGAGCCCAAACAATCAAGCCTAACCCGTACAATACGGCCATACCATAAACCAATGACTTATAGCCAAATAGCGGTTTTCGGGCGAAGGTCGGGATAATCATTCCCAACACACCAATCGAGGGAAGCAGCAGTACATATACTTCAGGGTGACCAAAGAACCAGAAGATGTGCTGGAACAGCACTGGGTCACCACCACCCGCGGCATCAAAAAAGCTAGTGCCGAAATGACGATCGAATAGCAACATGGTCACACCACCAGCGAATACCGGCATAATCACAATCAGCAGTAGCGCGGTGAAAAACCATGACCATACGAAGATGGGCATTTTCATCCACGTCATGCCAGGAGCACGCATATTGACGATAGTAGTAATAATATTGATCGAGCCCATAATCGAAGACACGCCGAGAACATGAATGGTGAAGATCAGAAAATCCATCCCCATACCAGACTGTACCGACAAGGGTGGGTAAAGCGTCCAACCTGTATTAACCGTCTGGCCACCACCGAAAAAGGGCACAATCATAGATAGAACAAGCAAAATCGCAGCTGGCGGTAACAACCAGAAACTCATATTGTTCATTCGAGGCATTGCCATATCCGGCGCGCCAATCATCAATGGAATCATCCAGTTGGCTAAACCAACGCCGGCCGGCATAACTACCGCAAACACCATGATTAACGCATGGTTAGTAACCAGATTATTAAAAAAATCGGGTTCAACTAGCTGCAGCCCCGGCATCCATAATTCTGCGCGGATGACCATTGCCATTGCTCCGCCCAAAAACAACATAACCAACGCAAAAATCAGGTACATAGTACCGATATCTTTGTGGTTAGTGCTGTAAAGCCAGCGTTTGGCCCCCGTTGGAGGACCGTGATGATGTGCTTCGTGTGTTATAGCGTCGCTCATGGTTTTATTCTCGCTCCAAAGGTTCTTATCGCGCTGACTTCACATCAGCAGGTTGTACAAGATCGCCGGCGTCGTTGCCCCATGCATTTCTTTCATAGGTTACGATTGCGGCTACTTCAAGATCATTCAATTGGCCGCCCCATGCAGCCATCGCGGTTCCAGCCTTACCTTTAATTACGATATCCAGATGGTCTGCGACTGGGCCGGTCGCTATAGCACTACCCTTAAGGGCTGGGAAAACCGGCGGCATACCAGCACCATTTACCTGGTGACAGGCTGCGCAGTTCTTAACGTAAAGCTCCTCACCTCGAGCCATAAGATCTTCTTTCGACCAAACTTTGTCTGCAGAAGCTTCAGCAGCAGCTGCGTTAGCCTCAACGGTTTTCAATGCGACCCAATCATTAAACTCGTCTTTGCTTACAACCTTAACAACGATAGGCATGTAGGCATGTCCAGTTCCGCAGTTTTCTGCGCACTGACCATAATAGGTGCCTTCCTTGGTGATTCGAGTAGAAGTTTCATGAATGTAACCAGGGATCGAGTCTTTCTTGATCGCAATAGCGGGCACCCACCAGGCGTGGAGCACATCGGTAGCGGTATGTAAGAAGCGTATATTAGTGTCTACCGGCAGCACAAATAATTTATCAACCGATCGCAGGTAGCCAGCCTCGGTTGGCTCGTGCTCCTGTAAATTCGAAACAACACGTACGCCGTTATCAAGATAGTCGTAGGTCCACTTCCACTGGGAACCGGTTACTTTCACGGTCAACTCAGCATCTACATGTTTCTCAACCTGATGTAAAGTTGCGGTACCAGGGCCAGCAATACTAAGATCGATACCCAATACGATAATTGGCACCAACAACCACGAAAACACACCGAATTTTCCTTTGTGCATCTGCATATCAGCTTCTGCACCAGATGAACGACGGTATTTAACCAGAATATACACGACAAGAACCGTGATAATGACACTGATGTAAAATGCCAACTTGGCAGTCAACATATGCAGGTCAAAAACGCTTTTTGTGATTTCAGATGCAGGCTCAACAAGGTTTAGCCCGTAGTCTCCATACGCTGAATTACTTAAGGCGATTAATCCGCCAACTGTAGCCAGCCGAAGCTTACTATCTCTTGTAAGGTGCACGTTAATCTCTACTCCCTTCTTTAAATTTGTGTTCTAGCGGTACCTGCAAAGCACATACCCATCTGCTCACCTGCTTTTATGCATCTTGAAAAGACACAAAAATCCTCCCAACACTTACTTCACATGACTTTTGGTTGTCACGGGGAGCTTGCTGAGAGGGCTGAGCCGGCTGAGCCGGCACACCTATATAAATTGCCAATATCAACCTAATTAGTCCTGCGTCAATTTGTCGCAGCGGGCGATTATATCAGTGCTCGGCTATTAATCAAGAATTGCCAAGCAACCGCGATCTCCCTCGCGCTATTCAGGCTGAAAGCGCAGCGGCTCAGCCTCGACCGGCTCCAGTCGAGGTTCTTCAAACTCGCATCGCACACACACCCGAAACTCTGACCCATGCCTTTGATCGAGGTATGTAGTGTCGGTTTTGTTGCAGGAAGGACATTCAGCGCCGGCGATGAAACGTCGCCATGGCTTTTTGATGGGTAGTTCGCTCATAGATTATTGGGCTCCGTAACCCGCTAAGGCTGCTTGAGCTGCTCAATAACTGCACCTGTAGCAGGCCGAATATTTCGCCAAATATTAAAGGATTCCGCTGCTTGCTCCACCAGCATACCCAACCCATCCACTGCCTCCGCAGCGTGATTTTCGATTGCCCAACTCATGAATCGCATCGCATTCTGGCCATACATCATGTCGTAGCAGAATGCTCCAGCCAATAACGACCCTGATATCGATGGAACTTTACCATGCAAGCTTGCCGAGGTTCCGTTTATCACCAAACTATAGCCAAGAGCTGGAATTTGATCGAAAGAGGTCGCTGCTATCGGTCCCAGACTAGCATACTGGCTTGCGAGTACTTCTGATTTTTCGGGTGTCCGATTGCTGACGATCAATTTTTTCGGGTTTTGCTGTAGGAGTTCTTTTAGCACGCCGCGAACGGCACCCCCGGCTCCCAAAACCAGGATATTTTTGTTACTCAAATCAAGCTTGTAATTTTGAGTTAAATCACGCGTTAGGCCTAGACCATCCGTATTGGAGCCGTTTAGACGTCCTTCGGAATCCATCCATAAGGTGTTGACTGCTCGCGCTGCTGTGGCTCGATCATCCTTAACCTCAGCCAGAACAAAGGCTTGCTCTTTAAAGGGCACGGTGATGTTTAGCCCTTTGCCTCCGTCCTCAAAAAACAGCTTAACTGCTTTGGAAAAATGAGCTTCTGGAACCAGTATCCTTTGATACCGCAGCTGTTCGCCGGTTTGCTTTGCAAACGCGGCATGGATAGTCGGCGAAAGACTATGCTCGACCGGATTTCCCATCACCGCGTATTGATCTAGAGCCGAACCATGCACTTATTTGCTACCTCTAATGGTTTTGCCGCTGATTAGATCACGAATAATGGATGTGCTTTGGTCTCCCCCGAGGGCGCCTGCTAAGATTCCATCAAGCTGATCACCAAAATAGGATTCTACCTCGCCAGGATTGCATGCAGGCGGACATCCTTGAGGGTTAGCCGAGGTAGAAACCAGCGGGCCACCATATGAATCGCACAACTGCGCCGTCACCGGGTGAGCGGTCACTCTGATTGCAACAGTGTCATGATCACCATGAATCCATGCGGGTACACGCTGCTGGTGCGGGACTAACCAGGTATTTGGGCCAGGCCAGCTAGCTCGAAGTGTATCGAGCAAATCACTGGCCAGACCATCGAGCAGAAATGAAAACTGCTCTATCCGAGCCGCCACCAAAATAAGGCCCTTGCCAGCGGAACGTGATTTAAGGTTCAAAATGCGCCTGACGGCTTTTTGATCAAATGGATCACAGCCCAATCCCCAAACCGCTTCGGTCGGGTACGCAATAACCTGACCTTGCTGTATTAGCCGAGCAGCCTGATCAATGCGTAGGGGTGACATCACTCAAATTGAATTAGGCATTTAACTGTTCTTGTAATTTGCTATTTTTAGCGATTACGGATTCACGATTGGCCTGCCGACCATCTCTACAACGTTGCGCCAGCGCAGGGTCCGCTAATGCAAGCATTTGAGCTGCGAGATGGGCAGCATTCTTAGCACCAGCTTTACCAATCGCTACGGTCGCGACTGGGATGCCCGCAGGCATTTGAACTGTAGAGAGCAATGCATCCATTCCCTTTAGGGAGCCTGCTTCAAGAGGAACGCCGATTACCGGCTTAAGGGTGAGAGATGCTACAACACCGGCCAAATGAGCAGCCATACCCGCGCCGGCTATAAATACCTGACAACCACGTTTTTCTGCATCGGTTACATATTGATGCGTTTCATCCGGGGTTCGGTGGGCGGAGGTGATGGTCATTTCATAACGAACACCCAATTCGTTGAGTACCGCCGTTGCCGCATCCATGATAGGCAAGTCCGAATCGGAGCCCATTAGTATCGCCACAAAAGGAGTTGTCATCGCAGTTAAACCTATAGTCATAAAAGGGCGTGAAAATATACCAGTTGGCCATTCAATGCAATAACCCAATAGCGTACTTGAAGCGAAACCACGCGCATTGTCTGTCCGATTAGGAAGTGCCGAGCGGCACAAACTTTAGTAGCTGAATTAGCCAGCAAAATACCTGTGAGCGGACAAAGCTATGTTCAGTTTTTTATGCTTATTGATTGGTCTCCCGAACAAATTCCAGCAGCGCATCTGCAGGAACTGGTTTACCGATCAAATACCCCTGCACAAAATCACAACTCTCAGCCCGGAGTAGCGCGAGCTGAACTTTATCCTCAACCCCTTCGGCTACAACTTCAAGGTGTAACGCATGGGCCATAGCGATAATCGCTTTGGTCAAATTTAGATCATCCGCATCGTCGATAATATTTTGTATAAAAGAACGATCAATCTTCAGGGTGTTAAATGGGTATTTTTTCAGATAGCTCAGGGAAGAATACCCGGTCCCGAAATCATCCACCGAAAGCTGAACACCCAACTGGGTGAGCCGGTGAAGAATTTCAGTCACTTCATCCCGCTCCTCCAGAAGCAGGTTTTCTGTAATTTCCAGGGCCAGGCAGTAGGGGGGGATTCCTGCGTTCTTGAGCGCTGTTCTCACCGAATCAACCAACCCAAAGTCCTGAAATTGTTTTGAGGATACGTTGACCGCAACCCTCAAACGCTCAAACCCCTGTTCGCGGAACCGGGTTAACGTGGCGCAGGCTTCATTTAGCACCCACAAACCGATTTCGTGAATTAATCCCGTTTCTTCGGCAACGGGGATAAATTTGTTCGGTGGGAGCAACCCAAACGTCGGGCTTTGCCAGCGTGCTAATGCTTCAAATCCAACCACATGGCCACTATAACCATCAACCACCGGCTGATATTCAAGAAATAGCTCTTCACGCTCGAGGGCATTGCGTAACTCAACCTCTATGCTCAGGCGTTCATGTGCCTCCGCATCCATCTCTTCGGTAAAAAACTTAAACCGGTTTCTACCCTTTGCCTTTGCATGATACATAGCAGTATCGGCATTGCGCAGAAGATCCGATTCCTTTTGAGCGTCATTTGGATAAATCGATATACCCACACTCGCGGTCACACGTAACTCGTTGCCATCAAGCCTAAAAGTTTCGTTAAAGCAGGTGATAATTTTATCAATGACTGGTTGGGTACTTTCAACACGATTCAGATCGGTCAGCAATACCAAAAATTCATCTCCGCCCAACCGCGCGACGGTATCTTCGATACGAATACAGTTTTTCAGGCGGTTAGCCGACTCTACCAGCAACTGGTCACCGCAACTGTGCCCGAGGGTATCATTGATATTTTTAAAGTGATCCAGATCAATAAATATAACCGCTACCATGCAACCACTTCGATCTGCCCTTGCCATCGCCTGCCGCAACCGCTCAAAAGCGAGCATTCGGTTTGGCAGATCAGTCATTGGGTCGTAGTATGCCTGCCGGGCCAATTGTTCCTCTTGCTGGCGTCGCAGGGTAATATCCTCTTTAACCGCCAGATAGTGGCTGATTTCCCCATCATCATTGTGTATGGGTGAGAAGAAGACGTTCTCCCAATATATTTCACCGGTCTTTTTCCGGCTTTGAACCTCTCCACTCCAGCTCACTCCGGAAGTAATTTTTTCAACTACTACCGAATAATTTTCATCAGACTCACTATATATATCTACCCCAAATGGAGTTTGCCCCTGCACCTCTTCAAAGCCATACCCTGAGGTATGCTCAAACGCCGGGTTGATATATTCGATTAAGCCCGCAGCATCACATATCATGACGGCTGAAGGTGACAACTCAACGGCCTGGGAAAGCTGCTTCATTTTTAATTCAGCTTCTTTATTGCTCGTAATGTCCCGAACATTGATAACCAGGCCGACTATATCACCCTCTTCACTGTAGCTTGGGTAATATCGAAACTCAGCCCAACCCGGGTCACCGGTTGAGGGTTGGTGGACTTTCTGCTCGTAGCAAACCGTCTCCCCTGACAAAGCTCGGTCATATGCGGGCTTAAAGATTTGCTCAAACATCTTACGGTCGCCGTAGAGCTCCAATATAGTTTTACCGAGAATTTCTCTAGCAGGCAGCCCGAAGTAAGACTCATACGGCTTATTTAGTGCAACAAAACGGTATTGCCGATCCAGCATCCCCATATAATCCTGGCTAGCTGAAACAATATCTTTATAGCGGCCCAGATCTCGCTCTGATTTACGGCGGGCGGTGATGTCGCCTCCGCTCACCACTATCCCAGAAATCATCCCAGAGTCATCACGATAAGGGTAATAGGTAAACTCAAAAAAATGCTCTTCCCCTGTAATGGGATGAATTAAAGCTCGCTGAAACTCAACCACTTCACCCCTCATACATTTTTCGTAGTGGGGCCTTACAGCCTCCAAAGCATTTTCACTTCCAAACAACTCAGACAAGTTTTTGCCCAAAATATGCTCTCGGGTTAAACCAAAAAAATGCTCATAGGCATCATTGACCGCCACCAATTTGTAATCGGGTGTCACAAAAGACATTAGGTCGTGGGTCGAAGAAAGAATTTTCTCATAACGGCGCAGCTCCTCTCCGGCCCTTTCCAAATCCGAGATATCATGAATGGTTACAACCAACCCATTCACTTCACCAGCTCCATCTTTATAGGGAGTCAAGCGAATAGCCACAAAACAAACCCCCAAACTGGGCAGCGCGACCTGCGTTTCAATAACAACAATCTCCCCCGCAAGACACCGGCGGTGACTTTCAGCTATCTGGGCATGGGTTGCTGGTTGTTGGTGATTTATTTCACTCCAGTGCATACCAACAATACGCTCGGGAGGGATCAAGAATGCTTCACAATAAGCCCTGTTCGCCGACAAACAGCAGCCTTTATCATCAAACAAAGCCATCATATCAACGGTAAGGTCAATAATGGTTTGGGAGTAACTAAGTGCCCTCTGGGCTAGCTTTAATTCAGTAATATCCCGGCTTATACCCAGAATTCCCATTGCCCGGTCTTCACTATCCTTAACCACTATTTTTCGAGTGTTGTAACACCGAGGTTCACCCCCTGCAACAGCATGCCAATCTTCAAATTCAAGTGGCTTGTCATTGTCGATATTATTCAGTAATTCAATATCTTGCTGCTTCAGCAGTGTGACGACATTGGCGGGAAACAGATCGGCATCGGTCAAGCCGACATATTGATCGTTTGAGCGCGAAGCTCGCTTTTCAACAGCTTTGTTCACTCGTTGATATACACCCTTTTGGTCCTTAAAATAGACCAGATCAGGCAAAGCATCGGATATACTCACCAACAGAGCCAAGGTGCGATCAAGATGCCGACGCTCGAGTGTTCGCTCCGTTATATCGAGAATCTGGGATATAAAGTAATCGACACTACCATCGGGTGTTCGTACTGCGTTGGTATTCACCTCTACATAGATTACCGAGCCATCTTTGCAAATACGCTTACTCTCAAACGAAGCTTGATCCAGCTCACCGGCCAGAAATTTTTTCGATAACTCCAAATCGGCAAGGCGCTCTTTGTCAGGCGACAAACTCTTCCAACCAACTGACAATAGCTCTTCGCGACTATACCCCAACATCCGACATAGCTGCTGATTCACATCGATCCAGCCCAAGTCCGGATCGATAATAGATATGCCTGTCAGGGACTGTTCAAAATAGGTGCGAAATCGCTCTTCGTTTCGTAGTAACTGTTGCTGAACCTGGGTTCGCTCAGTGACATCTTGAGCCAGAGTAATCAAACCTAGCGCTATTCCTCTTTCATCTGTCAACGGTGTGTTATGCCATTCACAAAAAATCCGCCGGCCGTCAGCGGTCACGTTCTCATAAAGTCCAAACGTGCCTTCGGTTAGGCCTAGTAGATCCTCAAACTCACTCTCAACACTTGAAAAGCGGTGCTCTGGGATGATCAGATCATGGGCACTTTTTCCAAGCGCTTGCTCAGCCTTGAAACCAAAAACCCGCTCCGCACCGGGACTCCACTGCTCAACCTCCAAACGGGTATTCCAACGGATTACCACAAGAGGCGAACCCTGCCAGTCGAGATTAAATAGTGCCCGGGCGGTGAGATGGTTTTTTATCGTGTCTGAGGATAGTTCCGGTACTGCATTAATAAGGATTCGATCTTCTTCACTGACGGCTCCTTTTATTAACATCAAACTTAAGGATACCGGTAGAGGGTTCGAAGGTTGTTGGTGTGAAATTAGGACGGCCTGCAAACCAGCTATTTGATTCTGCGCCAGCTCAAGGAGCGAAGCAGGGTTACCATCTAATAATAAAATCTCAACGCACTGCTCTACCTGCATACCGACCGCAACTTCCGCAGCCCAACCAGTAAGGTGGCTAGCAATTTCACTGAACTGCAAAATCAACCCTCCCTGGCTCAACAAAATCGAAGCTACCCGCTGCGTTTCTGTAAAGCCAGGATTAAAATCCATGGACTTGTTCACTGCTGCTCCAAGTAAATAGTCATTCTCTTTCCAGCCCGCTCCTTAGCTGCGTTTCAATTTTTAGACAAAAATGCTGCGCCAATGTACAGGTAAAAAAGCTACCCTGGCGACTCTCAAGCTAACCAATAGCGCCCGCCATCACTGCACAGCAGGCCTTGTAATTCCATATCCAATAAAGACCCAGAGACTCTATAAACCGGCAAACCTGTTCGATCTACAATTTGATCTACGCTGGAAGGGGTATGATCAAGCTGCTTCAAACAATTTTTTTGGTCCTCCGAGAGCTTGTCGGCACAAACGCCAATCTTTTTTTCCGAGCCACCGCCTGAGTCCTGTTCGAGCACTATCTGGCCCCATTGCAATGCAAGAGGGCCAAGATCTTCTAGTATATGAGCGGTAGTTTCCACTAATTTCGCACCCTGGCGGATGATGGAATGGCAGCCTTTGCTCATGGGGTTGTGAATGGAGCCAGGGATCGCAAAAACTTCTCGACCCTGCTCCATTGCATATTTGGCAGTGATCAGTGACCCACTTTTTAAGGCCGCCTCCACGACTAAGACACCCAGGCTCAGCCCGCTGATAATACGGTTTCTTCTGGGGAAATTCTGTGCGCGGGGCGGTGTTCCCAGTGGGAATTCAGAAATGATCACGCCGTTGGCCGCAATATTTCTTGCTAGATCGTGATTTTTTTTTGGGTACACGCGATCAAGGCCCGTTCCGACAACTGCAATTGTCGGCTTCCCTGCGGCGAGAGCGCCTTTGTGTGCGGCGGCATCCACCCCAAGCGCTAGCCCACTGGTAACCAGCAATCCAGACTTTGCTAGTGAGGTAGCAAACCCCTGCGCCAGCTCCCGACCAGAGGGAGACGGGTTTCGGCTGCCAACCATAGCTAATTGAGGCCACAGCAGATAATCCGGGTCGCCAATACAATAGAGAACCAGCGGTGGACTAGGGATGTTTTTTAGAAGCGGCGGATAGGACTCGGAGTTTATCGGGATTAGGTGGTGATCCTCTGCCTCCAACCAGAGTTGATCCTGTTCAATGTGCTCCGCCAAAGGGTGATTATCCGGCGACCTTTGGTATTCGAGTAACTGATCCCGGCCTGCTTTACGCAACCCGGATCGTTCTAACTCCAAACTGGTCGAAAAAACCACCTGCGATGGAGAACCATCACTGCCTGCCAGCTTGCTAAAACAACCATACCCAAGGCCAGAAATGCGGTTTATTAACAACCAATGAGTGAGCGTTCGCTGATCCATGCGAAAGGTTGCTAGGGCTGTTAGTGGCTTTTTGCCAAGTCACCAACCGCTAATGCTCGGCTTGCTTCCAGAACCACTGCGTAACTCATTTTATCAAACACGCGATAGACCATCATCAAACCACCTTTTTCAGCGGGCAACCTCACCCGTTCTTCCGTAATTGCGTCCACTACAGCCTGACCTTCTTTATAAATCGATAACAGGTCTCCGCTCTTAACCTTCTCGCGCGCACCCTTATTGAAAACCACCACATTATACTGTCCAACCTGAGTCACTCCGCCCACTACGGCGGTAATGAGCCCCTCAATAGGCTCCTCAGGCAATTTTGGGTAGAAGGTTGAATCAATTCGTTGGCTTAGCAACGGTAATAATCGGTCTTTTATACGAATATCTGAAGCAGAACGCTCTACAGAAACTGTAGCGATACCATCACTAGATTCAATCACTGTACCTGCGCCGATTTCAACCGCCTCGAAACCCAGCAATTCCCCGGTTCTGGGGTCGAAGTAGGTTTCTCCTGTGCGATAGATACCATAACCAACATTGTTCTGAGCAAATTCACCACGAGCATAGAGCGTATCCCGCCGACCCATTAGCAATCGTCCTTCTCGACCCGAGATCACATAGGGGGCCGCTTCTAACTCTCCTTCTGCTACGATTCTATTGCCCGAAAGATATTTACCTATGCTGTCTAAAGAAATTTGCTCAACATTTGCGGTAATAGCGCTAGCCCTAATTCTTGGCGATAACTTGGTATCACGAGAGGCGATCACCAATCGTGGTTTTCCGCTAACCCAAATGAGCTTAACCACGTCACCAGGATATATAAGATGAGGGTTGTCGATTTGCGGATTAAATTTCCATATCTGAGGCCAGCGCCAGGCATCCTCAAGAAAAGTAGCCGAAATATCCCAAAGGGTATCGCCCTTTTTGACCACATAAGTTTGTGGATGCCCCTGCTTCAGGGCCAGCGTATCAGCCTGCACCATCGCGGCACCAACCAAACACAAAATACCGATCCACTTCTTTAAATGTATCCTCATCGCAAATTATCCTATCTAGTTTCCTTTTTATAGGCGCCACTTAATAAGCGGGGCTTACCCACCCAACATGCGCTATTTCGCCGAAAATATAGCCAATAAAGCTAATTCACACCCAGTTCAGGGTTGATATTGTGAATATCTGCGCCGCCTGATTTTTTAACATGTTTTATTAAAATTTGCAGCAGCAATCAGCCATTGGCCTATCATACCCACAGTCATCCACTCTAATTGTAGTTCGCAATACATTGAAAAATAGAAAATTCGCCATTATTTATGTTCCAGATGTAGATCGGTGCAAAGATCCACTGTTATACCAATACCGATAACCATCGAATCGACTCAAAGAATCGTGCCTACTGCATAGATACAGGGCATAATGCGCCTAATTTTTCACCACAAACTGAACCATACAGATAATCACATGGCATTACTGAACATTCTCGAATTTCCTGATTCGCGGCTACGAAAAGTGGCTAAGCCCATCACTGTGTTCGACGCAGCGCTGAAACAACTGTCTGAGGACATGCTGGAAACGATGTATGACGCGCCGGGTATTGGGCTTGCAGCAACCCAGGTCAATGTTCACAAACGCCTAATCGTCATCGACATATCAGAGAACAAATCTGAACCATTGGTCTTCATAAATCCGGAGATCACACCGTTGTCGGATCAGCAACGAGAATGGGAGGAGGGCTGCTTATCAGTCCCGGGCTATAATGAAGTGGTTGTTCGACCTCGGGATATCCGTATCAATGCACTGGATATCAACGGTGATGCCTTTGAAATGGAACCGGACGAACTGTTAGCGGTGTGCATTCAACATGAATTGGACCACCTCAATGGCAAACTATTTGTTGATTATATCTCTTCGTTCAAACGACAGCGCATTCGAAAAAAACTCGAAAAAGCCCACAAACAACGGGCTTAACACGCCAATAAAACCTTTTTATGACTGATTCTTCTCTTTCCGCAGAAAGGGCTGCCCCGCTGCGGGTCGTCTACGCTGGCACTCCTGACTTTGCAGTTGCAGGCCTAACCGCTCTGCTCAGCTCCGAGCATCACGTGATCGCAATCTATACCCAGCCCGACCGGCCGGCCGGACGTGGGCGCAGGATCAAACCCGGGCCAGTCAAACAACTGGCACTGAACCATGATATCCCTGTATTTCAACCGTTGAGCCTGCGAAACGCTGAGGCCCAGCAACAACTCGCGGCGTTAAAACCCGATCTGATGGTGGTGGCGGCCTACGGCCTGATACTGCCAGAAGTCGTACTCAACACCCCGCGACTTGGCTGCATTAATATTCATGCCTCATTATTGCCCCGGTGGCGAGGTGCGGCACCGATTCAATACTCAATATTGGCGGCCGATACAGAATCGGGTGTCACCATCATGCAGATGGATAAAGGCCTTGATACAGGAGATATGTTGCTCAAAGCCACTTGTACCATTGATGCCAACGATTGCGCGGCGGACTTGCATAACAAGCTTTCAGAATTAAGTGGGCCTTTATTGATCAAGGCTATCTCACAACTTGTGGAAGGTAGCGCTCAGCCCACTCCACAGGACGATACCTTGTCGACCTATGCACCAAAAATTCTCAAGCAGGACGCTTGTATTGACTGGAGTCAAAGCGCTACGTACATCTCCCTGCAGATTCGTGCCTATAACAATTGGCCCATTGCCTACACTCATCTTGGCAACGAGCGCGTGCGGATTTGGAGCGCCGAACTTGTTGGTTCAGATACCCCCACAGAGACCAAGCCTGGTACTGTTCTTGACTGCCAACCAGACGGTATTTTAGTAGCCTGCGGCAGTGGCAAGTTAAATATAAAGGAAATCCAGTTTCCTGGCGGCAAAGTGTTATCGGCACGAGATATATTAAATGCCAGCAAAGTACGCTTACAAAAGGGGGATCTATTTGATTCCCTCCCATGAAATACAGCAATCCACGAAGCGCTGCGGCGCTCACCCTGTCCACGGTGATCACCGAAGGTAAATCCCTTTCTAAACTGCTGCCCGCAAAACTAGATGCGATCGACCCACAACAGCAAGGGCTTTATAAAGAGCTTTGTTATGGCAGTGTGCGCTGGCATCCGCAGCTGATGTTTTTCCTGTACCAGCTCATGGAAAAGCCACTTAAACAGAAAGATCACGACATACAGGCGCTAATACTAGTGGGGGTGTATCAACAATTATTCATGCGTATACCCGCCCATGCAGCCATCAGCGAAACCGTGGCTGCAACCGCTGCACTCGATAAAAAATGGGCCCGAGCCCTGGTGAACGGTGTACTGCGTAATTTTCAGCGTCGGCGAGAATCATTGCTGGAGCAGGCAAAAGAGAATCAAATAGCCAGCACTGCACACCCTCGCTGGTTTTTAAAAAAAATTCAAAAAGCCTGGCCTGAGCATTGGCTACAAATCATTGATGCCAACAATCAAAGACCACCCATGAGCCTGCGCATCAATCAACAAAAAGCCACAGTTCTGGAATACCAGCAGCAGCTGGCAGCTGAAAATATTGACCATCAACCCTGCCGGTTTTCAAAACATGGCATCACCCTTAAAACCCCCTGCGATCCACGATCGTTGCCCGGTTTTGATCAAGGTGTAGTCAGCGTACAGGATGAAGCACCGCAGCTTAGTGCTGATTTACTTGCTCCAGCACCCGGCGACAGAATTCTCGATGCCTGTGCAGCCCCCGGTGGCAAAAGCGGTCATCTGTTAGAAACCGAACCCAGCATCCGGTTAGTTGCAGTAGAAAAAGAGCTCGAACGAAGCACACGAATAGAGGAGAACCTCTCGCGCCTGCAGAACAGCGCAGAAATTTGCGTTGCGGATGTCACCCAGCTCAATAAGTGGTGGGATGGTCAGCCCTTTGACCGCATCCTGCTAGACGCGCCTTGCTCCGCGACCGGTGTGATTCGACGCAACCCCGATATCAAACTATTACGCACCAAACAAGACATTGTTCAATTGAGTGAACTCCAGCTACATTTGTTAGAGTCAGTTTGGTCTACACTAAAACCCGGTGGGATACTGTTATATGCGACCTGCTCGGTACTACCACAGGAAAACGAAGAGGTTATTGACCAATTTTCACAAACAACTTCCTTCCTCATTGAGCCCATCGCCGCTGAATGGGGTATAGGGTTGAAATACGGTCGACAATTGTTGCCTATCAATGGCCAACACGACGGTTTTTATTACGCGAAGTTACAAAAGCCCGATAACGTTACTTAGGCACAGATCATGAAACAGTTATACCTTCGTAACACCCATACGCGAGGCAAAAAACGTACCCGCATATGGGTTATGGTTTCCTTTACAAGCCGAAGCAACCGGAGCATCATGTCTCGCCTATGAAAATCATGATTCTCGGAGCAGGGCAGGTGGGAGGCACACTGGCGCAAAGCCTGGCCAGCGAGCACTTTGACGTGACCCTGGTGGACGAAAATCCCGAGGTTCTTCGATCCCTCCAGGACAAATACGATATCCGCACGGTCGCGGGGAAAGCTTCTTTTCCTAGTGTGCTGCGGCAGGCAGGTGCTGAGGACACCGATATATTGATCGCCGTTACCAATAGTGATGAGGTCAACATGGTAGCCTGCCAAATCGCATATCGGGTTTTTAACACCCCGACTAAAATAGCTAGAATTCGCTCCACCGCTTACCTGTTAAATACTTCATTATTTTCGAATGAAGCAATCCCGATTGATGTGGCAATCTGCCCTGAACAATTGGTCACTGATAATGTAAAAAGATTAATCGAACGTCCGGGTGCTCTCCAGGTACTGGATTTTTCCGACGGTAAAGTTCAGCTCGTTGCAGTTCGCGCCTTTTACGGAGGCCCATTGGTAGGGAGAGCACTATCAAACTTAAAAGAACATGTCCCTTCGGTAGATACTCGTGTTGCGGCCATTTTCCGAAAAGGGCGACCGATTATTCCTCAGGGCGATACGATTATCGAGGTAGACGATGAAGTGTTCTTTATCGCTGCGAAAAGTGATATTCGCACTGTGATGAGTGAACTACAACGGCTAGAAAATCCCTACAAAAAAATCATGATTGCGGGCGGCGGGAATATCGGCGAACGATTGGCAGAAGGTATCGAATCCCGATATCAGGTGAAAATTCTTGAGCGTAGCGCGGACCGATGTCGCTATCTATCGGAAAATTTAGATAGAAGCATCATCCTCAACAGTGATGCATCCAATCAAAATCTACTACTTGAGGAAAACATCGAAAACACGGATGTTTTTTGCGCATTAACCAATAATGATGAAGCCAACATTATGTCGTCGCTGTTAGCAAAACGACTCGGTGCCAAACGCGTAATGACTCTCATTAGTAACCCTGCCTATGTGGATCTGATTCACGGTGGAGAGATTGATATCGCGATCTCCCCGCAAATGATCACCGTTGGCCATCTGCTCAGACACGTGCGGCAGGTCGATATCGCCAATGTCTACTCCCTGCGCCGCGGTGCTGCGGAGGCGATAGAGGTGGTTGCTCATGGGGATAAACAATCCTCCAAGGTTATAGGCCGAAAAATCGAAGATATTAAACTTCCGCCAGGCACTACCATTGGCGCGCTCGTACGTGACACCCAGGTAATAATTGCCCATGACCATATCGTAATTGAAGCAGAGGACCACGTAATTTTGTTTCTAGTCGACAAACGACGTATCCGCGAGGTTGAAAAGTTGTTTCAGGTTGGCATCAATTTTTTCTAAAACCAATAGCTAAACCGCTCCCTTACAAACCCCCTTCACAATTATGCACTACACCGTCATCCTAAGAATACTTGGATTATTGCTGATGCTGTTTAGCCTCAGCATGTTGCCATCTGCTCTAATCTCCCTGATTTATGGCGATTCAACCTGGGTGATTTTCTTGGAATCCTTGGCGTTTACATTGCTCACCGGGTTTATCATCTGGTACCCCGTTCACCGCGCCCGAGCTGAACTGCGTTCCCGGGACGGGTTCCTGATTACGGTGCTGTTTTGGCTTGTTCTAGGGCTCTTCGGCTCGATTCCCTTTATCTTAATTGAACCCCTACAGCTTGATTTTACCGACGCAGTTTTTGAGTCCTTTTCCGGCCTCACAACCACCGGAGCGACTGTAATCACCCAACTGGAAAGCCTGCCGAAATCGATCCTATTTTATCGTCAGCAACTACAATGGCTTGGTGGTATGGGTATTATTGTGC
Source organism: Pseudomonadales bacterium (assembly GCA_029210125.1). Taxonomy (GTDB): domain Bacteria; phylum Pseudomonadota; class Gammaproteobacteria; order Pseudomonadales; family JAHRWD01; genus JAHRWD01. The sequence continues at coordinate 240,508 of JARGPR010000003.1, read as the reverse complement.
TCGCCATTGCTGTGCTACCAATGTTAGGCATCGGTGGCATGCAGCTTTACCGCGCCGAGTACCCTGGCCCGGTAAAAGACAGCAAACTAACACCACGCCTCGCTGAAACCGCCAAAGCCCTTTGGTATATCTATCTGACCCTGACCATCGCCTGTGCATCAGCATACTGGTTGGCAGGGATGACCCTGTTTGATGCCGTTTGTCACAGTTTTACCACCGTTGCTATTGGTGGCTTTTCTACCCACGATGCCAGCATTGGTTTTTTTGACAGTCGTTCCATAGAGGCCATTGCAGCGATATTTATGGTGGTATCTGGAGCCAATTTTGCGCTACATTTTTCTGCTTGGCGGGACTGGCGAGGCAGCAAAAAACTAAATCTCTTTCGTCGATTGGGCCTCTACTGGAAAGACCCCGAATTTAAGGTCTACTTTTTACTGTTAGCCGGAGCAGTGATATTTTGTTGTACATTCCTCGCTTTTAATCGCGATACCTTTGACAGTTCAATATGGATCACCGGCGCATTCGAGGTCATTTCAGTCGCTACCACCACCGGTTTTAGCTCCTCCGGATACTCGGAATGGCCCGGCCTGTTGCCTTTTTTGTTGTTGTGGCTGGCATTCGCAGGGGCCTGCGCTGGTTCCACCGGCGGCGGCATGAAGATTATTCGAGTAATTTTACTATGGAAGCAGGGGATTCGAGAGATTCAACGGCTCATCCACCCAAACGGTGTTTTTTTGGTCAAACTCGGTAGAACCCTGGTACCCCCCCGTGTTACCGAAGCGGTGTGGGGGTTCTGTACCGTTTATGTTGTAGTCTTTCTTACCATGCTAATGGCGATGCTCGCCACCGATGTAGATATAGTCACCGCATTTTCGGCAGTAGGCGCCAGCATCAATAACTTAGGGCCGGGTTTGGGGGATGTCGCAATGAACTATGCAGAGCTGAACAACGCAGCCAAGTGGATCTGTACCTTTTGCATGCTATTGGGCAGACTGGAGATTTTCACACTGCTAGTACTATTATCGCCTATGTTTTGGCGACGATAGTGTAAAGAATTCGATTGTAATCTTGATGCCCAATTCCAGCTGGCAAGAAAAATACAAAAACATGGTTGATCCCGGTGAACCAATCCAGGCTCTTCTGCAAAATCAGCATCTGCTACCCACAACCGGTAATGCCCTCGATCTGGCCTGCGGTTTAGGTGCCAATGCACTTTTCCTCGCCAGCAAAGGGCTAACTTGTCAGGCCTGGGACTTTTCCACCGTAGCGCTAGAAAAACTCGCTATCCGGGCCCGGGATCAAAAACTGCCCGTTGAGACTAGAGTAATCAATCTGGAGTCTGACCCGTTTCCCGATAATCAATTTGATCTGATTCTGGTATCCCACTATCTATATCGGCCCCTTTGCCCTGCAATCTGTAACGCGCTCAAACCCGGCGGATTACTGTTTTATCAAACGTTCTGCCAACAAAAGGTCAGTGAAAAAGGGCCTCAAAACCCCAAATTCTTGCTCGCAGAAAATGAGCTGCTGGAACTTTTTAACTCCTTAAAACCTGTTGTGTACAGAGAGGAAAGGCTAATCGGCGATACCTCACAAGGGTTTCGCAACCAGGCCATTTTAATAGCACAGAAACCTCCGCTGGAAAGTTAATAGACGCCCATTGGGTATTTCCTTGTTCTACCGGTATCTGCACTGATCAGAGGCTTGTTAAGTAAGGTATAATCTGCCGTTTCATATAATCGATCTGTATTGGGTTCTCTTCGTTGAATAATCAATCTTCCTTTGACCTGACTAGTTTTCAAGGTCTGATTTTCGCACTACAAAACTTCTGGGCTGATCAGGGCTGCGTAATCCTGCAACCCGTAGACCTTGAGGTTGGGGCAGGCACTTTCCATTCCGCTACTTTCCTACGCGCCATTGGCCCAGAATCATGGAATACCGCATACGTGCAGCCATGCCGTCGGCCTACCGACGGGCGCTATGGTGAAAACCCTAACCGCTTACAACACTACTACCAATTTCAAGTACTGTTGAAGCCGTCGCCATCGGACATACAAGACCTTTACCTTAAATCCCTGCAATTTCTTGGCATAGACCCGGAGGTTCACGACATTCGTTTTGTCGAAGATAACTGGGAGTCACCCTCCTTAGGTGCCTGGGGGCTCGGCTGGGAGGTATGGCTGAACGGCATGGAGGTCACCCAATTTACCTATTTCCAGCAGGTGGGTGGGCTTGATTGTTACCCGGTCAGCGGCGAGATTACCTATGGGCTGGAACGAATCGCCATGTACCTTCAGGGCGTGGACAGTATTTACGATCTGGTCTGGACCCGGTCCGATGCCGGTGTAGTGACCTACGGTGATGTGTTTCATCAAAATGAGATCGAGATGTCCCGCTACAACTTTGAGTACGCCGACAAGGATCAGCTATTCCGATATTTTAACGAGTATGAGCAACAAAGCCTGATGTTGATTGAGCAAAACCTGCCACTTCCGGCCTACGAATTTGTACTAAAGGCTTCCCACACCTTTAACCTGCTGGATGCGCGCCGAGCCATTTCGGTGACTGAACGACAGGGTTATATACTCAGAGTTCGGGCCATTGCCCAGGCCGTTGCAAAAAGCTATTTTGATGCCCGTCTGGCACTTGGTTTTCCACTGGCCCCGGACGCTATTCGCGATGAAGTGATAGCCACCCAGGATAAAGGAGAGCCATCATGAACTCCAAAAATTTTCTGGTTGAGATTGGCGCTGAAGAGCTGCCACCTAAAGCATTAAAAACCCTCTCCAAAGCTTTTTCAGAAGGGATCCGCAACGGCCTCAAGAAAGCTGGATTACAGTTTGAAGAGCTGCAATCCTACGCTACGCCAAGACGAATCGCGGTCACGGTCATTGGTCTTCAGGACCAACAGCCAGATCAGGTCAGTGAACGCCGTGGCCCTTCAGTAAGTGCTGCCTTTGATGCTCAAGGCGAACCGACCCGCGCTGCGACAGGGTTTGCTCAATCCTGCAAAATTAGCATTGATCAACTTAAGCGCCTGAAAACAGACAAGGGTGAATGGTTGGTTTTTAATTCCCGCACCGAAGGCAAACAAACCGAAACACTGCTGCCTGACATTGTTGAACAATCGCTCAGTGACCTACCCATTCCAAAGCGAATGAGATGGGGTAGTAGTCGCCATGAATTCGTGCGGCCTGTTCATTGGCTGGTGATGTTATTTGGCGAAAACATTGTGCCTTGCAGCCTTTTAGGCGTTGAATCTGGCAACCAAACCCGGGGCCACCGTTTTCACGCCAATCATGCGCTGACCGTTACAAGTGCTGATCAATACGCAGATATACTGGAACAGCAGGGTAAGGTCATCGCCAGCTTCGAGCAGCGGCAACTGAAAATTACGGCCGATATTGAAGCCGAAGCCAAACGCTTTAATGCGACCGTTGTCATTGATCCAGGTCTTCTGGATGAGGTCACCGCGATGGTGGAGTGGCCCCTAGCGCTGTCAGGCAATTTTAGTGAACAGTATCTTGAGCTGCCGGAAGAGGTGCTAGTTTGCTCGATGATTACCCACCAGAAATTTTTCCACATGGTAAACGCCGATGGAAAAATGTTGCCTAAATTTATTACCGTTGCGAATATCGTCAGTAACGACCCTGAAGTCGTTATAGCGGGCAATGAGCGAGTGATCCGACCACGACTTGCCGATGCCGCTTTTTTCTACGAAACCGACCAAAAAAGTACCCTGAGCCAACAACGGGAACGACTAAAAGGTATCGTTTTCCAAAACCAGCTGGGCTCAGTTTTTGAGAAGACTGAACGAATCGCCAAACTTGCCTGCTTTATTGCAGAACAATTGAAACTGGATACCACCAATGTCCGCCGAGCTGGGGAACTTTGTAAATCTGACCTTGTGACCGATATGGTCAGCGAATTCGCGGAGCTACAAGGCCTGATGGGTTATTTTTACGCCAACAAGGAAGGGCTGGATTCGGCGGTAGCCGATGCACTGAACGAGCAATATCTGCCCAGTTTTTCCGGTGGGCCATTGCCTCAAACTGCCGTGGGGTCAGTGCTGTCCATTGCGGATAAAATTGACACATTAGTTGGTATATTTGGCATCAACAAACCTCCCAGCGGAACCCGTGACCCCTTTGGGCTGCGGCGCTCATCTCTGGGAATATTACGAATTCTGGTTGAAAGCCGCCTCGACCTTAATCTTCGAGATTGCCTGCAATACGCACTGGGTTTGTATCCCACACTACCTGCTGGCGATCAAGTCGTCGATCAGGTTTTCCAATATATGCTGGAGCGTTTTAAGGTCTGGTATCACGACAAAGGAGTGCCGGTAGAGGTCTTTACGGCGGTCTGCGCTCTGGACATATCCCACCCAATCGATATTGATCGACGTATCGACGCAGTAAATCAGTTTAGAGCTATTGATGGCGCTATTGACCTCAGTGCAGCCAACAAACGTGTTGCTAACATACTGGCAAAGCAGTCACTGGATAACTCCGAAACACTCGACCTGAGCTTACTGGAGCCAGGGGCTGAAACCACGTTGGCCCAAACTATTGCGACAAAACGCGCACAGGTTACGCCGTTTATCGAAAATGCTGATTACTTTCAGGCACTAAATGCACTCGTCGAGCTACGTACGCCCGTCGATCAGTTTTTTGATGATGTCATGGTGATGTGTGATGATTTGGCGGTGCGCAATAACCGCATGATTCTACTAGCTGACTTGAGATCACTTTTCCTGCAGGTTGCCGACATCTCGCTGCTGCCCAATAAATAGGGGCTGCGAAATAACCTTTCACTAACATCAAGGGCTTGCCTAAACCCCATGTGGCCAAACATACGTGCACTGATTTTTTATTTCGGTTATAGCATCTTCACAATACTGCAGGGCTCGGTGGGCCTGATTGTGGCGCTGTTTCTACCACCTAAACTCCGAAATGACTACATTGCGCTCTGGTGCCGCACTGTACTTTGGTGGCTAAAGATCACCTGCGGCGTAAGCCATACAATAGAAGGCGAAATTCCCAAGGGTACCTTTGTCGTAGCAGGAAACCATCAGAGCCCCTGGGAAACCATTTTACTTCAGTTCCTGATGTCACCGGTATCCACCGTTTTAAAAAAGGAGCTGCTGCGCATCCCATTTTTCGGCTGGGCAATGGCGATGATGAATCCTATTTCCATCAATCGGGAAGATGGACGTGGAGCAGCTAAACAGGTGCTTAAAGAGGGCAAAGAACACCTCGAAGCAGGGTTTTCTGTTTTGATTTTTCCTGAAGGGACTCGTCAACCCGCTGATAAACTTGGCCGTTTCAACCGTGGTGCTGCAAATCTGGCGGTCGCTGCAAATACACCCATATTGCCCTTCGTTCATAATGGTGGAGAATACTGGCCCTCCGGTACTCTTGCGAAAACCCCCGGTACGATCCGATTTATAGTCGGCACACCCATCCAACCAGAAGGTCTTACGGCACGGGAGCTTAATCAAAAACTGGAACAGTGGGTACAGCAAGTGAGTGCCGATATAGATGGTACTATCGATGAGGAGGTAAACCCGGAATAGGCGAGGGTAGGGCCAGCAATAACAACACCTTGTGTGGACAACTCCATACTAGGTTGTTCGTTCCGATTTACTAATAGTAGTTCTCAACCTCACACTCACGGTGCTGTAGGCCTCGACGTGCACTTTAGAATCAAAAGCTATTCAAACGATATAGAAGCTGGCTATCGACTAAAAACAGAGAACTGCCGACAAGTATTCAGCAGATTCGCTACAAACCTCTAAATGGTTTTAGTGCATACACCGCTGATCTCAGTGGACTAAACATCCAGGTTTGCGACTTTAAGCGCATTCTCCTCGATAAACGCTCTACGCGGTTCAACCTGATCACCCATTAAGGTAGTGAACATCTGGTCACAAGCGATTACATCCTCAATGGTCACTTGAAGCATACGACGGGTTTCGGGATCCATAGTGGTTTCCCAAAGTTGGTCAGGATTCATTTCACCTAAACCTTTGTAGCGCTGGATCGCACAACCACGCTTGGCTTCACGCATCAGCCAGTCAAGCATTTGCTGGAAGCTTTCAACCTCTTGACGCTTCTCACCTCGTTGTACGAATGTGCCGGGCTGCTCAAAATACGAACTGTATTTGGAATGGAAATTCGTTATAACAGCATAATCGCTAGAAGACAAAAACTCCTGATTAATCAAATAGTTATGCGGCATACCATGGAGCGCGAGATCAATACTTGGTAAGTATTGATCAAATTCATCATCTCGTATTATCGAAAGTTTCGGGGTTTGGCTTTCTGATAAGTGGCGCCCTGCGATACTGGACGCCAATAGATCTACCCACTTTTGAGTAGTTTCTGAGCTCTTTAAATCGTCGCTCGTAAGCTCAGGCATATAGACCAGCTGCTCAAGAACAACCGTTGGATAACGCTTGGATAATTTGTTGATAACTTTATTAATTCTCGAAAAGTCATTGAGCAAATAACGGAAGGCCTCGGCCTCTAACTGGCCTTCTGCTGATTCAAGGCGTGCATTTTGTAGCGCGGTATCAAGAAGGTAAGCATCCAGGGCCTCATCATCTTTAATGTACTGCTCCTGTTTACCCCGTTTCATTTTATACAGAGGCGGCTGGGCGATGTAGATATGGCCACGTTCCACCAGCTCGGTCATATGACGGAAGAAGAAAGTAAGCAGCAATGTCCGAATATGAGAACCATCGACATCCGCGTCAGTCATGATAATGATGCGGTGGTAGCGCAGCTTCTCTGGGTTGTATTCATCCTTTCCAATACCGCAGCCTAATGCGGTAATAAGAGTACCTACCTCGGCGGAAGAGAGCATTTTATCAAAACGTGCTTTTTCAACATTTAGGATTTTACCCTTCAGCGGCAAAATTGCTTGGTATTTCCTGTTACGGCCCTGTTTTGCAGAACCTCCCGCAGAATCTCCCTCCACCAGGTACAGCTCTGAAAGAGCAGGATCTTTTTCCTGGCAGTCTGCCAACTTACCGGGCAAACCGGCAATATCCAGAGCGCCTTTTCGGCGAGTCATTTCGCGTGCTTTCCTTGCTGCATCTCTAGCCCTGGCAGCGTCTATAATTTTCTGGGTAATTACGCGTGCTTCCTGGGGGTTTTCAAGAAGGTGCTCCTGTAGCTTACGGCTCATTTCCTGCTCGACTGCTGATTTGACCTCAGATGAAACCAGTTTATCTTTAGTTTGAGATGAGAATTTCGGATCGGGGACCTTCACAGAGATAATGGCGGTGAGTCCTTCACGGGCATCATCGCCGGATACATTCACCTTAGAGTTTTTCTGGCTATTTTCTTTTTCCATGTAGGCATTCAGTGTTCGCGTTAACCCTGCTCGAAACCCTGCCAAATGAGCCCCACCATCACGCTGCGGAATATTATTGGTATAACAAAATATGTTTTCCTGGTAGGAGTCGTTCCACTGCATGGCCACTTCTACTCCCACGGCATCATCACCTTCACCTTCTCTATCGACCTGAAAGTAAAATATTTTGTTTAAAGGCGTTTTGTTCTGGTTGAGATAGGTAACAAATGCCTCTAATCCGCCCTCGTAGCAATATTCGTTCGAGTCGTCGCTCCGTTCATCTTCTAAAACGATCGACACCCCTGAGTTCAAAAAAGACAATTCGCGGAGTCGTTTAGCAAGTATCTCGTAATGAAACTCTATATTTTTAAATGTATCAGGAGAGGGCTTGAAGTGACACTCCGTGCCTGTTCGAGTGCTTTCTCCCACTTCGGCGAGGGGTGCAACCGCGTTTCCATGACTATATTGTTGCTCGTAAACTTTACCTGATCTGCGAATCCGCAAGGTAAGCTCCGATGACAACGCATTCACAACCGATACGCCGACACCGTGCAAACCACCAGATACTTTATAGGAGTTATCATCAAACTTACCACCGGCATGCAACGTGGTCATAATCACTTCTGCTGCAGATATTCCCTCTTCCTCGTGAATATCAACTGGGATGCCACGACCGTCATCCGATACGGTAATAGATTCATCAGAATGAATGACTACTTTGATTTGATTGCAATGGCCCGCCAGCGCTTCGTCAATCGAGTTATCAACCAATTCGAAGACCATGTGATGCAAGCCAGTGCCATCATCTGTATCACCGATATACATACCTGGGCGCTTCCGCACAGCGTCTAACCCCTTAAGTACTTTAATATTCGAAGAATCGTAAGTTTCTGAATTATCCATTAATACACACTTTTAAATTGGCTAATTATCGTTTACCGGAGAAGATGCTACAAAAATACCGGGCAAATTCACTCTAAACTAATCTGGAAAACACCCCATGTTCCACGTGAAACACAGCAATTTTTTCCCGCTCTTCTGTATAAGCCTCAACTATAAAGTCATCATCGACTGCAGTTATAAATACCTGACCCTGTGATAGCTTCAACTGAGAGAGGAATATCCTCCTATTTTCTGCATCAAGCTCAGAGGGTAGGTCATCTATTAAATAGATGGTCTTATATCCACGACTTGCAGATAGCATATCTCCCTGAACCAGCTTTAACGCACAAACCAGCATCTTGCTCTGGCCTCGAGACAATCGATCGACAGCAGGCAAACCATCCAGCGTTATAACAAGGTCCGACCTATGGGGACCGTCCTTCGTATAGCCGACTGCTCTGTCTCGCTCTAAACTCAGAGCAAGGCTTTCTTTATATTCGATTGAATCGTCCCACCCCGGCTTATATGAAACACCAAGCCCGGGAATAGGGCACATTTGTTCAAATTTTGTTTCTATCAGCGGCGTGAGTTCCACCAAATGAGTCTTTCTCAACCGATCAATTTTCATCGCACAGACCGATAATTCCTCATCCCAAGGCTGCAACTCCTGCTTCAAACTCGCTAGTTTACCATATCGTAGGAGGCGATTTCTCTGCTTCAAACCTCTATTAAACCTTCTCCAATATTCGCTATAATTTTGTTCCACGTGAAACAATGCCCAGTCCATGTATTGCCGCCTGAATTTGGGGCTTCCATCTAAAAGAAGAAAAGTATCGGAGTTTATTAACTGGATAGGTAGCGTATACGCCAGAACGGAAGAGTTCGCTACAGACACACTATTTTGGCGAGCCCTTACTTTACCCCGGCTACTAACCTCAACCCCCTGAGTTTGCGAGGCACTACAAAAACCACCTTCAATTTCCCCAAAAACCCAAGCATTCTGCTCACCAGTAGACACCACAGATTTCAGACTACTAGTTCTAAATGATCGAGCCGAACCCAAAATAAAAAGCGCTTCCAAAAAGCTAGTTTTGCCACTACCGTTATCTCCGGTGATAACATTTAAGCCAGGACAAGGCATAAGCTCGGAAGAACCAATATTCCGAACCCCTGAAATAGTTACCTTAGAAATTCTCACACTAACCCTACACACAACCTCGGTGAAGTAGTGACTAAGTACCCACTAAAAATCCTCTGGCACCAACCTTTAAAAAGAGGATAAAGCACCAAAATATTCACAAACAGTTTAAGGATAACGCAGCGATGGAGGGGAGGAAGGAGGGAGGCAATCGACCAAGTTATATTTTCATTGGCATCACGACGTATAGGGCATCTGGATTATCCAAGCGCTCTATAATCACGCCATTATCTGGACCAGACAACGTAATACGAACCTGCTCACTCGCCAGAGTATTCATCACATCGATCATGTAGGTTACATTGAAACCTATCTCTACTGGACTGCCCTTATAATCGACCTCAATATCTTCCTCTGCTTCTTCCTGCTCAGGATTGTTAGCTTTCAACTTAAGCAACTGCTCGCTCAAGTAAAGCCGAACACCATGAAATTTATCACTGGAAAGTATCGATGCCCGAACGAATGAATCCTTTAATAATCGTCTGTCAGCAACAAGTTCTTTGTCGCCACCGGTTGGAATTACATTCTGGTAGTCCGGGAACTTACCATCAACCAGTTTAGAGGAAAACAAAAAGTCATCTGTGCCGACTCTGACAAAATTACTGCCCACCGTTACCGTAGCTACAGCATCACTATCGCCAAGTAACCTAGATAATTCGACCGCGCCCTTCCTGGGTATGATAATTTGAGTGACGGGGCCCGACGCATTCGCTGAGCTCAGCTTCGAATTGCAAAGTGCAAGTCGATGGCCATCGGTAGCAACCGTGCGGATTTTCCCTTCGCCTACCTCCATCAACAGACCATTCAAGTAAAAACGTACATCCTGTTGAGCCATTGCAAAACTTATAGACTCAATAAGATTTCTTAATACCGATTGCGGCAACGGAAACTCGATATCAGACGCCTTTTGTTCTGTTTTCGGAAAATCATCAACCGGCAATAAGGACAGTCGATATCGACTACGCCCTGATTTAACCAACAGGCGATTATCTTCGAGTTTAAGCAAAATAATGGCGTCATCTGGAAGCGATCTGCATATATCCATCAATTTTCTAGCTGGGGTTGTGACAGCACCAGTACTAACAACCGATTGCGGAGTGCCCCAGGCCACCAATTCGACCTCTAGATCCGTACCGGTAATCGATAGCTTGTCCTCTGAAACCACCAACAAAGCATTGGACAAAATTGGCAGGGTCTGTCTTCGCTCTACAACACCCGTCACCAACTGCAGTGGCTGAAGAAGAGCTTCTTTAGATATCGTGCATTCCATTTTCTGGTCCTGGGAACTATGTGCGTATAAATATATTAGGCGGTTAAAAGCCGTTTCAAATTTTTGTAATCTTCCGCAATATCTGTGGTGCTTTCTCTAAGCTCCTTAATTTTACGACATGCATGAAGCACAGTGGTGTGATCTCGACCACCAAAGGACTCGCCAATCTCGGGAAGACTGCGGTTTGTAAGCTCTTTAGCCAAAGCCATCGCCATTTGGCGAGGGCGCGCTATAGAACGGGTGCGTTTTTTTGATTTAAGGTCAGCGATTTTTATTTTGTAATATTCTGCAACCATCTTTTGGATGTTGTCGATATTTACCTGTCTATCCTGAAGCGAAACTAAATCTTTGAGCGATTCCCTGATTAAATCTATTGTTATCGGCCTGTTGGTAAAACGTGCACTGGCTACCACTCGCTTAAGGGAGCCTTCTAACTCCCTTACATTCGACTGGATCATTTGAGCAATAAAAAATGCCGCATCATTGGGCAACGCCAAGCCAATCTGCTCGGCCTTTTTCTTCAAAATAGCGACCCGCGTCTCTAAATCAGGCGGCTCAATAAATACCGTTAAACCCCAGCCAAAACGGGACTTTAAGCGCTCCTCCATACCTTTGATCTCTTTCGGGTAGCGATCACAGGTCATGATAACCTGTTTGCCACCCTCAAAAAGACTATTAAAAGTGTGGAAAAACTCCTCCTGGGTTCTCTCTTTTCCAGCAAAGAACTGGATATCATCAATCAGCAATGCGTCAACCGAACGATAATATTTCTTAAATTCATCGACCTCATTCATGCGGATGGCTCGAACCATATCCGCGACAAACCGTTCCGAAGAGAGAAAGACCACCCTGGCATCTGGCGTACTTTGAACAATAGCGTTACCCACCGCATGCATCAGGTGGGTTTTACCTAAACCAACACCACCGTATATGTACAGCGGGTTGAAGGCACCACCAGAATTTTCCGCTACTTGCAGCGCGGCGGCACGACCCATCTGATTAGACTTCCCTTCAACGTAAGTATCAAAAGTGAAATTTGGACTAAGGTTCGATGTGTAATTCACTTGAGGCCGGGACTTTGAATTCTCGGATCGAGCGCTCTTTCCATTTGTTATGGGGGATTGGTGCTTCGGTGCGTCTATTGTTTCCTTTGGGCCGCGTGGTGGTAACCCACTGGTAACTGAGCCGTTGCTACCATGCACACTTGAACCACCAACATTAGCGACGCTTGGTTTGGTTCCAACCTCTATACATACGCTAGGACACAATCGTTGATCATTGCTTTGAGTTTGTTCATCTAAGAGTTCGTTAATTCTATCTAAAAATTTCTCCCTAACCCAATCCAGCACAAAACGGTTAGGCGCGAACAATCTAAGTTCAGATTCACTCTCCTCTACCTGTAATGGTCGAATCCACGTGTTAAATTGCTGTGCAGATAGCTCATCCTGCAACGAGCTAGAGCACCTGCTCCAATACGACAAACCCACTCACTATTCCCCTAGTACACTGACAACAATACATTCCCTTGCGGTAAAATGGTTACTATCTGCTGCTCAAATTTTGGATTTATTTTAGCGATAATAACCCGTATAAGCCATAACAAATAACGACTCCAAAACCGATTTAATTCCCTTATATTTCAACATGTTAATCACTTTTTTTGCATCCTATAAACCCCCCTGATAAAAAACTTTGTTCGGCCCTAAATGATACCATGTGAGTAACCTGTGGATAACTTTAAAGGGTAAATGTAACTAAATTAGTAACTCACTTGTACTTACCAAATAATCTAATTAGAATGGCGAGTTCTCAGAAAAAACTGGCAAATTTAGTACATGTCAGCTTTAACCGCATACAAAGTTAACTGGATATTCGAATATGAAACGTACTTTTCAACCTAGCGTTTTAAAGCGCAAACGTACTCATGGCTTCCGCTCTCGTATGGCAACAACAAATGGCCGCAAACTTATTCAGCGTCGTCGGGCCAAAGGTCGTTCACGTCTAGGCTGCTAACTCAAGGTGACTTCTTTCGGGTTTCCTCGGAGTAATCGCCTCAACAGCTCCGCTGACTTTGACCGTGTTTTTAAAGGAACCGATTTTAAAGTTTCTAACCGTTTCCTCCTTTTGCTGGCACGCGCCAACCAAGCGGATCATTCGCGTCTTGGTTTAATAGTAGGTAAAAAGAAAATTAGTCTTGCGGTGGACCGCAATCGGGTAAAAAGAAGATTGCGGGAGTCCTTCCGGATGAGGCAAAACGATCTGCTCCAATTGGATATTGTCGCCCTGATTCGAAACAATCCCGGGACCCAGGAAGACAGTCAGTTATCGATACAAATAGGTGATCTATTCGATCGCCTTATCGATATAAGCTGCGTTGACCCGTTAACAGACAATCGCTAACCTCAGGATAAATCGCGGGTAAATGATGAAAGCCATCGCCATCGCGCTGATTAAAGGTTATCGCTACTTCATAAGCCCAATGCGCCCACCATGTTGTCGGTTCCACCCTAGCTGTTCGGAATATGCAATCACTGCATTTCAAGATCACAATTTCATCATCGCTCTGTTTCTTTCAGTTAAGCGCCTTTTGAAATGTAATCCTTTCCATTCCGGCGGCTACGATGCAGTTCCTCCGCCAACTCAACACAAATCCTCTAAAAACACCCAATAATTCATGGATATTCAACGATTAGTTCTGCTGGGTGCTCTCGGTATCAGCGCCTATATGCTCATTCTTGCTTGGAATGAAGATTACAATACGCCCTCGTACGTGGAACCTTCAACCACGCAACAATCCACCCCGGCGGCTCCGTCTATTCCTGTTGCGGAACTTCCTGCAGACCCTTCTCGCGAAACGGCTGGCAACCAGGATATTCCAGCAGTTGTACCGGTAACGCAAGAAGCGGTTATTTCCCCAATGGAAACCGCCTCTTCAAGCCAGTACATCCAGGTGCACAGTGACACACTGAATTTTACAATCGACCTAAAAGGTGGGGATGTTGTCCATGTCTCACTGCCAGAATACGCGGTACAGGTTGAAACACCAGATGTGCCATTAACCTTGTTAGAACGAAGCAATATACGAACTTATATCGCTCAAAGCGGCTTAATTGGGCCTAATGGTCCAGACTCAAATCCTGACGGTCGACCTTTATACCGCGCCGATTTTTCTGAATACAACCTGGAAGAGGGTGAGAACGAATTATCAGTGCGGTTGAAGTATATCGATTCAGCTGGCGTAGAAATCACCAAAACATTTGTATTCACCCGGGGTAGTTATCTGGTCGAAGTTCAATATCAGATAGATAATCGCAGTGCCGACCCCTGGTTGGGCAATTTCTTTGCTCAAATCAAACGGGATGACAGTGACGACCCAGGTGCCGCCGCTAGCTTTGGTGCCCAAGCCTATCTTGGTACAGCGCTTTTTACGCCTGATAAGCCCTACACTAAATTTGATTTCGATGATATTGCGGAACAGCCGTTTAAACAGAATATTGAGGGTGGTTGGATATCCATGATCCAACATTACTTTATCAGCGCCTGGATACCCTCTGCCGATAGTTCCCATCTATATCAAACACGAAAAGTCGCCAACACCAATCAGTACATCATTGGGTTTACTGATCCAGTTTTAACGGTGCAACCGGGTGCTAGCGCAAAAACCGGAGCCCAATTCTTCGCTGGCCCTAAAATCCAGAGTTGGTTAGAAGAAATATCCCCCGGCCTTGAGCTTACGATCGATTACGGTTGGTTATGGTTTATCGCTCAACCTCTGTTCTGGTTGCTTACCTTTATTCAAGGCATCGTCAGCAACTGGGGTGTTGCCATCATCCTGCTTACTATGTGTGTGAAGGCAGCATTCTTTAGGTTATCAGCAACTAGCTATCGATCTATGGCCAAGATGCGCCAGCTGCAACCAAAAATGCTGGATATCAGGGAACGTTATTCCGACGATCGTCAAAAAATGTCCCAAATGACGATGCAACTGTATAAAGATGAAAAAGTGAACCCTCTTGGTGGCTGCTTGCCTATATTGGTTCAGATGCCGGTGTTCATCTCTCTTTATTGGACCCTAAATGAAGCGGTCGAGCTACGGCATGCTCCTTTTCTATGGCTCACGGATCTATCCGCAATGGACCCATATTTCGTACTACCTATCATTATGGGTATTACGATGTTTATTCAGCAGCAACTGAACCCAGCACCGCCTGACCCTATTCAAGCCAAAATGATGAAGATGATGCCTATTATCTTTACCTTCTTCTTTATGTGGTTCCCTTCGGGATTGGTTTTATATTGGTTGATGAACAACCTGCTTTCTATAGCTCAGCAGTGGGTCATTACCCGCAACATTGAGAACGAAAGTAAGAAAACCTAAACCACCGGGATTGGTGAATCCAGATAAGATAACCCGCAGTGCCCAGTACTAAAGAGAGGTCTAACAACCCACTCGTTCAGACCCCAAGCGCTGCGGGTTTCAAATACTTGAGTAAAAGGTATTCAAAACCTTCTCGAACCTAATAGCTATGAAGCGGCTAAACTCAGGCCACGGTTTATCGCCCTCCAGATCAAACCAGACACTACCCCAACCTTACCCTCACGCCGAGAATATCCATATTTAATCAGAGGTCTCCGTGAAAACTACTTTAACCACGACTACCGACACCATCGTTGCTATAGCAACGCCCCCTGGTCGGGGCGGTATCGGTGTTATTAGAGTATCCGGACCCGATAGTGCTGACCTGGCAAAAGCTGTACTCGGTGTCATGCCAAAACCTCGAAGAGTTCATTACGGGGCTTTCTCCGACTCCCAAGGCCATGTATTGGATGAAGGGATTGCTCTCTACTTCAAGCAGCCAAACTCCTTCACTGGGGAAGACATACTTGAACTCCAGGGTCATGGCGGCCCGATCGTACTGGATATGATCCTTCAACACCTGCTTAAGCTGGGTTGTCGTATGGCACGCCCAGGGGAGTTCTCTGAACGAGCTTTCCTAAACGACAAAATCAACCTGACCCAGGCTGAAGCAATAGCCGACTTGATCGACAGCAGCACTCAGCAAGCTGCTCGCAGCGCTCTTAATTCTCTACAAGGTAGCTTTTCAAAACTGATTGATGAGCTAATCGAGCAACTGGTAGATCTTCGTTGTTATCTGGAGGCCTCTATCGATTTTCCCGACGAAGACCTTGATCTATTGGCTGAGGACAAAATAACTCCCAGAATAAAAAATATACAAGATCAGGTTAGCTCAACCCTAAAACAAGCTAAACAGGGGGCCTTGATAAAGGATGGTATTCAAGTTGTTATTATCGGAAAACCCAATGCCGGAAAATCAAGTTTACTGAACTGCCTTGCCGGCAGCTCCCGTGCGATTGTTGCAGATATCGAAGGCACTACCCGGGACATCATCGAAGAGCAAATCAATATAGATGGCTTGCCTATAAATATTATCGACACCGCAGGCTTGAGGGAACCAACAGATACTATTGAGCAGGAAGGAATAAAGCGCGCCCTAAAACGCCTGGAAAGCGCTGATTGCGTGCTGTTACTAGAGGACGCCACTGATAATAAACAGGCTGAAATAGACAGCAAATACAGTGCCCTGTTGCCCACTGGTATTCCGATTATCAGACTGATTAATAAGGTGGATCTAACCGGCGATACACCGGGACTCACAACCCGTGATGCCGATCAACCGTATCCGTTGTTGCGTATTTCAGCAAAACAAAACCTTGGGATTGATCAGCTTAAAGAGTACCTAAAAGAGGTAATGGGTTTTAACCATATCTCTGAAGGAAATTTCACGGCCCGCAGAAGACACCTTGACTCACTAATGGATACCGAATCGATTCTCAATGATGCCTTAACACAATGGGGCAATACAGGTGCTGCCGAGCTCTTGGCAGAAGATATGCGAGCCGCGCAAAAAAGACTGGAAACCATCACTGGAATGTTTAGCAATGAGGATCTTTTAGATGTGGTATTCAGCGGTTTTTGTATTGGTAAATAACACCCGCCGATCGTACTTATACAGACCCTTAATAAAAGCGGTATAACTGGTTCAAAAAACCTGAACCTAAAAGTACAGAATGTGGATAATTTACTGTTCAACCATAAATAGGTGATTTACTCACATTTCATGCAACCCTATGCTCAGTAAAAATGATAATTAACCACAACCTAAATAGTAGAGTAACCTTTTGTTTCTTTTAACTAAAAAAAGCTTATACACAAAAAAATAGGTCACTAATAATAAACAACATAATCTTTATATAATTCATCTATTTTTATTATTAATACTTATCTAATAACTAACTTTTGTTCACAAATATCAATTAACGAACCTTTTTATGACTACAAACACCCAATACAAAGTGATCGTTATCGGCGGCGGTCATGCTGGTACAGAGGCTGCTTTAGCATCGGCTAGGATGAACATTCCTACCTTGCTACTTACACAGAATATTGAGACTGTCGGTCAAATGTCCTGTAACCCAGCTATTGGTGGAATAGGTAAAAGTCATCTGGTCAAAGAAATTGATGCGATGGGTGGTGCGATGGCTACTGCTACGGATCTTGCTGGCATTCAATTCAGAGTACTTAACGCCAGAAAGGGGCCTGCAGTGCGCGCAACTCGAGCACAGGCAGATCGGGCTCTGTATCGAGCAGCTATTCGTTATCAGGTAGAAAACCAGCCAAACCTTTCGTATTTTCAGCAGTCAGCTGACGATCTTATCGTAGAAAATGGTCGTGTTACCGGTGTCGTTACCAATACTGGATTAAAGTTCATGGCGGAAGCGGTAGTACTTACCACCGGGACATTTCTTGGTGGTGTTATCCATGTTGGATTAAAGAACTACTCCGGCGGCCGAATGGGCGACCCCGCTTCGAATAATTTATCGGTTCGCCTCAGGGAGTTATCACTAAACGTAGGTCGCCTAAAAACCGGTACACCACCCCGGGTTGATGGCCGTACAATCGATTTTTCTGTAATGGAGCCGCAACCGGGAGATCAACCACTACCCGTTATGTCTTACCTCGGTAGCATTGATCAACATCCCGAGCAGGTGAACTGCTACATAACCCATACCAACGAAAAAACCCACGAAATTATTCGTGATGGCCTTGATAGATCCCCCATGTATACCGGTGTAATTGAGGGTACCGGGCCGCGCTACTGCCCATCAATAGAGGATAAAATAACCCGCTTCGCCGACAAAAACTCCCATCAGATTTTTATCGAACCGGAGGGATTAACCACCTGCGAAATTTATCCAAACGGTATTTCTACAAGTTTGCCCTATGACGTTCAGCTTCAACTGGTTCAATCGATAAGAGGGATGGAAAAAGCTCATATCACCCGCCCTGGTTATGCAATTGAATATGATTATTTTGACCCTAGAGGTTTAAAGTTCAGTCTGGAAACCAAGGATCTGCAAGGGTTGTATTTCGCTGGTCAGATTAATGGCACAACCGGTTACGAAGAAGCAGCTGCCCAGGGTTTGCTGGCGGGTATCAATGCAGGGCTTCAGGTACAGGGTAAAGGCGCCTGGAGTCCCGCTCGGGATGAGGCCTACATTGGGGTACTGGTTGATGACATTACAACAAATGGCGCATTTGAACCCTACCGCATGTTCACCAGCCGAGCGGAATATCGGTTGCTATTGCGAGAAGATAACGCAGATATACGGCTAACCGAACAAGCTCGCAATATGGGGCTGATAGACGATAATCGGTGGCGAAAATTCTGCGAAAAACAGGAGGGAATTACCGAGGAATTTAAGCGACTCGATAAAACCTGGGTTCAAGCTAATAGCGAGCAGGCAGAAAAAATACAGGAAGTCGCGGGCAAGGAATTAAGTCGAGAATACAATCTGACTGAACTGCTACGCAGGCCCGAGCTGAGTTATCAGCAATTGATGGATCTGATTGACTTACCTGCAGCGAACCAGCAGGTAGCGGAACAAGTAGAGGTTCAAATAAAATACAAAGGTTATATCGATCGTCAGCTGCTAGAGGTAGAGCGGCTAAAATCCAATGAACGTGTTATGTTGCCTATCGATATGGATTACAGTCATCTGAGTGGCTTGTCCAACGAGGTGAAACAGAAACTGACTGAAGTAAGACCTACCACATTGGGTCAGGCCGCCAGAATACCCGGTATCACCCCGGCTGCGGTTTCGTTATTGCTGATACATCTCAAGAAAAAATCTCTGATAAGAAAACAATCAATAGATTGAAAAGCAGCTAATTTTATAGCATTGATATGGCTACCCAACGCAAACCATCCCAACTGTCACCTGAACGACTGATTG
Organism: Pseudomonadales bacterium; assembly: GCA_029210125.1. GTDB lineage: Bacteria > Pseudomonadota > Gammaproteobacteria > Pseudomonadales > JAHRWD01 > JAHRWD01. The sequence goes on along the minus strand of JARGPR010000003.1, from coordinate 221,483 downwards.
CCCTTACCCAAACTTTGAGTACAGGCAGCGAGGCACTGGGGCTTACCCTGTCTGAACAACAGAAAAACCAGTTGATCGCCTACATGCTGATATTAAGGCGCTGGAATCACGTATATAATCTGACCGCAATTGATCAGCCAGAGAAAATGGTGATTTACCATTTGCTCGATAGCTTGAGTATTGTGCCAAATCTGCAGGGAGAGCGGATCATAGATGTTGGAACCGGCGGCGGTCTACCCGGAATGCCCCTGTCGATAATGTTTCCAGAAAAACAGTTCACTCTACTAGATAGCGTTAATAAAAAAACCCGATTCCTATTAGTGGCGGTTGCTGAGCTAGGTTTGAAAAACGTCACCGTAGTGAATACTCGAGTCGAAAAATTTGTCGATCAGTGTTTTGATACTGTAGTGACCCGCGCTTTCTCCAGTCTTGAATTGATGCTCAAACTAACTGGGCACTTAACCCAGGCTTCGGGGTTGTTTATAGCGATGAAAGGGAAACCTCTAAGCGACGAGGAGTATAACTTGCCCGAAGGTTTTGTCTGGCTTGATGAGCAGATACTGGACGTACCAGGCCTTGATGCGGAACGACATCTATATCGAGTAGTAAAAAAGGAAGTTTGATTTGACTAAAGTGATCGCGATAACAAACCAGAAGGGCGGTGTCGGCAAAACCACCACAAGCGTGAACTTATCCGCAGCATTAGCATCCCTTGGACAACGGATTTTGCTGATAGACCTCGACCCCCAGGGAAATGCCACTATGGGGAGTGGAATCGATAAAAATAGCTTAACCGATTCGGTTTGTGAGCTATTGTTGGGTCGAGCATCCTACAGTACGGTCATCAAAAATTGCTCTGAAGCGGGGTATGATCTACTGCCATCAAATAGCGCACTGACCGAAGCAGAAGTAGGTCTGGTCGGAGAAAAGCAGAGTGAAATCCGGCTAAAAAAGGCGCTTGAAACTGAAAAGTCTATATACGATTACATTATTATCGATTGTGCACCGTCACTAAATATGTTGACGATTAATGCGTTAGCAGCTGCGAATACTGTACTTATCCCAATGCAGTGTGAATATTACGCCCTTGAAGGTTTATCGGCATTGCTCGGAACCATTGAGGGAATTAAGAAAAACCTCAATCCAGCTCTGCAGATCGAGGGTATCCTGCGCACCATGTACGACCCAAGAAACAGTTTGACCAAAGAAGTTTCGGCTCAGTTAAATCTGCACTTTCCTGGACAGGTATATAACACCGTTATTCCAAGAAACATTAGATTGGCCGAAGCACCGAGCCATGGTTTACCGATTATTCACTACGATAAAAAATCCCGCGGTGCTTTGGCATACTTGACCCTCGCTGCTGAGCTGATGAGAAAAAATCAAAATACCCGCTCACCTAAAACAGGAACCCAATGAGTAAAAAAATCAAAAAACCAAGTTTAGGTCGCGGATTAGATGCTCTTTTAAGTACACCAAGCCCTGCGGAGCTAGAGGATCGTAAAGACGAAAATGATGGTGAATTACGTCATCTTCCTGTTGAGTTTATGCAACGTGGAAAATACCAACCCCGCAAAGATATGAATAGCGAGGCACTAGAGGAACTTGCTGAATCGATAAAATCCCAGGGGTTAATGCAACCGATTGTGGTGCGAGCGATTGGCAAAGATCGATATGAAATCATAGCCGGTGAGCGAAGATGGCGCGCCTGTCAGCTTGCAGGCTTGGAAACCATACCGGTGCTGTTGCGAGAAATATCAGACCAGTCAGCGGTAGCGATGGCATTGATCGAAAATATCCAGCGGGAAGATCTAAACCCGATGGAAGAGGCGGTCGCGTTGAGCCGGTTACAGGCAGAGTTTGAACTAACCCACCAGGAAGTAGCGCAAGCCGTTGGGAAATCCCGCACCACGGTAACCAATTTATTGCGTTTGATAACCCTCGCTGATCGTGTAAAAACTATGCTTGAGCATGGCGACCTCGAAATGGGTCACGCCCGATCACTCATCAGCCTCTCAGAACACCAACAGATTGACGTTGCCAACCAGATTGTAGATAAGGGACTGTCCGTAAGGCAGTCAGAAGCGTTGGTTCGTAAAATGATAGCCGCAGCCGAAAACAAAGACACAATAGCTTCAAATATTGAAAACAATCCCGATATCGACGCGCTACAGGAAAAATTATCCTATCAACTTGGTGCAAGTGTATTGCTGCAATGTAACGCTCGCGGAAAGGGCAAGATGGTGATTAGTTACAATACGTTGGATGAATTGGATGGCATCCTCGCTCACATCCAGTAGACACCCCATCTGGGATTACAAATAGTTTTAGAGGTTTGACGCCTTATTAAGTTGATTGCCTGGGATTAAGCGAATATAATGCGCGCCGTTCATTCGATCGTTGTGCGTACGATTTACGCAACAGATGGGAGCTCGTTAGCAATTTGGAGAATAGTTATTGTTAACAAAGCGCGACAAACTAAATAAAACGCTGATCAAGAAAATATTAGTACTCCAGTTGAGTGCTGTCGCGTTAGTAGCGATATTGATATTTTTTGCGGTTAGCCTGCAGGCCGCATTAGCGGTGATTGTGGGTGGTGTTATTGGTTATCTGTCTAATGCGATCTACTTTCGGGTAGCCTTAAAGCCGCTCGAAAATATGAATCCGAATAGGGTGGTTTCACGGTTCTACAAAGGCCAGGCATACAAGTTTATTTCGTTGTTTGCGCTGTTTTTTTTGGCTCTGAAAATCACAGAACAGATTTCCCAGGCAGACTATTTGATCTACCTGTTGGCTGGGTTGGTTGTTTCCCAGTTAGTACATGCGATAGGTCCTGTGCTGATTAAGCAGGATTAGTAATTACGGGTCCCAAAGGGATCAAAAAGTATTCCATCGGTAAACTGGAACTGTTTTATGTCAAGTGCAGAGATGACCTCCGGCGACTATATCGCCCATCACCTCACAAACTTAACGTTTGGTAAAAAGATCGACGGCACCTGGGGTTTTGCGGCGGATGGCGCTGAAGCGGCCCAGATGGGTTTTTTCGCTCTTAATGTAGATACCTTTGGTTTCTCGTTAGCGTTGGGTGTACTGTTTTTATATATTTTTAGAAAGGTTGCAAAAACTGCTACCGCTGGCGTACCTGGCGGCTTGCAGAACGTAATCGAGATGGCGGTAGAATTCGTTGATGGAAACGTCAAAGGGATGTTTCATCATAAAAACAGCATGATAGCCCCGATGGGCCTGACTATTTTTTGTTGGGTGTTTTTGATGAACGTGATGGATTTAGTTCCTGTGGATTTTATTCCTCACGCTGCAGCCCTTATCGGTATTCCTTACCTTAAGGTGGTGCCAAGTACTGATGTGAATATCACTATGGGGATGGCGCTAAGTATATTCCTGTTAGTGTTGTTTTATAGTGTTAAGATGAAGGGCCTTGGTGGCTTTGCTGGAGAGTTGGCGCTCCACCCTTTCGGTAAGTGGGGTATGCCGGTTAACCTGTTTTTAGAGACAGTAAACTTAATAGCCAAGCCTGTTTCACTCGGTTTGCGACTATTTGGTAACATGTACGCGGGTGAGATGATCTTTATTCTTATCGCGTTGCTACCTTTTTATGTTCAGTGGACACTCTCTGTTCCATGGGCAATATTCCATATTCTGATAATCACGCTTCAAGCCTTTATTTTTATGGTGTTAACCATTGTTTATATGGCGATGGCGCATGATTCTCACGAATAACCAATAAATTTTAATTACATTTTATAACTGCAAATAAAACCGGAGCAAATATGGAAACTAGTGCTGCATTAATATATATGGCTGGCGCAATATTGATGGGCCTTGGGGCTGTCGGCGCTGCTATCGGCGTGGGTATTCTTGGTGGTAAATTCCTGGAAGGTGGCGCACGTCAACCAGAACTGATTCCAATGTTACGTACAGAGTTTTTCGTAGTAATGGGTTTGGTTGATGCTGTTCCAATGATTGGTGTAGGTATCGGTCTATATCTCCTGTTCGCAGTTGCTTAAGGCAGTCGTTGGAGCGTAACCGTACTAACGAGATAGAGGAACTACAGTGAATATTAACTTAACTATCCTGGGTCAAATCATATCATTCGCCATATTCGTATGGTTTTGTATGAAATATGTTTGGCCACCGTTAGTTGCAGCGATGGAAGAGCGCCAAAAGCAGATAGCAGATGGCTTAAGCGCTGCTGATCGAGCAAAAGCTGATCTTGGTTTGGCTCACGAAAAAGTTGCTGAGCAACTACGTGAAGCAAAAGATCAGGGTGCTGAAATTCTTGATGCTGCAAACAAGCGAGCTTCTCAAATTGTCGAAGAGGCAAAGGATCAGGCTCGGGTTGAAGCAGACAGAATAAAACTGGCTGCCCAGGCTGAGGTTGAGCAGGAAGTGGCCCGAGCGAAGCAAGCACTAAGAACCCAGGTAGCAAGTATAGCTATTGCGGGTGCTGAGAAAATTCTTCGCTCGAGTATTGATGAAGCGGCTAATAGCGAAATCGTTGAACAACTAGCAGCAGAGTTGTAGGGATTATGGCTGAACTAACTACATTAGCACGGCCCTACGCGAAGGCGGCATTTGAATACGCATTGAACAGTAACAAACTTTTAGTTTGGTCTGAGTCTTTGGCATTTGCTTCGGCGGTTGCCGGGGATGTTCAAATCCAGCAAGTCCTGCAGAATCCGGGGTTAACCTCAATTCGTAAAGCAGAAATTTTCATCGAAATCTGTGAAGGCAATCTTGATGAAAATGTGAAGAGTTTTATTAAAACCCTTTCGGAAAATAATCGGTTGTCTTTGTTGCCGACTATCTTCGAAGGTTTTGAAAAGCTTCGTCTGGAAGAGGGGGCGATGATGGAAGTCAGCATCACCTCTGCGTACACGTTATCTGAAGAAGAAAAAACCAAACTGTTAAACGCTCTAAAGGCTCGTTTTAACAAAGAGATCAATATGGTCTCAAATGTTGAGCGAGAACTGCTGGGTGGTTTAGTTATTCGAGCGGGCGACCTTGTTATAGACGGTTCTATAAAAGGCCGATTACAAAAGCTCACAGAAGCAATGAATTCTTGATTGAGGGATAGGAAATGCAACAGCTGAATCCGTCAGAAATCAGCGACATTATTCGTAAGCGAATAGATCAATTTGAAGTTACGTCAGAGGCTCGAAACGAGGGCACAATCGTAAACGTTTCAGATGGTATCGTTCGTATTCACGGCCTACAGGACGCTATGTACGGGGAGATGATCGAATTTCCCGGTGGCGTATACGGTATGACCCTCAACCTAGAGAGAGATTCTGTGGGTGCTGTAGTTCTAGGCGACTATCTAGAGCTAGAAGAGGGCCAAACAGCTCGTTGTACTGGACGAATCCTTGAAGTGCCAATTGGACCAGAACTTAAGGGTCGTGTCCTCGATGCGCTGGGTAATCCTATCGATGGTAAAGGACCGGTTGAATCAGTCGGTACCGATGCGATCGAAAAAGTTGCTCCTGGTGTAATTGAGCGACAAGCGGTTGATCAACCTGTACAGCTTGGATTAAAAGCGATCGATGCGATGGTTCCGGTTGGTCGAGGCCAACGAGAATTGATCATTGGTGATCGCCAGATCGGTAAAACCGCTGTAGCGGTTGATGCCATCATCAACCAGAAAGATAGCGGTATTACTTGCGTATATGTTGCTATTGGTCAAAAGCAATCAACGATTGCGAACGTGGTGCGTAAGCTCGAAGAGCATGGCGCTATGGATCATACCATTGTCGTTGTTGCGGGTGCTTCTGATCCCGCTTCCATGCAGTACATTGCACCTTATTCTGGCTGCACCATGGGAGAATACTTCCGTGACCGCGGTGAAGATGCACTTATTATTTATGATGATCTAACCAAGCAAGCTTGGGCTTATCGTCAAATCTCCCTGTTGTTACGTCGTCCACCAGGTCGAGAAGCGTATCCAGGAGACGTTTTCTATTTGCACTCCCGTCTACTTGAAAGAGCATCACGGGTTAACGTCGAGTACGTAGAAAAGTTCACTAGCGGCGAAGTGAAGGGAAAAACAGGTTCATTGACTGCTTTGCCTATCATCGAAACCCAGGGCGGTGACGTATCTGCTTTCGTACCGACCAACGTAATTTCGATTACCGATGGTCAGATTTTCCTTGAGACTGATTTGTTTAACTCTGGTATCCGTCCAGCGATGAACGCGGGTCTGTCGGTGTCTCGTGTAGGTGGATCAGCTCAAACCAAGATTGTTAAGAAATTGGGCGGTGGTATCCGACTGGCGCTTGCTCAGTATCGTGAATTAGCAGCGTTTTCCCAGTTCGCTTCCGATCTTGATGAAGCAACTCGTGACCAACTAGAGCACGGTCGTCGGGTTACAGAATTGATGAAGCAGAAGCAGTACTCACCGATGAGCGTTGCTCAAATGGGTGTGGTTCTGTACGCAGCAAACGAAGGCTATCTCAAAGATGTTGAGGTCGACAAAGTCGTCGATTTTGAGGCATCTCTAATCTCATATGTTAACGCTGAGCATTCGGCATTGTTGGCGAAGATTAATGAGAAAGGTGATTATAACGACGAGATTGAAGCAGGTATTAAGGACGCGCTTGATAAATTCAAAGCAACCCAAACCTGGTAGCGCGTTGTCGCTTAATTTGAGATAAAGACAGTTATATAGGTATCGCGAATGGCCGGCGGAAAAGAGATACGTAAGCAGATAGGTAGCGTTCAAAATACGCAGAAAATTACTAGCGCCCAACAGATGGTAGCGGTGAGTAAGATGCGTAAAGCTACCGAACGAATGGCTGCGGGTAAGCCTTATGCCAACCGTATCGCCGGGGTTATCGGTCATCTTGCCAATGCTACAACCGAGTTTCGACACCTTTATCTAGAGCAGCGTGAGGTTAAGCGCGTTGGCTATATTATCGTGTCATCAGATAGAGGCCTTTGCGGAGGTCTCAATATCAACCTCTTCAAAAAATTGTTGAGGGAGATAAAGGAATGGTCAGATAAGGGTGTTGAAGTTGATCTATGCCTGGTGGGCAGTAAAGCAGTAGCTTTTTTTAATCGGTTCGGCGGCAGTGTACTAGCTACCGTCAGTAAGCTCGGCGACTCGCCGGAAGTTTCTGATTTTATTGGTACTGTCAAAGTAATGTTAGATGCTTATGAGGAGGGCAAAATTGATCAACTGTTTTTGTCCAGTAATACATTTGTAAATAGCATGACTCAAGACCCTACAGTGAAGCAGTTATTACCTCTGCTGGCTGAGGAGAATGAAAAGCTTGGGCACCACTGGGATTATATTTATGAGCCAGATACCAAAGAGTTACTCGATGGTTTGCTGATTCGATACATTGAATCCTTGGTTTACCAGGCAGTAGTAGAGAATTTCGCGTGTGAGCAGTCAGCAAGAATGATTGCGATGAAGAGCGCAACAGATAACGCTTCAGATCTGATTGATGAGCTGCAGCTTTCCTACAACCGGATTCGACAGGCTGCTATTACTCAGGAATTGAGTGAAATTGTAGGCGGCGCGGCAGCCGTATAACGAACGTCAGACAATATATCTATTTAGAGGAAGAACGATGAGTAGCGGAAGTATTGTACAAATCATTGGCGCGGTAATTGACGTAGAATTTCCACGCGATTCAGTGCCAAAGGTGTATCACGCACTCTCAATTGGGCAAACGGGTACTACCCTGGAAGTTCAACAGCAGCTAGGTGACGGCGTGGTCCGTACCATTGCTATGGGGAGTACTGAAGGGCTTAAGCGTGGTTTAGAAGTATCTAATACCAACGCGCCTATTGACGTACCCGTTGGCGAAGAAACTCTTGGTCGTATTATGGATGTCCTCGGAGATCCAATTGACGAGGCGGGTCCGATTGGTGAAAAGAAAAGAATGCCTATTCACCGTAAAGCGCCTTCATACGAAGATCAGGCAGCCAGTAACGATTTGCTAGAAACCGGGATTAAGGTTATTGACCTTGTCTGCCCTTTTGCGAAGGGCGGTAAGGTAGGGCTTTTTGGTGGCGCGGGCGTAGGTAAAACCGTTAACATGATGGAATTGATCCGTAATATCGCGATCGAGCATAGTGGATACTCAGTATTCGCGGGTGTTGGAGAGCGTACACGGGAAGGTAACGATTTTTACCACGAGATGTCCGAGTCAAATGTACTGGATAAAGTATCTTTGGTTTACGGCCAGATGAACGAGCCACCGGGTAACCGTCTTCGTGTTGCGTTGACCGGGCTGACCATGGCGGAGCATTTCCGTGATGAAGGTCGTGATGTACTGCTTTTCGTTGATAATATTTATCGTTACACCCTGGCGGGAACAGAAGTATCTGCGCTATTGGGGCGTATGCCATCAGCGGTAGGTTATCAGCCAACTCTTGCTGAAGAGATGGGTGTACTGCAAGAGCGCATTACCTCTACCAAAGAAGGTTCTATTACCTCTATTCAAGCAGTATACGTACCGGCGGATGATTTAACCGATCCATCTCCGGCAACAACCTTTGCTCACCTGGATGCGACAGTAGTACTATCTCGTCAAATTGCTGAATTAGGTATTTATCCAGCGATCGATCCGTTAGATTCAACAAGCCGCCAACTTGACCCGCTTGTTGTTGGTGAAGAGCACTATGAAGTTGCTCGTGGTGTTCAAAATACCCTGCAACGTTATAAAGAACTCAAAGATATTATTGCAATTCTTGGGATGGATGAGCTTTCAGAAGAAGATAAGCAAACCGTTGACCGAGCTCGAAAAATCGAACGTTTCCTATCTCAGCCGTTCTTTGTTGCGGAAATATTTACCGGTTCTCCAGGTAAGTACGTGCCTCTTAAAGATACCATTGCGGCATTTAAAGGGCTTCTATCGGGCGAATATGATCATCTGCCAGAACAAGCATTCTATATGGTTGGTGGAATTGACGAAGTTGTAGAGAAAGCTAAATCGCTATAACAGTTACGTCTAAGCCACTTTTAGTTAGGAATACGATATGTCTATGACTATCCATTGCGATATTGCAAGTGCCGAAGAGGAGATCTTTTCGGGGCTTGCGGAAGTTGTATCTGCCACCGGCCAACTTGGAGAAGTCGGTATTTATTACGGCCATGCCCCGCTTCTTACTCAATTAAAGCCTGGTGTCGTCAAAGTGATCAAGCAGGGTGGTGAGGAAGAACTGTACTATGTCTCCGGTGGATTTTTGGAAGTTCAGCCGGGTGTTGTAACCGTGTTAGCGGACACTGCTGTACGAGCGAAGGATATCGATGAGGCAGCAGCCGAAGCTGCTCAAAAGCAAGCTGAAGACGATATGGCTGATCAGTCTTCTGAGTTAGATTTTGCAATGGCAGCAGCGCGTTTGGCGCAGGCTTCTGCTCAACTACGCACTATTCGCCAGATGAGAAATAGAGCTGGTTAGGTTGACGAGCAAATATCGCCATATGGCTTAAAATTAAAAGGGTAGCGTTTGCTACCCTTTTTTATTTGTCGACGGAGTTAAAGGATGAATCTTGATATAGTTGTACTCGCTGCAGGCAAGGGTACTAGAATGCGTTCAGGCCAACCTAAAGTATTACATAAACTCGCAGGTAAGCCGTTACTTCAACATGTTCTCGATAGCGCACAAAAATTGTCGCCGGATTCAGTGAGCGTTGTATATGGTTTTGGGGGCGATCAGGTTAAGGAGCAAATCACTCAACCAGATATCTTATGGGTCGAACAAAGGGAGCAAAACGGTACAGGCCATGCAGTCGCGCAGGCCCTACCAGGGTTAGCCAATGACTCAAAGGTTTTGGTGCTTTACGGTGATGTTCCGTTAACTTTATCCGAAACACTGACCGGCTTGTTGGAAAAGGTTCAGTCGGAAAATAGTATCGCTGTTTTGACCTGTACACTCGACAATCCGGATGGTTATGGCCGAATGGTGAGAAATCCGGATGGCAATGTTGTTGGTATTGTAGAACAAAAAGATGCGTCGACGGAACAACTGTTAATTTCAGAAATTAACACCGGTATTATGGTAATTCCCGCGGTGTTGCTGAAAAAATGGATACCCGAACTCTCCAATGAAAACGCTCAGGGGGAGTATTATTTGACTGATATTATTCAACTAGCGGCGCAGCAGGGTATTTCTATAAGTACCCACCAACCGAAATCTGAGTTAGAAATAGAGGGGATAAACTCTCGAACACAACTCGCAAGAATGGAGCGTATTTACCAACAATCACTTTGCGACAAGCATATGGATCAGGGCGTGACATTTTTAGATCCATCCCGGGTTGATATAAGGGGTACTTTAACCACCGGAATAGATGTTACGATCGATATAAACGTGGTGTTTGAGGGAAACGTTGAGCTTGGTAGCAATGTACAGATCGCACCGAACTGTATCATCAAGGACGCCTTCATCGGTGATAATACTCAGATACATGCGAACTCTGTAATCGACCAGGCTACGGTAACTGAAAATTGCTCAATTGGCCCTTTTGCCCGATTACGTCCGGGTGCAGAACTCGCAGACGGCGCATGGGTCGGTAATTTTGTCGAGATCAAAAAATCAAAAATCGGAGAGGGCTCAAAGGTAAATCACTTATCTTATATTGGTGATGCAACATTGGGTGAACGAGTTAACATTGGTGCTGGCACTATCACCTGCAACTACGATGGTACAAACAAGTTTGAAACTATTATGAAAAATGATGTGTTTATCGGTTCAAATAGCTCTTTGGTAGCACCGGTAACCATAAGTGACAATGCTACAGTTGCTGCGGGTTCAACCATCACAAAAAATGTACCGAAGGATGCTCTTGGTATCGCTAGAGGAAAGCAAAGGAATGTCGAAAATTGGAAAAAACGTTAAGCTAACAGCGATCCATTATCGACTTTTATAAAGAGACAAAATAATTATGTGTGGAATAGTAGGCGCAGTTGCATCCCGGGATGTTGCGGAAATCCTGGTAGAGGGTTTAAACCGGCTGGAGTACCGAGGATATGATTCAGCGGGACTAGCAGTCATTGATGCTCAGCAGCAGATTGGCCGAATTCGCAAAGCAGGTAAAGTAAAAAATTTATCGGACCAGCAAATTGAAACCGGTATGAACGGTCACTCCGGCGTAGCACATACTCGCTGGGCAACTCATGGTGAACCGACAGAAAAAAATGCACACCCGCATATGTCCGGTAATAAAATAGCACTGGTACACAACGGAATTATAGAAAACCATGAATCGCTACGAACTGAATTGTTAGCGGATGGTTACGAATTCGGTTCACAAACTGACACCGAAGTGATTGTTCACCAAATCGAAAAAGAGTTAAAAACAGCAAGTTCTTTTTCAGAAGCGGTACAAACTACCGTCGATAAGCTTGAAGGTGCGTTTGCTTTTGCAGTATTACATAGTGATTTCCCCGACCTTCTTCTAGGTGCACGTAAAGGCAGTCCATTTGTAATTGGTGTTGGTATAGGTGAAAATTTTCTCGCTTCTGATCCACTAGCAATACGTCAGGTTACTGACCGCTTCATCTATTTGGAGAACGGCGATTTTGTCGAGTTGACTAAAAACAGTATCAAAATTTCGGATCGAGACGGCATAGTCGTAGAGCGTTCAGTTGAGCAACTAGAACACTCGGTCGAATCTGTAGATAAAGGCATATATCGCCACTACATGATGAAAGAGATTTACGAACAACCTAAGGTTATATTTAATACTTTCGAGGACAAATTAGAAAACGGTCTGATTCGAGAACAGATATTCACGCCGGCTATTATGCAGACTTTAGCTAAAGTCGAAGCAGTTCAAATAATTGCCTGCGGTACAAGCTATCATGCAGGACTAGTTGCAAAATACTGGATTGAAGAGATTGCAGGTTTACCCTGCGCAATCGAAGTTGCCAGTGAATTTAGATACCGAAATATAGTGGTATCACCCAATACGCTTTTTGTAACCATCTCCCAATCGGGTGAAACCGCAGATACCTTAGCAGCTCTGTATAAAGCAAAACATTCTGGATATTTATCCAGTATGGTTGTTTGTAATGTGCCCGCTAGTTCCCTGGTCCGCGAAACTGATTTTTGTTTGATGACCCAGGCCGGCCCCGAGATTGGTGTGGCATCAACAAAAGCATTCACTACTCAGTTAGTTGCACTATTTATATTTACCCTGTTGTTAGCGAAACAAAAAAATCTTTCAATAGATTTGGAGCGTGAATTAGTCAGGGAGTTACAGAGGCTGCCATCATTAGTCGATGCTGCGCTTGATCTCGATGATCAAATTAAGAAAACCTCAGAGCATTTTGCCGACAAACATCATGCACTCTTTTTAGGAAGAGGCACCATGTATCCCGTTGCAATGGAAGGCTCTTTAAAATTAAAGGAAATCTCCTATATTCATGCGGAAGCTTATCCAGCCGGTGAGTTAAAGCACGGGCCTCTTGCTCTGGTAGATTCTGATATGCCGGTCATTACGGTGGCGCCGAATAATGAATTGTTAGAAAAATTAAAATCAAACCTGGAAGAAGTTCGCGCAAGGGGTGGAGAGCTTTATGTCTTTGCCGATAAATCAGCAAAAGTATTTGATGAAGGTGATTGCCATGTAATCGCAATTCCTGAAGTTCATGATTTACTTGCACCGATTTTATATACCATTCCGTTGCAACTACTTTCGTATCATGTCGCCGTGCTTAAGGGTACCGATATTGATCAGCCGAGAAATCTTGCCAAATCAGTTACGGTAGAATAATGATATATTATTGGTCGAGATAACTATTTTATGGTGAATGAGCGGAAAGTATTAGTCATTGAGTGTACCGACAGTACCGGCCTTATCGCAAAAATTACTAATATCTGTTTTGAATACCAGCTTAATATTATCAGAAATGATGAATTTGTAGATTGTGATCACAATCGGTTTTTTATGCGTACTGAGCTTGAGGGTCAGTTTTCAGATAAAAGAATGGTCGATCAGCTCGCACGGGCGCTACCTAAAAATGCCACCATCCGTTTGGTTGATCCCGGACGAAAACGAATAGTACTGATGGTGACGAAGGAGCCGCACTGCCTGGGCGAATTGATGATGAAGAGTCAGTATGGTTCACTAAATGCTGAAATTATTGCAGTGATAGGAAACCACAATACACTATCGGAACTTACTGAAAAATTTTCTGTACCTTTCCACCACGTAAGTCACGAAAATATTAGTCGTGAACTTCATGAGCAACAAATTAAAGACATTATTGATCGCTACAATCCCGATCACCTGGTGCTCGCTAAATATATGCGGATTTTAACGGCCGGGTTTGTCGAGCACTACCCAAACAAAATCATCAACATTCATCATTCATTTTTGCCCGCCTTTATCGGCGCAAAACCTTACCACCAAGCATATGAACGGGGTGTCAAAATTATCGGAGCTACGGCCCATTTTGTTAATAATGATCTCGACGATGGTCCAATAATTACTCAGGACGTTATCCGCGTTGATCATCGATACTCCGCTGAACAGATGGCAGAGGCAGGTCGTCACGTTGAAGAATCTGTATTAGCCCACGCATTGCAACAAGTCCTTAATGAAAAAGTATTAGTTTACGGTAACAGAACTGTAGTGTTTGATTAACTGACTCATTCAAAGATGGTTTGTCACATAAAATAAAATGTGTGACCGAAGAAAACAAACCCGTACTCGTAGAGAATTACTCGGAAAATTATCAGAGGGAATTATGACCACATCGAAAATTATTTATACAAAAACAGATGAAGCGCCAGCATTGGCAACATACTCACTGCTCCCCATTATAAATACGTTCACTAAAGCAGCTGATATTGAAGTTGAAACCAGTGATATCTCCCTTGCTGCTAGAATTCTTAGTGGTTTTCCAGACAAGTTAACGGACGAACAAAAAGTGCCCAATGCACTACAAGAACTCGGCGAATTAACCCAGGATCCGAGTGCCAATATCATAAAGTTACCCAATATCAGCGCCTCAATTCCCCAGCTAACCAGCGCGATTAAGGAGCTCCAAAGCAAAGGTTATGATATACCAGACTACCCTGAATCACCTGAAAACTCAGAACAGGAAGCAATCAAAGCAACCTACGCCACTATCTTGGGTAGCGCGGTAAACCCGGTACTACGAGAGGGCAACTCGGATCGAAGGGCTCCTAGCGCAGTCAAACAATACGCACGAAACCATCCGCACCACATGGGTAAATGGAGTCAGGCATCTCGAACCCACGTTGCGCATATGAGAAGTGGTGATTTTTACCACAGTGATATCTCCTGCACGATGGATAAAGCAACCACGCTGAGAATTGAGTTGGTTGCAAAGGATGGTCAGGTAACTGTGCTAAAAGAGGTGCCGGTAGAGGACAAAGAGATTGTGAGTGCCCAGTTTATGAGCACTAAAGCGTTACGTAAATTCCTCGATGAAGAGATGGAGGGCGCGCGAAATGCCGGTCTGCTTTTCTCTCTACACCTAAAAGCTACCATGATGAAGGTTTCCGACCCGATTATATTTGGGCACGCGGTAACCGTCTACTTTAAGGACGCCTGGGAAAAGCATGGCGAAACTTTTGATGAGCTGGGTATCAATCCCAATGATGGATTGGGTGCTGCCCTAAGAAAGGTCGACGAGCTGCGTTATTCAAAACGTTCCGAAATTGAATCCGACCTTCGTCGTTGTTACGAAACACGCCCAATGCTAGCCATGGTGGATTCCGACAAAGGCATTACCAACCTGCACGTGCCTAGCGATGTGATTGTAGACGCATCTATGCCCGCCATGATTCGTGACAGCGGAAAGATGTGGGATTCACACGGCAAACGAGAAGATACTAAAGCCGTAATTCCTGACAGCTGTTACGCCACTATCTACCAGGAAATAATCAATTTCTGTAAACACAATGATGCCTTTGATCCAACTACCATGGGCACAAGCCCCAACGTTGGGTTAATGGCTCAAAAAGCCGAAGAGTACGGTTCTCATGATAAAACCTTTGTCCTGCCAACCGATGGAAGCATTCAAATAGTAGATGAGGCCGGTAAGGTCTGGCTGAAGCACGACAACCTCGAAGAGGGTGATGTTTGGCGTATGTTCCAGGCCAAGGACGGAGCAATACAGGATTGGGTTAAGTTGGCCGTAAAGCGGGCCCGTGCCAGTGGAATGCCAGCGGTGTTCTGGTTGGATTACTTACGTGGGCATGATGTAGAAGTGACCAAAAAAGTAGATAAATATCTCAAAGATCATGATACCGACGGATTAAGAATATTCACACTGACACCTCAACGTGCTATTCGATATACCATGGAACGTTTAATGCGAGGTGAAGATACTATCTCGGTAACAGGCAACGTTTTACGTGACTACCTCACCGACCTTTTCCCTATTTTAGAACTGGGAACAAGTGCCAAAATGCTCTCGATTGTTCCTCTGATGAATGGTGGTGGCCTGTTTGAAACCGGTGCTGGTGGTTCGGCACCAAAACATGTTCAACAATTTCTTGAGGAAGACCACTTGCGATGGGACTCATTGGGTGAGTTTCTTGCGCTTTATGTGTCATTAGAAGATCTCGCAGAAAAAACCGGTGATGATAAAACCCTCGTACTTGCAAAAACCCTCGACAATGCGATCACCAAATTTCTGGAAAATGGCAAATCGCCTTCCCGTAATGCGGGTGAACTGGACAACAGGGGGAGTCATTTTTACCTGGCACTGTATTGGGCGCAGGAGCTTGCCGGGCAAACAGAAAACAAAGAACTACAGGCCAAATTTACTGAGATGGCGAACACCCTCAAGGAGAATGAAAATAAAATAGTGGCTGAATTAAGTACTATTCAGGGACAGCCGGTAGATATGGGTGGATATTTTATGCCCGACACAGAGGTCGTTGAAAAATTAATGCGACCAAGTAATACGTTGAATGGAATCATTGATAAAGGAATTTAATAGACTGGTCTAGCTGTGGACCGAAACCAAAAATACCCAACCTGTTCCCTAAAACGTGAATGGGTTGAGTGTGTGGTTTGAGGAACCTATTCCTTCCTGCAGATATCCCCATCGCCAATACCTATTTCATAATAAAAAATGGCAAAAAAAATACTTTTGATTCTTGATACGTTCACTGATGTCTGTGGTCGTTCCATAGCCTGGTTGACGTTACTGATGATGGTGGTGATGTTCGCCAGCGTAGTATTACGTTACCTGTTCCAAGTTGGATTTGTGATGCTGGATGAGTCCATTGTCTACATGCACGCGATGGTATTTATGATTGGCGCAGCATTCACACTAAAGCGTGGTGGGCATGTTCGGGTGGATATTTTTTACAATCGTTTTTCCGATGCAGGCAAAGCCTGGGTAGACCTTATAGGTACCCTGTTTTTGTTACTGCCTGTGTCTATTTTTATCGGACTTGTGAGTTGGGAGTATGTGGTTTCATCCTGGCGTATTTTTGAAAACTCACCCAAGGTAGATGGCATACCGGCAATTTTTTTACTAAAAAGCTTAATCGTTTTAATGAGTGGGCTGCTAATTATTCAAGGTCTTGCAGAACTGCTACGAAATTTTTTAATCCTATCCGGCGTGAAGCTGGATACACACGGCAAGCCTGAACAGAGCATCGGTATTTAGAGATGGAATTTATTGCACTCTATATGTTTGCGGTTATTTGCTTTGTATTAATGGCTGGGTATCCAGTCGCGTTTTCACTTGCGGGCACAGCACTGTTATTCGCATTGTTCGGACAAATTACAGGCACACTGGACCCTGCCTTTTTAACCGCACTGCCCAATAGAATATTTGGAACCATGACCAATCAAACACTAATAGCGGTGCCGCTATTTGTGTTGATGGGCGTGATGTTAGAAAAATCAAAATTAGCAGAACGATTGCTTGAAGCTATGGCACAGCTATTCAAAAATGTAAAAGGTGGCCTGGGTATTTCCGTTGTAATAGTCGGTGCATTGTTAGCAGCCAGTACCGGAATCGTGGGCGCCACAGTCGTAACCATGGGCCTGATGTCGCTGCCCACCATGATCAAACGCGGTTACAGTCCGGCAATGGCAACCGGCACCATTTGCGCCACCGGAACCCTCGGACAAATTATTCCGCCTTCTATTGCACTGGTATTATTAGGCGATGTGCTGTCTAGTGCCTACCAGCAAGCGCAACTACAGATGGGGATTTTTAATCCAAAAACGATATCGGTCGGTGATCTTTTTGCTGGTGCACTGATTCCTGGACTAGTGCTAGTAGTTCTATATATCGGGTACATTTTTTTTACCGCTGTTTTAAAACCAGATCAAATCCCTGCCTACAAAGCATCCAGTGAAGATCAATCGAACAACTCGATTACAGATCTGTTAACCGAACTACTGCCACCACTAGCTTTAATTATCACGGTGCTGGGTTCCATCCTTTCCGGAATAGCCACCTCTACAGAAGCCGCTGCAGTGGGTGCAATGGGTGCAACCCTACTAGCACTTGCGTACCGACAGCTGTCGATTCAAAAACTAAAAGAAGTGGTGATCTCAACGACAGAAGTAACCTGCATGGTCTTTATGATCCTGATCGGCGCTGCGGTTTTTTCACTGGTCTTTCGGGGTTTCGGAGGCGATGAACTAATTCAGCATATGTTCACCGCATTACCCGGTGGTGTCATCACCGCAACACTAATAGTCATGCTGATCATTTTTCTACTCGGTTTTATTCTTGATTTTATCGAGATCACTTTTGTAGTTGTACCCATTGTCGGGCCAGTACTGTTAGCGATGGGTCTAGATCCAATTTGGCTGGGCATTATGATCGCCATAAATCTGCAAACATCCTTTCTGACACCACCCTTCGGCTTTGCCTTATTTTACCTGCGAGGCGTCGCACCAAAGTCAGTGCCCACCTCTGCGATATACAAGGGTGTAATTCCATTTATTGTTATTCAGCTATTCGTACTTTTGCTGCTAAGCATCTGGCCAGAGATCGCAACCTGGTTGCCAAATAAAATTTACCAGTAACTATTCCGGTGTACGTCGGGCATTAATATAGGATTGTTCGGAAATTTTGTGGTAATCAATTACGTTGCTGCGGAATTCATTAAAGGACTGATAAATCTTTTTTGCATTCGGGTTTACTTCGCTTAGTTCCAGTACTACCTGATCTGAGACCTCTTGTAGTTTTTCCAGAACATCAGCGGGTAACGGTCTCAGCTTAACATCACCATTTTCAATCAGTTGCTTTAGCGCCGCATTGTTTTTGGCTGTGTATTCATCCAGCATGTCCTGGTTTACAGCGCGCGCTGCAACGGTAAGAATTGCCTGTAGATCTTTGGGCAACGCTTCAAAAGCCTTTTTATTTACGGTTAATTCCATTGTGGTGCCGGGTTCGTGCCAGCCGGGATAATAATAAAATTTCGCTGCTTTATTTAAACCAAAAGCAAGATCGTTGTATGGACCAACCCATTCAGTCGCATCAATGCGGCCTGTTTGTAGGGCAGTAAATATTTCACCGCCCGGTAAGTTTTCAGTAAGTGCGCCCAGTCGTGTCATCACTTCACCGCCAAGCCCGGGGATGCGCATTTTTAAACCTTTAATATCTTCGACTGAATTAATCTCCTTATTAAACCAGCCCGCCATCTGCACGCCGCTGTTACCACCGGCCAGTGGGATTATTCCGAAGGGCTCATATACTTCTTGCCATAGTTGTAATCCGCCGCCGTAATGTAGCCACGCGTTCATCTCCTGTGCGTTTAAACCAAATGGCACGGAGGAGAAAAATTGTGCTCCAGGTGCTTTGCCTTTCCAGTAATATGCACCGCTGTGTCCCATCTCTGCAGTACCGCGCGACACTGCATCAAATACTTCTAGTGCGGGTACCAGTTCGCCCGCCCCGTAAACTTTAATTTGCAGGCGCCCGCCACTCATCTCTTTAACCCAGCTTGCTAATCGTTCGGGAGCAACGCCTAAACCGGGAAAGTTTTTTGGCCAGGAGGTGACCAGCTTCCAATGATAAGTTTGTTGCGGATTAGCTTTGTCAGCAGCTGACGTTGCTGGAGTTTCTGTAGGCTTTGAGCAACTTGAAATAAAGGTGATTGCGGTCATCACCAGAATGGTTTTTATTA
The DNA here is from genome assembly GCA_029210125.1 of Pseudomonadales bacterium. Taxonomy (GTDB): domain Bacteria; phylum Pseudomonadota; class Gammaproteobacteria; order Pseudomonadales; family JAHRWD01; genus JAHRWD01. The sequence goes on along the minus strand of JARGPR010000003.1, from coordinate 202,373 downwards.
TTTTGTTCATGAATTTTCCCTGTAAAAATATTCGTTGTTTTTAACTTAAATAGCTTCCAGCTTTGCATAGCCTACCACCAGCCACTTACTGCCTTCATTTTCAAAATTAATTTGAACCCGAGCCTGATCTCCTTTGCCTTCGTAGTTGGTGACGACTCCGTCACCAAACAGTTTATGGCGAACATTCTGGCCAAGTGTAATTCCGGTATCGGGAATTTCGACATTATTTTTAGCAGAAAGCTGTGATGGTTTTGAAGAGACCGGAATGCTAAGGGAGGCCTTGGGCCGTAACTCTTCAAGATGCTCCTGGGGTAGTTCCCGAATAAATCGCGAAACTTTATTGTAGGTTTCACTACCGTAAAGGCGGCGGACTTCGGCGTAACTCATATAGAGTTTTTGCATCGCTCGGGTAATGCCTACGTAACAGAGTCGGCGTTCCTCATGAAGGCGGTCCGGTTCTTCGTTCGACATACGGCTGGGGAATAATCCCTCCTCCATACCCGATAAAAACACCAATGGAAATTCCAGTCCCTTGGCTGAGTGAAGCGTCATTAGTCGAACATAGTCGTGACTTTCATCAGCTTGAAGGTCGCCCGCATCAAGCGCAGCCTGATCAAGAAACTGCGATAACGGTGAAAGCTCCAGATCGGGGTCCTGATCCTGCAAAGCGGATAACGGCATAGTACCGGTTTCAAACTGCTTGGCAGCATTGACCAGTTCCTTCAGGTTTTCGACTCTGGCCTGCCCGGCTTCGCCCTTTTCCTTCGCGTGATGTTCCAGCAGGCCGCTCGACTGAATAACATGATCAACCTGTTCATAAAGATCACAGCCAGCGGTATCTGCGCTGAGTTGCTGGATCAAATCAAAAAAACCACCAAGGGTAGTGCGGGCACGGCCAGTAAGGCTGTTGGAACTGAGCAGATCTTTTGCCGCAGCCCATAGAGAAATATTTTGTTCGTTAGCGTGTTGGCGCAAAATATCGAGGGTTTTGCCACCGATACCCCGGGTTGGCGTATTGATCACGCGATCCATCGCCGCATCATCATCCCGATTACTGAGCAATCGCAGATAAGCCAGGGCGTTTTTGATTTCGAGTCGATCATAAAAACGATGACCACCGTAAATACGATAGGGCACAGAGGCCCGCACCAGCGCCTCTTCAAGTACCCGTGATTGAGCGTTAGAGCGATACAAAATCGCCGCATCAATTCGTGAGTTGCCCTGGCTGGCCCACTCCTCAATACGGTCAACAATAAAACGCGCTTCGTCGTGCTCGTTATAGGCAGCATAGAGCGAAATGGGGTCGCCAAGCTCACCCTCAGTCCACAGGTTTTTGCCAAGTCGATCCGGGTTATGGGCGATCAGTTGGTTGGCACTGTCGAGAATTCGTTTGGTGGAGCGATAGTTTTGCTCCAGCTTGATCATCGAAGGATCCTTAAAATCTTTTTTGAACTTCTGGATGTTCTCAATCTTGGCACCACGCCAGCCGTAAATAGACTGGTCATCGTCACCAACGATCGTCATCGGCACCGCATCACCCGCCAGCACCCGCAGCCAGGCGTACTGGATAGTATTGGTATCCTGAAACTCATCGACCAGAATATGACGGAAGCGTTGTTGGTAATGGTGCAGTAGATCGGGGTTATTGAGCCACAACTCGTGTGCTCTGAGCAGCAACTCCGCAAAATCCAGAATACCGCCACGCTCACAGGCCTGCTCATAAGCCAGATAGATGCGCTGCATATTACGCAGATACAGATCAAGCTCCGGCGCTTGAATATGCCCGGCCCGACGGCCCTCATCCTTCTGTCCGTTGATAAACCACTGGGCCTGTTTATAGGGCCACTTGCCCTCGTCAACTTCCAGTTCAGCATAGACTCGCTTGATCAACCGAAGCTGATCATCCGAATCGATGATCCGAAAATCCTGGGCAATCCCCGCCTCTTTCCAGTGCCGGCGCAGCAGCCGGTTAGCAATACTGTGGAAGGTGCCGACCCACATACCCGCAGTGCTGGTATGCATCAGCTCTTCGATTCGGCCCTTCATCTCCGCCGCAGCTTTGTTGGTAAAGGTTACCGATAGAATGCTATTGGGGTGATAGCCCTCATGCTGAACCAGCCAGGCAATGCGGTGCACCAGCACTCGGGTTTTACCGCTGCCGGCACCCGCCAGTACCAATAAATTAGAGGGAGGGGCAGATACCGCCTGCCGCTGAGAGTCGTTAAGGTTGTCGAGAATATGAGATAGTTCCATCGGTCAATTCTACCAAAGATGGAACTGAATCTCGCTGCTTGTCTGAACCTTCGTCGTAGCGTCGCGCTTGATATTGGATTGCCGGACAAAATTTATAGGTCTACAATAAAGACTAGGTAAGAGGTCAAATAAGAGATCAGATAAGAAACCATATAATAGTACAGGTAATAGTATGACAACCCGGATTCTAGCAGAGGCCGCTGCCAGTATTAGTGAGCTTAAAGCCAACCCTATGAAAGTTGCCCTAAGCGCTGATGGCGACCCCGTAGCAGTACTAAATAGAAATGAAACCGCATTTTATTGTGTGCCCGCAGCCGCTTATGAAATGCTGATGGATCATGTCGATGACCTTGAGCTACTCGTCATAGCTGAAGCTCGAAAAAATGAAGAGGCCATTAGAGTTGATATAGATGAGCTATGAACTGGAGTTCAAAAAGACAGCGCTCAAAGAGTGGAATAAGCTTGGGGCAACTGTTCAGCTTCAGTTCAAAAAAAAACTGAAGGAGGTGCTCGAAAACCCCAGGGTACCCGCCGCCAAACTTTCAGGAACAAGTGATCTATATAAGATCAAGCTTCGCCAATCCGGCTATCGACTGGCTTACGAAGTAAATGATCAGGTAGTTACCGTAACGGTTATTGCTGTTGGAAAAAGAGAAGGCGGTAAAGTTTATAAAACGGCAATGGAGCGTTTGAGGTAGGAATATTGGGTGCAATCAAGAAGATACAAATTATTGAGGTTCTCGGAAGGGGTGCTCTTTTTATCAGGCATAGCCCAATAAAGGATGAATCGTCCTTTTTCGGCAGAACTATCTGGACCAGTTATTAAGCGGACAAACTGATCTGTAAATATCGTTTTGCTTCATTAAAGGAAACATCACCCTTTCGGTGATTTAAGTTGTTTATATCTACTGATGTCTAACTCCTCAAGTATGCGCCCGAGTGCTTTGACTTTCTGATCTCGTATCCCTTAGATCAGGATTATTTTTCAGTATTGCTGTTAAGATTATTTCCAGACGAGTTGCTATAAAATAACCTTCCTTTCTCCATTCATGGATAATACCTACGAGTTTTCGATTACGAGGCGGAATTTCTAACTCATTTTTTGGCCAAATAAAGGCTCCCCCACCACTGATGCCATGTGGTAAAACCGGAGTTTCAACTCTACCTGCTTTAGGGTTAAACGAATTTTTACGATTAAATTTAGTTACTATATTTGCATCTTTATAAAATCCGAACCGATGATAGTCGGTTGCGTCGGCATGGTAGGTGCCGTATGCAAAAAAATCAGTTTTAGCTATACCTCCTGCCACATTGGATTTTCGGTGAGGGTAGCCAGCAAAAGAAAATAGTTCTTTGTCTGCGTATTCATCCTCAATTCCGAATTCATTTTCCTTAATAAAATAGAAGCTTTCTCTAAGCGCCTCCGCAAAATCTTGGTCGAGCTTGAAATAACCAAAATCTAGAAAGTCGGCACCTCTTTTCCCGCTCGGTTTGTTGTACGCATGCGTTCCCTCGATGGAGAGAATTTCATTGTCTAAGTTCGGAATCAGAAGATCAGCGGTTTCAAGCTGGTCAATTATGTGTCCAGCTGTAAGTAAGAATACATGCTCACGGAATTCAATTAAAACACCCGATCCTTCCTGAGAAAATCGCTCACCGTTTCTATCTTTAAATATCGGAACTATCGAATTTAGCTGATCCATAAATACTCATAGTACAACTTAGCAGTGGCCTTAAGCCACTCACCAAAAAAACCTAAACTGACCTAAACGATTACACCAAATGGCCATCGGTTGCAGAAACCAGCCGTTGAAAATATTCATTGGCTTTTTGGTGTTCGCCGAGCTGTAGGGATAACAGCGCTAGTTCACCATCAACTTCTTTACTGGGTGTAATTGCCAGACTGGCTTTCAGGTATTCCATTGCTTTATCCCACTGTTTTGAGCGCCGGGCGAGGCGACCAATGGCCAGCAGAAAAATGGCGTTGTCCTGGTGTCGTTTGTACCAGCTTTGGGCTTGTTTGAATTGTCGAGCCGGTTCGCCACCTTCGAGTTTGCTGTAGGCCAATATAATGCAGTCGTCCCACTGTTTTTTTAGAAATTCGGTGCAGGCTTTTTCCGCCAGTTGTGGCTGATCCAGTTTGGTCAGGCAGTTGAGGTAAACCAGCAGCAATGAGGCATCTTGGTTCAGCGATTTGGGTTTGCGTTTCCAGATCACTTTGATTTCTTCCAGCGCTACGATCAGCTCATCTTTGTGGGCATGAAGGGTTTGACTTAGCAATCGGGAATAGGTGAGTTGTTCCAGTTCTTTTTGTCGTTCAGAGGAGTGCAGGCCATGTTTGGCGAGGTTGGGTAGATTGAGCTCAAGCAGGTTCCAGTCTTTAAGTGCCATGCACAGCTCGGTGAGCAGTTCGAGGATACGGGCATTTTTGGGCTGACGGGGTTGCAGTTGAATCAGGGTTTCGCGACAGGCGGTGAGCTGTTGGTGTTTGAGTTGCAGCTCGGCCTGGCGGATGCCGATGGCAACGCTGGCTTCGGGGATCTCTTTCCGAGCCTGCTTCAATAGCGCATCGCCCTCATCGAAGGAGCCTAATTGATAGGCGGCCTGGGCGGCGCTGAGATAGTGCGCCAGCGGTGCTTCTGCGCTTTTGGCAGAAGCGGTTAACATTTTTTTCGCATTGCTCCAGTTGCCCAGCGCCAGTTCGATCTGACCCTGGCTAGCTTTACGGCTTTTACGATTCAGACGAGCTTTCCTTCCCCAGTTGGTCATGGGGTTACTCAGGATCGCCACTAATTTGATCAGAATCCAGATTAGCAACAGGGTAGCGAGCAGGGCCATCACGGGAAACCAGATGCTCGTTTCGATCAGGTAGTCACCGACAGATATCAGGATGTAGCCGGGGTCTTTAATAGCCTGGTCGATCATTAATACAATCGCGATGATCACCACCAGGCAGACGATAAAAAATTTTCTCATCGGAGGTTAACCTCCAGTCTGGCTCGTTGTGCCTGGGCGGCCTGAGTATCCAATTCCAGTCGCTGTTTTTGGAACTGTTTGAAGGTACGCAATGAGCCGGAAATATCCGGTAGTTCAAGGCTAATGTCGTTGTTTTTGAGCTCGGTGAGATTTTTAACAAATGAAATACTGGCGGCATCTTTTGGGTCGTAGTAGGTTTGGATCCAGCCTAATGCTTTATCAAGGCTTTGCTGGAACAGCGCCTGGTTTTTACGCAGCAGTGCCAGCTGGGCCTGCTCTAGCATCAGGTGTAGGTTTTGTTGCAGATAGGTTTGTTGCTCTGGCGGCATCAGTGGCTCAACCGGTTGATCGGTGCGGCGGATGCTAACCAGACCGCTCAACTGCTGGCCCAGCTTAACCAGTTTGATTTGGATACGTTGCAGCCAAGTAGTTTCAATCGGTGCGCTCTGTTCAGGGGTGTTGTTGATGCTGGCTTGTGCTGATTTGGTTGGTTTGCTTTGCAGCGGCATTCGCAAATTGTCGACCTGTTTCGCCAGTGCATTGAGGGTAAATGCCATGCCCTGATAATCTGGAACACGAATACCTTTGATCGCCACCAGATCATCGGCAATTGCCTGCCGCAGACTGATCAGGCCCACATCGTCGATCTCCTGAACCAGTCTGTCTGCAGCTTCCAGCAGTGCCTGGGCTGTTTTGGTATTGCCTTCAATAATCAGGCTATCGGTGGCTAGCCGCAAAAAGTACTCGACTTCAGCGATCTGCCAGTCGGTACGAGAGCTGGTAGAGATCTCGTTTACGCGCCCGGCGATCTGTTCAAGGGTGGTTTCAAGCTTGCTGGTGAATTGATCCAGATTGATTTCGAGTTGATCGACTCGCCCGCTCTGCGCGCCAAGTTGACCGACATCGGCCCCTAGCTGACCGATCTGCGAACCCAACTTTGCGAGCTCGGAGTTTAAATCGGTTACGACCTGCCCGACGGTTGTTTGGACATTGCCCAGCGAAGCGAGGCTGAGTTGTTGCGTCTGCAATCGTCTGTTCAGCTCTGTGATTTGATTTTGGTGAGCTGCGCTGGTTTTCTGCTGCTGGTCCCAATTGTAACCTGCTCCAACCGCTACTGCTAAGGCAATAACCAGTGCAACGATTCCTATAATCAGTGGGGTTTTATTGGTTTTGGTTGCTTTAGCAGGGGCGCCGGTTGTGCTGGTTTTCGCACTGCTTTTTGCTGGTGCTGCCTTCTGCGGTTTCGCTTTGTTTTGTTTGTTGGTAACAGGTGGTTTGCTTGCAGCAGAGGGTTTGTCCGGAGTAGGTGTCGAGTCTGGTTTTTGCGAGGGTTTTGAGGGCGGTTTCGATGATGCTTTGGCAGTGGTTTTGTTCTGTTGAGGGGGGGTATCGGTATTCTTGGCTGCTGGAGTACCAGGAGCGTTACCGGGTTTTTCCTGTGGCTGTTGGGGTTTGTTGCTCTGCTCGTCGCTCACGATTTATCCTTCCGTTAACTGCAATCTGTTTGTATCGAAGGAAGCGGGCAGCTAACGACCATTTTGGTCATTACGTCTCCAGTTGATTAACCCCTCGACAATCTCTGTATCCCGTGCACCGCGGGATTGTATCAGCTTTTTAAAGCCGCTTCTTTGAGCGATATCCGCAACCCGAGCAGAGGGAGTCAGTAATGGCAATGCTTTCAACTCGCCTTTTTGATGTTCCGCTAATTCGGTTAAATATTCCAGGGATTGACCGCTGGTAACGGTGATCAGATCGATGCCGTGATTTTTCAGCAGTACCGGCAGTGGGTTGGGGTTTTCTGAGCTGAATTCAGGGGAAACGCGCCGATATAATTCAAGGTATTGAACCTCTGCGCCTCGTTGCTGGAGCTGTTGTTTCAGGGTTTCGCGCCCGCCTTCACCACGTACGATCAGGATTTTATGACCGCTGATCTGGTTTTGTTGTAGTGCTTCAAGTTCAAGAAGAGACTCACTATCGGCGGCATTTTGGGGAAATAACGATGTGTTTCCGAAATATTGTTGAAGCGCAGCAGAGGTAGCCTGGCCAATGGAGAGGCACTGGGCCGAAGAGGGTAGTTGGATAGGTAATTGAATAGATGGCTGAACAGATTGCTTTTCCATGAATTGGGCAGCGAACCGAACGGCGTTGGTGCTGATAAATATCAGCACTTTAAACTGGCCTAGGTCTGCAAGGATAGTCTGCGTGAGTGGGCTATCCGCAGTGGCCTCAATCTCCAGCACCGGGTAATGAATGACTTTCGCACCAGCCTGAGTCAGCGCATTAATCAGCCCCGCTGCCTGATTTTTTGGGCGGGTGACCAGCACCCGGAGGCCGCGAAGCGCTGTTTTCATTCGTCCTTCAGCAATTTTGCGAGAATTTTCCCGGCTCCCTGTTCCAGCAACTGCTCCGCAAGTAGCTGACCCTGCTCAAGTGCCTGTTCGGTTTCCCCGGTAGATTCACTGCGGTAAATTACACTGCCATCGGGATCACCAACCAGACCGCTGAGTTGTAGCTGTCCATCTACCAACTCCGCAAAGGCACCAATCGGTACCTGGCAACCGCCATTGAGGCGATGATTGACTGCGCGTTCAGCGGTTACCCGTACAGCAGTTTCCTGGTGATGCAGGGTCGCAAGAATATCCCGGGTAGCTTGATCATCGAGCCGGCACTCGATACCCACCGCGCCCTGGCCCGCTGCGGGCAAGGATTGCTCGACCGGAATCAGTGAAGCGATTCGCTCCGGCATTTCGAGCCGCAATAGACCAGCAGCGGCCAGAATGATGGCATCGTATTGACCTTCATCCAGTTTTTTTAAACGGGTATTAACGTTGCCTCGCAGTTGTAGCACTTCAATATCAGGCCTTAATGCCATCAGTTGGCACTGGCGGCGCAGGCTAGAGGTGCCAACCCGAGCGCCCTTCGGTAGTTCATCGAGGCTTTTGAACTGGTTAGAAACAAAGGCATCCCGGGGTTCTTCCCGTTCACAGATGGTGACCAGCCCTAATCCTTCGGGAAAATCGTGAGGTACATCTTTCATTGAATGGACCGCGATATCGGCACGATCTTCTAAAATAGCGACCTCAAGCTCCTTTACAAAAAGCCCTTTGCCGCCAATTTTAGCCAGCGGCGAGTCAAGAATTTTATCGCCTTTGGTGCTCATACCCAGTAGCTCTACCTGCAAGCCGGGGTGATTTTTCTGCAGCTCCGCTTTGACGTATTCAGCCTGCCAAAGGGCAAGGGGACTTTTGCGGGTGGCGATGCGGATGGTTTTGGTCATAAATAGAACTCGGGTTGGGGCAAATTTCAGTCGCTGATCATACGTGAAGCGGACTATTTCCGCATCTTGGCCTTAGGGTTACGCTTTTTGTAACCATTTTTTAAGTTCAGGAAGGTGTCTTCGGCTTACCGCTAGCGGTTTGGATATCGGCAGATGGCTCTTAAGGTGAAGGTAGGTGGTACCGCCCTGGGATTCGAGCCGATCGATCGCGTCTATCGTGACGAGCGCATTGCGGTGAATCCGAATAAAGGAATCACCAAATTCCTGCTCAATGTTCTTCAGGGTTTCATCAATTAGCTCGGTGCCTCCGTGGTGGTAGACGCTGGTATATTTTTGATCGGCGATGAAACAATAAATTGAATCGACCGGCACCCGTTTCACCTCCTGTCGTTCTTTTACCGAAATATGGCTTCTGCGTGCCATATCGGTCTTGCGGCGTTTTTGGGAGTGTCGGGTAGTGAGCTGCATGCGATTGCTTTTTTGGGTTTTATCAAGGGCGGCTTTCAGGGCTTCCTTACGAATGGGTTTTAATAGATAGCCTGAGGCCTGCACATCGAAGGCTTTAAGCGCGTATTGGTCGTACGCGGTGCAAAAAATCAGAGCCGGTGGTAGGGTTTCTTCGGTGAGTTGCCGGGCGAGTTCAAGTCCATCGATGCCAGGCATCGAAATATCGGCCAACAAAATGTCGGGTTGTAAGGATTTGGCAGCCTTCAGGGCTTCGATGCCGTTTCGGGCGGTGCCGATCACCTGATAATCTGCAAACTCATCAACCATGCGTTTGATTCGGTTGAGCGCCAGGGGCTCATCGTCAGCGATTAATACGGTTTTGAATTCGGAGTACATCTTTTAGCTGCCATCCGGAATTTGCAAACGCACCACATAGAGTTGCTGTTCCATACCGTGGGTGAGGATGGCGGAATCACCAAATACTGCGGCGAGGCGGTGTTGAATATTATCGAGGGCCATTTGGTGGCCGTCGTGTCGGGTATTAGCGATGGGGTGAGTATCTGCTGCCGTGGCAACCGGATTTTTGATCACGATATCGATGCGCGGTTTTTTATGGTGCAACTGAATTTGCAGTGTACCGCCTGTCAGCGATGGTTGAATGCCATGGTATATCGCATTCTCCAGCAGTGGTTGCAGGGTCAATAGCGGTATTTTGGCATTGTCAGGAATCAGTCCGAGTTGCCATTCAATGTTCAATCGCTCTTCAAGCCTGATCGATTCGATATCGAGATACCGTCGGCACAGTTCAAACTCTTCGGTTAACTTAACCAGCCGGCGAGACTCCATCAGGTTGACGCGAAACAGCTCTGACATATCCTCGACTACTTTTTCAGCTAAAGCAGGTTTTTCGGGGATCAGGCTGGCAATGGTATTCATGCTGTTAAATAGAAAGTGTGGCCGGATTCGAGATTGCAGTGCATCGATGCGGGCATTGAGTTCGGCGTGTTCCCGTTGCCGTAATCGATGCCGTAGCACAAAAAAATGCATCACCACTGCGGTGATGACGGCACCAATAATCTGATTTTCCGCGATGCGGCTCCAATCCGTTTGATAGGGGTTACTGGACCAGTGTTGAATAAGCCAGTCACCCGCCGTGCTCAATAATAAAAGTACCAGCATAACGCTGATATAGCTTATGCCTATCGCCAGGTTAGCGGGCCGTGTTTGAAGCACGTTTCGCAGCAGTTGCAGCACTGCGGCAGAGGATAGAACCACCCAGGTGACGAACAGGCTGGCCAGTGACATCAGTCGCCAGTTGAACTGTTCATAACCGCTTTCAAAAATGACCAGTAAAAATACCGTTAGCAGAGAAAAAAATACCAGGATAGAGACCGCTTCAATACGACCAAGGTCTGGGATCACATATTCGATATCAGTTGTTTGGTTATGCACAGGGCTGTTTTTTTCTATTCAATCGCAGATCACTGCAGAAGGTTCATTGTAGCGGTATTACCAATCGCTGCAAAAGAGTAAAATGCCGACCCTGAAAGGGTTGTTCGACCTAAATAGACTACAAACTGGAATATGCAGATGAGCGAAAAGAGATCAGAAAAGAAACTTTGGGGTGGCCGGTTTGATGAACCGACAGATCAGTTTGTAGAGCGATTTACCGCCTCGGTGGATTTTGATCAACGGTTATATCGCTATGATATTCAGGGTTCGATTGCGCATTCGATGATGCTGCAAAAAATTGACGTATTAACCGCCGAGGAGCAGCGTCAGATAGAGCAGGGACTCAGGCAGATCGAATCGCGCATTAGTGAGGGCCATTTTAAATGGTCTACCGAGCTGGAAGATGTGCATATGAATATCGAAGCAGCCCTCACCGAACTGATTGGTGACGCGGGTAAAAAGCTGCACACTGCACGTTCACGGAATGATCAGGTCGCTACTGATATTCGGCTTTATCTGCGGGATGAGATTGGTGAAGTCATTGCACAGCTTACCCGATTGCAGACTGGTTTGGTGGAGCTGGCACAGCGTGAAGCGGATACCATCATGCCGGGTTTTACTCATCTTCAGGTCGCTCAACCTATTACCTTTGGTCATCATATGATGGCGTGGTACGAAATGCTTGAGCGTGATTTTGAGCGCCTTTCGGATTGCCTTTCCCGGGTTAACAGAATGCCATTAGGGGCGGCGGCGCTGGCGGGAACAACCTATCCCGTCGAGCGAGAGTACACTGCAAAACTGCTGGGCTTTGATGGGATTTGCGACAATTCCCTTGATGCGGTCAGTGATCGTGATTTTGCAATTGAGTTTGTCAGTGTTGCTGCATTGATTATGACCCACCTTTCGCGATTCTCTGAGGAGTTGGTGTTGTGGACCTCTGCCCAGTTTAATTTTATCGAATTGCCAGACCGGTTCTGTACTGGATCGTCCATTATGCCGCAGAAAAAAAACCCCGATGTACCGGAGCTGATTCGCGGTAAAACCGGCCGGGTGAATGGTCATTTGATCTCTCTTCTGACTTTGATGAAAGGTCAGCCTCTGGCATACAACAAAGACAATCAGGAAGATAAAGAGCCACTTTTTGATACCGTGGATACAGTTCGGGATAGCCTGCGAGCCTATGCTGATATGATCCCAAGCATTCAGGCCAACCGCCCTCGGCTTTATGAGGCGGCTAGTCAGGGTTTCGCGACAGCAACGGATTTGGCAGATTATCTGGTGCGAGTACAGGTGCCGTTCCGTGAGGCCCACGAAATTGTTGGCAAGCTAGTGCGGATCGCTATCGAGAAAAATTGTGATCTCAGTGATCTTGAGCTTGAAGAGATGCAGAAGGTATCCCAGCATATTGGCGATGATATCTACACATTCCTCACGCTTGAGGGTTCAGTGAATGCTCGAGACCACGCCGGCGGCACGGCTCCAAATCAGGTGCGCAAAGCAGCGGCAGCGGCAGCCCTAAAACTCCAAAACCGCTGATTTTTACGATTAGCGGGGTGGCTCAAGGTGGCTAATAAATAACTATTAGGTCGCCCGGTTAATCACAGCAGGGTTTGCGTAGGCCACCTATACTTATTGGATGGCGAACAAACGTATTTTTACCGGTCCAATCAAGGCGGATATCCATGCAGGCCTTGATAGAAAAGCACTCAAAGATATCGTTGCTCGCTTTCAGCAGGTAAATGATGGCCGGCTGGAGCGCACACGAGAGGCGTTGACATCATCCCAGCGCTTTTTCCTTGATCTGCTACCCCTACTATTTCATGTAAACCACCCGCTATTGCCTGGCTACGTTTCCCATCAAACCCCCTCTGGGGTTTCTGGTTACAGGCCTGATAAACGGGCGCTGAACTTTGCCTCGCAGGTCACCCGTAGTTTCAAGTACTTACATAATCCCCATGATCAGGGGGAAATTTACGCCATTCACTTGATGGGTAGCTGTGGCACTATTGGTCATTCGCGGGCTAGCGATCTGGATATCTGGGTTTGTCATCGCCCGGGAATATCGGAGGAAAAAATAGAACAACTGCGTTCAAAGGCAGTTCAGATTGAGCGTTGGGCCGAGGAGTTTCAGCTCGAAGTACATTGTTTTGTGATCGACCATCAACGGTTCAAAATGCAGAAACATGATGGGATCAGTGATGATGGATCCGGCTCTACGCAGCATTTTTTATTGTTGGACGAGTTTTATCGTACCGGGTTGTTGGTGGCGGGCAGATACCCGGTCTGGTGGCTGGTTCCTGCTGAAAGTGAGCACGAATATACGTTCTTTACCAAGGCATTGACCCATAAGCGTTACATACGTGCGACCGATACCACTGATTTCGGGGCGATTGACAGCGTACCACCGGAAGAATTTATAGGTGCCAGTATCTGGCAGCTCTATAAAGGGATCGAAATGCCGCATAAGTCGGTTCTCAAATTGCTGCTGAACGAGGTCTATGCCAGTCATTGCCCTAACGTTGATACCCTGTCGATTCAGTTCAAGCGTGCCATCTACAATGATGAGCTAGATTTGAATGAGCTTGATCCTTACGTAATGGTCTATCGAGCTATTGAGGCATATCTGAAGGGTCGGGGTGAGATTGACCGTCTGGAGCTGGCGCGCAGATGCTTTTATTTTAAAGTCGGTCTGAAATTGAGCGGTTCGCTGTTGGAACATAAAAAGTCCTGGCAACGAAAATTAATGGAACAGTTGGCCGCAGAATGGGGATGGAATCGCGGCCATTTGATCAATCTCGACAGCAGGAGTAACTGGAAAATTACCCGAGTCACCCACGAGCGTGATCAGTTGGTCAATGAGTTAAACCATAGCTACCGTTTCGTTTCGGCCTTTGCGCGACAATACACGGTACAGTCCGCAGCAGATGCACGGGAGCTAAGTATTCTAGGACGAAAACTGTATGCAGCCTATGAGCGCAAAGCAGGAAAAATTGACCGAGTGAGCCCTGAAACTATCCCGGGTTTGTTAGAGGAGAGTATCGAGTTTCGTCAAAGCGGACAGAAACGGGGATCGGTGCATTGGCAAGCCTGCGCTGCTACAGGGAGTTCACCGAATCGCAATGAATATGAGGTCATAAAAACGGCAAAAACTTCGCTCGAGTTATTGGCTTGGTGTTTTATCAATAATGTGATTGATTTGACCAGCCACGTTCAGCTAGAAGTCACTACCAGTGAGCTAACAAATCATGAACTTCGCGATATTCTGACAGCACTCCATCAGCTGTTGCCTCAGCCACTACAGAAACCGGAACAGAAGAACTTTTTGCGAGCTGCGGTACCGTTGCAATATATCGTGGTAGTTAATATGGGCGCACATCCGATGGCAGATCTGCGGAAAAAGGGCCTGCACCGGTTGAGCAATCATAGCAATGCCCTCGACTTCAGTGGTGTTCGCCAAAACCTGGTGATATCTATTGATCAGTTGATGCTGAATAGCTGGCATGAAGTTACATGTCAGTCGTATCAAGGCCCTACGGCACTAATGGATTTTCTCCGTGACCATCTACAGCTATGGTTAAATACCGCCGCATCTATCGTGCCTCGGCTAGATATACGTTGTTTTTCTGCAGGTTACGCGACTACGATTAATGCTCGTTTGGAGCAGCTTTTCTCCGACCTTTTTGCCTGTTATGGCGGCGGTGAGAATGCTAAATCAAGCCGTTATTTATTAGAAGTCGGGCAGCAGTATTGCTGCTTCCAACAGCTTAATGGCCGATTCCAGTATCAAGTTTATGATGATCAAAGCAGCTTATTATCCGGTTTGGAACAGCCGCAGAGTGGCTACAGCCCAGCGGTTTTCGATCGTTATAGCATGGGAAGTTCTGAGTTGGCTGAGGTCTACAAGAGCTGCCGAAAAGGTTGTATCCAGTTTTTTTATCGTGCGGATGAAGACAATGCACAAGTTTATGTTGTGGATGAAAATGGCGCGCTGATCCAGTACCAGACCGCTTTTTATGATCAAGAAAGTTTACTGGTACCTTTTCAGCGCTTTATGGAATCGGTTTTGGTGCGGCTGGATAGTGCATCAACCCCCACCAGCTTGCCGGAGGACAGGGTGCGCTATTATGAGATTATTCCCCAGACTGGGCAGCGGCCACCGGTTATTGAAAATAGAAGTGTCTCAAGCGGTGGTGTGCTGGGTTCTAACTTCCATATTCAAGCGATGGTGGAGATAAATTCTGGTATCGCGCCCCATTACAGTCTGTTTTGTGGCGGTAAGGAGTTCTCCAGCATAGAGCACGGGCCCCAACTCTATAGCCATATTGTCGAATATATACTTTCGTTACGAAAAAGTGGCGAGCGATACCCCTGCTATATTACAGATCTTGATCTATCTACTCAGGTAACGGCGGAGCCATTAAGCAGCTTTCATTTCTTGTTTTATAAAAAAAATCTTGAGAGTGTGTTAAATAAGCTTCTGCAAAAATCCGACTGAATATCACCCTCGAAACAACCCTCTGATATAATCCCGTGGTTCGATTGACGCAATTCGCTTGCAAGAGCGCAGGCGGAGGTTGCTAAACTTATTTTTTACAAACCCCAAGTGGCTTTTAGTAGGGGTCACCACTGAAGAGAGCCTAATATGCCTACCATTACATTGCCAGATCAAAGCCAGCGCCAGTTTGAAAACCCCGTCACTATTCTAGAGGTTGCCACCGATATCGGTCCGGGCTTGGCCAAGGCTGCGCTAGCGGGAAAAGTAAACGGCGAGCTGCTCGATACCAGCTATCTGATCGATCAGGATGTTGACCTGGCGATTATCACTGGCCGTGACGAGGATGGGCTGGAAATTATCAGGCATTCCTGTGCGCATTTGATGGCGATGGCGGTACAGGAGTTGTTTCCCAGTGCGCAGGTCACAATCGGTCCTGTTATCGAAGACGGTTTTTATTACGATTTTGCCTTTGAGCGTACCTTTACTCCCGAGGACCTCGAGCAGATTGAAAAGAAAATGGTGGAGTTATCTGCCCAAAATATCCCCGTACAGCGATCTGTGCTGTCCCGTCCCGATGCGATAGCACTATTCGAAGAGAAGGGTGAAAAATACAAAGTTGAAATTATCGACAGTATTCCCGGCGCAGAAGATCTCTCTTTCTACGAAATGGGTGGTTTTATTGACCTGTGCCGAGGCCCGCACGTACCTGCGACGGGACATATCAAAGCATTTAAGCTGACAAAAGTGGCGGGAGCCTATTGGCGTGGTGATGCCAATAACGAAATGCTACAGCGCATATATGGAACCGCCTGGGGCGACAAAAAAGCACTGAAGCAATATGTCCGCCGTATAGAAGAAGCCGGCAAGCGAGATCACCGCAAACTCGGTAAGCAGCTTGGGTTGTTCCATAGCCAGGAAGAAGCGCCGGGAATGGTCTTTTGGCATCCGAAAGGTTGGGCGATTTATCAGGTAGTTGAACAATATATGCGTGATGTTCAGCGTGAAAATGGCTACCAGGAGATAAAAACTCCTCAGCTGGTTGATTTCAGTCTTTGGGAAAAGTCAGGCCATGCGGATAAGTTTGGTGACGAAATGTTCAGCACCGAATCAGAAAATCGTCACTATGCCGTGAAGCCGATGAACTGCCCCTGCCACGTACAGGTATTTAATCAGGGCTTAAAAAGCTACCGGGATTTGCCCTTGCGACTAGCTGAATTTGGTTCGTGCCATCGGAATGAACCTTCCGGTACCCTGCATGGATTGATGAGAGTGCGCTCCTTTACTCAGGATGATGCGCACATCTTTTGTGAGGAAGAGGCCATTCAAGAAGAGGTCGCAACCTTTATTGACCTGCTCTACAGCGTTTATTCCGATTTTGGTTTTGATGAGGTATTGCTGAAGCTCTCCACTCGGCCAGTAAAGCGGGTTGGTTCCGATGAAGATTGGGACAGAGCTGAAGCGGCGCTCGCAGCGGCACTTGATGCTAAGGACTTGGCCTGGGACTTATTGCCGGGCGAGGGAGCATTTTACGGGCCGAAAATTGAGTTTTCTTTGAAGGATTGCTTGGGTCGGGTTTGGCAGTGCGGCACTATTCAGGTCGATTTTTCGATGCCGGGCCGGCTCGACGCGCAATACGTTGCGGAGGATGGGTCACGGAAAACGCCAGTAATGCTGCATCGTGCAATATTGGGGTCGTTTGAGCGCTTTATTGGCATATTAATTGAGAATTTTGCCGGCGCACTGCCACCTTGGTTGGCACCGGTTCAGGCAGTCGTTATTAATATTACCGACAATCAGGCGGATTTTTGTAAAAAAACAGCAGAAAAGCTAACTGATAGGGGTTTTCGTGTTTCTTCGGACTTGAGAAATGAGAAGATTGGATTTAAAATACGCGAGCATACAATTCAGAAGGTTCCCTACATACTCGTTGTAGGTGACAGGGAGCTGGAAACGAACACAATGGCCGTGCGAGCACGCAACGGGGATGATCTTGGGTCCATGAACATGGATCAAATCGTGGATCTTCTTGACAGTAGCGTTGCGTCTCGCGGTCGTTTTTCTATGGGGAATTAGGTATTAGCCAGCAAAGAGGCGGAAGCGCCAGCAAAAAGAATCGGGTAAACGGGCAAATCACTGCGTCTGAAGTTCGATTGATTGGTGCCGACGGAGAACAGGTTGGGCTCGTTTCATTAGATGAGGCAATGCAGGCTGCTGCTGCCGTTCAGCAAGATCTGGTCGAAATTGCACCGGATGCTGAACCTCCAGTGTGTAAAATCATGGACTACGGAAAGCATGTCTTTGATATTAAAAAGCAGAAAGCTGCATCACGGAAGAAGCAGAAGAAAACTCAGGTCAAAGAGATTAAGTTCCGACCTGGGACCGAAACAGGGGATTATCAGGTAAAACTGCGCAACCTGATACGTTTCCTGGAAAATGGGGATAAGGCCAAAGTAACCCTGCGGTATCGCGGACGTGAAATGGCGCATCAGCATTTGGGCTTGGAATTGCTCAAGCGCGTTGAAGCAGACCTGGCTGAGTACGGAACCGTTGAACAGTTCCCGAAAATGGAAGGTCGGCAGATGGCAATGGTGATTGCCCCCAAAAAGACGAAATAGATCTTTCTAAAAACACGGTGTTTATAGGCGTGTTTTTTGTTGTTTTGAGAACTATTAAATTTTAACTATTTGCCCGGAATTATATATTTAGCGGGTCAAATGCGGAGTGATATTGCATGTCTAAAATGAAAACCAACCGCGGGGCTGCCAAACGGTTTAAAAAAACCGGAAGTGGCATTAAGCGTAAACAGTCCTATCGTAGTCATATTTTGACCAAAAAGAGTACCAAGCGTAAGCGTCATCTGCGACCAATGCTGGAAGTAGCGGATGCGGATGTCAAATTGGTCAAACGTATGCTTCCTAAGCTGTAATCTGAATTTTCAGAGTCAGGCTTTTTAAAATAGAATTTGAGAGGACTTAACGATGCCCCGTGTAAAACGTGGTGTGGTGGCTCGACGCCGTCACAAGAAAGTATTAAAGCAAGCTAAAGGTTACTACGGCGCTCGAAGCCGGGTTTATCGCGTTGCTAAACAGGCCGTAACTAAATCTGGCCAGTATGCATACCGTGATAGACGTCAACGCAAACGTCAATTTAGATCCCTTTGGATCGCGCGTATCAACGCAGCAGCTCGTATCAATGGTATTTCATATAGCCAGATGATTAACGGACTAAAAAAAGCTGAAATCGAGATTGATCGAAAGATGTTGGCAGACCTTGCGGTGCATGATAAAGATACCTTTGCCGCTATCGTCGGTAAGGCTAAGACTGCATTAGCAGCTTCCTAAAGCGAATTGTCTGAGATATTGTACAAAGCACACCGATATGCAGTTATCGGTGTGTTTTTACGGTATTGGATACCGTTACGTGTGAGAAGCTTCTGATTTAAAGCCACCTGCTAAGGGCGGCTTTGTTAGGAAACATCGGCACCTCAATATATATAGAAGGCGCTACAAAGATATCGGTCATGATGGATTTACAGGAATTATTAGAGGTTAGCCGTGATGAGATCAATCGCGCAACTGATCTTGCCATTCTCGACGCCTGCCGTGTACGGCTATTAGGAAAAAAAGGCGAGCTAACTGAACAGTTAAAAAACCTCGGCACCCTTTCCAAAGAGGAGCGGCCCAAGGCCGGGGCTAAAATCAATCAGGCTAAAAAGGAGCTGCAACAGCTGATTAATCAGCGACGAGAGCGGATTGAGCAGGATGCTGTCAATATTCGCCTAGCTGAAGAAACGATCGATGTAACACTTCCCGGCAGAGCGGTCCACGAAGGTGGTTTGCATCCTGTTACCCAAACCATTGCCAGGATTGAAGCTTTCTTCACCGGCATTGGTTATCAGGTCAAAAAAGGGCCTGAAATCGAAGATGATTATCATAACTTCGAAGCACTCAATATCCCGGCCCACCACCCTGCCCGTGCAATGCACGATACATTTTATCTGCAGGACAGTTTATTACTCAGGACCCATACCTCGCCGGTTCAGGTTCGGGTGATGGAGACCGAGGAACCACCGCTACGGATTATTTGTCCCGGTCGTGTCTATCGGTGTGATTCCGATATCACCCACACCCCAATGTTTCATCAAATTGAAGCACTTCTGGTGGATGAAGATGTTAGCTTTCCAGATTTAAAGGGTACTGTGCAAGGTTTTCTGCAGGCATTTTTTGAGTCAGACCTTGAAGTGCGATTCCGCCCCTCCTATTTCCCCTTTACCGAACCCTCTGCCGAAGTGGATATCGGTTGCATCATGTGCCAGGGGAAAGGTTGCCGAGTATGCAGCCATACCGGTTGGCTGGAGGTGATGGGTTGTGGAATGGTCCATCCGAATGTTTTCAAATATTCGAACATTGATACTAATAAGTACTCAGGATTCGCACTGGGTATGGGTGTTGAGAGACTGGCGATGCTGCGCTACGGTGTAAATGATCTGCGACTCTTTTTTGAAAACGATTTGCGTTTTCTACAGCAATTTTAATCTGGCCTCCGTACCATGAAATTCAGTGAAAATTGGTTAAGAGAGTGGGTCGCACCCGCGTTATCCACCGAGCAGCTCGTTGAACAGCTCACTATGGCTGGTCTCGAAGTCGATGCAGTGGCGCCGGTTGCAGTATCGTTTACCGGCGTTGTGATCGCAGAAATTGTATCCACAGAACCTCACCCCGACGCGGATAAGTTGCAAATTTGCCAGGTAAACACCAATCAGGGTTTAGTACAGGTAGTCTGCGGTGCGCCCAACGCACGCCCAGGTTTGAAAGTACCCTTCGCAACCGTCGGTGCGGTACTCCCCGGTGATTTCAAGATCAAAAAAGCAAAACTGCGAGGGGTAGAGTCCTTTGGCATGTTAACCGGTGCTTCGGAATTAGGTTTGGAAGAAAAATCCCCCGGTTTGATGGAACTGCCCGTAGGTGCACCGCTGGGCCAGGATATCCGAGAATATCTGAAACTAAATGATCAGCAGATTGAAGTGGACTTGACCCCTAACCGGGGTGATTGTTTATCTATTCTGGGTTTGGCCCGGGAAACAGCCGCACTAAACCAGCTGGATTTTAGTCCCGAAAAAATTCTCCCAGTGGAACCCCAGATTGAAGATCAACTGGAAGTCACTATTAGTGCTACGAATGAATGCCCGCGTTATATTGGTCGCGTGATTCGTAACCTTGATATGGACGCGGTTACACCTCTGTGGATGAAAGAGAAGCTGCGCCGTTCCGGTATTCGTAGCATTGATCCAGTTGTTGATGTCACGAATTACGTATTGCTTGAACTGGGCCAACCACTTCACGCCTTCGATGCAAACCGTCTTGAAGGTAATATTGATGTACGTTTAGCTGCTTCCGCTGAGAAAATCACATTACTCGACAGTCGTTTGATTGAACTAAACGACGATACTTTAGTGATCGCCGATGATAGTGGAGCTATTGCTGTAGCAGGTATCATGGGTGGGGAATCAACCGCCGTTTGTGCCGAAACCCGAGATATTTTTCTTGAAAGCGCATTTTTTGCGCCCCTCGCGATTGTCGGGCGGGCTCGTTCTTACAATATGCAAACCGATGCATCCCATCGTTTTGAGCGCGGTGTTGATTATTGTATTCAGCGTGATGCAATTGAGCGTGCCACTGCGTTGATTATCGAAATAGCCGGTGGCCAGCCCGGACCGCTAATTGAAAAAGTTGGAAGCGGATGTTTGCCTAGCTCTGATCGGGTTGATTTAACTCGAAAGCAACTCGATAGAATTCTTGGTGTGGATATTAGCGATCTAGAGCTGACCGGCATGTTTGCGCGACTTGGTATGTCCATCGAGCAAACTGGATCAGACTGGCAGGTAACGCCGCCTCCTCATCGATTCGACATAGAGATTGAAGCCGATCTGATTGAAGAGGTGGCGCGGCTATATGGCTACAACCGTATGCCGACCAGCACCAGTCTAGTCCGACTGGATTTCAGGGCAGATCCAGAAGGAGTAATGAACACCGACCTGCTCAAGCAATGTCTTGTACATCGGGGTTATCAGGAGGTGATCACCTACAGCTTCGTTGAGCCTAAACTACAAAACAAAATCTATCCTGATCGGGTTGCCAAGCCATTGCTCAACCCAATGTCGCAGGATATGTCCGTAATGCGCACTGGTCTTTGGAGTGGATTACTTGATACGCTGGCCCACAACGTTAAACGACGTCAGCTACAGATGAGCTTGTTTGAAACAGGCCTTCAATTTGTCGAAGTAGATGGTAAGCTCGAGCAAAAATCAGTGATGGCTGGCTTAGTCTATGGGAACCGTAGTGCCGAAGGCTGGAGTGACCCCGACAACAAGGTCGATTTTTTTGATCTGAAGGGCGATATTGAATCACTGTTAAAGATGGGCGCACAGCCTCAAAATTACTCCTTTGTTGCCGCGCAATACCCGTCTCTTCATCCGGGCCAAACCGCACAGATTATTTTCGAGGGTGAAAAAGTCGGCATTATGGGTGCGCTGCATCCGGAGCTACAGGGTCAACTGGATCTACCTGATCCGGTCTTTCTGTTTGAGATTGAGCTTGATTTTGTGAGCCAGCGAGCGATTACTGAATTTGCTGAGCTATCGAAATTCCCTGGGTCCAGGCGTGATCTTTCGCTCTCTGTTCCATCGGAACTGCCTGTTGGTGAACTAATTTCTGGTATTCGTTCCTCGGTGGATGATACTTTCCAGGATGTGCTGGTATTTGACCTGTATGAAGGGGATGGCGTAGAAGCAGGTCGAAAAAGTATTGCTCTGGGCTTGACGTTTCAGCACCATTCACGCACCCTTAACGAGGATGAAGTGAACCAAAGTATCGATCGGATTCTCGCTTCTCTAAACACAGAGTTTAATGTCGTACTGAGAGCCTGAAAGATGGATGCGAAAGCCCTGACAAAAGCTACAATGGCTGAACATTTATTCGACGAATTAGGGTTGAATAAAAGAGAAGCAAAGGAAGTGGTTGAGCTTTTTTTTGAAGAGATTCGCTCCTCATTGGAGCAGAATGAATCGGTTAAGCTTTCTGGTTTTGGTAATTTTGATCTGCTGGATAAAAGTGAGCGCCCGGGTCGAAACCCGAAGACAGGGGAAGATATTCCAATTTCTGCACGGCGAGTAGTGACCTTCCGACCAGGTCAGAAACTAAAAACAAGAGTTGAAACCTATGCTGGAACCAGGCCATAACGATGAGCTGCCAGCAATTCCTGGTAAACGCTATTTTACGATAGGTGAAGTCAGCGAACTCTGTGATGTAAAAGCCCACGTGTTGCGTTACTGGGAGCAAGAGTTCAGTCAACTGACCCCCGATAAAAGGCGAGGCAATCGCCGTTACTATCAGCGCCAGGATGTGCTGACCATTCGGCAAATCCGCAGCTTGCTCTATGAGCAAGGCTTTACTATTGGCGGAGCTCGGCAGCAATTATCTGGTGAGGGTGCGAAGGAAGATACCACCCAATATCGGCAACTGATCCGTCAGATGGTGACTGAGCTCGAAGAGGTTATCGAGGTCCTGAAATAATCTTATTGGGGCTGGATTGCTTTCCAATTTAACCCCAACTGTTGTATGATTCCCGCCGCTTTACATACCTCCATATAAGTTCGAATTCGGGGCGTAGCGCAGTTTGGTAGCGCACCACGCTGGGGGTGTGGTGGTCACAGGTTCAAATCCTGTCGTCCCGACCAATTTCTTTGAGCCATTTTTTATAATTCGATACCGGTTCTTTTCAAAAAGGCGGCTCGTACTGCTTTTCGTTCCCGCATTCCCCGCCCAGGAAATAACTTCAGTTCTCTTTATGCCAGTGACCTTTGCGTATTAAGGCGCCGCTAGCTGGATGCGCTGGATCTGTGCGAACTCTTCGAGCTCAGGGAAAAAATCAAAAAAGATAGCCTCTATCAAGTCGTATTGTTCTATAAATTGTTCACCGGACTGGGCAAGTGGGTTAGGCCGACTCAACCTTTGGGCGGTTCTTTGCAGTACCCTCGGGATAACTTCTGGCAGGCGATATTGCAGCAAGAGGTCACGACTTACCATTCGTTCCAAAAATAACTGCGCATTGTCAGGCAACGTGACGGAGGGGTTTTTTAAAACCGCTAACACCAGGGTGTTGAATTCAGTGAGTTCCCGATTATTATACCGAGCCCAATGTCGAGCCAAGAAATGATCAAAACTGATATCTGTGATGATGGAACTGTAGCGTCGTAGTTCCGGGGTGAAAAGCAGGTGGCATTCTTTTAGAAGAGGGTGTTGATCAGTAAACTGATCAATTTTTCGGTGCAGTTGAATGCCAGCTTCGACATCAGGGGGGTAGTGGCCTTTCAAACGACCTTTTACAAAATCACCCAAAAAACCGCCTACTATCCACTCGGGATGGTCGCCTGAAAGTAAAAGGTGGGCAAGAAAATTCACGCAGCTGAGTTTTAGATGGGCTGAGCGAAGTACTCTTTCAGGTATTGGGTAAAGTCACCGTCACAGTTATTTTCGAGTTGTTGTTGATCCAGTAACGATTGCTGACTTAGCTGATCAAAGTGCTGCTGACAGGACTCATCAAGAGGGTTAGCGGCCATCGATTCTGATATCTGTTCGGAGCAGTGCCGAGCAAACTGTGAGAATGATTGCTGGTTACTACGCATAATATTTAATATCTGAGCCGACGGTGTTTTTTCCGAGTCCTCAATTTTATCGACCTGATTATTCAATGATTGCCGATAAAGATCAGTCTGGTGCAGTGAATCAAGTATCTCTGCAATGGGGGCAATGGACTGGATCAGGGGTTTCGCGACGGCAGCTAGCGGTTGTTCACCATCGAGGGTTTTAAGCTTTAATTGTGGGTCGCGACCTCGGTTAACTACTCTTTTTTGATTTTCCTGGATACAGGTGAGCTCTTTGTCACAGGAGAGCGGGCTGTCGACAAGTAGACAATGGAGCAAGAAAATATCAAGAAACCGAATCTGCTCCGCATCAATACCAAGGGGGGTGAAAGGGTTGATGTCGATGCAGCGCAGCTCGACATACTCGACACCTCGTTGGCGTAAAGCATGCAGTGGTTTTTCACCACTTTGGGTCACTCGCTTAGGGCGAACAGAGCTGTAGAACTCGTTTTCTATCTGCAACAGTGAATCGTTTAGTTGCCGGTATTCACCGTCCTGCTGTATCCCTATATTAGAATAGGGTGGATAGGTTTGGCTCATCGCACGGTTGAGTGTTTCACTATAGGATTCTAAGTCGTTGTAACTCACCCTGAGCGAATCCTGTGCCGCACTTTGGTAGCCCAGATCTCCCATCCGCAAAGAGGTAGCGTAGGGTGCATACAGTGAGGTTTGGTCGAACTCCTTTAATGGATGCTGCCGACCGGATAAAAAACTTTTACAGACGACGGGTGACGCGCCGAACAGGTAAATCAACAACCAGGAATAGCGTCGAAAATTTCTGATCAGACTAAAATAGCCGCGAGTTTTGTAATCCTGAAAAGATTCCTGGTTATTTTCCCGTTGCTGCAGTGCAATCCAGATTTCATCTGGAATCGAAAAGTTGTAATGAATACCGGCAATGGTCTGCATAACGCGGCCATAACGATTGCCCAGACCGATGCGATATACCTCTTTCATTTTGCCGATATTAGAGCTGCCGAACTGTGCGACGGGGATCTGATCATCGTCTCCAAGAATGCAGGGCATACTGGTTACCCACAATAACTCATCTTGAAGCTGGCTGTACACGTAGCGGTGGATCCGTTCCAGAAATTTGAGGCTGTCTTCGATGCTGGTCGAAACCGGTGTGATAAATTCCAGCAAAGCTTCCGAGAAATCGGTGGTGATATAGGGATGGGTCAAGGCCGAACCTAGGGCGGCGGGGTGGGGCGTTTGAGCAAGCTCGCCATCTCTTTGGATGCGTAAGCTTTCTTTTTCAATGCCTCGACGTAGGTTTTTCAGTTCATGGAGAAGCTGCTTTCCTTGTAAATAGTCGAGTTTTTTTGAAATTGACAATAGGGTATGCAGAGCGGCGTTCATCCAATAAGGGGACTTTGATATACGTCAAATCTTATCATAGAAATCGTGTGTGGGCGTTGGGTTTGGGTGAGTAAATCAGGCTTGTTTTTCGAAATGAGCTATATTTATCGAGAAGGATTTCAAACCATATGCATTTAAGGACTGGTATTTACTGGAACAAGTATGACACCCGAATTAGAGATACGTTTAAAACATTGTACTTCGTTGCCGAGCATCCCCAGCGTTGCGATTAAGATTCTTGATTTAAGCAAGGATCCCCAAGTGTGCCCAGAGGATGTTTCGTCGGTAGTAACGCTAGATCCAGCCTTGTCATCAAAAATTTTACGTATCGCCAACTCTCCTATCTATTCGAGAATCAGTAAGATTGGCACGGTTCAGCAGGCGCTGACGCTACTGGGAGTGGATGCCTCCCTTAATCTGGCATTGAGTTTCTCTTTGGTTAGTGGTCTGCAACAACAGTCGCAGGATTCGGTTCTTGATTATGATGTGGTGTGGCGACGCGCATTTCTTTCTGCGGTTGCCTGTCGTTTACTGGGTGAAACCTTAAAATCAGGCTCTTTGGAAGAGCTGTTTCTGGCGGGATTGCTTCAGGATATTGGTGTGCTTGCACTGGATCGAGTTTTCCCCAATCAATATTCCGGCATTTTTAATGGCGCGGTGGATATGTTTTCAATCTCCGCAGATGAGCGCACGCAAATCAATGCGAACCATGCCGAGGTTGGAGCCTGGTTGCTGAATGAATGGAGTTTGCCGAAAAAACTGGTAGTAGCGATCCGGGCAAGCCATGGGGGTAGTTCTCGTGTAGACCCGGATGATGGTGATCAATTTAATGACTGTGTGATGGTATCCGGTCTAGTCGCTGATTTGTGGATGAATGAAGAGAACAGCGAGCAGTACCAAAGAGCATTTCAGCAAGTGCAGCAGCGGTTTGGGTTTGATAAGGATGAGTTTGTTGGCTATTTGAGCAAACTGGCCGACTTGCTCCCTGACTCTGCCGCCCTTTTTGATACCCAGTTAGCGTGGCCGGGCCAATCAGAGATGATCCTTGAGCAGGCTAAAGAGATGCAGCTTGTCCGCAGTATGCGCGACAATCAAAAAATTGATGTTGATGAAGCGCAACTAAGAAGTATGGAAAAACGAGCGCAAAATCTTGAGGAGAGAGTTCGTCGGGATCCGCTCACCGGTTTGTACAACAGGGGTTATCTGGATCTATATTTGCAGTCAGAATATGAGGTGGCTAAGCTGGAAAATTGGCCGCTTAGTGTGGTGCTGATAGATCTCGATTTCTTCAAAAAAGTTAACGACACCTACGGGCACCTTACTGGTGATGATGTACTAGTATCCTTTGGCGTGCTGTTAAACAAGAATACCCGTAAAGGTGATATTGCGGCACGCTATGGGGGTGAAGAATTTGTAATGGTGCTACCGGGAATAGAGCAGCCAATGGCCCTAGCTATTGCGAAACGCTTGCTTGAACAGTGGTCGAACTGTGTTCATCAATCTGAAGAAAAAATCCAGTTTGGAGTAACGGCATCTGCGGGTTTGGTAACCTTTGATTCTGAGCATCTATTTGAATCGGTACAAGCAATGGTGTCTGCGGCGGACAAAGCACTATACAGCGCGAAACAGAATGGCAGGAATAGAGTAGAAATCTATAATCAGATGTAGTTGAAACGAATGGGCTAGCTGCAGTCCAGTGCTGCAGCTAGCTATCGATTTAAGAGCTAAGCCTTACTACTGGGGCCAGCGGCAAGAATGGCCTCAGAAACATCGAATCTCTTAAAGTTATTGGTGAACTGTTTGATGAGATCTGCCTCTTGACTCTGGTAGGCATCTTTGTCATCCCAGGTATCAACAGGGTTTAACAGCGTGCTATCAACGCCATCAATATGCATTGGTATATCAAGATTCAAATTTTCTAAATGTGTGGTTTCAGCGTCTTTGAGTGCCCCAGACTGAATCGCACTGATCACCGCTCGGGTAGTGGGGATACTGAATCGCTTTCCACCCTTGCCGTGTGCTCCACCAGACCAGCCAGTATTGACAAGATATACCTGGCTATCGAACTCTTCGATACGCTTCATCAGTAACTCGGCATATACCGACGCAGGACGTGGGAAAAACGGCGCACCAAAGCAGGTGGAGAACGTTGATTTGATCTCCGACCCTGAGCCCATTTCCGTAGAGCCAACCAGAGCAGTGTAACCACTTAAAAAGTGATAGGCTGCAGCCTCTTTTGTCAGGATTGAAACCGGTGGAAGTACAGCGGTTAGGTCACATGTTAGAAAGATAATAGCCTTGGGTTCGCCGCCAAGGTTTTCATCAACACGGGCCTCAATAAAGTCCCTTGGGTAGCCGGCACGGCTGTTTTGAGTCAGTGATACATCGCTGTAATCCGGCACTGCATTTTCATCTAGCACAACATTTTCAACGATGGTGCCAAAGCGAATTGCATCCCAGATAACCGGTTCATTTTTCTGGCTGAGGTCGATACATTTGGCGTAACAACCACCTTCAATATTAAAGACCACACCCTTGCCCCAGCCGTGCTCGTCATCGCCAATTAAGAAGCGATCAGGGTCCGCAGATAGGGTTGTTTTACCGGTCCCGGATAAACCAAAGAACAGGCACACTTCGCCATTAGCGTCGGCATTGGCTGCACAGTGCATGGGTAGTACATCTTTTTCCGGCAGTAAGAAGTTCTGCACTGAAAACAGGGCTTTTTTCATCTCTCCCGCATAACGCATACCCGCCAACAGAATTCGCCTTTTTGCGAAGTTGATGATCACACAGCCTTCGCTGTTGGTGCCGTCGCGTTCTGGCTCACAAACAAAGTTGGCGCAGTTAAGAATATCCCACTGTTCTTTACCCTTTGGGTTGAACTTTTCAGGGCGGATAAACAGGTTGCGGCCGAACAGGTTTTGCCAGGCAGTTTCCGTAACCACCTGGATAGGCAGGTAGTGCTCAATATCAGCGCCAACATGAAGATCGGAAACGTAATGGCTGCGTTCCTGGATATAGGTGTTTACTCTTTTCCACAGTGCGTCAAACTTGTCAGAATCGAAGGGCCGGTTTACGTTGCCCCACTCAATAGCATCTGATGTGCTGGGTTCTTCAACAATAAAACGATCCATTGGCGATCGGCCTGTGCGCTCACCCGTAGTCACGACCAGTGCGCCATTGTGAGAAAGCACGCCTTCGTCATTTTTTATTGCAAATTCAGTCAGTTGGGCGCTATTCAGGTTTTTGTACACAGTATTTTGATCAGATATTTTGGGCATATGGGTCATTCGCTTAAGTTTTACGTTGATTGGATCGCATAGAGGTACTCGTCATATATAACCAGATCAATGAACATAAAAGCTCTTTTTGATTTGTGACGGATAACCAATAAACCGGGTTGGTTTGTCCTACGCTAAGGTTGTTCGTGTTCAGCAATATCGTCGGTTTCGGTAGATCCGACTGACGGCAATTATAGTTGAAGTTAAGGCCGGCGTTGATTTCGTTAAGTGCTGTATAAATCGATCACTCTAAACGACGAATTATCTCACGAAACCCCCGTGGGTTTCCAGCTTCAGTGTGTTGAAAATGTGAACCTGATGATATCGACGTAACCTGGACGTTTAGTTATCGCCCGGGTTGCTCTCCTTGAATTTATGGATTTGGCGACGTTGTTTTTTCGTAGGCCGCCCATCAAAGATGGGTAGCCCCGCGTTGATCTGTTTTCGATCAATGGCTCGCTGCTCTCTTTGCTGGATGCTTTGTTCGGTCTCACAATAGAGTAAAGCTGCGTCTTTTGCTCCGCGGCGCTGGTCGCTGAGCTCAGATACAATCACCGTTTTTTGCTCAAAACCTTGCGTGATAGTTAGCTCTGCACCTGCTTCAAGATTGCGGCTGGGTTTCGGTTTAACGCCGTCGTAAAACACCCTGCCATTTTCAATCGCGACCTTGGCCAAAGCGCGGGTCTTAAAAAAGCGCGCGGCCCATAACCACTTATCTAGTCGCACTGGTTTATCGGTCGTTGCGGGCGCCACAAAAAATGCTCCTGTGTTGGTGAGTCTTTGGTATGCTCAAATCTAAAATAACGAAGCTGACCAAAGAGTGGGTCGTAAATATCTTATCTGTTTTGGCGCAAATCCTCAGCTGAAGATATGGCTGATTTCCAGAGTGGGTTATTTTTGAAAGTAAACGGTTCAGAAAGCTAGTTTAGTTAGCGTGCTACTGATTAGAGTTGCTCTTATTTTTTAGCTTGGTTTATACTGCTCCGCCATGTGTCAGGAGCCTTTGTGATATAACATAACGGCTACTTAGGTCAGTATATTGCTGGAGACGAGGGATTCAGCAGCTTAGAAACCGATTTCAGATAATAATATGCGGTACTATTTCTAGGTAATCTGCCTGTGGTTGTCGCTAAGTATGCGACCTGATTACAGATGATCAAACGAGTGCTTTGGTATGTTTTCTTGAAAGCCTACATAAGCTGAACAGAGATTGGTCGCCATGTGTTGGTCTCTTGCGTGTGTGTAAGGTTGCGTAGGTGGACGAACATTGGGAATGTTGAACAGCGCTATTGAATGAAGCCATCCATTAGGATCGATATACGTTCCGTAGAGGCGATGGTATTTCGGCAGATTGCTTGCCCTCAATTAAATATGAAATGGATTTTTCCTTCGATTGCGACTGGCGTGATTGGGGCAGAAATGTACGATAACAACAAGAGGAGTTGATCTTTATGAGTATAAAGGGAAAAGCTTTTATCGCAGGGATTTACGAGCATCCAACCCGTGATGCTTCGGATAAATCTCTACCCCAGCTACACGCTGAGGTGGCTAAAGGCGCACTGGAAGATGCGGGTTTAACGTTTGATGACGTAGATGCTTACTTCTGTGCCGGCGATGCGCCGGGCTTTGGTGGCCTATCAATGGCTGAGTATATGGGTATCCATATCCAGCACACGGACACTACCGAAATTGGTGGTTCTTCCTACGTAGCTCACATTGGTCATGCGGCGGCAGCGATTGCGGCTGGGAAATGTAACGTTGCGCTGATCACCCTGGCGGGTCGACCAAAAGCTGAAGCTCAGAAAGTGGGTACAGGCGGTGGTGGTAAAGGCCCAATGTTTGATCCAAATGCGCCTGAGCTTGGTTTTGAGGCTGTATATGGCCCCGCAACCGCAAACATGTATGGCATGGCTGCAATGCGTCATATGCACGAGTTTGGAACAACCAGCGAGCAATTGGCCTGGGTTAAAGTAGCCGCTTCACACCACGCTCAGTACAACGAGCATGCGATGCTGAAGAAAGTGGTTACTGTTGAAGATGTGATTAATTCACCCATGATCAGTAATCCACTGCACCGTTTGGATTGCTGTGTAGTTTCTGATGGTGGCGGCGCAATGATTCTTGTCAGTCCAGAAATTGCCAAATCCCTGGATCGCCACTGTGTTTCCGTTATGGGGCATGGTGAATCGCCGAAACACCTCAATGGTGGCAAGGTTGATCTGACCTACACAGGCGCTGTTTGGTCTGGCCCTCGTGCATTCTCGGAAGCGGGTGTAACTCAGGCAGACATCAAATATGCATCTATTTATGATTCATTCACCATTACTGTTGTTGAAACCCTGGAAGATCTGGGCTTCTGCGAAAAAGGTAAAGGCGGTGAGTTTGTAATGGACGGCAACCTGATTTCAGGTGTAGGTAAATTACCATTCAACACAGATGGCGGTGGGCTCTGTAGCAACCACCCCGCCAACCGTGGTGGTATGACTAAAGTACTTGAGGCAGTTCGTCAGCTTCGTGGCGAAGCACATGAAAAAGTTCAGGTACCTGATTGCGATATCGTACTGGCTCACGGAACCGGTGGTTCCATTGGCACACGTATGGGAAGCGCAACTGTAATCTTAGGGAGGGAAGACGCATGAGTGAGAGAAAAGCCCCGGCTCCAATCGTAAATGTTGAGAGCAAGCCATTTTGGGATGCAACCGCTGAAGGCAAGTTGCTGCTTAAAAAGTGTAATTCTTGCGGTGAATTCCATTGGTATCCTCGGGCTATGTGCCCTTTTTGCCATAGCATGGATACCGTATGGGTGGAGTCTGCAGGTAAAGGTGTTATTTATAGCCACAGTACAATGCGCCGGGCTCCGGTTCCTTACTGTTTGGCTTATGTGACCCTGGATGAAGGTACTACGATGATGACCAATCTGGTTGATGTCGATTTTGATTCGCTAGAGATTGGTCAAAAGGTTGAGGTTTCCTTTGCGGATACCGGAGAAGGTAACGCATTGCCTTATTTCACCACCGTATAGAGCCTATCGATATTTTCCTCGCCCTACAGGGCATACCGAAATAGTATTCGATGCAAAAACCCGCTAGCCAAAAGCTAGCGGGTTTTTTTATGGGTGGTGTTAAAAGCGCAGTATGAAAAGACCGTAGTTAGCTCCAGTTATTTTGTATAAGCTATAATTCTTGTCGCAACGCCAGCAAGCCGGAATAGCTCCAATCGGTAGAGCAGCTCATTCGTAATGAGATGGTTGGAGGTTCGATTCCTCTTTCCGGCACCAACCGTTTCGGATACCACTGCTGGGCTTTATTGTCTAACGGCTCAAATTAGGGGTGCCGTTAACTGGAATATCTCTGTGCGTTAACATAAAATGCCCGCCGTATTGCTGCTGGTTGATGTTACTTTTTACATGCACACTCCAATGACATTTTTAACAGCCGGTAAATTTGGCTATCTCATTATTAGGAAGCTGTTTCCATGAAACCCGAATACACTTTATTTACCTCTGAGTCCGTCTCGGAAGGTCACCCAGATAAAATGTGCGATCAGATATCAGATGCCATTCTCGATGCATACTTGACTCAGGATCCCAATGCACGGGTAGCGTGCGAAACCCTGATTAAAACCGGCATGGTCGTAGTAGCAGGTGAAATTACTGCTGACGCGCATGTTGAAATAGAAGGTATTGTTCGAGAAGTAGTGCGTGACATTGGTTTTACCAGTTCAGAGATGGGTTTCGATGCAGACAGCTGCGCAGTGCTCAATGCGCTTGGCAAGCAATCGCCTGATATCGCAATGGGTGTTGATGAAACCGGTGATCACGAACAGGGCGCAGGTGATCAGGGTTTGATGTTTGGTTATGCGACCAATGAAACTGAAGTATTAATGCCTGCTCCAATCACATACTCCCACCGTTTGGTGGCACGGCAGGCCGAGGTTCGAAAGACAGGCATTTTGCCCTGGCTACGTCCCGATGCCAAAAGCCAGTTGAGCTTTCACTATGATGAGAGCGGCAAACCCGTTGGTGTAGACGCTATTGTGCTGTCTACTCAGCATGACCCGGATATTACTCAGGAAGCGCTAAAAGAAGCGGTGATGGACGAGATCATCAAGCCGGTGATTCCAGCTGAATGGCTTACCAGCAATACCAAGATTTATATCAATCCAACCGGCCAGTTTATCATTGGCGGACCTCTCGGTGACGCAGGCTTAACCGGGCGTAAAATAATCGTAGATACCTACGGTGGCATGGCTCGCCATGGTGGCGGTGCATTTTCCGGAAAAGACCCCTCTAAAGTGGATCGTTCTGCAGCGTACGCGGCGCGATATGTAGCAAAGAATATCGTTGCGGCTGGCCTCGCGGAGCGCTGTGAGCTTCAGGTTTCCTATGCGATTGGTGTTGCCGAACCGACATCTATAAGCATTGATACCTTCAACACCGGCACAATTCCCGATGCGCGTATTGTTGAGCTGGTGCGGGAGCATTTCGAATTGCGACCGAAAGGTTTGATAGAGATGCTCGACCTTAAACGACCAATCTACCGCCCAACCGCTAGTTATGGCCATTTCGGCCGTGAACATGAAGATTTCAGCTGGGAAAAAACCGACAAAGCAGAGGTGCTAAGAAATGCCGCAGGATAACACTGACTATAAAGTAGCAGATATCAGCCTGGCTGATTA
The DNA here is from genome assembly GCA_029210125.1 of Pseudomonadales bacterium. Lineage (GTDB taxonomy): Bacteria > Pseudomonadota > Gammaproteobacteria > Pseudomonadales > JAHRWD01 > JAHRWD01. The sequence continues at coordinate 169,455 of JARGPR010000003.1, read as the reverse complement.
CGGCCGTAAAGAGATTATTCTGGCTGAGTCCGAAATGCCCGCTTTGATGGCACTTCGAAGCCGATACGCAGCAACCAAACCATTGGCCGGCGCTAAAATTATTGGTTGTATTCATATGACCATTCAAACCGCCGTGTTGATTGAAACATTGGTTGAACTTGGTGCTGACGTACGCTGGTCATCCTGCAACATCTTCTCAACCCAGGATCACGCTGCCGCAGCCATTGCTGCCAGTGGTGTACCGGTATTTGCCTGGAAAGGTGAAACAGAAGAGGAGTACATGTGGTGCCTTGAGCAAACTATCTACAAAGATGGTGAGCCCTGGGATGCCAATATGATTCTCGATGACGGTGGTGATCTTACCGCTCACATCCATGAAAAATTCCCCAAGATGCTGGATGCAATTCATGGTGTTACCGAAGAAACCACCACCGGGGTACATCGTCTCTATGAAATGATGGAAGAGGGCAGCCTTAAGGTGCCTGCGGTGAACGTCAATGACGCGGTGACCAAATCGAAAAATGATAACCGTTACGGCTGTCGCCATAGTCTCAACGACGCGATCAAACGTGGTACCGACATGTTAATGGCGGGTAAACGCGCGTTGGTTGTAGGCTACGGTGATGTCGGTAAAGGCTCTGCCCAGAGTTTGAGTCAGGAAGGTATGATCGTACGGGTTTCAGAAATTGATCCAATCTGTGCGATGCAGGCCTGCATGGATGGATACGAAGTGGTTTCGCCCTTTATTGATGGTAAAAATGGCGGCGACGCAGCCTCCATCAATACCGCTTTGTTAAGCACAACTGATCTGGTGGTTACCACTACCGGTAACGTTAACGTCTGCGACAAAAATATTCTTCAAGCGCTGAAGGATAAAGCAGTGGTTTGTAATATCGGCCATTTTGATAATGAGATCGATACCCCCTTCATGCGCGAAAACTGGGCCTGGGAAGAAGTTAAGCCACAGGTTCACAAGGTCTACCGAAGCTGCAAACCGGGCGAAAAGCTTGACCCCCGTAGTGGCGATTACCTGATCCTGCTGTCTGAGGGTCGATTGGTGAATCTTGGTAATGCAACCGGACATCCGTCACGTATTATGGACGGTTCATTTGCTAACCAGGTTCTGGCACAAATGTATCTCTACGAAGAGAAATTTGCCGATGGCGATGCGGCTGCTAAGAAAGCTGGTATCCGGGTTGAAGTGCTACCCAAGAAACTGGATGAAGAGGTGGCGCGGGCTATGGTGGAAGGATTTGGTGGCGTCATCACTGGTTTAACCGACGAACAGGCCAAGTACATCAATGTCCCAGCTGAAGGGCCATACAAGCCCGTCGACTATAAATACTGAGCCCCTTACACAGAAACTATTTTGCCCCTGTAGCGGATTAAAAAATGAGTTCAAATGGTCATTTACAGTTGTAATGCCCCTCTTTGAACTCATTTCTTGACCCCACCAAAATTCAAAATTTGTTTTCGTGAAAAGATCTCATATTGATAAAGTGAGCTAGAAAATCACCATGAATTGCCGATTAAGTTTTGAGTTTTTTCCTCCAAAGACCGATAAAGGTCGGGACAAACTCCAACATGTCATTTCCGATCTGGGTGCCTATAATCCCGAGTTTTTTTCAGTAACCTACGGTGCTGGCGGTTCAACCCGCGATGGCACCCAAAACACCATTACTGAAGTGCTCAAGGCTGGTTATCAGGCTGCTCCTCACCTTTCCTTTGGGGGTGATGATGAAGCGGCGATGGAACAGATGTTGAACGACTATAAAAATGCGGGCGTTAAACGAATCGTTGCACTTCGTGGTGATGTACCCTCTGGCTCCGGCGCGGTAAAGCTGGTGTATGCGAATGAACTTGTGGAATTTATTCGCAAAACTACCGGCGACCATTTTCATATTGAAGTGGCTGCCTATCCGGAAATACATCCGGAGTCCGATAGTTTCACAACCGACCTGAATTACTTCAAAGCTAAGATTGATGCGGGCGCCAATAGCGCGATTACGCAATATTTTTTCAATGTTGATGCCTATTTTTATTACGTGGATCAGTGCCAGAAGCAGGGTATCGAGGCACCGATATACCCCGGCATCATGCCGGTAACCAACTATGAAAGCCTGATCCGTTTTTCCAGCACCTGTGGGGCAGAAATCCCCCGCTGGGTTAAAAAACGTCTTGAGTCTCTGACGAGAGATCAGCAGGCTTTATTGGACTATGGAGAGGAACTGGTCAGTGATTTGTGCCAACGATTACTGGATGGCGGCGCACCAGGAATTCATTTTTATACCCTTAACCAATCCGCCGCTATTCAGAAAATTTGCGACAACCTTGGGTTTTCACGTGGCTGAATCTGTAGGTTGAATAACGGCATACAGAGACATTGTTTGGACGTCAGCGCACTACTTTTGTAAAACATGCGAATCCCTCGAGTCTACACGGCTTACGCCCTTGAAATTGGCACTACGGTCACCCTGGAAGCTCAGGTCAGCCGTTACTTGATGCAATCTTTACGAAAAGCAGAAGGCGCATTGATAGAGCTTTTTAACGGTAATGGTGCTCAATACGCCGCTACCATTGTGAATGGTAGCAAATCTGCAGTTATCGTTCGGATAGAGTCCGAAGATCAAGTTTGTAAAGAATCCCCCCTTGCCATTCATATTGGTCTGGCGATCTCCAAAGGAGATCGGATGGATTATGGTATTCGAAAAATTGTCGAGCTCGGTGGCAACCAAATCACCCCGTTGATAACCCGGCGCTGCGAAGTGCGTTTATCGAAGGAGCGCATGGAAAAACGGCTGAAACATTGGCAGGCTATTGTGATCAGCGCATGTGAGCAGTGTGGTCGTAATCGCATTCCAGAACTACATGAAGCGCTACCACTGGAGCAATGGTTGAGTGCTGTTGACGAGCAAGCGCGTTTAATCTTCCAGCCCGGCGGTAGTGTCAGCCTTGCGGATCGGCCCGTGCCAGAAAGTGTTGCGTTGTTAGTGGGCCCCGAGGGTGGCTTTGACGACGACGAAGTTGAATTTGCTCAGCAAGCAGGTTTCGATTGCATCGGATTGGGCCCCCGGATACTGCGCACCGAAACCGCACCCTTGGCTGCCATCAGTGTATTGCAGCATTTATGGGGTGATTTCGGTTAAGTGATTTAACAGGCGGGATTAACGAAATAGTCGAGTGATCTGCTGTTCGATATAATCAAGGTCAGGCACCCAGGCCTCTTCACCATCGAGTGTAACCTTAGTCCCTGGTGCCCGCAGTGTCAGGGCAGCTGGAATAATCGATGGATCTGGTTGCACGTTACAAATTGAAATTTCCTCGCGATCGACTCTGACCAGTTTTGGTATGCCGCAAAGGGCAATACCATAGTACGTAAAGCCGAGATTTTCTGAAACGGTATTCAGCACAGCAATTTTACTAAAGGTCTGCTGGCCCTCAGCAGGTATTTGGTCTGCAATATGAATTGATAACAAAGGCAATCGCTGTTCACGCCATTCAAAAAAACCAAGTAACCAGTCGCTATTTGTCGTGTGCTGAGGTTGCGGTTGCTGCCAGGTGACAATTTCCGCAACGGAAGTGTTAGGCAACATTAATCTAAATCCGCGATTAGGCATCAGTAGACACGGAATTTGTAGGTCATCTATCGGTGGTGGGGAGTTCATTGTGGGTTGGTACCCCCGGCCACTGGCAACGGCTGGCTACTGGTGAGTTCCTGAATGTTATTAAGCAGATCAGTTTCCTGAAACGGTTTGCCAAGAAATTGATTTACCCCAATTTCTTTGGCTTTTTCCCGGTGTTTCGAGCCGGTTCTTGATGAGATCATGATAATCGGGATATGTTTCCAGTTATCCGTGTGGCGAATGACTCGGGCAACTTCAAAGCCATCCATCTTTGGCATTTCAATATCTAGTAATATGATATCGGGGAGCTGGTCATATAGTTGCTCGATTGCATCGGCACCATCTTTTGCCAGCGTAACTTGCATGCCGTTACGCGCCAGCAGTCTGGATGTTACCTTTCGAACGGTGACGGAATCATCGACTACCATAACCTGTATTTCGTCGGACTGAAAAGTATCGCTAACCTGGGTTTGAGTGTATTTTTGCTCCGAGTGATAACCGCGAATAAGAGCGGATAGATCGAGAATAACCACGACGCTGCCGTCGCCAAGAATTGTCGCCCCGCTATAACCATGTACGTCGATAAATTGGGGGCCCAGTGGTTTCACCACTATCTCGTGGCTACCGAGAATGGTATCGACCTGAATGGCCAGGGCTGAGTTGCCACTTCGAGCTAAAATGACCGGTATAGGGGAGGATAATCCCTCGAGGTTAGGGACTAGTTTTGTATCCAGCAGCGAGCCCATATAGCACATCTGATAGGACTGTCCCGCATATTCAAAAGCTGGTGCATCGGACTGATAATAATTTTGTAGTTCGTAGGGGCTGACTCGAACAATCCCTTCAATGGCATTTAATGGAATTGCAAACTGTTCCCCAGCGGTGCGAGTCATCAAAGCGCGAGTAACCGATACTGTAAATGGCAAACGAATGACAAAGCAGGTCCCGATGCCTGGCGTGGAGTCGATCTGGATTGAGCCACTTAGTTGTTTAATCTCGCTGTTTACAACATTGAGCCCGACACCACGACCTGATATTTGAGTGACTGATTCAGCAGTCGAAACACCAGACTGAAGTATAAATTGGAGTATTTCGCGATCAGGCAACGGATCATTAGCGTTCATTAAACCTTGATCAATTGCTTTGTTTTTCAGTGCATCGATGTCAACGCCTGCGCCATCGTCGTTGACTTCAATCAACATATCACCGCCATCACGACTAATTACCAGTGTGATGGTGCCCGCCTCCGGCTTACCCTGCTGGATTCGTCGTTCTGGTGTTTCAAGGCCATGATCAACGGCGTTACGTAGCATATGTTCAAGCGCAGGGACCATACGATCGAGGATAGTTCGATCGACTTCTACCTCAGCGTTTTTAATGGCGATCTGAATTGGTTTGTTGAGTTCCTCAGCGGTTTGGCGAATTACTCGACGTATGCGTGGAACGGCCTTCGAGAAAGGAACCATGCGAGTTTGCATTAAACCAGCTTGCAGCTCCGAATGTATTCGAGATTGCTGAAGCAGAGTTGTTTCCGCATCACGAGTCTTGTCGACAAGACTTCCCTTCAGGTCAATCAGGTCGGAGGTGCTTTCCATCAGGCTTCGGGCGAGCTGCTGAATGCCCGAGTAGCGGTCCATTTCAAGCGGGTCGAAATCTTCGTGGAAAATCTCACCATCATCGGATTTCCGATGTTTTGGTTGGACCTGGGTTTCAATATCGATTTGCCGAATCTGATTGCGGAGCCGTTCGAGGGTGATTTCCATCTCTTCAAGCGTGTTGCTGAAGCCACCAACCTGTTGCTCTGTGCGAGCTCGGGAGATACTGCTTTCGCCAGCTAAATTTACCAGTGACTCTAGCAAGTCGGTTGAAACCCTAGTAAATGATTTGGCGGCCTTTTTCGCTGGTGGTTCTGAGGTTTTTGTTGTGCTCAGACCAGGTTCTGGCTCTACAGATCGTATCGATGTAGTAGCTTCGCTGGGTAGATCATCAACTGGTTCGGTATAGATCTCCTCAGGTTGAGGTGATCTTGTTTCGACTCTGTTAGGGCCTCTACGATCGATTTGAACGGGCGAAGGCACATCGATACCAGTTGATATGGATGTATCTGACAGGTTGTCTACACACTCGATCAGCTGCGCGAGCCAAGAAAGTAGCGTAGTCCGTAGAGCGGTATCGAAATCACCTGAAATGGGAATGATTTTGGTCAGGAATGACTCAAAATCATGGCTTAACGAAGCAAGTTGCTCGAGGCCGACAATTCGGGCACCGCCCTTGAGTGTATGAAGGTGCCTCAGCAATTCCTGAGGGAGTTGAGCGTTGCCCGGCTCAATTAACCAATCCTCTATCGCTTGCTCGATGCTTTGTGAAAGCTCCCGTGCTTCTTCGAAGAAAATATCCAGGGTTTCAGTATCAGTTTCACTGACAACCTCCAGCCTGGGCGTTTCAGCAATGGGTGCTTCAATAATTGGTTGTTCAATTTGTTCCTGTTCAGGCTCAGCAACTTCAGGCTGCTGGAGAGACTCCAAAAGTTCTCCGAGCTGTTCAATGACGGGATCAGTGGAGAGTTCATCCTGCCCCATTGCAACCCGGTCCAGGATATTGAAAAGCGCATCCTGAGCAACGGTGATTTGTTGATAGGTCTCGTGATCAAGGGTTGTTTCCAGCTCAAGGGCGACAAAGACCTTTGGAAGCAAGTTGGCGATTTCAATGACAGCAGTGTTTTCGGCATTGTTGGCCAATGAAACCAGGGTTTCACATTGTCCAATAAGCTGTGCCCGCTGAATTTTGTCGATTCCGACGAGGTGCCATTGTTCCAGAGCCTGGTTGCAATTAGAAAGGCAGTCCATTCCTTCAAGTAACAGATCACGGATCGCAACGGAGGGCTGTTCATCAATACCCAGATCGACACTGAAGGGGGTATCTTTCTCGGTGCCTGCCTGATCCTCGGCAGCAGTGATTTCGTACAGTTCATCAAGCTGAATAAAGAAACCCGAAATTTGTTCTTCGAACCGCTCGGAGGGCTGCTCAAGTAGTCCGGTTATCAGCCTGACACTTTCGCCCAATAGGGCCAGTAACCTTGGGTCACATTCGCTGGCGCTTAAATCCTGGGTTAGGAAAAATGGCTCAAGCGCACCAGCGATTCGCGCAATGTTGAATGACTCCGCAGCGTTTGCGCTGCCCTTGATCGTGTGGAGCGTACGGGATACGGATTCATTGGTTGCGTCAGGGTTAGAAATATACCGTGAAATTTCCTGTAAATGGCTCGTACACTCCTGGAGGAAGACTTCAAATAGCGAAGGCTCTTCAATTGTTTCCGCTTCACTCTCCTGTTCCTGGAGTTCATCATCTTCAGGTTCAGGTTCAGGTTCAGGTTCAGGTTCAGGTTCAGGTTCAGTTATCGGAATAATGGTATCTGTGACGGCCTCAGCTTCTGGAATAGTCTGCGGCGGTTGCAACGCCTCGGGTTCGGAAGTCGCGCTTGACTCAATTTGCTCACCGCAGGAGAGCCGTTCAGCATTAGAGCTCCATTGCTCGATTCTTGGATCATCAACGAACAAACGTCGACTAAACGCATCCGTTAGGGTAGGTAAAAAATCGGTCACTGAACGGATGATCTCTAGCAGATCACCGGAAACAGTGATCGAGCTATCGATCAGTCGATTCAGCATGTTCTCAACCGACCAGGCGAGGTCAGCGATCTGTGTTGCATTCACCATTCGACCGCTACCTTTGAGGGTATGAAAGCCGCGACGGATTTCGGCTAGTGATGTACTATTCTGATCATCCATCCACAGCGGTGTATGGAGTTGTAAAACCTCCAGTACTTCCTCCGCTTCCTCGGAGAATATCTCAAGAATTTCATCGTCAATCAGGTCTGCGTCCGGTAGCTGGAACTCGGCGGGTGGCGGTTGTGGTGATATGTCAGCGTCAACCGGTGCAATTGGCAGCTGAATCTGTGCCAACTGCTGCAAGCACTCCAGTGCCGAATTAAGGAACGTGGTATTTGAATGCTCTAACTGCGATGGAACAACTTCAAATTCGCCGGTTTCGAGATGGAATTGTATGTTGACCAAAAAATTTACTAATGAGTAGCGCGCATTTTCATATTGTTCACTGCTCTGTTTTTTAGAGCAGTCACGGAGGTAACCGATGAGTTCTGCGACGGATTTCGCGAGGGTTGAAAACCCGATGGTTTCAAAATCTGCTGCGATTGAGATAAGTAGATCGGTAGCTTGTTCGAGTTTGTCCAGCTCTGCCTGATCAGCAAAGTATTGCTCGATACAGAGAGCGACCTTACTGAGCTCTGCAAGGGTTTTTTGAACCGTAATTTGTACCCGGTCAGTGGCTAAATTGTTTTCAGTTGCTTCAAACTCTCGCAGCAATTCGATGCTATCCTCAACTTCGCCTACTGACGCAGCCGAAAACTTTTTGCTCCATTCCTGATAGTTAAGAATGGATGCCATGTTGGAAAATCTACGAAATCGTTGATTTAAAGGATCTTCACTGAGTGATAATTCGACCTCTGAAGAGGTACCCAGTTGTTCTAATTGTGATCGTGTCGAACTAACTTCATCCAGAAAATTTGTTAATGCGGCCTGTATGGTCTTTTTGTCTGAATAGCTTTTCGGCGACACTATTTCCAGTAAAAAAGGATGGGTCTGTAATATGGACTCAAGAGAATACTGGTCACGAATTGTCTGAGTTTCTGGCGATACATCGGTGCAGGGGATCAGGTAAAAAAGAATCTGATTTTTTAACAATTCATACGATTCTACCGAGTAAGCTGGTTGGCCTGGTTTGAAAAGATGAGTGATATAGGCATCGACCAATTTGAGGAGTGCAAATACGCCTGTTCTTAACAGAATCCGTTTGTCCTTCAGTACTTCGATAAAGGAGCTAGCGATATCGAAAAGATCTGCACTGGGTGCACTACCAAGGTTATTAGAAAGTTGGATAAAAACCTTACGAATAGTATCCAGGCTTTGGAGTGATTGTTCGCTAAGTTGTTGTTCAGCAGGTAGATTGCGTATCAGTATCAGTAGATTAAATCGATAAAGATCACGTAAATCTTTAATCTCATTGATCGATTTGGGTGATGGATAATATTCATCAGGCAGGTTTTTGCTCTGCTCCTCAGCATCTAAAGTGACGGGTAGATGGTAACCATGGGCGGTAATTGGAGATTGGCGCCCAAGTGCCAAAATGTCGTGCAGGCAGGGTAGAAGAATGATCTCTTTTGAAGGCTCTTGCGGGCTATAGCCATCAATAAAAGCTTCAAGTCTAAGGGTCGATTCAAGGATAGGTTTGAGCAGTTCGGCAGGAAGCTCCGTGTCATCTGTTTTAGCGAAATTTAACAGTTTCGCAGTTTCCAAACTCAGGTTAGCAGCAATTGTAAGCCCTACAAACTGCAATGCTCCGCTGGCTTGAATCAAGGGTTCTATGCATTCGTCCAACACACTGGCATCGGTGGGTATTTCCGACAATCGATGCAGGCTTTTGACGGTAAGGCTGAGGGCAGATTCGATTTCGAATTTGACCCAGTCCCAGCGGACGCTGTTAGAAAATGTGCTCATTTCCGATTTTAGTTCTACTACGCTTTAGGTGCGGTAGAACTATTGGATCTCTTTTGATTCGCTTGATTGGTTTTTAGGCGAACTATTTTGAGTGTTGGCGGGTAGACGAAAACCGGCAACGGTTTTTCGCAGCTCCGCAGATATTGATGTTAGGTTGCCGATTGATTTTGAAGTTGCCTGACTACCGTCTAATGTTTGGGTTGTGATTTCTTGAATGACGTTCATGGTTTGAGCAATATTTTCGGCAGAGCCGAGCTGCTGCTGGGATTCGCCCGAAATATTATCAATGAGTGTAGCGAGGCTATTGGAAACTTTTTCGATATCGCCGAGTGCGGATGCCGCATCCTTAGCCAGACGCGCACCGTGAACCACTTCTGTCGTGGTCTTCTCCATGGATATGCCGGCTTCATTAGTGTCGGATTGAATGGTTTTCACCAATGCCTCGATCTGCTTGGTTGCAGCACTTGAGCGCTCCGCGAGTCGCTGTACTTCGTCCGCTACAACAGCAAAACCACGTCCAGCATCACCGGCCATAGAAGCTTGAATAGCCGCGTTCAACGCCAAAATATTGGTCTGGTCGGCAATATCATCAATCAAAGAAACAATATCACCAATTTCCTGAGAACTTTCGCTTAGCCGTTTGATTCGTTTCGAGGTGTCCTGAATCTGTTCCCGAATTGTATCCATGCCACGAAGTGTATTGTCGACTACATCTGCACCGGTGTTGGCAATATTTAGAAATTGTTCAGCGGTAGTACTGGACTCCGAAGCGTTCCGGGAAACCTGCTCAATACTGCTTACCATCTCGTGTACGGCACTGCTAGCGTCGGCGATTTCCTTGGCTTGTTGTAATGAAGCTTTTGCTAATACCGCAGCGGTATCCTGAGTACTCTCAGCTGAAGCAGAAACCCGCACGGAAGTTTCATTAATAGAAGAAACCAGGATTCGTAATTGGTCAATCGTGTAATTAATAGAGTCTGCAATAGCACCGGTAAAATCTTCGGTTACGGTAACGTATGTAGTGAGATCCCCATCCGCAAGATTTCCTAATTCGTCTAGAAGCGTGAGTATGGCATTTTGATTGTGTAAATTTTCTTCCTCTGTGTGCACCAGTTGATGGTTGGTTTCGCGGTAAACTACTAAGGCTATCCAGACAATTGAAGCCAGGCTAAGAAATGCAAGCAGATAGCCAATTCCAGGCAGGATCAAGCTTTCTTCCTTATGCTCATCGATATATTTCACGATAGAGGATGAATGGGCTAGCAGTAGCTCGGAACCGCTACTGATGTTGTTGTTTGCGCTCGTCACGCTGTTCATGAGAGGCGTGGACTGTTTTAAAGAGGGAATAACTTGTTCGATCTCGTTCTGCAGATCTGATATTTTTGCCAGAATTTTTACGATGCTAGAACTTTTGATAGCTCTTATGCCGCGCGTGATATCACCTGCCTGCATCGCCTGATGATTTAGTGATAGTTGCTTGATGGATGCTTCAATACCATCGGTGCTGCGCTGATGGTTACCTGTGAGCTCAGAAATTACGTTTAGAGTGCGTTCCGTGAGCAAGGTTTGTTGATGGGCGACCATGATCTGCCGAGGGCTTCCGCCAACGTCAATTAACTTTTCTGCGATATCGATTGACATGGATCGAAGTTGTTCGAACAAAGCTTGAAGCTGTGCGGTTGATTCGCCATATGAAGTTATGGTTTTTTCATTGCCTAAAACGGTTTCAGTATTAGCTCTTATTTGTTCCCAGACGATGGCAAGTTCATCTACAGCCGGTGACTTACTTGAAAAAATTGGAAAAGTATCGTTGTTGGTTAAATAGGTAACTTTTGAATCGATGTCATCTCGATGCTTGCGGACAAGATCAAAATTTCGAGAGGTGCCAGACACTGCCTGAAATGAGCTACTTGCCAATTTTTGCGACAGGGACTCCAGATTTGAGGCTGATCGAAGTATGGTTTGATAGCTACTGTCTTGTTGTCGTACAACAACAGTATTTGCCGCCAGCAAAACAAGTGATAGTACCAATAGTACAATGGGCGCTAGAATTGATCTATTGCCTGGTTTCAGTTTGATATTTTCATGGATGTTCATTTCAAGTAGCCATGGTTAGTAAAATATTTGGGAGATGCTCATCCCATTGGTTATTTCAAGTTGTCGACAATATTTATATCGCAACGTCAAAAAAGTAATCGTGTTCAAGTACTTGTTTTAAGTTTAGTACAAACCATATCTGATTATTTTTTTCAAAATAACCTGAGATAAAAGGCCGGAGTTTTTCGTGATCAGTGGGTGCGCCACTGTGAAAGGAATCCGCCGAAAATGTTTGTAAACCAAAAATTGAATTTACTGAAAAACCGCAAACTAGCTCTGAGTTCTCAACTACTAAAAGTCGCTTTTTTGATGAGGTTGTTTTTTGCTCAAAGCCTAAAAAACCATTTAGGTCCAGTATTGGAACTAATCGACCCCTAACATTCGAAATACCGGTAAGCCAGTTTTTCACCCTGGGGATTCGAGTAAAATTTGGTATGTTCAGGTATTCTGAAACTTCGTTTAAAGGGGTTACGATTTTGTGGTTTCCTAGCTCGTAGCCCAGCCCACTCCATTCAGTATTTGTCTGGCTTTGTACTGGATGATTTCGAGCAATTTTCAGGCAGCGAGTTTGATAACTTTGAAGCGTATCAAACGGATGAATAGCACTGTTGTTGGAATTAGCCATCAAGAACGGTTTCGATCGATTGGATGAGTTCAGATTCCTGTACCGGTTTAATTAGATAATCGATGGCACCCTGGCGAAGGCCCCAAATTTTATCCGTTTGCTGGTTCTTGGTGCTGACGATAATGACAGGAATATGCTGTGTTTTTGGGTCGCGCTGAAGCTGGCGGGTTGCCTGAAAACCGTTCAAATCAGGCATGACTACATCCATCAGGATCAGGTCGGGACTGGCTGACTTTGCCATACTAATGCCCTCTTTCCCATTGGGAGCACTGAGCACCTGGTAGCCGGCTAGTCTCAGGAATTCGCTTGTTCGGCGGGTTTCTGTTGGGGAATCATCGATGATTAGAACTCTTACCATTTCGGTTTGTAGGCATTCCTGGGTTGAATTTGAGCACGGTTACAATATCGGCTGAGTACTGAGTGAGTAACGCTATATAAGCTTGTGTCTAAATAGCCGTAAGTTTAATGAGCAAAACGTTCAATGACTTCCAGTAACTCATCCTTGCTGAATGGTTTAGTTAGATAGTCGTCAGATCCAACAATGCGGCCTTTGGCCTTATCAAACAGCCCATCTTTACTGGATAACATCACGATTGGAGTTGATTTGAACTCATCGTTGTTTTTGACCAATGCGCAGGTCTGATAACCATCAAGTCGAGGCATCATGATATCTACAAAAATGATATCAGGGTGGTTGTCGACAATTTTCGCCAACGCTTCAAACCCGTCGGTAGCAGTTATAACGTCACAACCGATATTGGACAGTAAGGTTTCCGCCGTTCGACGAATCGTCTTACTGTCGTCGATGATCATGACTTTCAGATCTTGATAAGTTTTTTCCATAGTTTGAAAACCCATATTGATGAACTCTTACTATACAATGGGCTTTTGGCCTGTGTAGATACTTTGCATTAGATTTTAGTAGCATTTCACATTCCTGCCAGAATAATTAGGTGTATTTTTGCGTAGCTAGATTAAACGGTCGTTGCATGGCGACGAACCTCCAGCTTAATTTTTGTTTATTGGACTTTCTAAAATGAGTATTCGTCTTGGCATTGTGATGGACCCTATTCACGACATCAACTTCAAGAAAGACAGTAGTTTGGCGATGCTGTTAGCGGCCCAGGGGCGTGGTTGGTCGTTGGTCTACATGGAGCAACAAGATCTTTATGTCGAAGATGGTGTTGCTAAAGCGCTAAGCTCGGACCTGAAGGTTTTTGATGACTCTAGCCGCTGGTACGAAACCGGTGAGCAGTGCCCAATAACATTGTCTGACCTGGATGTGATCCTGATGCGCAAGGATCCACCCTTTGATAATGAGTTTCTTTATAGCACCTACATTCTTGAAATGGCGGAACGGCAGGGCGCGATGGTGGTTAACCGGCCACAGGCATTACGTGATAACAATGAAAAATTATTTGCGGCTGAGTTCCCTCAGTGCTGTCCGCCGTTGCTGGTCACCCGCCGTGCGGACCTATTAAAGAAATTTGCCGCCAGCCATGGCGATGTTATTTTCAAACCACTTGATGGAATGGGTGGCAGTTCAATTTTTCGGATTCAGGAAAATGATCCGAACCTCAGTGTCATTATTGAAACCCTGACTGAGCACGGCACGACCCAAACCATGGCGCAAAAATATATTCCTGAAATAGTGGATGGTGATAAACGCATTTTATTGGTGGATGGGGAGCCCATTCCCTATGCGCTGGCCCGTATACCGGCAAAGGGTGAAACCCGCGGCAACCTGGCGGCAGGCGGTACAGGGGAGGGCCGTGAACTTACTGATCGAGATCGTTGGATCTGTCAGCAGGTAGCACCTACACTTAAGGAGCGAGGTTTGTTGTTTGTTGGTATTGATGTGATTGGTGATTATTTGACCGAGATTAATGTTACAAGCCCGACCTGTATTCGCGAGCTGGATAGACAGTTTTCCACCGGGATAGCTGACCTATTGATGGATGCAATTGAGCGGCACTTGAGTGCGAAATGAAACCGAAAATAACTGGAGAAATAGACGGCCCGAGTTCTAACCAGTGATGCCAGTCTAGGCAAAACAGCTGAGTGAGATTTTCCGGATAATTCCTGATATCAACCATGTCGACACAGCCGCAAATTTTTTCGTCTCCACAGGTTCAGGTAGCGAGTGCGCCCGATCGGATGGGCTTTACCCTGTTCATGGCGTTGCTTGTACATCTTGTGATTATTCTCGGGGTGGGTTTTGAACTTGCAGATCGACAGAGGCCAGCGGCCTCTTTGGAGATTGCACTTGCTCAATATCGCTCAGAAAAAGAACCGGACAAAGCCGATTTTCTAGCCCAGGCTAATCAGCAAGGTAGTGGCGAAGCCGAACAAAAAAAACGACAGACTACCCCTCTAGAAGCGCAGCGACCACAAAACCAGGTCAGGCCGGCACAAAGGCAAGCTGAACCTCAGGCGCGACCACAGGAAAGTAGCACCAAGGCACTGCTGACCGCTACCCAGTCCCAAAAAAAAACTAAAGTAGCGACAAAAAGCATCCCTGTTGAAACACCCCTTGAACGAAAAATAAGTTTGCTTGAGAAAAGCTTGGAGATCGCGAGTCTCGAAGCTCAGCTTGCGACGCAGATACAATTTGAGGCAAACAGACCTAAAGTTCGGACCGTCAGCGCAGCCTCAACCAAGTATTCGATTGACGCATATTACATGGATGGCTGGCGCCGAAAGGTTGAGCTGATAGGCAATCTCAATTACCCAAAAGAAGCCCGTCGTATGAATCTTTTCGGTAACCTGAGAATGTTGGTGGCGGTGTTGCCCGATGGCTCGATAAAGGAGGTGCGTATTCTGAAATCGTCGGGCAAAAAACTGCTTGATGATGCGGCTATACGTATTGTACGGTTGGCTGCACCGTTTGCGCCATTTCCTGATGAGCTGCGAAAAGAGGTGGGTGTTTTGCAAATTATCCGCACCTGGAAATTCCAGCAAAACCACTATTCATCTGAATCATAGAGCCTGCTTAGCTCAGTTGAGCTCGATATCAAGCGTCCGGCCTTGTAAATGCAGTGGATAAACCCAATACTCCAATTATGAAAAGTCAGATATCAGAGTTCACACGTTTAAATGACCAGCTCCTGGTTGCAATGCCACAGTTGCAGGATCTGACGTTTTCCCAGTCTGTTACCTACCTCTGTGAGCACGATGATGATGGAGCCTTTGGGCTAGTGATCAATAAACCCCTTGGGGTTAACTTGTCACAAATTTTTGTTCAACTGAATATTACTCCGGGCTCAGAGTTTATTGATCAGCCTATACTTGCCGGTGGCCCGGTGCATGTCGATCAGGGTTTTATTCTTCACAAAGAGAAGGGCGACTGGAGTAGTTCGACAGCTGTTTCCGAACAATTGTACTTAACCACCTCATTAGATGTGCTTGAAGCGATAGCCAATGGCGAGGGGCCGAAGGAGTTTTTGGTAACCCTCGGTTGCGCCAGTTGGAGTGCCGGGCAGCTAGAGGAAGAGATGGCCGCGAACTCCTGGTTAACCAGTCATGTGTCTGGTGAGATACTATTCCACTTGCCCCACGACGCCAGAGCCCATGCCGCCGCAGAAACCATAGGTATTGATTTGAACTTGCTCTCCCCCGACGTTGGTCACGCATAACATGCTGTCTTAATATGATTTCTGCAGCAAGGCCCGATGAGGGGTTACGATAGATTGCCTGAGAGAGATTGTTGTCATTGAGCACAATAATGGATAAGACCAGTCTGGAAACGCTGTTAGCGTTCGATTATGGGACTCAAAAAATCGGCTGTGCAGTGGGCAATATGCAGATGCAGACCAGCTCACCACTAGATTTGGTTAACGCTCGAAACGGCGTGCCCAATTGGGATCAGATCACTGGAATTGTGGCCGAGTGGCAACCTGATGGGATGGTAATTGGACTGCCTGATAACATGGACGGCAGTAATTCCGCGATATCAGAGCGAGCCAAAAAATTCTCCCGACAGCTCAAGGAACGTTATGGCGTCCCTTGCTTTTTAATGGATGAAAGGTTGACCAGTTTCGAGGCCAGAGACCATTTGAGTGTAGTGGATGAAGTCAGAGGTCGGCCCGGGAAATCCGCAAAAAAAAGCCGCAAAGGGCCTACTGTAGATGCGGTGGCTGCGCAGCTTATTTTACAGAGTTGGTATCGAGCTGAGGATAGACTGCCGGTATGAATCGTTACAGGTATGCTCATATTGTAGTCATGGGTTAACTAGAGGGCTTTTGTTTGAATATTGATATATCAGTGGACGAGGTTGTTGAAGAGTTAAGCACGGATCTTGAGCGCTACCTCAACGACAAAGGGATCAGTAACCCCGGTATCGTTGGCATTCACACAGGGGGTGTTTGGGTAGCAGAGCGCCTGCATCAAAAATTGAATACGCAGATGCCACTGGGTTCTCTCAATATCTCATTTTACCGGGATGATTTTACCCGAATCGGCCTGCACCCCCGCGTTACACCGTCGGAACTACCCTTTGAGATTGAAGGGCAGCACATCGTACTAGTGGACGACGTGATCATGAGTGGCCGTACTATTCGTGCGGCCCTGAATGAACTGTTTGATTATGGGCGACCAGCTTCTGTCACGCTGGTGGTGCTGGTTTCCCTCGAAGGTCGAGAACTTCCGGTCCAGCCTGATCTCAGCGGCGTGCATCTTCCGCGCACAGATGGCATGCGAATTAAACTGGAAGGACCAGAGCCCTTGCAACTGATTAGCAAACAACCCAGTAGATGAGCTAATCCCTGTTAGTTAGCGGCGCATCCGGTTAAACTAGCGGCCAATGGAAAATGAGCAAAAAAACATACAGCTAAATTCTCACGGGCAGCTTTGCCATTTTCTGTCGATTGATGGACTAGACCGTGAAATGCTTACGGAAATTCTTGATACCGCCGATTCTTTCATCAAGGTCGGCGAACGTTCAGTAAAAAATGTACCACTGTTACGTGGCCGTACTGTAACCAACCTTTTCTTTGAGCCTAGCACCCGCACTCGCACCACCTTTGAGTTAGCAGCAAAGCGTCTTTCAGCGGATGTGCTTAATCTGGATATCAATACATCCGCAACCTCCAAGGGCGAAAGCCTGCTGGATACACTGCGAAACCTGGAGGCGATGGGCAGCGACCTTTTTGTAGTACGCCACGCAGATAGTGGTGCCGCCCACTTCATTGCCGAACAAGTCACACCGAATGTCGCGGTCGTGAACGCTGGAGATGGCCGTCATGCCCACCCCACCCAGGCAATGCTGGATATGCTCACCATCCGACGTCACCGCGGTGAATTTGAAAATCTGCGTATCGCCATTGTGGGTGACATCCTCCATTCCCGGGTAGCGCGTTCGCAACTTACCGCGTTGAACATGCTCGGCGCTGGTGAAGTACGTGTTATTGCACCCGGTACTCTACTGCCCAGTAACCTCGATGCTTTCGATGTCAAAATTCACAATCGGTTATCAGAGGGTCTGAAGGATGTTGATGTCGTGATTATGTTGCGGCTTCAGCGCGAGCGGATGAAAGGAGCCTTAATTCCAAGCGAAAGAGAGTTCTATCAAACCTACGGACTCACCAGCGAAACCGTTGCCTATGCCAAACCTGATGCCATTGTGATGCATCCGGGACCGATTAATCGAGGCGTTGAAATTGCATCTTCAGTAGCGGATGGATCCCAGTCATTGATCTTGAATCAGGTCAGTTACGGTATAGCGGTGCGCATGGCAATATTGTCAATGTGCGCAAGCGGCCAGACTCGGACTGCCGGGTCACAGGAGTAACGAGGCCTATGAGCGGCTCAAGTTTGAAAATCATCAACGGCTGGCTGGTTGATCCGAAAGGCGGGACCGAACAAGCTGCAGACCTGTTTATTCATGACGGCCAAATTATCGCTATTGGTGCGGCTCCAGATGGTTTTGTTGCGGATCAAGAAGTAGATGCTGCCGGCATGTGGGTGATGCCTGGTGTGGTCGATCTGGCTGTGCGCTTACCAGAGCCGGGTTATGAATCCAGAGGTTCTATTGACTCAGAATTGGCGGCGGCAGTGGCGGGTGGCGTGACCACTCTGTGCTGTACGCCTGATAGCCGCCCGGTGATCGATTCAGCTGCGGTGGTCAAATTGATTGCTGAAAAAGCTAATCAGGCCGCATCCGCCAGGGTTAAGTGCATTGGGGCATTAACCCAGGGTTTAGAAGGTATCTACCCTAGCGAAATGCACGCCCTAAAACAGGCTGGTTGTGTTGCGCTAACCAATTTGCGTCGCCCTTTTGCCAGCAATCGTGTGCTACTGCACAGCCTGGCGTATGCCGCTACTCATCAAACCAAGGTATTTTTGTCGCCAGTTGATCATTCCCTTGAAGATGGCGGCTGTTGTCACGAAGGAGCGATCAGCGTTCGGCTTGGGCTGGCGGGTATTCCTGAGATCGCTGAAACCTCAGCGATTGCGACCAGCCTGCTACTGGTAGAGGAAACGGGTGTTCAGACACACTATTCTCAACTGTCATCCGCTCATTCTGTCGAGTTAATCCGTCATGCCCAACAGCAAGGTTTGCCGGTGACTGCTGGGGTGGCTATCCATCAATTACTGTTCACCGAAGCCTCCATTGAGGGCTATAACAGTGCCTTTCATCTGCAGCCACCCCTGCGCACTGAGGATGACAGGGCTGCACTGATTGAGGGTGTAATTGACGGTACGATCGGAGCGATCTGCTCGGATCATCAGCCGGTAAGTGCATCAGCAAAGATGGCGCCATTTGCGGCGACCGAGTCGGGTATATCGGGCTTGCAAACTTTGTTGCCATTGGCAGTACAGTTGCTGCAGGAATATTCGCTATCGGCGCCAGCGATTGTTGAGCGATTAACCCATGGTCCATCCGCTATTATTGGTTTGGAGGGGGTAGGATTAACGGTTGGAAGTACCGCTGACATCACTATTTTTGATCCCAATGCCAGGCAAACCGTGAACCCTGATCATTGGTTTTCCGGTGGCCTCAATAATCCTTACATGGGTAAAATATTGACCGGAAAAGTTGCGGCAACCTTTGTGGGTGGGCGAAAGGTATATGAATCAGAACCGGACGCTTAAACACGAACTAAAGGTTACATAGTCGTCCCGCTGTCATAAGCCTCAAGTTTCAATCCCGGGTTGCGGCCGGCCATGTCTGGGTCCATATTTTTATCGAGTTTGATCATCAAGCGCAGGTCGTTGGCTGAATCCGCATAGGAAAGTGCATCCTGATAGCTGATCCGGTTGGCCGTGTAAAGATCGAAAAGAGCCTGATCAAAGGTCTGCATACCTACTTCACGGGATTTTGTCATCAGTGCTTTGAGCTCGTGAAATTCTCCTGAACGGATCTGGTCTGCCATCAAAGGCGTGTTGAGTAACACTTCGATAACAGGCTGGCGACCTTGCCCATCTACCGTTGGAATCAGTTGCTGAGCGACAATAGCTTTCAGGTTCAACGACAGATCCATCAGTATTTGGTGATGAGTATCTTGCGGGAAAAAGTTGATGATTCGGTCCATTGCCTGATTGGCATTGTTTGCGTGCAGGGTTGCCAGGCACAGATGTCCGGTCTCCGCGAACGCTATAGCATGCGCCATTGCTTCGCGGGTACGTATCTCGCCGATCATAATGACATCGGGAGCCTGGCGTAGCGTATTTTGTAATCCAACCTCAAAGGATTCGGTGTCGATACCGACTTCACGCTGGGTGATGATGCAGTTTTGATGCTGGTGTAAAAATTCAATGGGGTCTTCAATGCTGATGATATGGCCGTTGCTATTCTGGTTGCGGTGACCAATCATCGCGGCTAGTGATGTTGATTTGCCGCTGCCCGTCGCCCCCACGATAAAAACCAGCCCACGTTTAACCATCGATAGTTCCTTAACCGTATCCGGTAGGCCGATGTCATCAAGGCGCGGTATTTCAGTTTGGATTCGGCGTAGCACCATGCCGGCAAGATTACGTTGATAGAAGGCACTTACTCTGAAGCGACCAATGCCGCTGGCGCTGATTGCAAAATTGCACTCGTGGGTCTCCTGAAATTCGTTGCGCTGGCCCTCGTTCATGACCGATAACACAGTTTTTTGGGCTTGTTCGGCGGTTAACGATTGTTTGGTAATGGGGATTGTTTTCCCCAATAACTTCATCGTGGGTGGTATGCCCGCGCTAATGAAAAGGTCGGAGGCTTCTTTCTCGACCATCATGCGTAACAATTCTTCGAATCTCATAAGCGCTCTATTGATTAAGACAGGTTATTGAAACGGTATAATTGTTGGTGGCTGAATCGTCAGCCGTGCTAGAACGATTCAGGGGTTTTTGCTTTTTCCTGCGCTGCCTGCCGGGTAATCAAGCCACTACTTAATAGATTAGACAGGCATTGATCCAGGGTTTGCATGCCCAATGATCCGCCGGTTTGGATCGCAGAATACATCTGGGCAATTTTGTCTTCTCGAATAAGGTTTCTGATTGCGGGTGTTGCGATCATGATTTCATGGGCAGCGACCCGGCCACCGCCATTTTTCTTCAGTAGGGTTTGAGAGATAACCGCTCTGAGAGATTCTGACAGCATTGAACGGACCATGGTTTTTTCCTCGGAAGGAAAAACATCGATAATTCTGTCGATAGTCTTGGCGGCGGATGAGGTGTGCAGCGTGCCAAACACGACGTGGCCCGTTTCCGCGGCGGTAAGTGCCAACCGTATAGTTTCAAGGTCACGAAGCTCACCCACTAGAATTACATCGGGATCCTCCCGCAGCGCAGACCTCAACGCTTCGTTGAAACCGTGGGTGTCCTTATGAACCTCACGCTGATTGACCAGGCACTTTTTGCTCTCATGAACAAATTCGATCGGGTCTTCGATCGTCAGTATGTGTTCATAACGATTGTCATTGATGTAATCAATCATCGCTGCCAGGGTGGTACTCTTACCCGAACCGGTTGGGCCTGTCACCAAAACCAGCCCCCTTGGGGTAGCGGCAATCTCCTTAAAAACAGCGCCCTGACCAAGTTCCTCCATGGTTAGCACCTTCGAAGGAATGGTTCTGAATACCGCAGCAGATCCACGGTTCTGGTTGAATGCATTGACCCTGAATCGAGCGATACCGGGAACCTCGAAGGAAAAATCGGTTTCCAGCTGTTCTTCAAAATCCTTACGCTGCTTGTCATTCATGATCTCATAAACAAGACCATGGACTTCAGTTTGAGTAAGCGCAGGTAAATTGATGCGGCGGACATCGCCATCAACGCGAATCATCGGAGGTAATCCCGATGAAAGGTGTAAGTCAGATGCGTTCTGCTTTACGCAGAATGCCAACATTTCAGTGATATCCATATTTGCACTCGAGATCGGTTTATAATAGTGCGCCAAGCCTTTATTTCAGGGCTCAGCGACGGAAATAAAATGATGTTGATAGATAGCCGTAACCATTTGAATATCTAACATGAAAAGCATAGCTGAAAATATTCAAACCGTCGTAAATGATATCAAGGGTTTTGAGCAACTGTATGCTCGGCCTCAAGATTCGGTAACCCTAATCGCAGCTAGCAAAACCCAAACTGCGGAGCGCATTATTGAGGCATACAAAGCCGGAATCCGCAATTTTGGCGAAAATTATCTTCAGGAGGCTATCAATAAACGTAGCGCGCTCCCACAGGAAGATATTATCTGGCACTTTATTGGGCCGATACAATCCCGCAAGGCACGGGATATTGCTCTTCATTTCGACTGGGTTCATAGCGTAGATCGTTTGGTGGTTGCCGAAAAGCTGAGTCGAAACCGACCAGTAGGAAAGCCACCTTTGAAGGTATTCATTCAGGTAAACATCAGTAATGATCCGAATAAATCCGGTGTTTCTGTTAAGCAAACCGCGGAGTTAGCACAGCAAATTATGAGCCTGCCGGGACTTCAACTTCGCGGTCTGATGACCCTGCCAAGGGCCGAGCAGGAGCTATCGAAACAGCGCACTGTTTTCAGGGAACTTAGACGGTTGCTGAAGGATTTACAAACAGACCTGCCGCAGATGGACTCACTGTCTATGGGTATGTCACAGGATTTGGAAGCCGCGGTCGCGGAAGGCGCGACCTTTGTACGAGTCGGCACCGCAATCTTTGGTGCTCGCGAGCCGAATAGTTCGAAAACGAACTAATTGAGATCTTTGCAGGCCGACGTTTCAGCGGACAGGCAGTCCGTATCAATCTCCAATACATGATGACTTGAGAAGCTACTATGCAACAGAACACGGTTATTACCTTTATAGGCTCCGGCAATATGGCAGCCGCTTTAATTGGCGGCATCGTTAAACAGGGCTTTCCTGCTAACAACATTATTGTCGCTGGCCCAGAACAACCCCAGTTGGATTCATTACAGCAACAGTTGGGTGTGCGGATTACTACCGATAATGCTGCGGCGGTAGGTGAAGCGGATCTGGTGGTTTTTGCGATCAAACCCCAGATTTTCCGGCCTGTACTGGAGGATCTGCGTGATGCGGTGGCGCAGCGCAAACCATTGCTGATTTCAATTGCCGCCGGTATTACCATCGCTGCGATGCTGGAGTGGTTGCAACAGCCAGCAGCTATTGTTCGATGTATGCCCAATACGCCTGCGCTGGTTCAGCACGGCGCTACCGGTATGTTCGCGAATGACCAGGTCAGCGAATCCCAGCGGCAACAGGCTCAATCGGTTATGGATGCGGTGGGTATTAGTCTGTGGCTTGAGGATGAAGCTGAAATTGATGCGGTGACCGCCGTATCCGGCAGCGGCCCCGCCTATTTCTTTTTAGTGATGGAAGCGATGGAAGCAGCGGCGATAGAGATGGGCCTGAAACCCGATACTGCTCGTCGCTTAACTCAAAAAACGGCACTGGGTGCCGCAGCACTTGCATCCGAAGGGAATCAGGATCCCGCTCAATTGCGTGTTAATGTGACCTCTCCTGGCGGCACAACAGAACGCGCACTACAGGCCTTTGAAAAAGGTGGATTGAGGGCATTATTTGCAACCGCCATGGAGGATGCCAGACAGCGTTCTGTTGAGCTGGCAAAAATGGACGACTGATTTTAGAAACCTTTCCCTGGTGCTCCTGGCTCGTTAGAGCGTTCGTGCCAAGGTCCAGATATGTATCTGCTCTACACCGGTTTTTCGAAACTGCTTACTTAATTCATGGGTGGTACTACCGGTGGTGAGCACATCATCAACGATAGCAATCGATTCGCAATTGGGTAAGTCACATTCAAAACAGCCAGCGATATTGGCGGCCCGCTGTTGGGCGTTTAATCCGGTTTGGGGTTTTGAATAACGGGTTCTGCGGGCCAGGTTCGGAGCGTAAGGAATACCCAGTAGCCCCGCGATCCGCTTAGCGATCAGATCCGCCTGATTAAAACCCCGTTCCCACAGTCGTTGGGGGTGCATCGGTACACTGGTAATGAGCTGCGGGAGTGATTGATTATCGTAATGATGAGGCAGAAACTCTGCCATCAACGTCGCAAGCACCCTCGCGTGGGCACGATTCTTCTGGAATTTGAGTTCAATCACCATCTGATCGATAGGCCAACGGTACTCCAGCAGTGAAATCGCACGGTCGTAAGCTAAAGTCTGATTAAGGCAGCGGCCACATTGACGATAGCTTTGAGAGGACTCAATCGGCCAGCCACAGCGCTGGCAGGTAGAATCCAGCCACGGTAAATCCCGTTGGCAGTGAATGCACAGATCTAATGTTGATTGTCCCGCCGCGTTGCAAAGTACGCAGCGGTGGGGAAATAACCAGGACGGTATTTTATTCAGCCAGTTGTTAACCACGTAGTGCTCTTCTGGTTGACAGCGGGTCAGGCATCATTATCATTGCGTCTTCAAATTTTGGTAATAACCGCCGTTTCGGCACTGTCATCACGGGCTGACAAATATGAATGAGATACGCCACAACTGGAGTCTCCAGGAAGTTACACAACTATTTGATCAACCGATGAATGACCTGTTGTTTCAGGCTCATACGGTACATCGCAAATTTCATAATCCGAATGAAGTGCAGGTGAGTACCTTACTCTCCATCAAAACCGGAGCCTGCCCCGAGGATTGCAAATACTGCCCCCAGAGCGCCCACTATAACACCGGCCTTGAGAAACAGAAGTTGATGGAGGTTGAGAAGGTTATCGAAGAAGCTCGTCGCGCCAAAGAGGCCGGAGCAACCCGTTTTTGTATGGGGGCGGCCTGGCGTTCGCCGCCTGTTGCAGATATGCCCTACGTGCTGGATATGGTCAAACAGGTTAAAGAGATGGGCATGGAAACCTGCATGACCCTCGGCATGTTGAGTGATGAACAGACCGCAGAATTAGCGGATGCCGGACTGGATTATTACAACCACAACCTTGATACCTCGCCGGAATTTTACGACTCCATTATTACGACCCGAAACTATCAGGATCGTCTTGATACCCTAAGTCGTGTGCGTGATGCGGGTATGAAGATCTGTAGTGGTGGCATTGTTGGTATGGGTGAAGGTGCTAATGATCGCGCCGGTTTGCTCATGCAACTGGCGAATTTGCCGGTACACCCTGAAAGTGTACCGATCAACAATCTCATCAAAGTGGAAGGTACACCGCTGGATGATATTGAAGATCTTGATCCCTTTGATTTTGTCCGCACGATTGCCGTTGCCCGTATCCTGATGCCCCATAGTCAGGTCAGAATTTCCGCCGGTCGTGATGATATGAACGACCAACTGCAGGCAATGTGTTTTTTCGCTGGAGCCAACTCAATTTTCTGTGGTGAAAAACTATTAACCTGTCCTCTTCCGCAGCAAAGCGATGATATGCAGCTGTTCGAGCGACTCGGTATTCAATCTGAAGAATATGACGAAACCGCAGCAAAACCACGCCGTAAAGAAGCAGCGCTTTTTTACGATGCGGCTAGCTAGAGTGGTGGGTCGGTATCTGTAACCCCCAGATTTTTTAGCCAAAACATGTCCGACCCTTTTAATTTAGCCGAAGGCCTTGCTGAAAAAAAGCAGCAGCACCTGTATAGAAAGCGGCTTGAAGTGCAGTCGCCACAGGGTTCTGAAATAAAAGTTGAGGGCAGGGACTATCTGAATTTCTGCAGCAATGATTACCTTGGGTTAGCCAACCATCCGGACTTGGTTCAATCTTTCAAAGACGCTGCCAACCGCTACGGGGTTGGCAGCGGTGCATCGCACCTGATCAATGGTCACTCCTCAGCACACCAGAACCTTGAACTTGAACTGGCAGAATTTACCGGCCGCGACCGGGCGCTGCTGTTTTCAACCGGATACATGGCCAATCTTGGGGTAATCTCCGCTCTATGTGGTCGAAACGATGCGGTTTTTGAAGATCGCCTCAACCACGCATCCCTGATCGATGCGGCTCTGCTTAGCCGAGCAACTCTTAAACGCTACCGTCACAATGACTGTGCTCACCTCGAAGAAACGTTAAGGCATACCAAAGGTAATCGGAAACTGGTCGTCACCGATGGCGTTTTTAGCATGGACGGTGATTTGGCTCCGGTGCCAGAGTTGGCCTCGGTCACCCAACAGCATCAAGCCTGGCTAATGGTGGATGATGCCCACGGCATCGGTTTTTTAGGCGCAAAAGGCAGCGGCACACTGGAGCAGTTCAATCTGCCCCAGCAGGAGGTGCCTATTTTGATGGGCACCCTCGGTAAGGCGCTAGGCACTTTTGGGGCTTTTATTGCGGGTTCTGAGGAACTGATAGAAACCCTGATTCAAAACGCCCGTACCTATATTTACACCACGGCGCTGCCGCCAGCGGTGGCCGCTGCTACTCGAACCAGCCTTGGGTTGATTAAAACAGAGCCTTGGCGGCGCCAGCATCTGGCAGAGTTAATTAGCACTTTTCGTAGTGGGGCAGAGCGGATCGGCTTAAACCTGATGCCATCCCTGACCCCTATCCAGCCTCTGCATGTGGGGGATGCCAAACAGGCAATCGAGATCAGTGAAGAGCTGCGACGGGCAGGGTTCCTGATCAGCGCGATTCGCCCACCCACAGTGCCCGAGGGCACATCTCGATTACGTATCACCCTGACCGCAGGCCATACAGATCAACATATTGCGGCATTGCTAGAGGCTCTCGATAAGGCCTGTAGCAACCGAAATCTGAGTGCGAATTTATGAGCAGTACTCAACCCATGAACGAATCATACAGCCCCGCGCCGGTCGACAAATCCCGCATTGCCGCATCCTTTAGTCGCTCCGCCGCCAGTTATGATTCAGTCGCGCAGTTGCAGCAGCAGGTCGGTAATGAGTTACTGGCTAAAATACCCCAAAGCATCGAAGCAAAGACCATTCTCGATGCGGGTTGCGGAACCGGCTACTTTACCCGTCAATTGACCAAGCAACACAACCCGGAGCAGATCTACGCGATTGATCTCGCCGCCGGAATGTTGAGTTACGCAGTGGATAAAACTACCGAAACAGAACAATCGCGCACCCATTGGGCGCAAGCAGATGTCGAAAACCTTCCCTTTGCTGACAATAGTTTTGATCTGATTTATTCCAGTCTGGTAGTCCAGTGGTGCGGTGATCTCGAAGCATTTATTCGTGAAGCCAAACGGGCATTAAAACCCGGAGGCGTACTGGCATTTTCAACACTAGGCCCAAGAACCCTGTACGAATTAAAAGAAGCCTGGAGACCGATTGATCAGCACGTTCATGTGAATGAATTTATGCCATTTGAATGTGTGGAGCAGTTAATGGCTGGACAATCGTTTTTTTCGGCAGACCTCAGCAGTCACGACATTGTGCTGGAATATCAGCGTCTAAATCAGCTGACCAAAGAGCTAAAAAGCCTCGGTGCTCATAATATGAATGAGCAGCAATCCAGTGGTTTGACGGGCAAGAACCGCATCAAAAAACTGATTGAAAATTATGAGCAGTTTCGTAGTAAAGATGGGGTCTTACCCGCGACCTATGAAGTTTATTACGGAATTTCCGTTGCCTGATTTAGGCCAGAACCTGATTGGAACTTTAAAGTGAAAGCACCTGTTAGCTACTTTGTAACCGGCACCGATACCGATGTCGGAAAAACCCGCATCGCCTGCGGTATTCTCGAATATGCTCGCCAACGTGGCCTCAGCAGTGCAGCGGTCAAACCGATGGCGGCGGGTTGTGAGCAAACAGCCGATGGTTTTCAAAACGAAGACGCCCTTGAACTGATGGATGCCATGACTTTGTCATTGCCCTATTCGCAGGTGAATCCCATTGCGCTTGAACCCGCCATTGCACCCCATATTGCAGCGGAGCAGGTCGGGGTTGAAGTGAGTGCGGAACAGTTAACCGAGTATTGCCGTAAGATTTTAAACCTTGAATCGGGTATTACATTGGTCGAGGGCGCAGGGGGCTGGCGGGTACCAATTAACCGTACAGAAACCTTTGCCGATGTCGCTAAAATGTTGAACTTGCCAGTGATCTTGGTGGTAAGTATGCGGTTAGGCTGTATTAATCACGCAATGCTGAGTTTAGAGGCGATCCGTGCCGACGGTTTATCAGTTGCTGGTTGGGTAGCCAACCGTGTTGATGCCGAGATGTCCTGCTACCAGGAAAACCTTGAAACATTAAAACGTCAAATTCCAGAACCTTGCCTTGGTATCGTGCCTCACCTTGAGGACCCCACAGGTAAAGAAATCGCAGGTTGTTTGAATATAGAAACACTCTAATTGTAAAAACTAATGTGAACCAGGACGTACATTATGCAACCTCTAAAAATTGACCCCAACACAGTAAAAGGCTTTCTGGCCGATGACGAAGGCGCAGCCCTGTATGAATACGCCAAAGAAGTCTCCGTGCTGGGGCCGTGCCTGGAAGTAGGCAGCTACTGCGGAAAATCCACACTCTATTTCGGTGCCGGATGTCAGGAAAATGGTTCTCTATTGTACGCGTTGGATCATCACCGTGGCTCAGAGGAACATCAGTTAGGGGAGGAGTACCACGATGCTGATCTGTACGATGCTAGCGCCGAATGTCTCGATAGCTTCAGGGAATTTCGCAAAAATATGAAAGCAGCAGGGCTTGAGGATGTAGTGGTTCCATTAGTGACCAGTTCAGGTATCGCCGCCAAATTCTGGAGCACTCCATTAGCGATGGTATTTATTGATGGCGGTCATAGCATCGAAGCCGCAATGACCGACTACCGCAGCTGGGCAGGGCATATTATGCCCGGTGGTATTTTGGCCATTCACGATATTTTCCCCGACCCCACCAAAGGTGGTCAGGCACCCTACGATATTTATAAACTGGCGCTAGCTTCGGGGTTGTTTCAAGAGTTGGCTATGGTGAATACATTGGCTGTTCTTGAGCGTGTCGCTTGATAGGCGGTTAAATTCCAGCAATAGCAAATCCAATTTTTCCTCTGACGTTAGGTTCAAAAAAAGGGGGGAGTTTCCTCCCCCCTTCGATTACTACCCGTTAACTAAAAAGCAAAAACAATCCGCTTTCTTAGGGTATACCTGCTTACCTGATCGATAGTGTTTAAAGGATTTAACGAAAATCCATTTTTTACCGGCAGGGGCTGGAAATGGTGGTTTCTTGGACATTTGCAGTCCTCCATTAACAACCAAGCCACTTGACACCAGCTCCATCCAGACCCATCATTACAATTCTCACGTTGGAATGATGCTAGATGATTCTAGCCTCCTGTTGGACGACTTGTTTATCCGTAGGAGATTTCAAAAGGCCAATCAGGCTTTGCCTGATTGGCCTTTATCATTTTTAAGCCTCTAATAACTTTTTCCTTACCTTTTTAAGCATCACTTCGACGATATCAAGATCCTCTTCTTCTCTAATTGCTATTGTTGAATTGATACCTGGCCCTGTAATTCGGACTGAAAACTCATTGGCATCAATAATTTCAATAGGTTCATCGTCCAAGTTGGTGTCGCTGTAATCTATTAAATCTATAGGGCTGTCTTCTGTACCCTCGCTTTCAGGTTCTTCAGGCGTCACAGATAAAAGATGAAAGGTGTTGTCGCCATTCAACAACTTTGTGGCTTTTGCCCCATCTATAAAGTATTTGGCCACCCTACTAGCAACCTGTTGATTTACCTGAAACTCACGAATTAAGAGTTTGTCGAAAATTTCAATAGGCAACTTTTGGCTTTTGAATCGCTCATATATTTCTAGGAATAGCGGTACCCGTAAAAAGGCCTGTTGTAGGACTTGGGCTTTTTCTTCCGGAGAATAGCCTAGGTGGTATGTCTGAAAAAGCTGAGTTGTACCTAGCTGCCCTCTGGTATTCGTAATCAGCCCGAATTTTACTGCCGCAGAAACAATATCCTTAAAGCCTCCACCCACCTTTCTGCCCATATGTTCAGCGCACATCTCTAGCCCGCAAGACCCGCCGAGTTCATAGACAGCTTCCGCAAGCTGAATGCTTTTTGCCACTGAGGCTCTGGGATAATCAATTTTCTTTGGCATCTAACCGTACCTAGCTCTCTTAACAGTTAGTCGCATCCTACCCCTATCTTGCATATCAAGCAACTAATTTTAAGTAAATATACTAATAATATACTTGATTATATTGAATATACTCTTAACATATTGATTAATAATAGATAATAAATAGTCTTTTTATAGTCCTATTTTAGTATTTTTTGCATTATGAGGCTTTTTATTGTTGGGCGAACAAAAAAAGTGCGCTACAAATTGAGATCGCTCAACAGAAAAGAGCGAAGTCTTTCTATGCTACAAAAGGAAGATGGGTTTAGATTCTAAGTGAGCCACTTGCGATTCCAAAGAAGGCTTGGTGGGGTATCCGATAACCAAGGCGTTTCGATGGTCGGTGGTTTAACTTGTTCACAACCAACGCAATGGCGGTTGCGCCTGTTTCGAGAGCTAACCCAACAAATTTACTTCGGTAAATATCTTTGAAGCAGGTGTCGCATCACAAAGCGCATCCGCTGCTAGCAGTACGGCTCCGGCGGTCCAGGTGGGTTGTTCGTTGGGCCACAGTAGGTCCAACTGATATTGGTAGCCTGTCCAGTAGGCACCATCATTACATCGGTATTGGTGCAGCCAGCTGAACAAAAAGTTGGGGTCGGGTCTTTCCATGCCACAAAAGGAAAGTGGACTCAAATCCTAAGTGCCCACTTGCGATTTTAAAGAAGACAGCATGGGACATCCGATAAGTACGTCATTTTACTCAAGTAGGTTTGTTTATTTGACGCCTTCAATTAAGGCAATATCCTTTTTGAGTAGGTCATTAACCATTGTGTTGAGTTCAACACCTTTGGTTTTAGCTTTAGCTGCAAAATAATCCAGCACTTCAGCTTCCAGATAAATCGGTATATTCTTTTTGGCATTAGGGTTAAAGAATTTTCCGCGTTCACCTTTAGAGAAATCATATTCTTCACGCATGATGTTCACCCTTGTTCGTACTGTCGAATTTCATGTTTAGTAGCCGGTCGCGCTGAAATTAAGCGGATGGTTATGCTGTCTTCACTGGTGTTGCGGTAGGTGTGCACCACAACCAAATAGTGCTGGCCGTTGATTTGGCCGAGTGTCACCCAGCGATCTTCATCGTCGTCGGATTGTTCATCATCAAAAACCGTTAAGGCCATCGGGTCGTCAAAGACCTTGGTGGCTTCCTCAAAGGTTACACCATGTTTACGGATATTGGTGAGTGCTTTGCGAGGATTCCATTCAAAATTATATTGCATTTATTAACCTTTAGCTGCGTTTGGGTGCTGAAAGGTTGCAGGTACGTAACCAACGCCTAGTTTGGTACTTAATGATTAACCCTTCGAGCATGCCGAATAATGAGCTTTTCGCTGCTCTTTTAGCCCACTTGCGATTCCAAAGAAAGCTTAGTGACGCATCCGATAATTAAGGTATTTCCATGGACGGGTGGTTTAACTTTTCACAACCAGCGGAATGGAGGTCACGCCTGTTCCGAAAGTTAACCCAATAAATTCACTTGCGTAAATATCTTTGAGGCGGGTGTCGCATCACAAAGCGCATCCGCTGCTAGCAGTACGGCTCCGGCGGTCCAGGTGGGTTGTTCGTTGGGCCACAGTAGATCCAAATGATATTGGTAGCCTGTCCAGTGGACGCCATCATCACATCGGTATTGGTGCAACCAGCTGAACAGTTCTGTAGCTGAGTCATGTTTGCCTGCGGCGATCAGGGCCATGGTCAGCTCACAGGATTCTGCAATGGTGACCCATGGTTCATCGGATACACAAAGGCATCCCATCCCATCCTTTACGAATGTATCCCAGTGCTGGTGAATATGATCCTGAGCCCGTTGCCCCTGGTACACGCCGGTGAGAATGGGGTAGAACCAGTCCATTGAGTAGCGGGATTTGCTTTGGTCAAAACGTTCGGGGTGATGGCGCATGGCGTTGCCTAGTGCGGCTCTTCCGGAGGTCCATTCGGGTTTGGATTGCTGGAGTACAAAGGCAATATTGATGGCGCATTCGATACTTTTGTAGATCGAGCTGCAGCCGGTTACCAGTGCATCTGCCTTGGGGATGCCTGCGTGATCAATGGCCCAGGTGATGGTTCCACTGTCGGCCTGGTGTGACAGCACATAATCAATTGCGGATTCAACGCAGGGCCACATCTGCTCAAGGAATGCGCGGTCCTCTGTAATCAAATAATGGTGCCAGACACCGGTGGCAATATAGGCGATAAAGTTGGTTTCGTAGCGGCTGTCATCATCCATGACGGGTTGGCCATCGACATATTTGGCCCACCAGCTACCGGATTTCAGTTGATTGTCGGCGGACCATTTGTAGGCCGCGACGGCTTCCTCGTAACGCCCGGCAATACTCAAGCCCATTGCAGCTTCTGCATGATCCCAGGGGTCCAGGTGACCACCGGTAAACCAGGGGATGGAGCCGTCTGAACATTGGGTTTTGAGGATGAAATCTACTGAGGCTTGAAAGTGGTCGAGTGGGTTTTCGCCTTTGCTGAGGTAGATCCTGCTCAAGGCTGAAGCCCTTTGCGGAAATAGAGCACTACGCTTTTTCCCATCAACGGGTTTAGCAGCACATCAAGAATTTTGGTCAGCATCGGTTTTTGCATAAGATCCCAAACCAGAAAACGATGGTATTGTTTGATCAACCAATTGTTTTCCTGGTTGTTCCAGAACAGACATTTGAGCCACCAGTAGGGTGAGTGCAATGAGTGTGCCCAGTGTTTATCAAAGCGTCTGAAACCAAATTTTTCAATCGCTTGCTGTAGCTCCTGCTCTTTGAATATGCGAACGTGGCCACCCTCAACTTCGTGGTATGGGGTGCTCAGCCACCAGCAGATTTTTTCTGGCCAGAAGCGCGGTACGCTGGCTACAAATACGCCGCCGGGTTTGAGAACTCGCTCGATCTCCGCAAGTGCTTTTGGATATTCGTGCAGATGCTCCAGCACTTCAGAACAGAAAACCTTGTCGAAGGTATGGTCGGCGAAGGGCAGATGATAGGCATTGGTTTGACTGAGACCAAAATGCTTATCGGGATTGTTAGGTTCTTCGAATTCAGAAAATCTGGACTGCGCTGTTTGCAGGTCCTTTAGGCACATATCAACACCCACTGCCAGTACGTCAGCGTGGCTATAGGTATGTAAGCTCAGCCGACCTTCACCACAGCCTACGTCCAGTACCCGGTCGGTGTTTTCAAAACAGATTCGATCAAGATCTAAGGTTTGCATGCAAGGGCTGCTTCGTCGGATTCAAGGGCTGTTTCATGATCGGACGTTAGTTCGGCGTTAGCCGATGTTTCGCTCTTTTGTGGGTTCAGGACTTGATGATAAAGACGAGTCATTTCAGCGGCGGCGACCGACCAGCTGAAGGTTTTGAGGATACGTTGCCGCCCTTCATCGCCCATTTTTTGCCGTAACATGGGGCTATCTAACAGTTGTGCAATCGCTTTGGAGAGGGCAACTTCATCTCCACATGGTACAACGAAACCGGCATCACCAACGACTTCTGGCAGTGCTCCGCCATCGGAGGATACTACCGGTACTCCGCAGGCCATTGCTTCGCCAATTGGCAAACCGAAACCCTCGTACAGTGATGCGGTGACGGCGACAGTGGCCTCGGCGTAATACTGAACTAGTTGTTCGGTACTGATGCCACTGACGAACTGGATTTTGTCGGCAATTCCAAGCTTGTTAATCAATTTTTCGGTCGGGCCGCCGGCTTTTGGTTTGCCGACTAGTAGCAGATCCAACTCCGGATAATCTTTTTGCAGAATGGCAAGTGCGCCGAGCAGGTATTCGAGACCCTTTAACGGGACATCGGCACTGGCCATCGCCATTAATCTAAAGGGTTTCCGCTGAACGCCTTTGATTGGTTTGAACTGGTTGGTATCAATACCGTTGTAAACCAGCTCGATCTGATCGGTTGGACGACCAAAATCCTCCGCAATATCCTGCCGCGAGTGTTCAGAAACCGTCACTACATGGTTGAGTTTTTTGACCACTTTTTGCTGCATAGTCAAAAAATTATGCCAGCGGCGCACCAATAGGCGAGAGAACGGACCGCGTGCGCTTTCCAGCTCAATCCTGCGGTCACGGGTAATAGGGTGATGAATAGTGGTGACCAATGGAACGCCCATATCCTGCAGCTCTAGGAGGCCGTAGCAGAGGCTCTGGTTATCGTGGACGATATCGTACTGGCAGTTATTTTCCTTAAAGTGCTGTACCAGGCGTCGGCCGAAGGTTTCCGGTTCGGGGAAGCCGCCAGTCAGCTTGCTGAAGTATTCAAAACGATTGGTTGCATCCAGAAAATTTCGTGGAGCGGTACGGGGAATCCAGTTGAACGTTTCAAAGAGTTCCAGGCTGGGCAGTTTGATAAGCCGTACTCTGGGATCAAGGTTTGGATAGGGCGGACCGGATATCACATCAACCTGATGGCCGTGGTCACAAAGGGCGGTGCTCAGGAACTGTATGTAGATTCCCTGACCGCCGCAGAACGGTTTGCTTCTGTATCCGAGCAGCGCAATGCGAAGAGGTTGGTTGGTCTGTGGCGTGGAGCTAATTTGCTCTTCACCGGTGCTTTCAAATTCGATTGCTTCCATGCTGCTCATAAAATTTTACGTACTTCTCTGATCTCACTGTTTGTATCGGTCGGTGTTGATCTACCGTTGTTTACCAGGAGCTGTCCCTCTTTGCTTGCTAGAAGCCGTGGAGAACTAAGGTCTCAGGAGTTTAACGGCGGTTATCTTACGTCGCCCATCGCGCAAAAGCCATAGCTTGCCATTGAGGCCGGAGCCGCATTCGGTGATGAAGGCTGAGAGATGTAGTGTTGAAGTAAAAAATAGCACACAGGAGTTGCCCAAGGAGTCGTTCAAAAAGACGACCGCCCTGGGTTATTAGGCTCTAGGCGGCGTGTACCTGATTGCGACCATTTGCTTTTGCCAGATACAGTGCATCATCGGCGCGGTCGATCAGGTCTCGGAGCAGTTCCC
Organism: Pseudomonadales bacterium; assembly: GCA_029210125.1. Classification (GTDB taxonomy): domain Bacteria; phylum Pseudomonadota; class Gammaproteobacteria; order Pseudomonadales; family JAHRWD01; genus JAHRWD01. The sequence goes on along the minus strand of JARGPR010000003.1, from coordinate 135,105 downwards.
CAGAATTGTGCTGAGCAACACCAAAGGAGGCGGTGATGTTACTAGTACTGTTTCCGGATTTGTTTTTAACGCCAAGTTTTTCGAGTCTGGTTCGAATGGTTTCGGCCGCTGTGGTGGCGTTTTCGAGCTTGCAGTCAGGTAACAGCACGGCGAATTCTTCGCCGCCATAACGTGAAAAATGTGCACTATCTATTGGGGCGATGGTTTGTTGTGTGGTTTTTGCCACGCCGATCAGTACGGTATCGCCAAGGGTGTGGCCATATTGATCATTAAATTGCTTGAAATGGTCGATATCAAACATGATTAAACAAAAGGAGGCACTTTTGGTTCTGATTAACTCTTCGATTTCTTCATCAAATGCCAGTCGATTAAAAATCTGGGTTAACGGATCCGTCATCGCTTTTTGATATTGTGTTTTTAATTCGGCTTTCAGGTTTTCAATCTCTTTTTGTGACGAATTTATATGCGCTTGAAAGGACTGGGTTAAAGCAAAAATAGCTTCGGTATTGTCCGTGAGGGAGGTTTTGATCTGCTTGAGTTCGTCAGATTGGGCGCCGGTACCTGTAAGGGTTTTGATACTATCTTCAAGGGATTTGCTGTAATTCCTGGTCCCGGAACTGGTTTCCTGGACGAGATCTTCAAATTGACTCACTACCGAATTTACCTGACGATAGAGTTCTGGATCGGCGGTTAGAGCATCCTCCAGAACAAATTGCTGCATCAGTTTTTGGCTGTCGGATCGCGGGCATGTACCGTGATCTTTGATCGTTTCCATCAGCTGTTGGTTCAAGGCCTGATTGCCTGCGGCGACATAGTTGTACCAAAGGGCATAATTTTCGGGGGTTGGCGGTATCTGGTGCTGGACCATCATCGGTACGGCTTTGCGGAGATAATCTGCTGCTTTGTTAATGTCATGTGGAAAAGAGATCGGCATTGCGGTTGGATTCCTTGAAGCGCTATTCGTAGAGGCGTTATGCTTCGGCGAGCGAACGATTAGAGTATAGGTGACAGATTATAACACTGCGTAAATGCCCTTAATAATATTATGGAAAATGAAATTACTAGCGGCGTGTTTTGATTGGTCGCGAATTTCTAAACTTAACAGCGGACAGAGATATGGATCTAAAACTACAGGGTAAAGTAGTGCTTGTCACCGGTAGCCACAGAGGTACTGGTGCTGTGATGGCCAAACAGTTTGCGGCGGAGGGCGCCCGGGTCATCATTCAGGGGCCGGACCAGGATTCTTTTGAGCAGGCTGGTGATGATAGTTTTGAGGCCTATCGAGTTTGGGGCGATTTGGCGACCGATGAAGGAGCGGAACAGGTTTTTCAGCAGGCGATGAACGCCTTTGGTGTGATTGATATTTTGATCAATAATTTTGGTCAGGCAGATGCGGGGTTGTGGTGGAATACCTCTAGTGATCAGTGGATCGATATCTATCAGATCAACGTATTGTCCGCCGCCCGTATGATTCAGCTGGTGGTTCCGCAGATGAAGGAGCTGGGTTGTGGTCGAGTTATTCAGTTGGGCACGATAGGCTCTATTCGACCAAATTCAAAAATGCCGCATTACTACGCCTCTAAGGGTGCTTTGGCTAATATGACTGCGAGTTTAGCGAAGGAACTCGCGGGCACCGGTATTACCGTCAACACCGTATCGCCGGGTTTGATTCGTACTCCCGAAATAGAAGCAAGTTTCAGGAAAAAGGCCCGCGCTAAAGGCTGGGGTGAAGATTGGCCTTCGATTGAGGCGGAGATTGTTAAGGAGTCGTTTCCTAATCCATCCGCGAGAATTGCCACGCGGGAGGATGTGGCTGATCTGGTGATTTTTCTGGCCAGTGATCGCGCTGGATTTATCAACGGTCAGAACGTTCGGATCGATGGCGGCTCGGTTGATATTGTTTAGGGTATTTCATTTATTTGGCGTCTATATTGATAATAAAATCCCGCAGGCTTTGATTGTCTAAAATTTGGCTGCGCTGCTGTTCCAGCTTTAGAAACAGGTCGTCCACACTGGATTGTTCTGGATTCAGAGAAATTTTACCATCGATGGCACCGATAATATCCTGCAACTGAATGGCGCCAATATCCCTGGCGGGCAAGTAGTTTTCCTGATCGGTGTTTGCCTTGATTAACATGCCTCGTTGCTCGAATATTTCAAGTAACGGAATTAAATTGCTGGCGGAGGTTGCCAGCTGTTCGACTAACATTTCCAGTGTACATCCGGGCTTACCCTGTTGGTACTGCTGGCCAATTAGTACCATGATTTTCATGCCCAACTGCCTTTTCGATAAGCCATCCGGGACATTCTGATTCCGGGGTTTTAACACCGATGACGGATTTTGCCAATAAAAACTCAGGTTAGTACCCACCAGCAGGATCAGCCAGCTCAAAAACAACCAAATCATCAGCATCATTGCGATCGCAAAGCCAGAGTAGATGGCGTCGTACTTGGTGGAGCTGACCACAAAAAATGAGAATATCGAACCGCCGGTTTTCCATAAAATGGCAGCAAAAAAAGCGCCAATTGCTGCCGTTTGTAGTCGCACCTTTGTATTGGGAACAAACATATAAACAGAGGTGATCACTGCGGTTACGATCAATGTGGGTAAAATATAGGTGCTGAACCAGGCGGCAAACCCAAACGTATCAAAGGAGAGCAGATATTTCATCCAGCTGGTATTCATTGTGGAGGCTACGACACCCACCAGGCTCACTAACAAAACCGGGCCAACCATCAATACGCTAAGGTAATGGCTCACTTGTTGAGCCAGTGTTCGACGATGTTTGACACACCATATATAGTTAAACGAGTCCTCAACCTTTTGGATCAGTGATATCGCAGTATAGAAAAGCAGCCCGATACCCACACTTCCTAACACCGCTACATTCATATTTTCTACAAAGCTGATAATTTTCGCGCTTAGTTCTAAGCCCTTGGGACCCATGGGTTCAAGGAAATTTTGGAGTATCGGCTCAAGCTGATTGTGTACACCGAAGGACTTTAATACCGATACACTCAACGCTAGCAGAGGCACAATTGACAACAATGTTGTGTATACCAAACTCATCGCGTGTAATTGAATTTGGCCGTGTAGCAGGTCGCGGGTGATCGCATATCCGGATTGCAAAATGGTAACGAATAGGCGTTTTGGCTGGTCGAGTTCGGAGCTATTCAATCTAAGCAGGCGATTGAAGCCCTGCGTGATGTTCTGCCAGTTCATGGTTTAGTCGATACTCAGAAGTGATGTTGCTGAATATGTTGCCATTAAGGCAGCTTAAATGGAATCTCGGGTAGTGCGGTCGATATTCACTGGGTATTAATTACAGCGAGTTCGGTGAAAACGATTTCCAGAGGGACATCCCAGGATTCTGAATGCAATTGATCGACCTGTTGGAAACTATACGCAACTCCCGCCAAACAGGGTTTCCGATCCTGTTTGGTTTGCTGTGTAGAGAGGGTAAAAGCAAAACTTCGATCATAGTAGCCGCCGCCCATTCCTAATCGGTTGCCTTTTTCGTCAAAGGCAACCAGAGGCATTAATACGAGATCAAGGTCCTCGCTACTGATTGGTTTGAGTCGAGTGATATCGGGTTCTGGGATGCCAAAACGATTAGGTATTAACGGATCATTAGGCTGGTAAAGAAAAAATAACAGCTCGTTGGTTTTATCTGGGTCAAGAACGGGAAGGTATACCGATTTGCCTGCGGCATGTAGCTTTTTGATCAGCGGGCCAGTGCTGATCTCTCCATCATGGTCTAAAAAACAAGCGATATGCTGGCTCTTTTCAAGCCACTCATGGTCCATACAGACCTGTGCAAGCTGCTTTCCCGAAAGGGCTTTCTGCGAATCGGAAATATTCCGCCGTTGTTGGCGAATAGTTTTGCGTAGTTGGGTATTCAAACGAACGGATCTTGCCTAAATAAAATAACAGTGGGGACGACAAGAAATAGAAGGAGAAAAAGCTGGAACATGGAGAGATGAAGCAAAAGTAAAGTATCCCAAGGCGCGGCTGCTAGTAGTGTCCTTGAACCCAAAGGTTCAAGGTGGGGGTCTCTGTGTAGATTTAGGCTCCCCGTAGTACGGGTATGCACACTGTCTGCAACTAGTGACCTCCTAGGTGTTGAAATCGGCTCGAGGACTTTACCGCTAGCCAACACCCCAGGACGATTTGAGTATAGCATCGATATCTAGATCTACGTAAAGGCTTTTGACTAAAAGGTACAGACGATTTTTTTCTAATGGGTGTACAAACAAGTTGGCATCGGTATAAGGAGTCGACACCTGATTATAGTTTTGTTCGCAGGTTAGGATAACGAGCTTAGCCCTTATGTTTGAGTAAAGCCGCATCGATTTTGTTGATCAGTGATTCACCGCCCTCGTCAATCCCCTTGAGCCTGTTGGTTGAATCAAGCAGCTCGTAGCTAACATTTAGCGCCGCCATCACAGCGATACGGTCGGTGCCTACAACACTGCCTTTGGAGCGGATTTCGCGCATTTTTCCATCCAAATAACGGGCTGACTGGATGAGTGACTGTTGTTGCGATTCCGGGCAACTGACCTGGTAATCACGATCGAGGATATTGACCGACAGGGTGACGGTTGGTTCGCTCATCCTGCTTGCTCCAGGGATTTTAATCGAGAAATGATCTGAACGATTTTCTGTTTAGCCTGATTGTTTTGTTCGATTAATCGCGAGCGTTCAATGGGCCAGTTTTCCTGCTGATCTTTCAACCCCTGATTCTCAGCCGCGAGCTGATCACAGAGTTTAATCAGTGAATCGACCTTGCTCGTCAGTATATTAATATCAAGATTTTCCATCGACTTACCACCCAAAATTAGGGCACTTACTATAGATCTCTGGTTGCTGAGGGTCAATGAGGTTAAACTGCAGTTTTTTCGTTAATAAGCACTGTTTCTCAATTGGATAAGCAGCGCTCGGACACTAGGTTAGAACGACCCATCAATGGATTTTTCTGAAAAAATAGAATTTGACGATTTACAGAATCGGCTGATGCATACCGAGGTGCTGCAGAGCCCCTCGGAGTTACATGGTTTGGTGAGCGGTATGCTTTGTTGCCGGCCCGAGCTAGAAACTGAGCGGCTGCTTGCGGACCTGTGGACCCAGCTTGATCTTGATCCGGTAGAGTTGCACGAAGTGGATGGGATTCTGCGATTATTGTTCGATGATATTCGTGCAGCGCTGAACGATACAGACTTTATTTTTTACCCATTGCTGCCTGGTGATGATGAAGATCTATCCTGGCGTACCGAATGTTTGGGAGGCTGGTGTCAGGGCTTCCTCAGCGGTTTTGGTTTAGGCACAGACCCGGATAAAGGCCCATTGGACAATGAATCCGGTGAAATACTGCGTAATTTTTATGAATTCACCAAGGTCTCCTCAGTCTACGATGATGAAGATATTGAAGAGCTCGAAGCTGACTATTTCGAACTGGTTGAATTTCTCAAGGTCACCGTGATACACCTTTATTTAGACGAAACGGAATAACCGCTATGGCTACCGCAGAATCCCCAATATCCCCTGAATTTGCCCTGCGCCGCCAGCGTCTGATGGAGTTGATGGGCGACAATTGCATTGCAATTCTGCCCTCGGCAGAAGTCGCTATTCGTAATGGTGGTACCGAATACGCCTATCGGCAGGACAGTGACCTGCTCTACCTAAGCGGATTCCTGGAGCCACATTCGGTTCTGGTTTTGATGCCCGGCCGGGAGCACGGTGAAATGGTGATGTTTTGCCAGGATCGTGACCCTAGTATGGAGTTGTGGACGGGGTATCGCGCAGGGCCGGAAGGTGCATGCAAAAGATATGGTGCCGATGATGCATTCCCGATTGGCGATATCGATGAGATATTGCCGGGTTTGCTAGAGGGTCGTGAAAAGGTCTATTACGCAATGGGCTGCAACCAGACCTTCGATCACCAGCTGATGGAATGGGTCAACCAGATCCGTAGCAAAGCCCGAAGCGGTGTTCATCCGCCCCATGAATTTGTATCGATAGATCATGTATTGCATGAGCTCCGATTGCTCAAAAGCAAACCTGAGCAGAAGATCATGAAAAAAGCTGGCCAGATCTCAGCCCAGGGCCACGTTCGAGCCATGCAGGTTTGTAAACCCGGCATGATGGAGTATGAACTTGAAGCCGAACTGCTACACGAATTTGTAAGAAATGGCGCACGGGCACCGGCCTATTCCTCGATTGTGGGTGGTGGTGCAAACGGCTGCATTTTGCATTACATAGAAAACAATACCGAACTGCAGGATGGTGACCTGGTCTTGATTGACGCTGGATGTGAGCTGGATGGATACGCGGCGGATATTACTCGAACGTTCCCGGTAAATGGTCAGTTCAGTGGCCCGCAAAAAGCGCTGTACGGAATTGTGCTCGAGGCGCAGCAGGCTGCCTTCGACGCGATTCGCCCCGGTAATCACTGGAATCAACCCCACGATGCGACGGTTCGGGTCATCACCGCAGGGTTACTGGAGCTTGGGTTGCTTAAGGGTGAGCTGGAGCAACTGATAGAACAGGAGCATTATCGGGATTTCTATATGCACAAAGCGGGACACTGGCTGGGTATGGATGTGCATGATGTCGGAGACTATAAAATTGGCGGTGAATGGCGCGTGCTTGAGCCGGGCATGGTGATGACCGTTGAACCCGGAATTTATGTGAGCCCCCACAATACCGATGTGGATGAGAAATGGCGCGGTATTGGTATTCGTATCGAGGATGATGTGATTGTGACCAGGGCCGGTTGTGATGTGATGACTGAAGCCGTACCCAAAACGATTGAACAGATCGAACAATTAATGGCGGGCTGAATCAGTGGATTCTGGGCTTCCCAATACTGACAATACCGATACTACAGAGCAATACGATGTAGCCATTATCGGTGGAGGCTTGGTGGGAGCCAGTTTGGCATTGGGCTTGGCGCAAGCGCTGCCGCAGCTCAGTACGATTGTGCTTGAAGCGTTTGCTATTCCAGCGGGCTCCTCAGATTATCAGCCCAGTTATGATGCTCGTTCGACAGCGTTGTCGATGAGTAGCCGAAACTATTACCAGCGTATCGGTATTTGGCCAGAACTCGAATCAAGAGTTACGCCGATCCACAATATTCACGTTTCCGACCGTGGTCATTTTGGCAACGTGCGGTTGAATTACCGTGATCAAGGTGTCGAGGCGTTGGGTTATATGGTGGAAAATCGCCAGCTTGGTAATACGCTGTTGGCTCAGGTCAGCAATTGCACCACGATTGAGTGGTGTTGCCCTGCAAAGGTCGAAAGCATCGGCATGGTCGAAAACGGGGCTTCCCTCAAATGTATTCAAAAGGACCAAAACATTGATGTGCGGACCAGACTGGTGGTGGTCGCAGATGGTGGACGATCAAACTTAGTTTCCCAATTGGGCATTGAACAGGACCGTCACGACTACAACCAGATCGGTATTATTGCCAACGTCAGCAGTGATTTGCCACATAGCCATAACGCCTACGAACGATTCACCGCACGTGGCCCAATGGCGCTTTTACCGCTTGATGATAACCGCAGTGCATTGGTCTGGACGCTGGAGGAGGATCAAGCGGAACAAATTCTAGAACTTGATGATCAGGCATTTTTAGCTGAGCTGCAGCGTAGCTTTGGCTACCGTGCAGGTAATTTTATCAAGGTGGGTAGTCGCCACAGCTACCCGTTTATTCGGGTGCAGGCACGGGAGCAGGTAAGATCTAATTTGGTATTGCTGGGTAACGCTGCCCATGCGCTGCACCCGGTAGCGGGCCAGAGTTTTAACCTGTCGCTGCGGGATACCGGGGCGTTGATCGAAGCACTTAAAAATGCCGTTGAGAATGGCCAGTCGATTGGTTCAATCGAAGTGCTTAATGGTTATGTCGCCCAACAACGTTGGGATCAGGATAAAACGATCGCGACAAGCCAGGCACTGGTTGAGCTATTTTCCCATTCCAACCCTGCAGTCAGTACGCTGCGGGGTTTGGGTCTCGTTGCGATGGAGGGTTTGCCTCACGTCAAAGGTTGGTTTAATCGACAGGCGAGTGGCTTAGCTGGTCGTTTATCACAGTTTTAATGAGGCTGTTATTTTTCTATGACTGAGCTTGATCAAAACCAGTACGACATCATTGTGGTGGGGGCCGGAATGGTGGGCCTTACCGGTGCATTAGCTTGTGTTTCAGAGGGTTCAAGTGAGGCGTTAAAAATAGCGGTCATCGAATCTCAATCAACACCTCCCCAGTGGCGGCCCGACAAATTTGATAATCGGGTTAGCGCATTGACCGAAGCATCACGGCAGATATTGAGCCATCTGGGTGCCTGGGATGAAATTGAACAGACGCGTATATCCCCCTATCAAAATATGCATGTTTGGGATGCGGATGGGGTTGGTAAAGTCAATTTCTGCGCGGCAGATATCCAACAGCCTGTATTGGGCCACATCGTTGAAAACAACCTGATTGTCAGTGCCCTGACTCATCAGGCGCAGCAGCATCCGCAGATAGAGCTTTTGTATGGCTCGGGCGTGGCGGAGTTGTCACCTTTCAAAAACAATATCCGAACCCTTGAGCTGGAGAGCGGCCAATTATTATCAGCGAGCCTGGTGATCGCAGCGGATGGCGCGCTCTCTACCGTTAGAACTCTTGCAGAGATTGAGCTTAAGGAAAAACCCTACCATCACAACGCGATTGTCACGACCGTAAAAACGGAAAAGGAACACGGTTTGACTGCGTGGCAGCGGTTTGATGAAACCGGGCCGTTGGCTTTTTTGCCACTTTCAAAGGAGCAGGAGGGTTCAAACCAGCGTGATAATCACTACAGTTCTATTGTCTGGTCGGTAACCCCGGAAAAATCTGCAGAGTTGATGGCGTTGGATGAAGCACAGTTCCGCCTGGCTTTGGGTGCTGCTATTGAGTTTCGAATCGGCGAGGTATTAGAAGCAGAGCCCCGTTTCCATTTCCCGTTGATCCAACGTCATGCACAGCAATATGTGTTGCCTGGCTTGGCGCTGATTGGTGACGCGGCCCATACCATTCATCCATTGGCGGGGCAGGGGGTGAATTTGGGGTTTCTGGATGCGGCGGTATTGGCGGAGGAGCTGCAACGCGCCATTGCTGCAGAGGTCTGCCCCGGAAATCTGGATATTCTAAAACGCTACCAGCGTCGACGACGTGGTAATAACCGGATGATGATCTATTCAATGATGGGGTTCAAAAAATTGTTTGAACAACCCGCGCTACCGGTACGCTGGGCCAGAAATCGTGGGATGGATCTATTTGATAAAACCAGCTGGCTGAAAAACCCGATTGCATCCTACGCGATGCGCGTGAACAGCAATTTGCCAAAAATTGCTCGAGGCTAGGTTTTACATTAATGGCCCGTCGTTTTTATACGTTGTTTTTCTACCTGTGCCTGCCCATCATATTTGTACGGCTGTTTTTGCGTTCTCGGCAAGCGCCGCAATACCGCCTGCGGTGGGGTGAACGACTGGGGTTTGTTAGGAATACCCCTAAGCCTAAGGGTCTGTGGGTTCACGCCGTTTCAGTCGGTGAGACCCTTGCGGCTGTGCCCTTAATAAAGCGCATCCAGGCAGAGTACCCCGATTTACCCATCACGATTACCACGATGACTCCAACCGGGTCTGAGCAGGTTCTAAAACATTTCTCCGACAGCGTATTCCATCTCTATATTCCCTACGACCTGCCCGGTGCAGTGCGGCGTTTGCTGGATAAGATCAAACCCAAAGTATTGCTGGTGATGGAAACCGAACTTTGGCCGAATCTTATTGATCAATGTCAGCGCAGGGCGATACCCGTAGTGATCGCAAATGCCCGCTTATCCGAAAGGTCAGCGGCGGGTTATGGTCGACTGGATGCCCTGGTAAGACCAATGTTAAAGCAGTTATCCCTGGTAATTGCTCAAACCGAACAGGACAGCCGGCGCTTCCAGGAGCTTGGGGTAGATAGGCAGCGAATGGTCGTGGGCGGCAACATTAAGTTTGATGTATCCCTTAATGAGCAGGTTAGAGCTGAGGCCGAACGGGTTGCAAGAGCCTGGGGAATCGACGGTAAAAATGGCCGAAAGGTACTGATTGCGGCAAGTACCCATGAAGGAGAAGAGCCGATAATAGTGACGGCATTTCAACAGATCCTGGTGAATCATCCGACACTATTGCTGTTGATTGTACCCCGGCACCCAGAGCGGTTCGACGAAGTCGTAAAACTCTGTGAAGATCGGGGATTACATACGCTGCGTCGTAGCCGCCAAGAACCCTGCACAACACAAATACAGGTAGTCGTGGGCGATACCATGGGTGAATTGATGACTCTTTATGGCGTTGCGGATATTGCTTTCGTCGGCGGTAGTCTGGTTGAAACCGGCGGGCACAATTTGCTTGAGCCGGCGGTCTGGCGGCTGCCGATCATCAGTGGACCTCATCTGTTTAATTTTTCCGAGGTGGATCAATTGATGAGTGCGGCCGAGGCGCTGATGAAGGTAGATGATGAAAACGAGTTGGCTGCCAAGGTTGACGAGTTGTTCAGTGACCCTGAATTGAGTGACAGAGCAGGCAAGGCGGCCCTTAAGGTAGTGGAGCAGAACCGTGGTTCAATGGAGCGGTTATACCAGCAACTGGTTCAGTTTATTTAGCGCTATCTCGCAGCAACCCCGCCGGTCAATCGATCAAATATACCAGGGTGAGGGCGATCGTTTAACAGCCCGAAGGTATACATACCTTCGGGCTGTGGTGGAATACTAAGATGCTCTATTGGCGCCCTTGAGTGTTGGCTGAAGAATCAATCCATTCATTGATTGCGAAAATATCCTCTGGGCTGATCTGGCCGGTGGCCTGTTTAAGTTGCAGCATGTGGATAATATAGTCATAACGAGCAGTTGCGTAGTCACGCTTTGAGCGATACAAGGTACGCTGAGCCTGCAATACGTCAACGATATTTCGTGTCCCTACATCGTAGCCGACCTCGGTGGCTTTTAACGCGCTTTCTGATGATACGATTGCCTGGTTGCGAGCTTTGATGCGCTGTACATCGGTGACCACAGCACTATAAAGGCTGCGGGTTTGTTGAACCAGACCACGTTGAGTAAGGGTCAGGTTTTGCTGCGCCTGGGTCAGTTGATATGAAGCCTGTTTAGAGGCGGCCATGGTGATCCCGCCAGAATAGAGCGGTACATTTACCTTAATTCCCAGGGTTTTGCTAACCTGATCCGTGGCCGAAAACTGCACCGTTGTGGGAGTGCCGCCAAAATTTATCAGGGATGAAGAAGCATCATCATTATCATCACTTTGATATTGACCAAATAGGGTTACAGTGGGCAGGTGTCCCGAGCGTTTGACCTTGATATTTTGCCTTGCGGCTTCAACCTGTTGCTCAACAGCCTTAAGGGCAAAGTTGCCCGCTAGCGCATTGTCAGCCCAAGCCTGTGGGTTAGCGGGTGCTGGTGTGCTGATTGGGTAATCTGCTTTCAACGTAGAGATACTGCTGTATTGTTGGCCGGTAATCGCCTGCAACGCTTCATAGGCAATATCGAGCTGATTTTGGGTGACAATACGGCCAACTCGAGAAAGGTCAAAACCAGCCTGCGCTTCATGGACATCGGTGATGGCGATCAAACCTACATCAAAGCGCTGTTTGGTTTGCTCAAGTTGGCGCTTAATAGCGGCTTCCTCGGCCTGCGCTGCAGTTAACGCGTCATTGGCGCGAAGAATGTTGAAATAATTTACCGCAACTCGAATGATCAGATCCTGTTGAGCGGCTGAAAAGTCCAGTTCAGATTTGTAATCAATGGTTTTTGCTTGCTTGTAGCTAAACCAGGTGGATGCGTTAAAAAGCGGCTGCGCTAAACTGAGCCCATAACTGGTACCCATGATCGTCACGGGATTGCTATTCGATGCCTGGTTTTCTAAATTCGTGTGGGTTTCAGTCAGTTCAAAATTGATTTGTGGCAGTAAACCGCCACGTGCTTGCTTAGTAACCTCTTTCTGGCTCTTTAATTCTGCGCCCGCTGCGCGAATTTGTGGATCATTGTCGAGTGCTGAGTTATAGATCTCACCTAAAGTTTCCGCCTGGCTATAACTAGCCACAAATAACAATCCACAGGTTAGCAGTGCTTTGATGTTTTTCGAGTCCATTTTGTTTAGATTCCTGAAAAAGAGCATTTCTAAAAGTCGGAGTAGCGAAGTAGTATATCAAATCTATTTAGCTTCGGCGGTGTTGTTTTTAGTCCGTCTGGTTAGGATAACATTGAGCTAATGTTGCGGTTGATAATTGATAGTTGACTGATTTAGTCTGGTATAGTCCCTGTTCGGTTTTACGGTGAAGCGAAGAGGTTTTCCGGATTAAAATCGCCGGCTATAGAAGCGCTTTTGCGTAGCAAAAAACAGCAGCAATTTTTTATACATACTAGTCTTGGGTTAATAAATGAAACAATCGGATACCAAAAACAGAGCGACTGCAGTGACACTTGATCCCGCATCATCTGTGCCGTTGGAGGGATCTAGAAAACGTTATATTCAGGGTTCAAGCGCCGATATTCAGGTGCCGGTTCGAGAAATTATGTTGGAGGCACGAAACGCCAGCAGTAACACAAGTACACCGAATGCTTTTCAGGTTTACGATACCTCCGGCCCTTTTACCGACCCCGGTGGTCCAGTCAATATATGTGAAGGCCTAAAACCGATTCGAGCAGGCTGGATACAGCGCCGTAATGACAGCGAGCAGTTATCGCAGCTTAGCTCAAAATATGGTCGATTACGGCTGCAGGATATAAGCAGCGAAGCAATCCGTTTTGCAGCAACCGATAAACCCCGGCGCGCTCTGCCGGGTAAAAATATTAGCCAGATGCACTATGCGCGGCAGGGCATTATCACCCCTGAAATGGAATTCGTAGCAATCCGCGAAAATGCCGCACTGGAACAGGCTCGCGCCCATGGGCTGGAGCAAAACCAGCACGGTGGTGAGTCTTTTGGTGCAAGCATCCCCGCAGAAGTAACCCCCGAATTTGTTCGCAAAGAGATAGCCGAAGGCCGCGCTATCTTGCCCTGCAACATCAATCACCCGGAACTGGAGCCGATGATTATCGGCCGTAACTTCCTGATTAAAGTGAATGCCAATATTGGTAACTCTGCTTTGGGTTCATCAATTTCAGAAGAGGTTGATAAGCTGACCTGGTCGCTACGTTGGGGTGCCGATACGGTAATGGATCTCTCCACCGGTAAAAACATTCACGAAACCCGCGAGTGGATTATCCGTAACTCGCCGGCACCGATTGGCACAGTTCCTATATATCAGGCGCTTGAAAAGGTAGATGGTAAGGCGGAAGACCTAACCTGGGAGTTATTCCGGGATACCCTGATTGAACAAGCAGAGCAGGGCGTTGATTATTTTACGATCCATGCGGGCGTGCTGTTGCGCTACGTACCGATGACCGCAAACCGTGTTACCGGCATTGTCTCGCGTGGCGGATCAATTATGGCCAAATGGTGTTTGGCACATCATCAAGAGAATTTCCTATATACCCACTTTGAAGATATCTGCGAAATTATGAAGGCATACGACGTGTCCTTCTCTTTGGGCGACGGTTTACGGCCGGGTTCAATCGCCGATGGTAACGACGAAGCGCAGTTCGCCGAATTGCGCACCCTTGGTGAACTGACTCGTATCGCCTGGAAACATGATATTCAAACCATGATCGAAGGTCCCGGGCACGTGCCGATGCATCGGATTAAGGAGAATATGGAGCGTGAGCTTGAGGAGTGTCACGAAGCACCTTTCTATACCCTTGGGCCGCTGACCACCGATATTGCACCAGGTTACGACCACATTACCTCCGGCATCGGTGCCGCGATGATCGGCTGGTTCGGCTGTGCGATGCTCTGTTATGTCACCCCTAAAGAGCACCTTGGGTTGCCGAATCGTGACGATGTTAAGGAGGGCATCATCACCTACAAAATTGCTGCCCATGCGGGTGATTTGGCTAAGGGTCATCCCGGTGCTCAGGCCCGCGATGACATGCTTTCAACTGCGCGTTTTGAATTCCGCTGGGAGGATCAATTTAATCTCGGGCTCGACCCCGACACTGCGCGGGCCTACCACGATGAAACGATGCCAAAGGAATCCGGCAAGGTAGCCCATTTTTGCTCGATGTGTGGTCCCAAATTCTGCTCGATGAAAATCAGTCAGGAAGTACGGGAATATGCCGCGTCTCAAGATCAGCAAGATCTTGAACAGGCGATGCAGAAAGGGATGGATGAAAAGTCTCGTGAGTTCAACGAAACCGGCAAAGAGATTTACCACAAGGCTTGATCAATGACGGGCACCAAACCGCAGTCAACGAAACGTCATTTTGATCACAGTGACATGGTGCTCGAAGAGCGCACAACCGTCTACGATGGGTTTGTGAAGGTTGATGAGATCCAGATTCGCCATCGCTTGTTTGGAGGTGGTTGGAGCAAATCGTTGCGCCGTGAACTGGTCGTCAAAAAACAGGCTGCGGTGCTGTTACCCTACGATCCTGTTGCGGATCAGCTAGTCTTAACCGAGGAGTTTCGGATTGGGGCTCTGGACGACATTGAAAGCCCCTGGATGATGGAGCTGGTAGCCGGAACCGTAGATGACGGAGAAAGTTTTGAACGAACTGCGTTACGAGAAGCGCGGGAGGAAGCGGGATTGCATGTAACTGATCTACTGCCGATCGCTCGATACCTGTCGAGCGCCGGAGCCTGTAACGAGGAGATACAGATCTACTGTGGCCGAATCGACGCACAAAACGTCGGGGGTATTCATGGTCTGGATAGCGAAAGCGAGGATATTCGCGTTCATAAAATGGATGTGTCCGTTGCTTTCGCCATGCTGGCTGAGGGTCAGATACGCAATGCTGCCACTATTCTCGCGCTACAATGGCTGCAGTTGCATCGTGATTCAGTTAGGGAGCAGTGGGCCTGAACCCTGACTAATATGGAAAGAGTTCTTCCGAAACATAATGTCGATCTACGCAAACAGCAGGCTGCCGCATCCTCTAACTACATTCGTCTGCTAAAGCTGCTCCCGCAGTTGCGAGAGCATGACAGCTACAGCTTTTCGTTACATATTCCAGGTTCGATCACGGCAGATACCCTGGTTGAAACCAATGTGATGGAGCGCGGCCCCTACACCACTCTGTTACAAATTCACCAAACTTTGCTTCTAGCCGCTCAGCCTGTGCAATCCGAGATCGAATCCAGAGAGTCAGACTGGAATCAACTACCGGCGAACATGAGCATTCGTATTTACCACGATGCACAGATGGCTGAAATTGTTAATTTCACAGGGGTGCGGCACTTTAAATCGAGCTATTCATATCCAAACAAGCAGATGTTATTGCCGGATGAAAAGCAGCAGGTAAACTATTTTCTGGGTGAATGGCTTAATTACTGCCTGAAATTTGGTGTGGCGGTCGAGCCTTTAAAATTAACGGTTGTTGGGGTCTGAGTGTGTCCCCCGGCGCTAACTTAGATAGATCAAAAGTAGGTGTTGAAACTGACTTGCCCTATCGCATTATTCAGATTACCGATTCCCATCTTGGTGCTAGCCGTGATCAGGCATTGCTGGGCATTAACAGCTATCAGAGCCTTGAGCTGGTCGTTCAGCTCGTTGAACAGGAGCGCGGCCAAAATTTTGATCGCATTCTCGGCAGCGGTGATATCTCCTTTGATGGCTCGGAACAATCTTACCGAAACTATCTGGGTTTGATGGAGCGTTTTGAACGCCCAATAAGCTGGATTCCCGGCAACCACGATTGCCCAGAAATGATGGATAGCATCATCGATGCACCACTATTACAGCAGAGTAAACTGGTCAAACTGCCAAATTGGCAGTTGATTTTACTAAATTCTAAAATCAGCGGGGCGACGGGCGGACTGCTACAGGAGCATGAGTTACAGCTACTGGAAAATGCGCTGCAACAGGCCAATGGTAAACACAGCCTGGTCTGCCTGCACCACCAGCCCGTTCCAGTTGGTAGCCAATGGCTGGACCCTCAACAGCTTAGTAACGCAGCGCACTTTTTTGAAATAATTGATCGATACCCCGGTACCCGACTTGTACTTTGGGGCCATATTCATCAGCTGTTTGATGCCACTCGAGAGCATATTCGACTGCTCTCCACCCCCTCAACCTGTCACCAATTCGAGCCACAACAACGGAAATTTAAAATAGGTCAACAACTGCCCGGTTATCGCTGGATTGACCTCTATCCAAACGGCACAGTCGACACTGGCGTATCGCGTATCAAGAGCAGCCCGTTTGAGATAGACTATCAGAGCAATGGTTATTAGATTTTATCTATATATCCTGTTTAATCCCATTAAAATCATATAGTTAGAAGTTCATGAGCGCAGAATATACGGCGAAATCGATAGAGGTTCTGTCGGGCCTGGATCCAGTACGAAAACGGCCGGGAATGTATACCGACACCACGCGCCCGAACCATCTGGTGCACGAAGTGGTCGACAATAGCGTCGACGAAGCACTCGCTGGTCACGCCAATCAAATCGAGTTGATACTTGGCAAGGATGGCTCGATCGAAATCACCGATAACGGTCGCGGTATGCCGGTTGATATCCACCCCGAGGAGGGCGTCTCCGGTGTCGAGCTAATTATGACTCGCCTACACGCGGGCGGAAAATTTTCCGGTGATGACTATCAGTACTCTGGCGGTCTCCATGGTGTCGGAGTTTCCGTTGTTAATGCGCTCTCCCTGACTCTTGAGGTCTGGATCAAACGCGATAGTAAGCTCTATTACATGGCCTATGAAAACGGCGAGAAGGCGTCCGAACTGGAGGTCATCGACACCGTTGGAAAACGCAATACCGGCACCAAAATTCGGTTTACGCCGGACCCAGGATATTTTGACTCACCCCGCGTATCCCTGACTCGTTTAGTTCACATGTTGCGGGCCAAGGCTGTGCTTTGTCCCGGCTTGCGCGTGATATTTCGTGACGAAACAGCTTCAAAAAAACAGTCTGATACTGATAAAGCCCACCAGGAATGGTATTACCAGGATGGGTTGACCGACTATTTAAGCAGTCAGACAGAATCCCAGGAACCGATACCCTCATCACCCTTTCGAGGCTCCTTTAGTGGTGATACCGAAGCAGTGGATTGGGCCGTGCAATGGCTCGATAGCTCCTCTGAATTAACCGCCGAAAGCTACGTGAACTTAATTCCAACCCAGCAGGGTGGGACCCATGTAAACGGTTTGCGGACCGGCTTAATTGAAGCGATGCGTGAATTTTGTGAATTTCACAGCTTGCTTCCCCGTGGCATCAAACTAACTGCAGATGATCTATGGGATCGCTGCTGTTATGTCCTGTCCGCCAAGCTGCGTGAGCCACAATTTTCTGGGCAGACCAAAGAGCGGTTGTCATCGCGGGAGTGCGCGCCCTTTATTTCTGGTGTAGCTAAAGATGCTTTTAGTCTTTGGCTAAATCAGCACACAGAAGAAGGTGCACAAATTGCTGAACTGGCGATTCAAAATGCCCAGAAACGTCTGCAGGCAAGCAAAATAGTTCAGCGGAAAAAAATTACCGCTGGGCCGGCGTTGCCAGGAAAATTAGCAGACTGCTCAACCCCGGACGCCATGATGGGTGAGCTGTTCTTAGTGGAGGGAGACTCTGCTGGCGGTTCCGCAAAACAGGCTCGTGATCGTCGTTATCAAGCGATCATGCCCCTTAAAGGGAAAATCTTAAATACCTGGGAAGTCTCATCGGCTCAAATTCTAGCATCGCAGGAGGTGCATGATATTACCGTCGCTTTAGGAGTGGAGCCGGGCGCTGAGAAGCTTGATGGATTGCGTTACGGAAAAATCTGTATTTTGGCCGATGCGGACTCCGATGGATTACATATCGCGACTCTGCTTTGTGCGTTATTCGTTAAACACTTTCCGGCACTGGTAAATGCGGGACATGTATATATCGCTATGCCGCCATTGTTTCGAATTGATATTGGAAAACGTGTTTTTTATGCGCTGGATGAAGATGAAAAACAGGGTGTACTCGAACGGATAAAAGCGGAAAAACTTAAAGGCTCTGTAAATGTTCAACGTTTCAAAGGGCTGGGTGAGATGAACCCATTGCAGTTGCGTGAAACGACGATGGCGGCAGATACCCGAAGGCTGGTACAGCTTACTATTGAAGAGGGAGATGAGACGGGAAAACTGCTCGATATGCTGCTGGCAAAGAAACGCGCATCCGATCGAAAGGAGTGGCTGGAAGAGAAAGGAAATTTGGTAGAGCTTTAAGCCGGCTGATTTTCGGCTATTAAAATCAATTATAAATATGTGTGATTCCACACGAGGGGAATGAAATGTCAGAAGTCATAATAAGAAGCCTACATTTTATTGGCATCATGCTGTTGTATTCTGCTCTTTTTGCCGAGCACTTGCTTATAAAAAAAGAGATGGAATTAGGTCAATTTAAAAAACTGGCGGTGCTTGATGCAATTTTTGGATTAAGTGCATTGTTGATGCTGGGAACCGGATTTATGCTGTGGTTTCATGTTGGAAATATGCCGGAGTTTTATACGAGTAACTGGGTATTCCATATCAAGTTGAGTTTGTTTTTTCTAGTGGCATTCATTTCATTATTTCCAACCATATTTTTCCTGCGTAATCGCAAGTCTGAACAGGCTATTATTTTAATTCCAGGCCGCATAATAGCGATCATTCGAGCCGAATTAGTTATTTTGCTCTGTATCCCAGTGGTAGCAGCATCCATGGCCAAAGGATTTGGATTAGGCTAACCAGATGTTAAAAATTGAATTTATGAGTGATGTAAACATTAGATAACTCAAGGTTGCTAAAAGTATGTCTGACTCAAGTATCGTTATCAGTGGAACCGGGCTTTATACTCCAAAACAAAAAATATCCAACGCTGAGCTGGTGGATACCTTTAACCAATATGTTGAAAACTATAACCAGGCGAATAGCGCGCAAATAGCAGCGGGCGAGTTAGAAAAACTTGAGAGTTCAAGTGCAGAATTTGTAACCAAAGCTTCCGGTATAAACAGTCGTTATGTAATGAATAGAACCGGAATTCTTGACCCGGACCGAATGTGCCCAATACTGCCTGAAAGGCCTGATTCGGAGATGTCATTACAATGTGAAATGGCCGTTGCTGCTGCGCAACAGGCGCTGACCAATGCCAACAAAACCCCGGCGGATGTTGATGCGGTGATTGTGGGTTGCTCTAATTTGCAACGCGCTTATCCTGCGATTTCAATCGAAGTTCAGCAGGCTCTAGGTATAGAAGGGTTTGCCTTTGATATGAATGTTGCTTGTTCTTCTGCGACCTTTGGTATTCAAATGGCGGTAGATACCATTCGTAATCAGAGTGCGCGCTCAGTTTTAGTGATCAGTCCCGAAATTACTACTGGCCATCTAAATTTTACAGATCGAGATAGCCACTTTATTTTTGGCGATGTGGCTACCGCAGTTTTGTTGGAAGATAGAAAGACTTGCACAATTAATCAGCCTTTTGAAATTGTTGAAACAAAGTTGTTTACTCAATTTTCAAATAATATTCGCAATAATTTTGGCTTTTTGAATCGTGCAGATGAAGCTAATGCGGGGAACCCAGATAAATTATTTCGCCAAAATGGCCGCAAGGTTTTCAAAGAGGTTTGTCCGGCTGTTGCAGCACAGATTAGCGAGCAGCTGCAACGGAACCATGTATCTGTTGATCAGATTAAACGCCTCTGGTTGCATCAAGCCAATATTAATATGAATCAGCTGATCAGCCGCAAGATATTGGGTCGAGACCCTGAGCCAGAGGAAGCACCGATTGTGCTGGATGAATATGCCAATACCAGTTCCGCCGGTTCAATCATCGCTTTTCATCTTTATCGGGATGATTTGGTGGCTGGTGACAGGGGCGTAATTTGCTCCTTTGGGGCGGGTTATTCGATCGGCAGTGTTTTGGTTCGGCGTTGCTGAAAGGCAATGTTCTATGCCTCAGGCAAGCACTTATTTCGTCCGGTTTGTTTGCATCGAAGCAGTGCTTCATCGGCGCGCTGATATACCTCGTTCGGAGCATCCTCAGCCCTAAACTGCGCATAGCCGATTGACATGGTGACCGGGACCTCTTTTCCTTTATAGCCGAATTTGTATTGATCGATTCCCTTCCGCAGCTTTTGCAGGCGATCTTCAGCCTGATCAAGGTCACTTCCGATTAATAATATTACGAATTCTTCACCACCGACGCGGCCAAAAAAGTCAGACTCTCTTACCTTGGAGTTGATGAATGTTGCAACGGACTTTAATACTTTGTCACCCACGGGATGGCCAAATGTATCATTGATATATTTGAATTTGTCGATATCCAAAATCGCCAGGGTAAAGGGCTGTGAAGTGCGTTTCCAGCGTTTGTATTCGAGCTCAAGGCGCTCTTCATATGCTCTTCTGTTTGGAATGCCGGTAAGCGAATCTTCAATGGCTTGCTGTCGTGTTTCCTTCAGGGAGGTTTGTAATTGCTTTGCTGCTTGAGTTAATTTTTGTGTGCGTTGTCGTAGTTTGGCGTTGGCTTTCTCGGCCTTTTCTGCTCGTTCAGTTTCGGTTTTTATTAAGCTTTCGACACTGGTATCAATTTCATCAAGGCGGGATTGCACGGCCTGTTTAAGGCTGTCCAGGTCGCTACTATCAGCCACAGATTCACGTATATCAAATACATGTTGACTAACCCTATCCGTTAGAAGAGTGTGGTTTTCAGTCTGGGCTGTCCGGCTTGTGTCTTCGTCGTCGAGATGATTTTTAAAGCCATCGAGGCGGCTTGCGATCTCTTCCAGGAATTTTGACAGGTCGACGACCTGCTTATCCTGAGCAAGCAGGGTCAGTGCTAACTGGTTCTCTAGCTGATCAATGAGAGCTAGAAATTGCTCGGGTTCGCTGGCCTCCTCCAGGTTTTTCAAAAGTGCTGCACGGTCAAGGTGTGAATCGATCTGTGGAGGCAAATTTTCAAGTAGATAAGCTAGATTAGTACGCACTTCATCAGTCGCGTTAGAACTGCTTTCCGGTGCGGACAACAGCAGCTCGCTGATGAGACGCAGTTTTTCGGTAGGCAGGTTATCTGGATCGATATATTTAGGCAGCAGCGAAATGGCCTCATCGAGCTCAGCGTGCTTGCCGGAAAATTGGCTACATATGCGCACAATCTGCGAATGAAGCAGCTGTAGCTGCTTACTATGCTGTTTTTCCTGCTCATCTAGCTCATCAAGTAGGCGGGTGTATTTTTCTTTGTATTTATCGCTCACGGTACTGCCATGATAGGTTAGTTAAATGCTTAATCGTCTGTTAAGGATAGCTGGAAATAACGAGATGTCATGCTGGTTAACAGGGTGAGGCGCGTTGGGCTTTCATGGTAGGATTAGCGCTTTCAAACGCATGGTGAAATGCTAGCAAACCTATTGAGTAACTATGAGCGACCTCACTGAATTCAGGCCAGACCAGGAACAATTAGCACTTAAGGATTATGCCGAAGGCGCTTATCTAAAATATTCGATGTATGTCATTCTTGACCGCGCATTACCCCATATTGGCGACGGTTTAAAGCCTGTGCAACGCCGAATCATTTATGCAATGTCTGAGCTTGGTCTAAAAGCAACGGCCAAATATAAAAAATCTGCCCGTACCATTGGCGATGTAATTGGTAAGTTTCATCCCCACGGTGATAGTGCTTGTTACGAGGCGATGGTATTGATGGCGCAGCCGTTTTCCTACCGTTACCCTTTTGTGGATGGGCAGGGCAACTGGGGGTCGCCGGATGACCCCAAATCTTTTGCCGCGATGCGTTATACCGAATCGCGATTAACGCCCTATGCAGAAGTATTGCTGGGTGAGCTTGGCCAAGGTACCGTTGACTGGCAGGCAAATTTTGATGGCACATTGATCGAGCCGCAGATGCTGCCAGCGCGTCTGCCTAATATTTTGCTAAATGGGATTACCGGCATTGCCGTTGGAATGGCGACGGATATCCCGCCCCATAACCTACGTGAAGTCGCTGGCGCAGCCATCCATCTGTTGGATAACCCGAAGGCTGACCTCGAAGCTATTTCCGAATTTGTACCAGGGCCTGATTTTCCAACCGATGCAGAGATCATCACGCCAGCGGCTGACCTGTATTCAATGTACCAAAGTGGCCGCGGCAGTTTCAAAATGCGCGCCCTATATGAGCTTGAAGAGGGCGACATTGTAATCACCGCGCTGCCCCATCAGGTCTCTGGTGCCAAGATTCTCGAGCAGATTGCCCAGCAGATGCAGGCCAAAAAACTTCCTTTGGTAAGCGATTTAAGGGATGAGTCGGATCATGAAAATCCGACAAGACTAGTAGTCGTGCCGCGTTCTAACCGAGTCGACGTGGAACAGCTAATGGCGCACCTGTTCGCAACCACAGACCTGGAACGCAGTTACCGGGTCAATATGAATATGATCGGGATTGATGGCCTGCCTAAAGTGAAGGGTCTGGTTCCGCTACTACTTGAATGGTTGAAATTCAGAACCGGGACCGTTACACGTCGATTGCAGCATCGGCTCGACAAGATACTTGATCGTCTGCACCTACTTGATGGCTTGCTGATCGCATTCCTTAATATCGACGAAGTGATCGAAATAATAAGGAATTATGACAAGCCAAAGCCAGAACTGATGAGTCGTTTTGCGCTTAGTGATTTGCAGGCCGAAGCCATACTCGAATTGAAGTTACGACACCTTGCCAAGCTCGAAGAGATGCGAATTAGGGCGGAGCAACAGGAGTTGGCAGCGGAGCGCAAAAAGCTCGAGGCACTTCTCAAATCCCCAGCTAAATTAAAAAAGTTGATCAAAAGCGAACTGCTCGAAGACGCTGAAAAATACGGGGATGAACGTCGTTCACCGATCGTGCAGCGGGCAGAGGCGAAAGCGTTGGCGGAAACTGATCTGGTTGGTGCGGAGCCGTTAACTATTGTGCTTTCCGAAAATGGATGGGTACGAGCAGGTAAAGGTCATGATGTTGAAGCAACCAAACTGAACTACCGTTCCGGTGATCGTTTAAAGATGACCTGCAAAGGTAAGAGCAACCAATCCGCCGTGTTTTTTGATAGTGGAGGTAGAGCTTATACGTTACCCGCGCACAGTTTTCCCTCGGCCCGTAGTTTAGGGGAGCCACTTAGCGGCCGACTAAAAATGCCATCGGGAGTTGGTGTAGAAACCGTTTTACTGGCGGAACCCTCACAATATTATTTACTAACATCCGACGCGGCCTACGGCTTTATTGTGAAATTTGAACAATTAGTTAGTAAAAATCGTAGTGGCAAGGCAATGCTTACACTACCTGCTGGTTCTTGCATGATGCAACCTATAGCAGTGGATGATCCGGCAACGCAACAGCTGGTCGCTATTACCAATCAGGGCAGAATGCTAGTATTTCCGCTTAACTATTTGCCGGAATTAGGGCGGGGTAAAGGGAACAAAATTATAAGTATTCCTGCTGCTAAAGTAGCAAGCCGGGAGGAGTTTTTAGTCGCGCTGCGCCTGTTTTCCCAAGGGGATTCGGTTGTAGTGTATTCCGGTAAACGACACCTTACTCTCAAGCCTGCGGATGTCGAACATTACAATGGCGAGCGAGGGCGTCGCGGTAGTAAATTACCTCGCGGTTTCCAAAAAGTAGATCGGGTAGAAATCGTGTTAGGTAAAGCAGTCAAATAGAGAGATTTTCGATACTACTGATCGATATTGATTGTTTTAATTACGTAAATTTGTAGCAGGAATAAAAGTTTGAACGAAATTGTTTTAATAAATATATCAGGTCAGGATAAGCCCGGCCTTTCCTCTACCTTGATGAAAATATTGGCGGATTATCACGTTAATATTTTGGATATTGGGCAGGCTGTCATTCACGATACCCTGTCGCTTGGTATATTGGTGGAAGTGCCAAAGGAGTCTGGCTCAGCGTCTGTATTAAAAGATATTTTATTCTGCGCTCATGAATTAAATTTGGTAAGTCGTTTTACCCCTATTGACCGAGATAATTACGAGCACTGGGTAGATGAGCAGGGTAAAAAACGTTTTATTGTGACGTTGCTATCGCGCCGGATTACTGCGGCACAGATGGAAGCGGTCAGTAAAATAATCAGTGCCTATAATCTAAATATTGAAGATATAAATCGTTTGTCTGGTCGCGTAGCTCTTGAAAAAGAACATGATAAAACTAAAGCCTGCGTTGAGTTTTTAATACGTGGTGAGCTTGATAGTTCGACCCAGATCCGTTCAGAATTTATGGAAATTTCTCAACGTTTTGATGTCGATATCGCGTTTCAGGAGGACAATATTTATAGGAGAAATCGCCGACTAGTTGCCTTTGATATGGACTCTACCCTGATCGATATGGAAGTGATCGATGAGCTCGCTATAGAAGCCGGTGTTGGTGATCAGGTCGCCAAAATTACCGAGCAGGCCATGCAGGGAAAGCTCGATTTTTCAGAAAGTTTCAGTCAACGATTGGCTTTGCTCGAAGGCCTTGATGCAGGCGTACTGGAAAAAATCGCCAAGCGTATGTCGCTTACCGAAGGTGCGGAACGTTTGGTGTATACCCTTAAACAGCTTGGTTATAAAACTGCAATTTTATCGGGTGGTTTTAGCTACTTTGGTAAGCATTTGCAGGACAAGTTGGGTATTGATTATGTTTTTGCAAACGATCTTGAAGTGCGAGATGGCAAGGTCACCGGAAAAGTTACCGGAAAAATCGTAGATGGAAAACGCAAAGCTGAATTATTGCAAGAGATTGCAACCAGGGAAAATATATCCCTTGATCAGGTGATCGCCATTGGAGACGGTGCCAATGATTTGCCGATGCTTAGTATTGCGGGATTAGGTATCGCCTTCAGAGCCAAACCTCTGGTAAAACAGAGTGCCGATCATTCTATTTCAACCCTGGGTCTTGACGGTGTGCTTTATCTGATCGGGTTTAGGGATCGGGATGCCGATCTATTTTAAATTGATTGCGACACTAGATTATTTTTTCTTCTGTTTTGATTGTTGTTTTGCTGATGAGTCTTCGGATATGATTGTGAAATTAGCAGATGAGCTTATCTTTCAGAAAAAAGGAGTTGGTCGGAATCGAGTAAGTAGTTAAGCATCGCGTTCGGAATCATAAACAATAATAAGATGGCGGAGTAATTATGGCGACTAATAGTGAAATCATCCGGGAATTTGTCGAGGAATGGAGCAGCCTTGATGTTAAGAAATTGATTGAGTATTTCACCGAGGACGGCTGTTATTATAATATGCCTACTGAGCCGGTACGCGGTAAAGAGAATGTCGAAATACTTATCAGTAATTTTTTGGCTAGTTGGACAGAAGCCCAATGGGATATCCTTAATATTTCAGAAGCTGGAAATATTGTTTTTTGTGAGCGACTGGATCGAACTAAAACTACCGCGGGGAATGTGGATTTACCCTGTGTTGGTGTATTTGAAATGCAGGATGGGAAAATTAAAGAGTGGCGAGACTACTTTGATATGGGTACGTTTGTAAGCGCGATGGGTTAAGTACGAGCTAGCGTTATTTTAGATGGACGTTCAATCGGAAACAGCTATAACCGATTGAGTTGAAATACCCCAAAAGCTGCTGGATTATCCGGCAGCTTCAAGGTCAAATTCATAGTCCATCTGCGAATGGGGTGTTTGAAGGTAGGGGCCCTGAATATAATTAATACCAAGCTGCCACAGTTTAGATACAAAAGCCGGTGAATCGATTCCTGGAACCATGATTAGCTTCCCTTCAGTCTGTAACGCTCCCACCAACTGAGTAAATGTTTCCTGATGACTGTCAAAGTCATCGGTAAACATGGAATCCATGACGATATAGTCTGCGGCGAGGTGCTGTAGCGTGCGCAGAGGATCACGACCACTACCGAACTGGTTTATTGCTGCCCGACAGTTTAGCTGGTTGACCCCTTCTATAAATACTTTCACCTGTTTCAAATAGTTTGTTGCATCAGACTCAGTTATTTGAAAGATGATGCTATTGCTTGGAATTGCAGCGGCTTTTAACGCCACCCCGATCCAGGGTACGAGAGATTCATCGCATATGGAGTGGTGTGAAACTTGGATAAAAAGAGCGGTTTCGTGGCCGTTGGCTATATGAGAAGAGAGGGCTTTGATACCGTTTAAAATATTCCATCGATCAAATTTGCCTCGCCAGCCAGCTTCTTCGGCTAAGGCAACCAGCGGCTCGGCAAAAACCTCTTTTCCATCACTATTGAGCATCCCAGTGTGCAGTTCGTATAGTTCGCCGCCGATACCGCGCAGCCCAATTACAGGCTCATACATCAGGAAGAGCGCCTGATGGGTCATGGCATCTCTAAAATCATCGACTTGCGCAAGTGCGGTTGATCGGTCAGCGGTTTTATCAGACTCGTGAATGAACACCTTGCTGATTCCACCTTCGATACTACTTGCGCTATAGCTTGCGTGCTCTGCATGTTGCATCACCATCTCGATAGTTTCCTTGGGTTCATCGATCCTCGTAAGACCCAGGCAGCAAGTGATCCGTAGGCTTTTATTACCGATTTCGAAAATGTGTTCTAGTAGGTGGCCGTAGAGTGTTTCAGCCCAGTTTTGAAGCTCCTCTCTGGTTGCAGAGTAGCAAAGGATGGTGAATACGTTGTCTTTGAAGTAGCAGAACGGCTGCTTCTCCATGGATAACTGGCTGCCCAGATATTTCGAGAGTTTCTCGAGTAGTTGGTCGTAGCCAAGTAAGCCTACGGTATCGGTCAGCTCATCCATGTTTTCAATACAAAGATAGGTAAGCGCTGCAATTTGATTGGTTTGGCCCGATCCTTCTATCTGTGAATTAAGCAGGGTCAGGAACTCGTTCCGGCTTAGTACGTTACTGTTTGATGGGGTTGTTTCTTGAGGTGTAGCCGGCGTCTGTATTGCTGTAGAAAGCTCTGTGGGAGTCGGGCGCAGGACAATCTGAAGGCAAGATTCACCGTCATATTGCGCGGGACTTAGGGATATTGGGGATTCGAATTCGTTTCCATCCGCGCGTTTGGCTGAAAGCTCAAACTCTATGGTGTCCTGTTCACCAGCGCCGAAATTTTTAAGCTGTTTTTTAAACTGGTCTCGGCTGTTACGACCAACTAAATCCATGATTGGCGTTGCTTCGAGCTCCTCCATTGAAGGGTAGCCAAACAGAGACAGGTAATTTTGGTTAGCGTAGATGTGCATTCCTTCATGAATATAAGCAATGCCGTCTTCGCTGCTCTGAAGCAGTAACTGACAGCGCTGTTCAGCTTCATCAAGCTGGGATTCTGCAGCGTGGCTGATTCTTCGGGATTTTAAGTTGCTGAATTCACGTTTCAGTATGCCCTGAATTCGTTCGATGGAATCAACTGGTGCAGCATCGACAAAGCCGTCACGAAATGCCTGGCTAACGGGATCATTGTTAGTGGAATCAGTGGTTGCTGTGGCGTCATACAAAAGAACCACGGGCAGATCTAGCTTATGGGCTTTTATTTGCGCAAGTAGCGCAGTAGGGCTAATTCTGTTCTCAGGATGTGTTGTAGCGCAGCAGAGATCCCATTGTTGCTGTTCAAACTTTGCTTCGAGTTCTTCAATATCTTGAATGATATGGACATATACCGCCTGCCCGGTATCTCGGATCGAGCGAACAAGCTTTTCAAGCTTGTTTCCCGATTGGTCCAGTATGAGTAGTTGCAGTGTATTGTGCATTAGATCCTGTAATTATCTTTGGCAAAGCGTGCTAGGCAGGAATAGGAAAGCTGTAAAAAGAGTATAGGTAATGAATTGCACAAAAAACAAACGGATTTGTGAGCTGAGTCACGTTTTCTTCGATAGTGATATGGCAGGGTTGCGGTCAGAGCTATCGGTTTATAGCGCTACAGAGATAATGCGATCACCAAACTATCGCCTTGAAAGCATCCTTTTAATATATCGTATATTTTAGTCAGTATTGGCTAAAATAGTAAGGTTGTCGGTACTACCTTTACGCTGCGCATAACTGCAGTCGTTGGGTGTATCGTAATTTTTATACGCAGTAAGTAGGCTGAGTCAGTCTTAGGGATGTATTGATGGCAAGTATAGCGGGCAGATTGAACTGGGATGGTGATTCATCCTATATAGAGATTACAGGGTCGGATGGCAATAAAACTGTTCTGATGGAGGGGCAGGGTACGGTTCAAAATACTGCTAGAACCTGTGGGCCTCGATTGAGTTGCTGGCGAGAAAAATCGGTGTCGGTGGCGGTCTATGCTACCGGTTCAGAAACCGAAAATTTAGCCAAGCTAGTTGCCGCACAGTATTTATCGTCGCCGGAAAGCCTGAAGTCGTATCACGAATCAACACTGTCCCTGGCCCTGATCGACAGCGACCAAGGTAAGGTGTTTCTATCCGTTGATTTGTTCGCCCGCTTTCCACTCTATTTTTGTCAGGATTCAAGCGGTATTCGTTTTTCAACCTCATCGACAGCGTTAGCGTACCCTTTTGAGGGGCTAGGTGAAGGGAGCACTGAAGGAAGTGCAGATGGAAAAATTAGTGCGCAAATTAATCCCCAGAGTGTTTTCCATTACCTTTATTTCCATATGGTGCCGACACCCCATTCGATATACCAAAACGTACAGGCGGTTGAATCAAGTCATATCATTGAGATAAGCAAGGATCAGCTAAGTAAGCAATTGATTCCCGGTCTGGCTGATATGAGAGTCAGCAAAGCTAGTCCAAACGATAGTCAGCGATTGCGAGACCGCCTGGCGGCATCAGTCGATCAAAAATCGACTGAATGCAAGGCTACGTTTCTGAGTGGCGGCCTTGATAGCTCAACCATTACTGGTTTGCTTGCAAAAAGCCGCGAGGGTGATGTGGACGCCTACTCGGTCGGTTTTGATGCGGATGGTTATGATGAGATGCCCTATGCGCGACTAGCCGCAAAACACTATGGTGTGCGGCATCACGAAATCTATCTGACACCGGCGGACGTAGTTGATTTGCTGCCAAAAATTGCAGCTCGCTATGAAGAGCCTTTTGGGAATTCATCAGCCCTTCCGACACTATTTTGTGCAACGGCCGCTGCCGCTGATGGCCACAAGTCAATGCTGGCGGGTGACGGTGGTGATGAGTTATTTGCTGGCAACGAACGTTATGCAAAACAAAAATTATTCGAGTTTTACCTGAAGCTGCCACTGGCCGCACGGAAATTGACTGAAGCATCGATGCTGTCAGCGCCACTACTCGATAAAATTCCACCCTTTGCAAAGCTGCAAAGCTATATAAAACAGGCCCGGATTCCATTGCCTGATCGGCTTGAAACCTACAATTTCTTCAGCCGCAATCGCCCTGCGGATGTGATTCATGCTGACTTGGTTCAACAGATTGACCTTGATGGCCCTTTAGATTTATTGCGTGAGGTATACCAACAACCACCTCAGGCAGATAGCCTGCATCGTATGTTGTGGCTCGACTGGAAACAGACTCTTGCGGATAACGACCTGCGTAAAGTGACCACCATGTGTGATCTGGCGGGGGTGGATGTTCATTACCCGATGCTGGCACCGGAACTGGTAGAAATGGCTCGAACTCTGCCTTCGGGTTTATTGTTACCAGGGCAAAAATTGCGAAACTTCTATAAACAGAGCTTTTCTGATTTTCTGCCTCAACAGATCATCAATAAGCCAAAGCATGGTTTTGGTTTGCCATTTGGTGTTTGGATGCGGGATTATGCCCCTCTTCAAGAGATGGCTTATGACGCGTTGTCGGATTTGAGAAAACGGAATTATCTGTATGAGGATTACCTTGATCAGCTGGTGAAATTACACAAGCATGATCACGCGGCTTACTACGGAGAGTTTATATGGGTATTTATGATGCTGGAACTATGGTTACAAGCCCATGAGCTATAAAAAATGGACTGCTCTGCTGGGGCTTTTTACCATGCTTTTGTCTGTTTCCGGGTATGCTGCCCCTGGGGTTAAGCTCGCCGATACGATTGAAGCAGTGAAGCCGTCTATCGTAGGGATTGGGACCTATAAAATTGATAATCGCCCGCCGGCTAAATTAGCGGGTACCGGATTTGTGGTGTCGGATGGAAGACACCTGATTACCAACTCCCATGTAATCCCCAATATGCTCGATCAGAACCACAATGAATTTTTGGTAGCTTTTGTCGGGGTTGGAAACCAGCCTGATATCCGTAGGGTCGAGTTGCTGGAGCGTGATACGGTTCATGATCTGGCCTTATTAAAAATGGAAGGCGCGGCGCTGCCAGCACTAAAAATTAGGAGCTCGAAGATTGTTCGTGAAGGTGAAAACTACGCGTTTACCGGCTTTCCGATTGGCGCGGTTCTGGGTTTATATCCGGTAACTCATCGGGGCATTATCTCAAGTATTACACCTATCGCGGTGCCCCAAACCTCCGCAGGCTCAATTAGCGCAAAAATGCTCAAACAGCTCCGTGATCCCTATCGGGTATTTCAACTCGATGCGACGGCTTATCCTGGTAATAGCGGCAGCCCCATGTACCACCCTGAAACCGGTAGAGTGGTGGGTGTCATCAATAAGGTATTTGTAAAGGAAAGCAAAGAGGCGGTGCTGGAAAAGCCTAGTGGTATTAGTTACGCGATTCCATCACGTTATGTCAGAGAGCTTCTCGAAAAGCATGGGCTTTCTTCGAAGTAGATGCTTTTAGAGCTCTCAATACCATCACAATGTGGAGGTATTGAGAGTGTTTGGCCTGATCAAACCTTATAAAAGTCCCGATACCACTCCACAAAATTGGCGATACCTGTTTCGATTGGCGTATTGGGCTGATACCCCACATCCGTGATCAAATCGTCGACATCCGCATAAGTAGCGGGTACATCACCTGGCTGCATCGGCAGCATATTTTTGATCGCCTTTTTACCCAGACACTCTTCCAGTATCTCGATATAGCGCATCAACTCAATGGGTTGATTGCTGCCGATATTGTAAAGCCGGTAGGGCGCCATGCTGGTCCCGCTGTCGGGGTTAGCACCATCCCAGTCCGGGTTGGGGGTGGCGACAGAGTCCAGTGTGCGAATCACCCCTTCGACAATATCATCAATATAGGTGAAATCACGACGGTGGTTGCCGTGGTTAAATACATTGATCGGTTCGCCCGCAAGAATACTTTTGGTAAACAAAAACAGCGCCATATCCGGCCGACCCCAGGGGCCATAAACGGTGAAAAATCGCAGGCCAGTGGTGGGTAATTGATAGAGGTGGCTATAGGTGTGTGCCATCAGCTCGTTGGCTTTTTTAGTGGCAGCGTAAAGACTTAACGGATGGTCAACATTGTGGTGAATCGAAAACGGCATCTCAGTGTTTGCGCCATATACCGAACTGCTTGAGGCATAAACCAGTTGTTCCACCTCGTGATGACGGCAACCCTCAAGAATATTGATAAAACCTACCAGGTTGGCATCAATATAAGCGCGAGGATTTTCCAGTGAGTAACGTACACCGGCCTGTGCTGCCAGATTGACCACCCGGTCAGGCTTGTGGGTGACGAAGGCTTTTTCAACCGCGTCACGGTCCTCAAGATCACAGCGGATATCGGTAAAGCCAGGTCGACAGGTGAGCCTATCGAGACGCGCAATTTTTAGGTTAACGTCGTAGTAGTCGTTGAGGTTATCGATACCGATTACTTCATCGCCACGGTCAAGTAGACGGTGGCTAAGGGTAGAGCCGATAAATCCGGCGGTGCCGGTGACCAGTACTTTCATGGGTTGTGTACCTTAAAACGTTATAAATGGTTTGGTTGACGGTATGTGATCGAACTAAAGGCGACCATCGACCTCATCTTTGGAAAGCAGGTATTTCACGTCGTACAGAATGTGATCGGTCTTGCCCAGGGCGCGGACACCCTTGGAACCGAGCTTCTTAAACTCGTCATGGGATACCGCAATAATAATGGCGTCGTAGCTATCGGCCTCTGGCTTACTGACCAGCTCAATACCATATTCATGCTTGGCTTCCGCCGCATCGACCCACGGGTCATAAACATCGACTTGGGCATGATAACTTTCAAACTCGTTGATCAAATCAACCACCCGGGTATTACGCAGGTCGGGGCAATTTTCCTTGAAGGCCAGCCCCAGAATCAACACCCGGGATTCAACCACGTGGATCTTTTTGCGGGTCATCAATTTCACAACCTGCTCTACCACCTGGCTGCCCATATCATCATTGATACGGCGGCCCGCCAGAATAATTTCCGGGTGATAACCGATCTCTTGGGCCTTGTGGGTTAAGTAATAGGGGTCAACACTGATGCAGTGACCGCCAACCAGACCCGGCCGAAAAGGTAGAAAATTCCATTTGGTGCCGGCGGCTTCAAGTACCTCTTCGGTATCGATATCAAGACGACTGAATATAAGTGAAAGCTCATTCATCAGCGCGATATTCAAATCTCGTTGGGTATTTTCGATCACTTTGGCCGCTTCCGCCACGCGGATAGAGCTGGCTTTGTGAGTGCCAGCAACAATAATCGAGCTGTAAAGGTTATCAACAATCGTAGCAATTTCAGGGTTTGAGCCAGAGGTCACTTTTAGAATATTGGGCAATCGGTGGGTTTTGTCACCAGGGTTGATTCTTTCCGGGCTATAACCGGCGTAAAAATCCTGGTTATAGGTCAGACCGGTAACCTGTTCGATAATCGGGATGCAGACTTCTTCGGTTGCACCGGGGTAAACCGTAGATTCGTAGATCACGATATCACCCTGGCTCAGCACACTCGCAATCATTTCACTGGCTTTACGCAGCGGTGTAAGATCCGGCTGGCGATAGGCATCAATGGGGGTCGGTACGGTTACAATATAGATATTGCACTTTTTTAGTTCCGCAGCGTTGGAACTGAAGGTAAGCTTTGGAGAGGATTCAAGGTCGGCAGCTTCCGTTTCAAGGG
This sequence comes from Pseudomonadales bacterium, assembly GCA_029210125.1. Lineage (GTDB taxonomy): Bacteria > Pseudomonadota > Gammaproteobacteria > Pseudomonadales > JAHRWD01 > JAHRWD01. The sequence goes on along the minus strand of JARGPR010000003.1, from coordinate 102,126 downwards.
TTCGATCAAAACCTTTTGAAAGTTCATCGATGCGGGTCTGATTGATATCAAAACCGGTGGTTGGAAACTGACGACCAAACTCGACTGCCAGTGGCAGGCCAACGTAGCCGAGCCCGATGACCGCAATTTTCGCGTCGGATAATGAAATCATATGTGCTATTCCTGTTCCCTTTTGAAGTGATCGGTTTAAGGCGATCGGTTGTACATGATTGAATTTAGGCATTAAGTTTAGCTGTAAATCCCGCAATTACTAAACCTGTCAGGCTGCGGATTATACGGATTTTTTTGTTTTTATTGTTGGCTCCTTCAAATGAATGATGCTCGACAAGCTAAATAAACGGATATCAACGATGCAGAAAATAAATAACCATCTATCCACCCTTTTCAGCCTCGGCTTTAGGCCTCTGTTTTGCCTGATGGCTCTGGCGGCTATCTTTGGAATTGGCCTATGGCTCGCCTATTTCGTGCTGGGTTGGCAAGTTCTTTTGATCTCTGGCAGTCCGGTGTTATGGCATGGTCACGAGATGATATTCGGTTTTGTCGCCGCAGCGATTGGTGGGTTTCTGCTGACTGCTTCGGCTAACTGGGCGGGCCGCCCCCCGGTAAAAGGATTGATATTGGTTTTGATCAGTCTGGTCTGGTTAATGGGCCGGTTGGTGATGGCCTATAGCGCATTACTGAACCCGGTTTGGGTTGGGGTGATTGACTTGTTATATCTCGGTTTATTGATAGCCGTCGTTGGCAATACCCTTGTTCGGGCAAAAAACCGCCGTAACTATAAAATCATCGCCGTATTAGCTGTGCTTTTCTGCCTTAACGCGCTGTATCACCTCGCTTCATTAGGTGGGCCGATCTCTGCGAATACCATTATCCGTATTGCTTTAATCATGGTTGTCGTGATGATAGCGATCATTGGTGGGCGTATCGTTCCCGCATTCACCACCAACTGGTTACGTCAGCAAAACCTCCTGGAACAAACGGGTAAACCGTATAGCCCACGAATGACCGATGAACTCGCGCTGGCTTTGTCGCTAGTGCTAGCGGTTTCCTGGGGTTTTTTCCCGGAGCAACTATTTACCGGCTGGATCGCTATTCTGACGGGGCTCTTTCATGGCCTACGCATGTCGGGCTGGAAGGGTTTGGCCACGATTGCAGAACCGCTGATGTTTGTACTGCATGTTGCTTATGGGTGGCTTGTGGTCGCATTGCTACTTTTAGGTATCACCATCTGTTTCGGAGGATTGCCCCAGAGCGCCGCTATTCACGGGCTTACTGTGGGAGCCATTGGCACCATGGTTTTATCTGTGGCGGTAAGGGTTTCGTTGGGCCATACCGGCAGGCCGCTAGAAGCGACCAAAATCATATCACTGATGTTTGGTTTGATTGCAGTCGCAGCGGTACTGCGCACGGTTGCACCATTAGACAGCTATTACCTGGAGCTGATTTCCCTGTCAGGGATATTCTGGATCTCCGCGTTTGTGCTATTTATGATCGAGTTTTTTCCGATCTATTTTCAGCCTCGACAGCCATGAGGCTCGGTTGTTTTACCCTGCGTTGCTGATTTAACTACTGAGCTGGAGCTGCTTGCCAAGCAGCACTTCATTGCCGGGTTCGGGGTTGGCTGGAATATTTCTGCACAACAGCAGGGAAACCAGCGCCATAGCGGATCCGATATAAAAAACCGCAGAAGGGTTTATCAGCCAAATCATCCCAAACAGTGCAGGAATCACCACCGCAGCAATGTGATTAATGGTAAAGCTTACCCCGGATGATGATGCAATGTCTGCCGGGTCTGCAATTTTCTGAAAGTAGGTTTTGATGGCAATCGCCATCGCAAAGAAGATGTGATCAATCACATACAGGCTCGCGCCAATATATGCATTTTCGACTAGCGCATAACCAGCAAAGACCAAAATAAGGCCGGTGTACTCAATAGTAAGGGCGCGGCGCTCACCAATACGCCCAATTAAACGGCCTATTTTGGGTGCCAAAAATAAACTTAATAAATGGTTAACTATGAAGAGCAGGCTGATTTCGGCTACACCGTAGCCAAATTTTTCAACCATCATAAACACTGCGAACACCACAAAAATCTGCCTTCGTGCGCCACTCATAAAGGTGAGTAAATAAAACAACCAATAGCGTTTTCGAACAACCAGATGTTTGTTCTGAGGTACTTTGCTTTCAAAATGCGGAAACAGTGACCACATCACGATGACCAACACCAAACCCACGCCGCCACCAAACAGATAAAGCCAAATGTAGTCCAGCATTAGCCATTTGAAGAGTAGCCATACTGCCCCGAAGGCAATCAATGCACTGAAGGAACCTACGGAAATTAGGAGGCCTAAAAAAGCTGGAGCGTCCTCCTTTGGCAGCCACTGTAAAGAGAGAGAATTCTTTATGGTTTCGAAATAATGAAAGCCAATCGACATCAAAACCGTGGTGATATACAGGCCATATTCGGTAGGGAAAAATCCGCTTGCCGCCACACCAAGACTTAACAAAAGTAGTGAAAGCAGCGCAAAGGTTTGTTCTTTTAGAATAAGCAGCACGAAAACCGCGGTAAAGGCTAGAAAACCGGGGATTTCACGTAAGCTCTGCAAGATGCCAATTTCGGCGCCGGTGAAGGCTGCTTTTTCGATCGCAAAGTTATTTAGCAATACCTGCCAAATTGAAAAGGTAAAGGGCATCACAATCGACATCAAAATGAGCAGAGTGCGTGGGTTTTGCCACGAATGGCTTAAGAGTGGCATCGATCGATTTCCTGTTAAATGCAGAGTAACGCACAACCCGGGGGGGAGGGTCGACAATAGAAGAATCAGCTTAAAATGCACAGCATGAACCCCCAAACCTGATACCCCAATGGCCGGCTGACTACATGCTGTTTTGCATTGAAGGTTTACCATGCTGGCTAATTACGGTATAAAAATAGCGTTGCTAGTGGCATCCATACCACCCAGCTCCAGGAAATAAATATAATAAAAAGGAGTTTACGCTGTGACACAGTTATACAGTGACGTCCGTATTTTGGACCTTTCCACCGGTATTCCCGGTCCGTTTTGTGCGCGAATCTTTGCCGATTATGGCGCAGATGTGATCAAAGTAGAGGCGCTAAACGGTGATCCATCTCGCCGCAGGGGCCCGTTCCCGGGTGATATCCCAAACCCCGAGGCCAGTGCGTCCTATCTGCACCTGAATCGTAACAAGCGCGGTATTACCCTTAACCTCGAAACTCCTAGTGGGGTAGATCTGCTAAAACGTCTGGTTAAAGATGTTGATATCGTGATTGAAAGCTTTCGACCGGGTTACCTGGCCTCGATAGGAGCTGGCTTTCATGATTTGAAAGCAGTCAAATCCGATATTGTTTTGGCCAGTATCACGCCATTTGGTCAGGATGGGCCCTACGCTCAGTATCAGGGTAACGACCTGACCTATTACGCCCTCGGTTCCATGCATATGACCGGTGATGCGGATATGTATCCAATCAAAAAAGCCGCATCAATGGTTGAGCATCAGGTGGGTAACGTGGCCACCGTAGCGGTGGCAGCGGCGTTTTTATCCGCTCGTTATCAGGGTCAGGCCCAACACGTTGATGTGGCTGCTTCCGAAACCCAACAACTTAGTTCTGATCGACGCATTCAAATGCTACTGGGCCATAACTACAACGGCGAAACCACCATGAGGGAGCCGCTTTCTGCAAGCGCCTTGCCGATGGGTATCTTTCCCTGCGGCGATGGCCACATGCAGGTGATGACCACGCCCGCGTGGGCAGACCGCATGGCCAAAACACTCAACCGGCCTGATTTTATGGAGAAACTTGCGGTGCCGGGCGCCCTATATAGCGCCGAACTTAAAGCTGAAATCGATGCGGTGTTGCACCCGTGGTTGCAAGCCCATACAAGACAGGAGTTGTTCGCCGAAGCGTTAGCGAACCAGTGGCCCTGTTATCCAATCAACTCAGTAGAAGATCTACTGGAGGATGAACATTTCAGAGGACGGAATTTCTGGGTCGAACAGGATCATCCGGTTGCCGGACCCCTAACCTACCCGGGACCCCTTGCAAGGACAGAGGATGGTTTTTCCTTGCGATATCCCGCGCCACGACTAGGCGAACACAACCGCCAATTCTACAGCGATGAATTGGGACTTAGCGGCGATGAACTTCGCCAACTGGCCGGTAGCGGCGTGATTTGATCGGAGATTGGTTATGAGTGATTTACCTTTAAAAGGCATACGCGTCATTGATATTACCGTTGTTTGGGCAGGTCCCACCTCCGCCCAGCACCTGGCTGATTTAGGCGCAGAAGTAATTCGTGTTGAATCCAGCCACCGGGTACCTTCAAGTACCCGAGCCCAGCCTCATTTTACCGCTGAAATGGCCGCAAAAAGTGGTGGTCTCGGGCGTTTGACCTATCCGGACGGTGAGCCCCAGCCCCAGCCCTATAACCGTGCAGCGGCTTTTAATGCGCTGAATCGCAATAAATTAAGTGTCACCATGGAGCTAGATACCCCAGAGGGGCGCGAAGCCTTCGCTAAACTGGTTGAAAAAAGCGACATACTGATTGAGAACAATGCTCAACGAATCGGTGACCGTCTTGGTTTTAGCTGGGAAGCGCTCAGCGCTATCAACCCAAAATTGATTCTATGCAGAATGCCGCCTCTAGGGCTCACGGGTCCCTACGCAAACTACATCGGATTTGGTGCTCATTTTGAGGCGCTAACTGCGCTAACCTATTTGCGCTCCTACCCCGATGGTGACATCTCACAGAGTTCGCCTACCTTTCATATGGATGATGTGAGTCCAACGGTCTGCTCATTTATGATTATGGGAGCCCTGCATCGCCGGCATAGGACCGGTGAAGGTGGCCTGATTGAAGTACCCCAGGCTGAAACCATGCTCCACCAGATCGGTGAAGTGGTGGTGGATCAAAGCATGAACCAGCGCTCGCAACCGCCAATGGGCAATCGCGATCCGGTGAGTGCGCCGCAGGGGGTGTACCGTTGCAAAGGTGATGACCAGTGGGTAGCGATTAGTGTCCGGGACGATACGGAATGGCAAGCCATGATCGTTGCACTGGGGTCCCCGGAATGGGCGAAAAACCCTGCCTATGCAACCGTCGGTGGACGCATCACTAATCATGATGAAATTGATCGCCATCTGGCTGAGTGGACGCGAAACAGCGAGAAGGAAACGGTTTTCCACCAACTTCAGGAACACGGTATCCCCTCAGCACCCTTAAATAATGAAGCGGATATTGTTGCCGACCAACACGTTAAATCCCGTCAACTGCTACGGCCATTAACCCAGAAAGCGTGCGGTACCCACGACTATCCTGGGCAGGCGTTCCGTTTTTCAGATATGGAGCTGCGCTGGGATCTTCCAGCGCCGTTATTGGGTGAGCATAATGAATATGTCTATAAAGACCTGCTTGGATATTCCGAAGATCAGTATGCTGATTTCGAAGCACGTCACCTTATCGGCACGCAATACGCTGTAGAGCGGGAAGCGGGCTAGCTTATATCGGATGTTGGTTCTTAATGACTAGAGCCAACATCCCGCTAGAAATATGTCCAGTATTTTGTGGCTCCGTGGAGGGATATAACCAAACTCTGGCTTGAGGCATACCGTGAACCTGAACCTTTGGAACCAATGTTTGAGATCTGATGATGAGCACCTTTGTTTTAATTGCCGTTGTATTGTTTTCATTGAGCTCAATGGCCTATGTATATGCCATGCGTGGATATGTTCGCTACGATAGTTTTGTCGAATATCTGCAAAAAGGCTGGCCAATATTTACCCCTTACAATTGCTTGTTGTATCTATTTACCCGTCCTAAAGCACGACACCCAATAATGGATATGTCGGAGTTTCCCGAATTAGAACTATTGCGGGACAACTGGGAAATCATCGCAGAGGAAGGCAAGAGGCTGATGGAGCAAGGCAGCTTTGATGCTATTACCGATCCCGAGTCCTCATCCTATTACGATGTCGGGTTTCGAACGTTTTACAAATATGGATGGAGCAAGTTTTACCTGAGTTGGTACGGTTACACACATGAATCCGCCAAACAAACCTGCCCAAAAACCGTAGAGTTAATTAGCAAAATACCGAACGTCAATGGGGCGATGTTTACAATGTTACCTCCGGGTGGGCAATTGACACGGCACCTTGATCCATTTGCCAGCTCACTGCGTTATCACCTTGGTCTGGCAACCCCTAATGACGATGCCTGCTTTATCAATGTGGATGGCCAAGCCTATTCCTGGCGTGATGGTGAAGCACTTCTTTTCGATGAAACCTACCTGCACTTCGTAAAAAATAACTCAGATCAATCACGTTTGATTTTAATGTGCGAAGTCGAAAGGCCCATGTCGATGATGGGCAGAATAGTCAACTGGCCCTATAAGCAAATCATCACCGCCTTTACGGTTCCAAACACCGAACTGGATAAACGAGGCCTTGCCAATCGTACCTTCCAAACCCTTGTGCCCCTATTTGAAAAATCAAAGACACTAAAAGAAACCAACCTGTTTCTTTACAAAATTCTGAAATACACCGTGAATACCAGCTTACTGCTAATTCTTCTTGGTATTGTCTGGATGCTTGCTAAATTTGGCCTTTATATTTTGACCTAGTGTTGGTTTGCACCCTGAGCAATAGTCCTGTGGTCTAGGCTACTCCACCGCCTAACTCAGATAACGGTTATCTGACATAGGTAATTATCGAAATAAAATGGCAGACGGAGCCAGTTAACACAAACAGGTGCCAGATGCCGTGTGCGTGGCGAAATTTTTCCAGATCGTCTAACACGTAAAAGACAATGCCTGCGGTATAGGTAATGCCACCGACCGTTAACCAAATCACCCCCGCACCAGGCAAAGCGGCCTGCAGATCAGAATAATTGATTGTGCAGGCCCAGCCCATAATCAGGTAGATCAGTATCTGCAACCATTCAATCCGTTTGGGAATAAAGATATCCAGCAATAATCCAACGGCGGCTAGTAGCCACACCAATGTCAGCGTGAGTAGGCCGCCGAGATCCCTTAGCGTAACCAACATGTAGGGTGTGTAAGTTCCCGCTATCAACAGGTAAATAGAAACATGGTCGAGTTTCTGAAATATCTTTTTTAGTTCAGGTGGGTGGAAGCTGTGATACAGGGTGGACATGGTGTACAGCAGGATTAAGGTAAAACCGAAAACGCTGAAGCTTACGATCAGCCACGGATCGTGCTCCTGGATGCTGATGGTGAGCAGCGCCCCGTAGCCGACCAGTGCCAGAACCGCGCCGATTAAATGGGTAATGCTATTGAGTTTTTCGCCGTAATACATAGTAGCTTGGTTTTAGTGGCTCGGTTTTGCGAGTAATCAGATAACAACAACTGCTTCAAATATAGTTGTCAATATTTCGGTAGCGGCATGGCGCGAGTGGTTTAGTATCTCTCTATGATTACAAAACGCGCAAACACGCTCCCCCATGCGCTCACTTTTGAAGAAAAGTATAACGCCATTGGTCATCAGGATACCCGGTATGAGGGTATCTTTATTACTGGTGTAAAAAGCACCGGCATTTTTTGCCGCCCCTCCTGCCGCGCGCGAAAACCCAAGGCTGAGAATGTGGTGTTTTTTGATACGACTCAACAGGCTTTGCAATATGGACTGCGACCCTGCAAAGTCTGCAAACCTATGGAACAGCTGGATGAAACGCCCCAGTACGTCACTGATCTTATACAAGAGCTTCACGAAAACCCCTATCTTAGGATAAAAGATTACGATCTGCGAAACAGGGGAGTCGAACCCAGCCACATTCGCCGCTGGTTTAAAAAACATCACAACATGACATTTCACAGCTACCAGAGATTATTGCGGGTTAATGCGGCCTTTAACAGTATTCATCAACGAGGTGAAACCGTCATCAACGCAGCACTGGATAGTGGTTATAACTCGTTGAGTGGTTTTAATGAAGGTTACCGTTCAATTTTTGGCAGCTCGGCGACGGTGGAAAACAGTAAACATGTGATTAATATCGTTCGATTTACAAGCCCAATAGGCCCCATGTTCGCCTGCGCAACCGATCTGGGTATCTGCCTGTTGGAATTTACCGATCGGCGAATGCTAGAAACCGAATTTAAGGATTTGCGCAAAAGGTTGAATGCCGTCATTTTGCCCGGGCGACACCGATATCTGGATCTTCTGCAATCTGAATTGGCTGAATACTATAGTGGAAAAAGGCAGCACTTCACGGTGCCGTTACATACACCGGGCACCGATTTCCAGCAAATAGTTTGGAATAACCTACAAAAAATTCCCTACGGTGAGACCCGTACCTATAAACAACAGGCCGTCGCCATCAACAATCCTAAGGCGGTACGGGCAGTGGCATCCGCCAATGGTAAAAACCGAATCGGTATTCTTATTCCCTGTCATCGAGTGATTGGGTCAGACGGTAGTTTGGTCGGATATGGCGGCGGCCTGCATCGAAAAAAATGGCTGCTTGATTTAGAGTCATGATCTACTGGCTTGGCTCAGCTTGATAACCACACTCAAGAACCTTTTTGTAACTTGTTTGGCCAAACAGGGCCTGTGTTGTTTACATACTTTTTTAATGAGGAAAGCTGAGCTGCCTGAAGGGATACTCAGCCGCTAAGTTAGAATGAGGGCAGTGCCATATAGTTGCTGCTATGATTCCCATTCACCGGTACACGATTTTATTAGTGTTATGTCACAGGACCCTGCGTTGCACACCCCTGAAAATCCTGCAATAGCCACCCGCATTATGCTGGTCGACGATCAGCCAGCCAGGGCTGCAATTCTTGAGCAGGCGCTTACAGATGCAGGCTGTGTGGTAGTGGCACGGCTGAGTAGTGCGCAACGTTTGATGAAGCAGGTTGAAGAGCACCAGCCGGATGCCATTATTATCGATATCGAAAGTCCAGATCGAGATACCCTGGAGCATATGACTGTGCTCAACCAGCACAGTCCACGACCGGTCATTATGTTTTCCGACGAGGACGACGCCGATACCATTGAAAAAGCGGTTAGGGCGGGCGTCAGTGCTTATGTGGTTGATGGACTAAACCCTGGGCGAGTGAAATCGATCATGGATGTGGCGATCGCCCGCTTCCGTGAGTTTCAGGCGTTACGCAGTGAACTGGAACAAACTCGCAATCAGCTCGCTGATAAGCACCTTTTAGATGAGGCAAAACAGTTGCTGATGAAACATAAAAACCTTAGTGAGGAGGAGGCGTATCACGCGATACGTAAAATGGCCATGGATAGAAGCCAGCGAATGGTTGATGTTGCGAAGAACATCATTTCTGTTATGAACCTGATCAATGATTGAGTAGTTAACCCGCCATGGTACACAGATCGCAGACCGCGCTAGAAAAAAATAGTTTGACCATTGGCTATATGCCCTTGTCAGACAGCCTGCCTTTGTTAGCTGCAGAACAACAGGGTTTTTTTGAACAGCAGGGTTTAAACGTGGTGCTTCAGCAGGAAGTTTCCTGGGCCAATATTCGCGATAAGGTTCTGGTAGGTCACCTTGATGCTGCGCAAATGCTCGCGCCGATGCTGCTGGCTACCCATATGGGTATTGGCGGGTTGCGTAAATCAATGTTAACGCCATTTTCTATGGGCATGAACGGAAATGCATTTACGATCTCAACCCATCTGGCAGAGCAGTTATCCGACGCGTCGGGTCACGCTGTCGCTGGCGATGCTGCCAGCGCTCTGAAAGCACTCCGTGGGGTGATTACAGACCGCAAGCATCGGCGACAGGCACCTTTGATATTCGCAATCGTATTCCCATTTTCGCTCCATAACCTATTATTGCGCGACTGGTTGGCGAGTACTGAAATCAACCCAGATCTGGATATCCAGTTGGTGGTTCTGCCGCCATCACAGATGGTCGACCATCTAAAGCTCCAGCATATTGATGGCTTCTTTGCCGGTGCACCATGGAATACGGTCGCGATCGAACAGGGTGTTGGCGAATGTTTAGTGGCAGGCCTTGATCTTTGGAATAGCGCGCCCGACAAAGTGCTGGGCGTTACCCAGATTTGGGCAGATACCTATCCGAATACCTTAAAAGCGCTGGTGCGTGCGTTATACGATGGCTGCCAATGGGCTGACAATAACCGCGTTGCCGGAGCAGATTTGCTGGCCAAACATATCCATCTGCCCCGTGAACTAGTATTACCCGCGCTGCTGGGGCAATTTGTCTATCGTCTCAATGAAGCGCCACTGCCGGTGAATGATATGTTGGTGTTCAACCGCTATATGGCCAACTATCCCTGGGCGGAACACGCGCAATGGTTTCTTGGTCAGATGCAGCGTTGGAACTGGATCGATCCCGCTCAAAACATCGACGATATGATCTCTACCTGTTATCGCAGTGATTTATATCGAGCGGCTCTTACTGAGCATCCGTTGCCCGCTATGGGTGCCAGGCTTTCGCTACTGGAAAACGAGCCATGGCAATTGCCTGGAATAACTGGTGATATCGCGATGGCGCCAACCGCGTTCAGTTATCTAAATGGTACGTAGAAAAATTTTGGCAGAACCGCAATTAGGTATCCCCTGTTAACTTCTCTAGCAGTGCAAAGATAGTTCTCAAATGGTGCGATTCAGCATCGAGCGCACCAATCTATAAATTTAAAAGCGATGTATTGAGATAAAAAACCTCAAAATAAACTCTCTTGAGCTGAAGTTTTGGCGATTTTAAAAATTGGCACAAGATCTGCTTTCAGTCCTTTGTACAAAAGTTCAAAAATTTATTTTCAGCCAACGGCGGCTGAAGTAAATCAATTTAAGGGATGGTAACCACGATGTTAGCGGACCCTTATAGAGCAACGACGCTCATTAACTTAAACGGATAGTTCCGTTTAAGTTAATGAGCGTTTTTTTTTGAGACAAACCAAGGAGTTTTCAGAAATGTGGTTAAAGCCATTTAAGTTAGCAGCAGTTGTCGCAGCTTTTAGTATCGGTTTCAGTACGGCCGCTCAATCAAAGGAAACCATCGGGTTTCCGGAAAAAGAGGAATTAAAATTTGGTTTTATTAAGCTAACCGATATGGCACCCATCGCCATTGCTTATGAAAATGGATATTTCGAAGATGAAGGGTTGTACGTCACTATCGAAGCACAGGCTAACTGGAAAGTTCTATTAGATGGTGTGATAGATGGAAGACTCGATGGCGCGCATATGCTGGCGGGTCAGCCGATAGCTGCGACTATGGGTTTTGGTACAAAGGCTCATATCATCACGCCGTTTTCGATGGACCTGAATGGTAATGCGATTACCGTATCCAATGATATTTGGAAAAAAATGAAACCAAATATCCCTAAGCAGGCCGATGGAAAACCGGTTCATCCAATTAAAGCGGATGCACTTAAGCCTGTTGTTGAAAGTTATAAGGATGCAGGTAAACCCTTCAAAATGGGAATGGTGTTTCCCGTTTCCACCCACAACTATGAACTTCGATATTGGCTCGCGGCTGGGGACATTCATCCTGGTTTTTATGCGCCCCATAAGGGAGACACTTCTGGGCAAATAGATGCAGATGCTTTGCTTTCGGTTACGCCGCCACCTCAAATGCCCGCCACTATGGAAGCCGGCACCATCTTCGGTTACTGCGTAGGCGAACCCTGGAACCAGCAAGCGGTATTTAAAAATATCGGAGTTCCAGTCATCACCGACTACGAAATATGGAAGGACAATCCTGAAAAAGTTTTTGGAATTAGCGCAGAGTTTGCAAAAAAATATCCGAATACAACTGTACGCTTAACCAGAGCTTTGATTCGAGCCGCTATGTGGTTGGATGAAAATAACAACGCCAATCGTCCAGCTGCTGTCAAAATATTATCCCAGTCTAATTATGTCGGTGCGGATTACGACGTGATCGCTAATAGCATGACAGGTACCTTCGAATATGAAAAAGGCGACAAACGGAAGGTTCCAGATTTTAACGTATTCTTTCGGTACAACGCGACCTATCCGTACTACTCCGATGCGATCTGGTACTTAACGCAGATGCGTCGCTGGGGACAAATCTCGGAAGACAAGAGTGATGACTGGTACAAAGAACTTGCTGCAAAAGTTTATCGACCTGATATTTATACTAAAGCGGCGAAATCTCTTATTGAAGATAAGCTAGCCAAGGCGAAGGATTTCCCCAACTTTAAAACTGAAGATGGATTTCGACCTCCGCAAACGGAGTTTATTGATGGCATCGTCTACGATGGGAAAAAACCGAATAGCTACATCAACAAATTCAAAATTGGACTAAAAAAGGGTGATCGGTTGTAGCCCGACATACTATTTAGATTGGTGGGCTGCCGGTATTAAACCGGCAGCCTAATCCATAATTCAAAACAACCGGAGATTTCATGACTACCGCAGTAGCAGAAAAAAATGGGCGAGGTGTAGTGTCAGCGATGAGAGAACAACTAAGAGCCAAACTAACGCCGTTTCTAAAATTTGTATTACCGCCCTTTATTGGAATTGTCATCTTCCTGTTTTTTTGGGCCGTTGCTGCGCAAAGTATTGATACCTCGCTGGGAAAATTTCCGGGACCTGGTGCAGTATGGCACCAATTTGGAACACTCTATGATGAGCACAATGCCGAACGTGAAAAAGCTGAACAGTTCTATAAGCGTCAGGACAAACGGAATGCCGCTAGAGTTGAGCAAGACCCAACTTATACACCAAAAATCCGCGCCTATACGGGAAAAGAAACATTTCTGGATCAAATCGTTACCAGTTTAATCACCGTGATGAGTGGATTTCTCGTTGCAGCGATCATCGCTATACCGCTTGGAATAGCGATAGGACTCAATAAAGCATTGAGGTCCGCGGTGAACCCTATTATTCAGGTGTTTAAACCGGTATCGCCACTTGCGTGGCTACCACTGGTCACTATGGTGGTCAGCGCCGTCTATGTAAGCCCCGATCCGATGGTGGCGAAATCTTTTTTGAATTCTATGATTACCGTAACACTCTGCTGCCTTTGGCCGATGTTAATCAACACCTCGGTTGGTGTTGCCTCTATCCCAGAGGATCTTGTTAACGTCAGTCGCGTATTGTGTTTGAAGCCGCTAACGCATGTTAAAAAAATCGTTTTACCCTCATCTGTTCCGTTGATTTTTACAGGAATGCGTTTATCACTGGGTGTTGCCTGGATGGTATTGATCGCTGCCGAAATGCTTGCTCAAAATCCTGGTCTTGGAAAATTCGTCTGGGACGAATTTCAAAACGGTAGCTCGGATTCCTTGGCCCGAATCATGACCGCAGTTGTAGTTATTGGAATTATTGGTTTTTTTCTGGATAGAAGCATGCTTCAGCTACAGCGGTGGGTATCCTGGGATAAGGCCAGCGCGACACACTAAACGGCCGCAGTAACCAAAAACGGTTCAAAAATATTTACCAAAATATGTAGAGAAAATTAGATGAGTACTATTCTAGATATCAGTCGTATTGATATGGTTTTCCCAACTCCCGATGGGCCTTTTACCGCGCTAAAGGATGTTGAGCTAAAAGTTAAAAAGGGCGAGTTCGTATCGCTTATTGGTCATTCAGGATGTGGGAAATCTACCGTTCTAAATGTGGTTGCGGGCCTTTATCAGGCCACCACGGGTGGTGTCGCTTTGCATGGCAAAGAAGTGAGAGAGCCTGGTCCGGAGCGTGCGGTAGTTTTCCAGAATCATTCGTTGCTTCCATGGTTAAGTGCATATCAAAATGTCGAGCTTGCTGTTAAGCAAGTGTTTGGAAAATCAAAGAGCAAGAGTGAAATTAAGGAATGGGTTGAACACAATTTACAGTTAGTGCATATGGATCACGCAATGAACAAGCGCCCAAATGAAATATCCGGTGGTATGAAGCAACGTGTTGGTATTGCGCGTGCTTTGGCAATGGAACCGGATATTTTATTGATGGATGAGCCCTTTGGCGCACTGGATGCACTGACCCGTGCCCACATGCAGGACTCGCTTATGGAAATTCAAGCTGAGTTGAATAATACCGTGATCATGATCACCCATGATGTTGACGAAGCGGTTTTACTTTCGGATCGAATTGTGATGATGACCAATGGCCCGGCAGCAACAATAGGCGAAATTCTCGATATTAACCTGGAGCGACCAAGGGACCGACTTGAACTTTCAGAGGATCCAGAGTACACCCATCTGCGCTCTGAGGTTCTTAAGTTTCTGTATGAGAAACAGCGTAAAGTAGAAAACCTGGGTTCAAAAAAAAGCCACAAAAAAACTGAATCCAATCAAACGAAAAAACGCGTAGCGTAACGCGATTTAATCACTAGGAGAGTAGTATGAAAAAAATTCCATTAACTTTGGCGACAACCGCCCTTCTCTGCCAGAGCGCTATCGCTGCCGATAGTATTACAGGCGCGTTGGAAAGCGGAAAAGTCAGCGGTAATTTTAACCTGCGTTACGAGACGGTCGAGCAAACTAACGCCGCCAAAGATGCTAGTGCATTAACGCTGCGTTCTCGATTGGGTTATACCACCGGTAGCTACAAGGGTTTTTCTGCAATGTTGGAGTTCGAAGATTCTAGGATTGTACTGGGAGAAGGTGATTACACCGTTGGTCCGACTGGGTACAAGGGTGGTCAATATTCCGTGATTGGTGATCCAGAAACTACCGAAGTGGATCAAGCCTTTTTACAATATAAAGTCGATAAGGTGAAAGCGAAGATAGGTCGTCAGGTCATTACAATGGACGGACATCGGTTTATTGGTCACGTCGGCTGGCGGCAAGATCGGCAAACCTTTGATGGTTTAACCGTGGCATTCTCTCCAGTCAAAGACTTGAAATTCACCTATGGGTTTATCGATCAGCGTAACCGAATTTTTGCTGAGGCCGCTGATGTGGATTCCGCTGACCATCTATTTAACGCAAGCTATAAAACCGGGTTTGGCAAACTGGGTGCCTACGCCTATCTGTTGGAAAATGAAGATGGTGTGAGCAACGCGTTGGACACCTACGGTGTATCGATTAAAGGTGCGACCAAATTGGATAGTGCAAAAGTGCTTTATGCTGCTGAGCTTGCTAGTCAAACTTCAGAAGTAGGCGCTACCGAAAAAGACGCGGTTTACATCATGTTTGAGGCCGGCGCTGTAATTAGCGGCATCACCGCCAAACTGGGATACGAATCCCTCGGATCCGATAGCGGGGCCTATGGGTTTTCGACACCATTAGCGACCGGGCATAAATTTAACGGTTGGTCCGACCAGTTTTTGGGCACCCCCGCCCAGGGCCTGGTGGATATCTATCTATCCGTCGCTGGTAAAGCAGGTGGCGGCAAGTGGGCTGCGATCTATCACGACTTTTCTGCGGACGAATCGACCGCCACAATCGACGACCTTGGTAGTGAAATCAACCTGCTGTACAGCCGCAAATTCGGTAAAAACTATACTGGCGGTGTTAAGTATGCAGCCTATTCGGCCGGTGATGCTGCAGCCGGCAAGGTCGATACCGATAAGCTGTGGGTATGGCTTGGAGCCTCATTTTAGTTGAACTAAATCGCTAGAATAAAATTGTAAAAAGATTGTAAAGAAAAGGGATAGGTCCATGGCAGATAACTATGGCCTGTCCCTTTTTGTTTGGATGGTCGAAACTGTGAATCATGACCCCTGAGATGGGCGCCGCGTATCAACGAGCAGGCTATGCATTCTTAGACAAATAACCAAGAATGAACTATTGTGGATCTACTAACGTCTGATCTCCCTAACCGACAGGCACTATTTTAGGCTCTTGCTCTAACTCTATGACCACTGCCGTTAGAAAAACTATTCTCCAGTTTTTGCTGCTCTGTTTAGTAGCGCAGGGTTTGTCGACTCAGGTTTTTGCTTCGGTTACAGTGCCCTGTCATTCGGTAGAATCAGCGCAAGCTTCAGATAAAAGTTTTCAACATCACCCCAGCAACAATAATTATCAACAAACCGAATACTCCCAAAACAAGCCAAATTGCTGTATGACCGATTGCGATATGGGCAGTTGCTTTAGCGCTTTGATCCCGGCTGATTACCCTCTTAGTTCCTCTCTGTTTCCAGCTATGGAAACGGCCTACCTTGCCCTGCTGACTGACTCACAAACAGTCTCTCTTTTTCGTCCCCCCATTATCCACTGATACAGGATAGCTACGTCCGGAAGTTGGCCCTTGAGGGCGACTGAACCGAGCGTACCGTTTCAAAATATGCCCTTAACCTTGCGCCTAAACAAGGGTTTTTGAACAGCGTGGATAGGCGTTTCTCGCGCTGTATCCGAAACAGAATTATCTCCGGGATCGATCATGAAATTTGTTGTACAACGGCTGAAGCTACTGTTTTTTAATCACAGGCTTGTCGACAAGCTGCTGTTTCTTTGTATGTGTATAGTGACCAGCGTGCCCTATTCATACGGGGGTGCTACCAGCACTGGTTTGACCATCACCCAGGCGGTTAAATTAGCGACTGAGGACAATCCGAATCTTGCTGCCATGCGGGCAAGATTCGAAGCGCTGGCATTTTCTCCATCGCAGGCCGGCAGCTTGCCGGACCCGATGATCCACTTTAACGGGATGAATTTTCCAGCCGACACGTTCAGTAGAGGTCAGGAGCCTATGACACAGGTTCAGATTGGTATTAGCCAAATGTTTCCTTTTCCAGGCAAGCTGGGCTTGAAGCAACAGGCCGCCGAATATGATGCTCAAGTCGCAGCTCATACTATGGAAGAGGGCAGGCTACAGTTGAAAAAAAATGTAAAAACAAAATGGTGGCAGCTTTATTACCTGGATCGTGCTTTGGAAACAGTCGAACATAGCCAGATGCTATTACGACAATTTATTAGTGTCGCAAAAATCAAGTACGAAACCGGTAAAGGTCTTCAGCAAGATTTACTGTTGTCGCAGCTTGAGTTGTCGAAGTTGATCGATAGAAAAATACAGCTTAAGGCGCTGCGACGTAATCAGGCTATTCAACTTAATCTGCTTATGGATCGCCCCGCTGGTGACGAACTGCTTCTGTCAGATCAAATATCGAAACGGATGCCGGACCTTGTCAGTGAGAATGAACTCTATCTTAAGGCTGCATCAGTCCGGCCACGTTTAAAACAGATGGAAACCAAAGTGAGTGCAGCGCAATCCCGTCTCGATTTAGCGCAGCGTGATCGATATCCCGATTTTAAAGTAGCGATGAATTATGGAGATCGCAGCGATGGTCGATCGGATTTTATTTCGGTAATGGTTGGCGTAAAGATACCGTTGTATGCAGGTGTAAAACAGTCGAAGGCGGTTTCTCAAAAAAGTCTGGAGCTGGCCGAAAAGCGCCATATTTCACGCGATGAAACCGCATCGACAATGGCATCGATCGCTTCGGCGATTACTGATTACCAACGCGCACGGCAGCAGTTCCTGTTATTTGGTAGTGGCATTTTACCCCAGGCTCGACAAACGGTGGCATCGATGTTGGCGGGTTATCAGGTCAGTGAAGTTGATTTTCTGAATCTGGTGCGCAGCCAGATCACGCTATTTGACTATGAACTTCGATACTGGAAAGCGTTGAGCGATTCCAGGTTGGCATTAGCGCAACTTGAAGCTGCGGTCGGTGAGGAAACTATCTATGAATAAAATTACTTTCTTGATTGCAGTATTGATGTTGGTCATTGGTATTGGCACAGGTTATTGGCTCTCTAGCACTAAGAAACCTGGCGAACCTGAAACGGCTAAGCTAGAGCAAGCACAGCCGCAGCCATTGTTCTATCGCAACCCGATGAATCCGGAAATTACCTCGCCGGTGCCGGCGCAGGATTATATGGGTATGGATTACCTGCCGGTGTACGCGGATGATCAAAAAAGCGAAGTGGCGGGTACCGTAAAAATTGATCCGGTGGTGGTGCAAAATATGGGTGTGCGTACCGCAATCGCTGAAAAAACATCGATAAGTAGAACGATTCGTGCCCTGGGACGGGTTGGTTTTGATGAGGAGCGTATGGCGCGTTTGCACCCTAAAATTGAGGGCTGGATTGAGGAGATGTGGATCAATAAAACCGGCCAAGATGTCGCACAAGACGATATGTTGCTCAGTATCTATTCTCCTAAACTGGTGTCTACGCAGCAGGAATATCTGCTGGCGCTGAATAATCTCGAGGTTCTTAAGGGAAGCCCCTTTGATGAAATCAGGCAGGGTGCACAGGATTTAGTCAACAGTTCCCGCGAGCGGTTATCACTGTTAGATGTGCCGGAGCATCAAATCGAGGAGCTGGAAAAAACGCGAAAAATAAAAAAACAGCTGCATATACATTCACCAATGGCGGGCACGGTGATCCGTATCGGCTCACGTCAGGGGCAGTTTGTAACACCCAAAACCGAACTCTACATGATGGTAAACCTGGATCAGGTATGGGTTTACGCCGATGTGTATGAATATGAACTACCTTGGGTAAAACTCGGTGATGAGGTTGAGATGACATTGGCCTCGGTACCGGGCAAAACTTTCAAGGGTTCTCTTGCTTATATCTACCCCTATGCTGAGTCAAAAACCCGTACCACCAAAGTACGTTTGGTGTTTGATAACCGTGAACGGTTATTACGACCAGATATGTTTGCAGAGGTCAGTATCCAATCCGGCAGGTTGAACAACAGCGTGGTGATTCCAGCGGAAGCAGTCATCCGTTCCGGCAGCCACACCCAGGTATTTATTGTGCGAAGTCCGGGAAAGTTCGAACCCAGAATAGTAAAGCTGGGGCTTGAATCCGGCGGCAGAGTTGCGGTGCTGGAGGGCGTTCAGGCTGGCGATGAAGTAGTGGTGTCGGCACAATTTCTGGTGGATTCTGAATCCAAATTGCGTGAATCCGCGTCTAAAATGATGGAGTTGTTAAAGCAGCAGGAAAACCCATCTGCGGACGCAGAGCAGGGGGGGCAGCACCATGATTGATGCCATTATCCGTGTTTCTTTGCGGGACCGTTTTATGGTGTTGATGGCTGCGTTGATCATCGCGTTGGTGGGGTTTTTCGCCTACAAAAATGCACCACTGGACGCGATTCCAGATCTTTCTGATGTGCAGGTTATTGTGTTCACCAAGTATCCCGGTCAATCGCCCCAGGTGGTAGAGGATCAGGTGACCTATCCCTTAACTACATCGATGTTGGCGGTTCCTAAAACCAAAGTTGTACGGGGTTACTCCTTCTTTGGTATCTCCTTTGTGTACGTGATTTTTGAAGATGGTACCGATATGTATTGGGCCAGGTCCCGGGTACTGGAGTCCCTAAATTATGTCAGTGGTCGATTGCCCGCAGGAGTGACACCAACACTAGGGCCCGATGCCACCGGCGTTGGCTGGATCTACGAATATGCATTGGTGGATAAAACCGGACAACACGATCTGGCGCAACTACGCTCGATACAGGACTGGTATCTGCGTTATCCGCTGCAAACCGTGAAGGGCGTTGCCGAGGTCGCTTCGGTGGGTGGTTATGTGAAGCAGTATCAGGTCGAGGTCGATCCCAACGCCTTGCTTCGGTACAACATACCGCTGAATAAAATCAAAAAGGCGATCAAGAACTCCAACAGAGATGTGGGTGGCCGGCTGATTGAGATGGCCGAAACTGAATTTATGGTGCGCGGTCTGGGTTACATTAAATCGATTGATGACCTCAACAGCATACCGGTCAGCGTTGACGCCGATGGTATCCCGATACGCCTGAAAGATATCGCACATGTGCATATTGGCCCCGAATTACGCCGTGGGCTGGTGGATCTAAATGGTGAAGGGGAGGTCGCCGGTGGCGTAGTGATCATGCGTTTTGGTGAAAATGCCCTGGCTACTATTGAGGCCGTACGCACCAAACTCGACGAGCTTAAAAGCGGTTTGCCAGAGGGTGTAGAGATTGTCCCGGTTTATGACCGGGGTGATCTGATCGAGCGAGCCGTTAAAAGTCTCAATACCTCCCTGCTGCAGGAGCTGGTTATCGTCAGCCTGGTGGTGATTCTGTTTTTGCTGCATGCACGCTCCGCATTTGTTGCCATCATCACCTTGCCGTTGGGCGTATTAATGGCTTTTATCGTGATGCGCTTTCAGGGGCTGAATGCAAATATTATGTCCCTTGGTGGTATAGCGATCACCATCGGTGCAATGGTGGATGGTGCCATCGTGATGGTCGAAAACGCCCACAGTTGGCTGGCCAGGGTTCGCGAACAGAAGGGGCGTGATCTAACCCGGGAAGAGCATTGGAGCACCATCGCTGAATCCTGTCGTGAAGTGGGTCCGGCGCTGTTTTTTTCACTGATGGTGATTACGGTATCGTTTCTACCGATTTTTACCATGCAGGCCCAGGAGGGACGGATGTTCAGTCCGCTGGCCTTTACCGCTACTTATGCCATGGCCGCCTCGGCCATTTTGGCGGTCACTCTGGTGCCGGTGATGATGGGCTATTTTCTGCGCGGAAAAATTATCGCCGAGCATAAAAACCCCTTAAATCGCTTGCTGCATGCTCTGCACCGCCCAATGCTGGGTGCTGCGATGAAATGGCGTGGCTATACCCTGGTATTGGCGCTAGGCTTGATGGCAGTAACCTATTACCCCTATTCAAAACTTGGTAGTGAGTTTATGCCACAGTTGGATGAGGGTGACATTCTATATATGCCTACCACCTTCCCCGGTATTTCTATCACCAAAGCCAGAGAGTTGCTTCAACAGACCGATAAAATTCTATACAGCTTCCCTGAAGTAGCGCTGGTATTTGGTAAGGCTGGCCGTGCCGAAACCGCGACCGATGCCGCACCTTTGGCAATGCTCGAAACCACCGTTCGGTTAAAGCCCAAAGAGCAATGGCCCGACCCCACTAAAACCACCAGGGAATTGATGGCCGAGATGGATCAGGCCATACAATTTCCCGGCCTTGCAAACGCCTGGACCATGCCGATCAAAACCCGCATCGATATGTTATCAACCGGGATCAAAACACCCGTCGGCATCAAGGTTTCCGGGCCCGATCTAAATGTCTTGCAAACGGTTGCGCAGGAGATTGAACAGATCATCAAAACACTGCCCGAAACCACCTCTGCTTTTGGTGACCGGGCGGTGGGCGGCTACTACCTTGATGTTGATATCGACCGCGATAGGGCTGCCCGTTATGGCCTGACCGTCGGTGCAGTACAGGATCTATTGCAAAGTGCAGTTGGCGGCATGAACATCACCGAAACGGTGGAAGGTCTTGAGCGTTACCCGGTTAACCTGCGTTACCCGCGGGCATTGCGCGGTGATATGGAAGCGCTTAAACGGGTACTGATTGCCACCCCAACCGGGGCGCAAATTCCGCTGACCATGGTCGCCGATCTCCACTACAAACGCGGCCCTCCGGTAATCAAAAGTGAAAACGCTCGGCCCAACGCCTGGGTTTATGTCGACATTGCCGGTTCCGATATTGGTGGTTTTGTGGCCAAAGCAAAACAACTGCTCGACCGGCAACTCAACGTACCCGCCGGTTACACGATTACCTGGTCCGGCCAGTTTGAATATATGGAGCGCGCGACAGAACGGTTGAATGTCGTCGTGCCCGTGACTCTGTTGTTGATATTCCTGCTGCTCTATTTTAATTTTCGAAACATCACCGAACCGCTGGTGGTGATGATATCGATACCCTTTGGTTTGGTAGGCGGTATCTGGCTAATCTATCTCAATGACTACAACCTCTCCGTTGCAGTAGCCGTGGGCTTTATCGCGTTGGCTGGAATGGCTGCAGAAATTGGTGTGCTGGTGCTGAGTTTTATCAACAACGAAATAGCTGAACGCCGCTCCCAAACCGATCGAAAGTTGAGCCTCTATGAAGTCAAACAGGCTGTTTTGTCTGCTACCTCAAAGCGGGTACGCCCGATCGCTATGACGGCAATTTCAACCATGGCCGGGTTGATTCCTATTATGCTCAGTGGCGGAACCGGATCCGACGTGACGCACCGTATCGCCGCTCCAATGCTAGGTGGAATGTTAACGGTCATGTTGTTAAATTTGCTGGTGCTACCCGTTATTTATAGTTTTGTTCTGCAATATCGAGAACGGTAAAACGTCTATAAATACGTAAAGGTTAAAATAACGACCACAACCAAAATTAAGGGGAGGGGCCTCGGTGTCACTAAAAAATAATTTTGAATTAATGGCGAAATATAATCAGTGGATTAATTCACAATTTTATCAGGCTGCTGAACAGTTAAGTCAAGAGGAGCTGGATCAGGATCGTGGCGCATTTTTTGGCTCGATCAGCGGTACCCTTAATCACATTTTGGTTGGCGATATTCTTTGGTTAAGACGGTTTGCTAACCATCCTGCAAAGCTCATCTGTTTGAATGCTATGCAGGATCACGAAATGCCAACCTCACTTGATCAACAACTTTATAAAAATTTTGAGGATTTGCACCAGGCTCGTCAGAGCATAGACCAAATAATTAGAGCACTTTGCGACGAGATTCAGGAATTAGATTTTGAGCACATGCTTAGCTATAGCAACTCAAAAGGTTTACCTTTTCAAAAAAACTTCGGTTCACTGCTACAACATTTTTTTAATCATCAAACGCATCATAGAGGACAGGTATCGACATTACTATATCAACAAGGGATTGATGTTGGAGTAACGGATCTCCTTGTTCGGATAGATAGCTAATATAATTAAAAATTCAGACTTTAGTAAGCTAGCAATGACCCAAAATAAGTCTGCTATTCTACGTCCAGCCGGTGGTATTTATTGTCCATATCATCTTAGTACTGCAAAATTTTGAAGTGTGCTTGATCTATAGTTATTAACGTTCATATCCAAATATAATACCTCTAGATAAGAAAATATTTTTCCGGTAGCGTGAGTTATTTTACATAGTAGAAAAACTATATTAGGGATTTAAGTTCTTCTATTATTTTTGGGTAGCTATTTAGGGATCGTTTTATAGAGGGGATGTCAAAACTGCTAATTTCATCGATGAGTTGTTCAGCGTATCGGGAAATTATTGCAAGTGGGTACTGCTCGCCTGTAATTTTTAGCTCCTGTGCGAACTGTCGAATCTCCGAAATATTATTACTTTTAACAACTCGTTGATGCTGATCCAATAAGGAATTAAGCTTTTGCAGTGCAAGGGGAAGAGTAGCGCGTTCATCCTCAGATAACCTAATGTCGGACGGCTGCCCCTGTAAATCAGCGCTGGATATAAATGGCAAAAATTTTGTTAGTTCATCAAATAATTCACTCTTAGTCACTGGCTTTCTCAAGTAACCATCAAAATATTCGCTTTTTAGTCGATCAAATTCATCCGCCATAACCGATGCGGTTAAGGCGACTATAGGTACATCTGATAGTGATTTAATTTCGTGGGCCGCTTCGTAACCATCCATAACTGGCATGCGTATATCCATAAGTATCAAATCAAATTCTTGGTCCTTAGCTAACGCTACTGCTTCCAAGCCGTTATGCGCGGCTACAAGCTCCAAAGGCGTTTCAATACAACTGGCAATAATCAGATCACGGTTATCTTGTACGTCGTCCACCACCAAAATATGTGCTGGCAGAAAACGAATTGTGTGCTTGCTTGTATCGGTTTCATTGCGCGCTAGTTCAGATGAAGGTGGAGGCGCTATATCAATAGCCTTTAATGCAACTGTGAATGTCGAACCCTGCCCGAGTGTGCTGGATAAGGACAAGGATCCACCCATCATTTCGATTAGCCGCTTACTGATCGACAGACCAAGCCCTGTACCACCGTATCTATTATTATCCTGCCCAAGAGACTGTGTAAATTCTTCAAAAATATACTGCTGTTGATCTTCGGATATACCGATCCCGGTGTCTTGAACACTGATTATCAAATCCACCGTGTTTTGGATTTGGTCCATATTATCTGACAGTACTTGTAAATTAATATTCCCTTGATGAGTGAATTTTACAGCGTTCCCAAGTAAATTAAGTAAGACTTGCCGTACGCGAGGAGCGTCCAAATATAGGGTTTCTGGTATCTTGGAATCAATTTTGATATCAAGTTGAATATTCTTTTCGGCTAGTTTTAGTTTGAAAATATCTGTCAGCGAATGAAATAGATCTGTTGGGTTACAGGGCTGTTTATTAAGCTCCAATTTTCCTGCTTCAATTTTAGATAAGTCCAAAATGTCGTCTATTAAAACTAACAAATTACTGCCTGCAGATTGAATGGTCCTAACATAAGATTTTAGTTTTTCTTCATGAATTTTCTCGTGTAATAGGCTAGTAAAGCCAAGAATGGCGTTCATGGGTGTACGGATTTCGTGACTCATATTGGCAAGGAACTGAGATTTTGCAAGGCTTGCTGTTTCTGCGTGCTCTTTTGCTATATTGAGTGCTTTCTCGATTTCAAATCGCTTGGTCATATCGACTGCGATAGCAAGCAATGCAGGTTTATCGTGATAGGTGATGGGCTGAATTGACAGCATCAGAGATTTTATTTCGCCATTAATCTCCTTAATGGGGACAATTTTTTGTTCTACTTTTCCGGTTTCAGCAATCTCTTTTAAAATTCCATCACGTTCAGTTTTGTTGGTATAGAAGTCGCTCATGTTGTATTGGTTGATGTTTTCTAGTGGAATATTATGATCGGTTGATGCTTGTGGATTGGCATTTAGAATTGAACCATCCATTGAGGTGACGATTATTTGAAGTGGCGCGTTATCAATTAGGGTTTGAATTTGTTGCTCGGCATTTTTTCTTAGTCGAACTTCTTTTGCTAATTTTCTATTCCAGAAAATGATAAATAGAAAAACCATGGTGAAGACTGCGGCGATTTGTGAGAATAACCAGTAATCTCTATTTTCCTTGAAAACAGGTTTCCCCCAATGGCTCAAAATTTCTTGTTTTTCACGAGGACTAATACTATCGAGAGCACGGTTAAAGAGGGCGGTAAGCGGGGCAAACTCTTTCTGCATACCAAAAGCTAGTTCTGTATTAAATTCTGTTTTTCCTACAATTCTGATGTTGTTAATCCCTAGTTCAGCGATATGATAACTAGCCTGGGCAAGTGTCGCTAAGAACACATCTATTTTGCCAGTGGATACGGCGGTAAGCCCTTCATTGACCGTCTCGACACTCTCAAAATTGATAGTAGGGTACTTTTTCAACACGGGTGCGGTGTAACCGTAGCTTTTTATTAAAGCAATCTTCTTATCGGCGACCTGGTTGATTTCGTCTACATAATCCTGATTGTTTCTCATGATTATGACCAGAGGGCTTGATATATAGTTTTGTGTTATTTCAAGCCTGGATCCTAGCGGTGAGCTGGTAGCTACAGACAGTACGTCAATTTGGTTCGCATTTACCTTTTGGACGGACTCGCGCCAGGTTTTAGTCTGAATTATCTCAACCTTTATACCTAGTTTCTGTTCGATAATTTTAAGGTGCTCAGCGGCTATGCCAATATAGTTACCCTGTTGGTCAAATGCTTCGTACGGTAGCCAGTCTGGGTCGCCAGCAAATCGAATAATGGGGTGATCTTGTAGCCATGCCTGCTCTCTTTTACTTAAATTTAAACGCTCAGATCCTCTATTAGCACTAACCCCAAACCATTTCCCATGGAGCTCCTGTTTTTTAATTTCTGGTATTGCAGTAAATGCTTTGTCGAGGATCGTAGCTAATATAGTATTATCCTGAGAAGTAGCCATATGTAGTTTTCTTGATTCTGCTGGCAGCAGTGGCTTAAAAGGACGTATGGTTGTAATACTATGTTTCTTTAACAGATAGCTGATAACAGGGTGGGCATCCACCAGAATATCAGCCTTACCTTCAATTACGCTTTTTATTGCCTCCATTACATTGTTAACTTGAATAATATCTATATCCGGATAACTATTTTTTACCGTATCGATATATAAAAATCCTTTCGGAATGGCTATGGTTTTGCCATTTAAATCTTCGATTGTTTTGGCGGTCAGATCATCCCTTACAAATAGATAATCTATCATCTCCTGATAAGGTTGCGTCAAATTAAAAATGTCATTGCGTTCTTTTGAATAATAAATCGTCGGTAGCAAATCGAGTTTATTGGCCTTTAGTTTTTCGAGGAGTGTTGGCCAGTTTTCGAAACTGGGAGTAAATGTTAGTCCGGTTAATTTGGCGATCTCAGTGAGGTAATCGTGGCTGATACCATCATGTTGGCCCCGATCATTTAAGAAGTCGTAGGGTGGCCAGTCCCTCTCTGCACCATAGTGAACAATAGCATGTTGGCTTATCCACTGCTTTTCTTCGGGTGTTAATTTGAGTGAGTGGATGCCTCTAGCTACTCCATTTCCTAGCCATTTCTTGTAGATAGCACGTTGTTCATTTTCAGAGATAGAGTTAAGCCCTTTTTGAATAATAGATGCCAACTCTGGTAGTTGTTTACGGGTGGCGATGTGAATATGTTTTTTGCCTAGATAGCTGGTAGATTTAAAGGGTACAATTGTGTTGATTCCCTTCTTTTCTATGGTGTATATGAGTGAGCCGTAGGTGTCATAAAGTAACTCGGCACGTTTTTCCAGAACCGCGTCGACGGCCTCGCTAAAGGTGTCTACTTGTACAACGTGTAATTCTGGGAAATGTTTTTGCAAAAATTGTATATGGGCGTAGCTTTTAGGGATCGCAACGCGCATACCATTTAGATCGTTTAATGTTTTTGCGTTAACGTCATCGCGTATAAAGAAAAAGTCAAGAACCTCGAAATAGGGTGCCGAGAGGTTGAAGTCACGGTCGCGCTCTTCGGTGTAATAAACAGCACCGAGCAGGTCGATTTTATTATCCAGTAGTTTTTGTAGGTTTACGCTCCAAGGGGCGATACTGATCTCAAATTTCAATCCGGTTTTTTCGGCGATTAATTGAAGATAGTCATTGGCAATACCACTGTATTTTCCTTGCTTATTTCGAAAATTGAACGGTGTCCAGTCTGGGCTGCCGCCAACGGTGACAATGGGGTGAGCTTTGATCCAGTTTTTTTCCGCTAAGGTTAAATTTACTGAACTAGTAATATCCGAGGTGGGCTTGATGGCAGCCTGACTTAGGCCTGCTAATAACAACAGGCTTATCACACCCGTTAGTAATTGGAGGTGAAGTTTACGAGCCTTTCCGATATGGCGTTTTGGCATGGGATTTTTATAGGATCAGTCGCTAAGAAGGCTCATTGTGTTAGTTTTGCTATGGCAATAAACTCATCAAGGTGCTCTAGAAATATTGCGACAAGCTCCGGATCGAACTGGGTTCCATCGTGATCTTTTATATATTCTATCGCCTTGTCTATTTCCCAGGCTTCTTTGTACTGTCGTGCATGGGTTAAGGCATCAAATACGTCGGCGAGGGCTACGATTCGCCCATAGATGTGTATCTCGTTGCCTTTTAGCCCTCTCGGGTAACCTTTGCCATTCCATTTTTCATGATGTTCGTGGGCAATGGTCGCGGCGGCCCTCATCAAATTTCGTTCTGAGTGCTTTAGCAAGTTATAGGCGTTAGTGGGGTGAGCTTGCATTTGAATAAATTCATCTTCGGTATAGCGTCCAGGTTTGTGCAGTATTTCGTGCGGTATCGTCATTTTTCCAATGTCATGCATAGGCGCTGCGTAACGCAACGTTTCTACGTCATTGATATTGAGAGTCGGGTGGTAGTGTGCAAGGAGTGCGGAGAGCTCGGAAATTCGACGGCAATGCTGACCGGTTTCATCGGAAGTGGACTCCATTAACTCGGTCAGAACCCAAATCATCTCTTTTTGGCTGTCTTCGAGTTCCGTTAATAGACGTTTGTGTTCGAACTGGAGTTTGTCATTGAGTGCAATATTATGTTGTTGCAGTAAATTCTGTGCTTTATACAGAGACGTATGGGTTTTTACCCGCGCGAGGAGCTCTTCGGGGTGAAAGGGTTTGGTAATGTAATCGACTGCACCAAGAGAAAAGCCTTTGCTGATAGCATCAATATCGGTTTTCGCGGTGAGAAAAATAACCGGGATAGTTGCCGATAGAGGATCTTTTTTGATGGCCTTACAAACAGCAAATCCATCTACGCCTGGCATCATAATATCAAGCAGAATTAGATCCAGCTCAGCAGCATGCCGCTGAATGAGCTCAAGCGCCTCGGTTCCCTGGGTTGCGAACGAGAATGTATAGCTATCTTCCTTAAGAATACTCATCGCCACCTGAATGTTTTCGGTGACATCATCAACGATTAGTATATGCATGAAAGTCCCTTTTAAAGCTTATAAAGCCTATTTTTATAATTAAATGGACTCTCCAGGCTTTGCTAGACAGGTTTCAGCCTGGAAAACTAGTCTCTATCAAACTGCACGGTAGAAACATCTCCAATTTGGCCATACCGCCTAATCAGATTGTAAAACATCTCGATAAAATTGAATATCCCACCGTGGCAATACCGCTAAGAGGCACAATACTCTGTTTTTAATAGTAACGTATGTTATATGTTACGGAGAGCAGCCCCTACTTTTTGTTGTTGCGCTTGAGATAGAGTTAGGCAAAATCAAATAACCCAATCTTAATTGCAGGAGTAACTAAAAATGAATGGCGCAGAGAGTATGTTGCAGACGCTGATTAATAATGGCGTAGAGGTTTGCTTTGCAAACCCTGGCACCTCGGAAATGCATATGGTTGCAGCGATGGGCAAAAGTGACCAGATTCGTTCGGTGCTTTGCCTGTTTGAGGGAGTATGCAGCGGTGCTGCGGATGGTTACGGGCGAATGACAGGCAAGCCAGCCTGCACGCTGCTGCACCTTGGGCCGGGTCTCTCTAACGCCTCTGCAAATCTGCATAATGCTAAAAAAGCCTATTCTCCGGTGATAAATCTGGTCGGGGATCACGCTACCTACCATAAAAAATTTGATGCACCGCTGACATCCGACATCATCAGCCTCGCTAAGCCAGTGTCTAATTGGCTCGAGGTTGCTGGATCCGCGGCGGAACTGCCTAGTGCAGCGGCGGGTGCGGTTTACGCTGCAAACATAAGCCCAGGGCAGGTATCGACGCTTGTTGTTCCGGCGGATTCGGCATGGGATACCTCGACCAGGCCGGTAAAAAAGCAACCTTTACCAGCTGCGACGTTGGTAAAGGATCAAGCTGTTACCGCAGCCGCGCAGTTACTGAAAAACGGTAAACCCAGCATCATGCTATTGGGAAACAGCGCCCTCAGCGAACGGGCGCTGGAATTGGCGGATCAAATTGTTCAGGCAACCGGCGTCAAACTATTATCGGACACTTTTATCCCGCGTCAAGCCCGTGGCGAAGGACGATGCAAAATCGAGCGCCTCGGATATTTTTCAGAACAGGCCGAAGCACAGATTGATGGGATAAAGCAGTGGGTGATGGTGGGTACTAAAGCCCCGGTGGCTTTCTTTGCTTATCCTGAAAAAGCGAGCGCGTTATATCCCGAAGGTAGCACGTTACACACGTTGGCGCAGGTGCATGACAACACTGAAGACGCGTTGCAACGACTGGTCACAGAGTTGGCTGCAGATTCATTTGAACCCCGAAAAATCATTAAATGCTTACCGGAGCCGGGAACTGGTGATCTGGATATGGTGAGCCTTGCCAATAGCTTCGCACACTACCTGCCGAACAATGCAATTGTGGTTGATGAAGGGGCAACCGCCGGCGCACTTTGCGGGCCTCTTTCTGAAACTGCCGAACGCCATGATTGGCTGGGATTAACTGGTGGATCAATTGGGTACGGATTGCCAGCGGCGATCGGGGCGGCTGTCGCATGCCCGGACAGAAAAGTAATCTGTCTTCATGGCGATGGCGGTGCAATGTATACCATTCAGTCATTATGGACGATGGCACGGGAGCAACTTGATATCTGCGTCATTATTCTTGCAAATCGTAAATACCAAATTCTTCAAATTGAATTATCAAGAGTGGGCGCGGAAGCGGTTTCCGAAAAAACACTCGAGATGATGGATCTCGGAAACCCTGATCTTGATTTCGTACAGATTGCTGAAGGTATGGGCGTCAAGGCGAGCCGCGCAGAAAATTCTGAGCAATTTAATCAAATGTATGCAGATGCTCTAAAAGAATCAGGCCCCAGTTTAATTGAAGCTGTGATGCCTTAACAAACGATATGCTGATAGTGCTTCAATGTGAAAGAATCGATTTCGGATTATCGAAAGAAAAGGTATATCTATCAAAATCCAATACTATTTTCGTCCAAGCGAATAATTTTATGATTGGAAAGGAACGGCAAGTTTTTGGGGTTTGCTTGATTAACCGCCTATAGATCGTGTGAATAAATTTGAAAAGTAGAAACCTAGTTAGCGGGTATTTACGGACAATAATTTTTTAGAGGATTCAATTATGGATAATTTGTATCACTATCGCGGATTCGTCACCAGTGTTTATGATGGTGATACCATTACTGTTGATATCGACCTTGGTTTCCACGTGCAACTAAAAAAAGAAAAATTCAGGTTGTATCGAATCAATACTCCAGAGGTGCGCGGGCCAGAGAAGGAACGCGGATACGTTTCACGGGATTGGTTGCGAGAGCGGATTCTAAATAGGGATATTGTGCTGGTTACTTATAAGGATAAAAAAGGTAAATACGGTCGATGGCTTGCGGATGTTTGGATAGATGGCATTTGCGTGAATGATGAATTAGTGGACAAAGGACTGGCGGAGTATAAAGATTACTGACTCGGACGTGCCGGTTGTACCGGGAGCGAATCCTATATTCGGCTTTAAGAAAGCAGCTGGTTAAGTTCTACTATTTCTTCCTTGGCCTCTTCCAGTATTAACAGACTTTGATTGGGTGTTAGCTTTCCGAATGGTAGTTTGTGGAACGCTGGAATATCGGTGATGGCGGGACAGTCCCGGAATTCGGGAGTTCCTAGCATCGAGTGAATGCGTGCAATCAGAATTATATCGCTAAGATCAGCTTTTTTCAGTGGATCACGCATCCAGTCTTTGCGGCTACGAACCACTTCCAACATTTCCTTGTTAAAACCCCATTTCTTTAGAATTAGTACACCGACCAGTGGTGCAAGATGATCCACCGCCCTATTGCGGCTCTCCGGATCGCTGAATATACCGGGCCGCTCCAAGAGGCACGATAGAATTGGAGGAACGGCTATATCCTGCATTAGACCTGCCAGCATCGCTTTGCCAGGGTCAAGCTTCGAAACCTTGTCGGCAAGGCAATAGCTCAGCACTGCGACGTTGGTTGATTTTCGATAGCTTTCGAGCAGTACTTCTTTGAATGGGCCGGAGGGTACGTTAAAGGTCGAACGAATCGCGAAGGTAGTGACCAATTGAGAGGTTGTATACAGGCCGATACGCTTAAGTGCGGCGACCAAATTCTTTGGCGGAAACACGGATAAAAACCGGGCACTATTAGCGACACGCATAATCAATGCAGTAAGAGCCGGGTCCGCTTTAAGTAGCGTGGCTACTTCAGATAATTTGCAATCGGGATCATTAAGAGTTTCCCTGACCCGCATAGTAGTTTCTGGAAGTGCCGGAAATAACGACTCGTCGTTGCTAATGGTCTTGTATATTTCGGAATATATTCCGGTAGCCTGGGGGTTCATAAGGTTTATATTGTGAATTTTTACCGAATGTGTAGCATTTACATTAGCCGACAACAAGGAATCTGCAACTTAATGTAGGTCATAGAAAAGTAACGGCCGATCAAAACACCCTGCGTAAAGCTATATGATGTTGTGCCGCGAAAAAATAATATAGGAGCAATACAATGGATTTATCAGGTTTTGAAAATAGGGTATGTAGTGAAATGGAACTTTTGAAACAGTTACCCCTTGATGGATCTACGATACTGGAGTTGGGTTGCGGTAGGGCCGATATAACCCGTTTTATCGCGAGTACAGGTTCTAACCGAAAAGTGATAGCTACTGAAGTAGATACCATTCAGCACAATAAAAACCTTCTTATAGATGACCTTTCGAACGTAACCTTTTTGGAAGCTGGTGCTGAAAAAATACCGGTTGACGATAGTTCGGTTGATGCGGTCTTTATGTTCAAATCCCTTCACCATGTTCCACTGGAATTAATGGATACTGCATTTGATGAAATTAGAAGGGTGCTGAATCCAGGAGGGTTTGCCTATATTTCTGAACCTGTCTTTGCGGGAAAATTTAACGAAGTGTTACGAATTTTTCATGATGAAGAAATAGTTCGGGATGCCGCTTATAAAGCGATTAAAAAAACCATTGAAAATAGAAACCTGTCGTTAGTCGACGAGATATTTTTCAGTACACCTGTAGTTTTCGAGAGTTTTGAGTTTTTCCGGGATAAAGTAGTCAACGTAACCCATACAGACCATCACTTAACACCAGAACTTATTAATAAAGTTAAAGATCAGTTTATGCTAAGTATGGATGACGACGGCGCCCGTTTTGAAATGCCGATCAGAGTCAATTTGTTAGAAAAAATATAGATGCAGCTGCAGGCTGACCCATTTATTGTTCCTGTATGTGAGGAACAAATTGAAATTCTCTATCAGGATGATTCCCTTCTGGTTATTAACAAACCTACAAAGTTATTGACCCTTTCAGGAAAGCACCCCCTAAATAAGGATTCGGTTCATTTTCGATTGGTTCAAAGATTTCCAACCGCTACGATGGTTCACCGGCTCGATTTTGGAACCTCAGGAATATTGTTGGTGGCTCTTAACAAAGAGGTTAATGCTCAATTAGGAAAACAGTTTCAAAATCGTAGCGTTAAAAAATCTTATACTGCCCTGTTGGCAGGGCAATTATGTAACGATAAGGGGTCCATTAATTACCGCATCGCAAAGGACAAGCCAAATTTCCCACTGCAGAAGATTTGTAGTGAAACAGGGAAATCTGCATTAACACACTACGAGGTTGTTGAACGTAATCAGGTGCTGTGTTCAACACGAGTCATCTTTAGCCCAGTATCAGGGAGAACCCATCAACTACGCATTCATAGTCAAACTATCGGGCATTCGATTTTGGGTTGTGATCTCTATGCAACGGATGAGGTGTTCAATATGGCTGACCGTTTAATGTTACATGCTAGCAGTATTGAATTTGAGCATCCGATTAAGAGAGAGATTTTTAAACAATATTGCCCTAGTCCATTTTAATCTAAGTTAGTAAATAGTGCGGATATGATCCGTTATTCTCTAGAAATAGTCGCTTGAGCTGTAGTTATTCAGCCACTTAATAAATTGATTTTGAGGTAACGGTTTAGCAAAATGATAACCTTGAGCATAATCGCAGCCGATCGAAATTAATGCTTGCAATAGCGCCTTTGTTTCCACTCCTTCCGCAACGACTGATAGCCCAAATTTGTGTGCGAGATCAGTGACCGCTGCGGTGATATTTTGGTCAGCCTCGTTATCTAACATATGCCTCACAAAGGATTGATCAACTTTTAACTCATCAGCTGGTATGTTTTTGAAGTATGACATTGATGAATACCCAGTCCCGAAATCATCGATCGATATTTTTACTCCTTGGCTCTTAATATTGGAAAGGTTTTCAAAACATTTTTCGATATTATTGATAATCGATTCTTCAGTTACTTCTAGTGTCAACCTGGATGGCTCAACATCCCAAATATTGAGTGCACTATTTACGTAAGTCAGTAACTCAGGTGTTTCGACGAGTGTGGGAGAAATGTTAACAGCGACTGAAATATCTCCCCATAGATTTGGCCACTCGTTCAGTTGTCGTATGGCGGTGTTGATTACGCATTTTGCTAAATCGTCGGTGCGCCCAATTTTTTCAATAATTGGGATAAATACGCTGGGTGGTACGGGGCCCGCAGTTGGGCTTGTCCAACGCGCTAACGCTTCAGCATGGGTTGGGGTTTCACTGACTAAATCAATTTTGGGCTGATAATAAAGCTCTATCGAGTTTTGATCCAAGGCTTTATTTAGCTCATCTGAAAAGTCAATGACTGTTTCATGGTAGGGGTTTTTAATGAAATCCCTCTCAATATAGTGCTTCCTTGAGTTTTTTGCTATTGATAGTGACCTCTCTGAGTTGCAGAGCAAACCTTCAGCGGTGCATTGATCTGCCAAATAATCTGCCCCCACATTCAGGGTAATGTAAAGATTACTTTCGCCAATTTTATAGTTTGACTCTAGGGTCGATATTGCTTTGCGTGCCGCAAGATTGATGAGATTTGGGTTAATTAGGTTTGGTAAAATAACGGCGAATTGATCATTTGAGAGATAGAAAACGGAACCGTTTTTAGAGAAAGAGTCGGTAAGGCGTTCAAATACGTCACGAAGAACTTGGTCGCCTTTTTCATATCCGAAGGTGCCATTTAGATTTCTAAAATTTTGTATATCGACTAATAGCAAGCCGATACCTAACTGCTTGCTCTCTCTGTGATCAATTAGGTCATTCAGTCGGTCAAAAAATAGTGCTCGATTTGGTTTTAGAGGATTGTCGGTCGGCATTTTTTAAAATACTTATTTAGAAGTATAGTTCCTCTGGATTTATCTCATATGCGCCTGGCTCCAAGCTTTTAACGATCTCTAATGGGGTCTCTTCCTTGTTTGTTGAAACCGTTGATAAATTCAATATAGCTGAATTGGCAACTGGTTTTTTATCCTGGTTTAGTACGATTAAAATATTGGGTCTAAGTCGCCGAGTTTTGTTTTCGGATATGACCACGGCTACTTCACCTGTAGATAATTCGACTAGCGTACCCGCGGGATATATTCCAACCGCCTGAATAAATTCTTCAACTAGTTCCGCCTGGTACTGGGTTCCACGCAGGGAATATAACTCTTTGATTGCAGCTTCAGGGGATTTCCCAACCGAGTACGGACGTTTGCTGGTCATGGCATCGTAGCTGTCAGCTATAGCGGCTATTCGTGCCAAAATTGGTATCTCAGGTCCTGCTAATCTCTTTGGGTAGCCCGTGCCGTTATAGCGTTCATGGTGACCCGTGACGATATCGAGTACATCCCGGGTGATACCCTTGGTTTCGCCAATTTCAACGTGGGATTGGAATAGTGCAATTTCCTTATCGCTTAGATTGCTCTTTTTATGTAGTAATGATGGAGGTAGTTCGAGCTTTCCAATATCGCAAAGCAAGGTGCCGAACCCAAGGGTCTCTAAATCGACTTGAGGAAGTCCGATTTGGCGTCCCAGGGCGACTGCCCAAACAGAAGCACCCATAGAGTGTTTGTAGGTATAGGTATCCTCATTCTTCATGCGAGCGAGCCAAATACATGCATCGGGGTTCCGGGTAATGCTACTGACCATCGGGTTTATGGCTTCCTTGAGTGCAGATATATCAACCCCTTTACCTCGGTGAATTCCGATCATTGTGTCGCTAAGGGCGTGCGACAATCCTTTAATTACTTCCTTGGCGGAGGTCAGTTCTTCGTCAAAGCTGGTTTTGGTTTGGTATTTCTTTAATTTTCTGTGGGGGAACAGGCGTTCCAGATCCTCTCGAGAATATGGTTTAGTGGGTACGTGGTTGCCGCTGCTTCCGGAGGATGTTTTGCTGAATTCCTCGTCAACATAGACATGAGTGCACAACTTACGTAGCTTCAGGAGATCGTCTTCGCTTTTTATCATCAGCCCCTGTATCGGAAATGGTGTTCCAATCCAAGGTCTGTCGAGCTTCGAAACGTACATGCCAATTTTTAGTTGGCCCACCTCTAATTTGACAATATCTAGATTCATATTATGTGGAATTTTGGCAGCTATTGGGTATTGCGGAGTATTGTGGCTTGGTTCGTAACCAACGTTGGAAAATAGTCATTACTGTGTTGTACGTTCCAATCTCTCAATTGGCACGGAGTATCCATACCTCTAATAATGGGAGTAAATGCTAATTATAGTCGTGATTTATCGTCTAGGTGTCTTTTATCAAATCACGCGACCTTGAGTGGTAGTGACCTTGAACGTTTTATTTGACTGGAGGTAGTATTTAAGAATTTGGAGACGGCTGTGCACTCTAGCTGTACACCGGACCGAGGGTGTTTCGAAAGGGCATCACTAATGAGCACGTAAGGTAGATGGCATCTCTTCGCTCGAAGATCGTTTGTAAATACTCAGTCAGTGACGGACTTCGGTGCGGGTGATACACGCTGGCGCTACTGTAGGCTCATTTAGGATTGGCAACGCAGTTCCCCTGGATGTCGGTTCGTTGTCTAAGGGAGAGAAATATCGATTAATCTGTAATTTTTTGGGATCTAAAAATTTGTTTAAGGCCCTCACATGAATTGGAAGAGGGCTTTAAACTAGCAAATATCGATGATTACCGTTTATGCATCTTCAGAACTCTATTTGTAAACCCGCATAAAGGACATCTACGTCATCGGGGGATACCGACGCAGGGGTATCAAACTGATAGCGCCTATAGCCGAAAAATGCCTGGCCTTCACAATCCGCAACCGTAAATTGCTTCTGTTTTCCAAGCCCAAAAAAGGTAGATTCTGAGCCGTCAAAGGCGGCGTCATCATTTGACCCCAGATCGATAGCCAGAGTAGTTGTATTGTTAACCAGGTAACCGATTTTTCCGTAATACCCCGTCGACTCACGATCGAAAGAAGGGCTTGTATTTTCAATATCCTTCTTCCCATAACCACCGGTAAAACTCATCCCGTTGGGCAATAAAAAGGATCCGGAAATACCAAATTGGGTTGAGTCATCAACGGAGCTACCATCGCCATTCACATGGTTATATCCTGCCCTCAGCTGCAATTTGGTGCTGCCGAAGTTGGTGTCGTAGTTGGCTCCAAGCGCCCATGTGTTGAGCTCTTTATCGGGGGCGTAACTGATTTTGCCAGTAAAGCCGTTCACGGTTGGAGTATTGTATTGGATTCGGCTGCCTCGATCGCCGTCGTAATTATCCGTGAATTGCCCCAATGTGAAGCCCGAATAGGTCATGCCTTCGAACAAGCGTATCCCGGAAGAGAGGCGGTGATCATTATTTAGAGCCAGCTCTGTACCGGAAAAATCAGCTCGGGTTGCGCCCCTGTCTGCATGGTTTCCTCGACCAAAAGAAAATGTGCCCCAACCCGACTTCGCGTACATTAGCGCATGGGTAACATCCAGGTTTTCTGAATTGCTACTACCGCTTCCACCATTAACATCATAGCTTTCGGAGTCATACCCCTCTAAGCGCACTTTAAGCGCAGCGCCGACCTTCAGATCGTCCTCTTCCTGAGATATATGCAGTTTGAACCGTGTTTCTGATGTGCTGTTGTCCAGGATTTGTGTACCTGACTCTTCGCTATTATCCGCGTAGCGAAAAACGCGGTTTACTCTTCCTGAGAAGTTGGTGTTAAACGCTAGCAATACTTCGCTATAGAGAAATAGAGTGATGAATATGATAAGTAGAGAGCGGAATGAGAGCTGTTTGTTGCGGATAATATTCATGTTGGAATCTCCGTGATGAGCACAAATAATAACGACTAAATAAAGCGGTCAAATTTGGCTGCCGAGAGTTCCTGAAGCACTTACATCGGATTACAACAACAAGCGCCTGCTCAGCAGACTGAATTCAAGATAACAATGAAAGATTTACCCTGTCAACTTTAGTGTAGCTGACCCCATTTACTAACTGTCAGCCGCGCTTATTTTATCGGGAGGTATAGACTTCGGTATCGGGGTAAAAACTGTACCAGGCAAACCAAAAAAGCGCGTACTGCAGGTAAGGCATAACCATCTTTATCTTGAATTGTGGCGGTTTGGTCTATTGGGTCAAAACGGATTGTGACGGGTTTGCTGAGGAAGCTATCATGAATGATAGCCGGTGTGATTTTTGTTGGTATAACGTTTATCAGATTTCGATATCGGAAAAAATAGCTTTTCAGTTTTATCGTAACCCTTATAAGGATCGTCATTGTAATCCCGAAGTGCACCGGTTTCTGTAGAGAGGACTTCGCCCTTGGGATATGAGAGACCGAAAGTCGTTTTAGTCGAGCACCCGCCAATGGAGCACTTATAGCTTTGCCCGGTATTCGTGATCAGAGGCTATCGGTTTAACTATCGTACATTAGCATATCGTTATTGTGGAGCAGACCAGAGACACCAAAGTCTATGACCTGTTCGCCCTTGTCTGTTTCGCCAGGTGCCGTTGCATGAGATAAAAATGCGATCCCGGTTCCGCACAACGCGCAACGACTACCGGATCGCGCCCAAATTCAGTATTAACAATTTCGTGTCAGATCAAAATCCGAATGGGGCCAGGCTCTGGCGATACCATTCATCTCCATGCCTAATACAAGGTTATTTTCTTTAAGGTAATCTACTCCAGATATGGGTAAATACTTTGGACTTTCGATAGCAGGAATACCATCCCGGGGCGGCCCACCCTGATGGATCTCGGACACAGGAATCAAACTGCTAGACAGATCAAAATTATTTTTCAGAATTTTGGGCAGGTTTTGGGCAGGTTTTGGGTATCGGCCAATGCCTGGGTTCCCAGGATCGCCAGGAAAAGCATAATTAGAAATTTGTTCATCATCACCTCAAAATCATTTGGTAATGAATCATTGCTGCACTGCGAACGGTTTATAGGCTGGGAGCTTGGTCATCGATAGAATCCATTACCCTGGTCACTTCTTTATCGCTAGCTTTCGGGTGCATAAATGGCGTTGCATTCTTAAGTGCCTGGAACTGACGAATATATCGAGCGCAGTGTTTACACATCAACAGATGAAACTTAAATCGCCATTGACGGCTTCGTGACAGATCATAAGATAGAAATTGATCTGCTTCGTTAACTACCTCTCTGCACTTTAACATTCGCCCGTCTCCTGATAATGATCCACCAGTTTGAAAAGATGCGCCCTGGCCCGGTGTAGCAATACTCGCGCATTGGATGCAGAGATCGACAAATTGTTACAAATTTCTTTAAAAGGAAGTTCGCTGCTGTCGCGCATCTCCAATATTGCTCGCTGATTACTGGGCATTGCAGTTAATATTCGCTCAAGACATTTTGCCAGGTCATCGCCCATTAATAGCGCTTCTGGGGAGTCGTAGTGCCAGTTTGCCGGGGGTGTTTCCCAGTGACCGTTTTGAGAGAACCGGTCTTCCAGCAGATCGCTATCAGAATCAGTGCTCCCTAAATCAGAAAACAGGGTTTCTTTTTTCCGGGCACGCAATTGCATTTTTGCTTCATTAATCACAATCCGGCTCAACCAGGTACGAATTTGTGATTTACCCTCAAAGGCAGCAATCGCGTTATAAGCCTTACCCCAGGCAATTTGAACTACCTCCTCTGCCTCACTAGTACCCACAATAGGAGTAGCGAGCGCAATTAATGCTCGATGATGATCGCGAACCAAAATTGAAAACAGGGTTTTGTCTCCAGTTTTCAGCAGAGCAAGTGAATCACTGTTTATCATTGATTGCCTTGTAATGTTAACTTCGGGACCATTCATTTAATCTTGGTGCTGCGGTTCTATCGCTAGGCTGAAACGCACCAAAATTATGTTATTCATTCAGTAATGTTCGCCATCTTCTATGATTCCCCACCCCTTAATCAAGGGACATGAGAAAGAACCAAATCGAAAAGGAGTTTAAACTTCAGCTCCGTATCTATTGGATAGATCTGAATCGCGATAGTTATGGACCAGGTATATTTTTAATTCAATCAGATGTAACAATTGAGCAATCTTTGCATCTATATGTGCACAATCACTATTTTTGATGGAGCGCTGGAACAACAAATGCACGCGACCTTACCTCTTTTGCAGGACACTGATTTCCCGTCAGTACACCGAGCCAGCCTTGAAACCCTACAGGTGAATCTGGGGTACAAGTGCAATCTTTCCTGTTTGCATTGCCATGTCAACGCGGGTCCAACCCGTAAGGAGATGATGGATGATGATACCCTGGAACTGGTGATGGATATGCTCAAAACCGGCCGTATCAGTACCCTGGATTTAACCGGTGGTGCGCCGGAATTGCATGAACGGTTTCGTGATCTTGTGAAGGTTGCACGGGATCTTGGCATCCATGTGATCGACCGCTGTAATCTCACCATTTTGTTTGAGCCGGGACAGGAAACTCTGGCACAATTTCTGGCTCAACACCAGGTTGAGGTGGTGGCCTCCATGCCCTGCTATTCGTCGGAAAATGTCGATCAGCAACGGGGCGATGGCGTATTTGACAAAAGTATCGCCGGATTACAGACACTGAATAACCTGGGTTATGGGAAAGCCGATACCGGTTTGGTGCTGAATCTGGTGTTTAACCCCCAGGGGCCCACGCTGCCGCCGGAGCAGCAAGGACTGCAGGCTGACTATAAACGCGAGCTGAACAAGCATTTTGATATTGTATTTAACGATCTTTTTGTAGTGACCAATATGCCAATCAAACGGTTTGGTTCCACCATGATTTCAAAGGGAACCTTCCACGATTACATGCAACTGCTTAAGGATAACTACCTTGAGAGCAATCTCGAAAATCTGATGTGTCGCTCGCTAGTGAGCGTTGACTGGCAGGGTTATATCTACGACTGTGATTTTAACCAGCAGCTTGAACTGGATATGGCCGCTGAAGACCGCCCTCATCTACGTGACCTGTTGAAAAGGGAGATTAAAGGTAAGCAAATCAATGTTGCCGACCACTGTTTTGGTTGTACTGCGGGGCAGGGCAGTAGTTGCGGCGGCGCGCTCTAGTCGCGGGCACCCCAAAAAATGCACTTTTCCCGCGATAGCTGCGTCAGCTCCGTACTCGAATCCTCACGTATGCCCTATACATTGCGGTTCTCCGTGCGGTGCTTCCTTGCTCTCACGAAAAAAACACTATTTTTAGAAGCACCCATTTATCACACACATGAATTCAAGTTATTGATATCCAAGTATCAAAAATACGGATTCAAGGAATAGCTCGATGAAAAAAATCATATTGGTTTTAGCGCTGGCGCTATTGGTGACCGGGTTTTTCATTTTTGATCTGCACCAATTGCTTACCCTCGATGGCATCAAAGGAAGTCTCGATCAAATTGAAAGCTGGCGATCCGAAGCGCCGCTTGTAACCGCAGGGATCTATTTTGGCATCTATATAGCGGTCACTGCGCTTTCTCTTCCCGGCGCGGCCATCATGACATTGGTTGGTGGCGCGTTATTTGGTCTGGGCTGGGGATTATTGCTGGTCTCTTTTGCATCCAGTATTGGGGCATTATTGGCTTTTTTGGTGTCGCGCTATGTGTTGCGGGATTGGGTGCAGTCGCGCTTTGGTGATCGCCTGAAAACCATTAATGAAGGGATCGAAAAAGAGGGTTCCTTTTATCTATTCACCCTGCGATTGGTGCCGGTGTTTCCGTTTTTTGTGATCAATCTGTTAATGGGACTGACCCCAATGCGGGCAACGAGTTTCTACTGGGTCAGCCAAGTTGGCATGCTTGCGGGCACCGCCGTTTATGTCAATGCCGGAACCCAGCTCGGACAGCTGGAAAGCCTGTCGGGAATACTCTCTCCCGGGCTGTTGTTGTCCTTTGTATTGCTGGGCCTGTTCCCGCTGATCGCAAAAAAGATTACCGATCTGATCAAAAGCAAACGGGTCTATGCCCGCTGGAATAAACCAAAAAAATTCGACCGCAATATGATTGTGATCGGTGGCGGTGCCGGTGGTTTAGTCGCCTCCTATATCGGTGCAACCGTTAAAGCCAAAGTAACTCTGATCGAAGCCCACAAAATGGGTGGCGATTGTCTCAACTACGGCTGCGTGCCCAGCAAGGCATTGATCCGTAGCGCCAAGCTCGCCCATCAAATGCGTAATGCTGACAAATATGGTCTTGATTCCGCCGAACCGACACTCTCATTTAAAAAAGTGATGGGGCGTATTGAGCAGATTGTGTGGGACATTGAGCCCCACGATAGCGTTGAACGATACACCGAACTTGGCGTAGAGGTCTTGCAGGGTTATGGTCGTATCGTGGACCCCTGGACTGTCGAAATAAACATGAACGATGGCAGTACTCAACGGCTTACCACCCGCAGCATTGTGATCGCTGCCGGTGCCAGGCCATTTGTGCCGCCTCTGCCTGGTATCGAGGAATCAGGTTATGTGACAAGCGATACACTCTGGGAAGAGTGCGCCAAACTTGATCAGCCCCCTGCTAGATTAGTGGTGCTGGGTGGCGGGCCCATCGGCTGCGAGCTGGCACAAAGCTTTGCCCGGCTGGGTTCCGCAGTGACTCAAATTGAGATGTTGCCCCGAATCCTGATTCGTGAAGATGAAGATGTTTCCCAGCTGGCCCAGCGCAGCCTCGAAAGTAACGGCGTAAATGTACTGGCGGGTCACAAAGCACTACGTTGTGAAAATGTCGGAGATGACAGATTTATCGTGGTCGAAAAGCATGGCCAGGAGCAGCGTATTCCATTCGATCTATTGGTCTGCGCGGTAGGTCGCTCGGCGCGGCTGGATGGCTATGGTCTTGAAGAACTGGGAATCGAAACCAACCGAACCGTGCTCACCAACGATTACCTCGAAACGCTGTATCCCAATATCTACGCCGCCGGAGACGTAGCGGGGCCGTACCAATTTACCCACACCGCTGCTCATCAGGCCTGGTATGCCGCCGTCAACGCGCTGTTTGGGCAGTTTAAAAAATTCCGCGTCGATTATCGAGTCATCCCCTGGACCACGTTTATTGATCCGGAAGTCGCGCGGGTAGGTATTAATGAGCAGGAGGCAAAGGAGCAGAGCATTGCCTATGAGCTGACTCGTTATGGGCTGGATGATCTGGATCGAGCCATTGCTGACAGCGCCGCAGTCGGTTTCGTCAAAGTACTCACAGTTCCCGGAAAGGACAAAATCCTGGGTGTGACCATTGTCGGTGAACATGCCGGAGACCTGCTGGCGGAATTCGTGCTGGCGATGAAACATGGTCTTGGCTTAAATAAAATCCTCGAAACCATCCACACCTATCCAACCTGGGCAGAGGGCAATAAATACGCAGCGGGGGAGTGGAAAAAGGCCCACGCACCACAGAAAGTGCTGGCGCTTTTGGAGCGCTATCACAGCTGGAGGCGGGGATGAGAATAGCGATGATGAAGTTTTGGTTGGTATTATCAATGAGCCTGATCATGAGTTCCGCTGCAGCTGGGTTAATTGCTGAACCGATGAGCCACGCGCAGTGGGATAGCCTGCTAAAAATGCACGTTAAAACGATCGATAATGGCCACTCCACTGCACTCGACTATGCAGGCCTTGCTCGCGCTGACAGCAGTGGTAATGGCGATGGTGATCGTTATGATTTTGAACATTACCTCGAACAACTATCCCGTATCACCCAGACTGAATT
Source organism: Pseudomonadales bacterium (assembly GCA_029210125.1). Classification (GTDB taxonomy): domain Bacteria; phylum Pseudomonadota; class Gammaproteobacteria; order Pseudomonadales; family JAHRWD01; genus JAHRWD01. Next base: position 58,896 of record JARGPR010000003.1, on the reverse strand, counting down.
CGACCAATGGCATCAAGACCATCAGCTAGCCTTTTTGATCAATGCCTACAACGCATTTACCGTAGCGCTGATTCTGTCGAAGTATCCAGATCTGGATTCGATCAAAGAACTCGGCAGCTTTTTCAGCTCACCCTGGAAAAAGAGATTTATAAAGCTACTTGGGAAAACCCGCTCGCTGGATGAGATCGAACATCAGCTGATTCGTGGCTCCGGCCGCTACAATGATCCGCGTATCCATTTTGCCGTGAACTGCGCCAGTATCGGTTGCCCAGCGCTACGGGCAGAGGCTTATGTCGGTGATCGAATCGATCAGCAACTACAGGATCAAACCAAACAGTTTCTGGCCGACCCGAGCCGCAATCGCGTTAAAAACGGCAGGCTTGAGGTGTCATCCATCTTCAAATGGTATCGCGAAGATTTTGAAAAAGGCTGGTTGGGTTTTCATTCACTCGAAGGTTTTTTTGCTGTTTACGGTGCTGATCTGGGACTAACTGAACAACATACCGCCGCCCTGAAAGCAGGTAACCTCGATATCGAATTTCTTGATTACGACTGGCGGTTGAATGATGCCAACTGATCAGCCGGTCCAGCTATCCATCATAGTGCCGATGTTAAACGAAGCCGCTCAGTTGCCGGGGCTGATGGCTCATTTGCAAGTCTGGAAGGAGCGGGGCTGTGAAATTATTTTGGTGGATGGCGGTAGTAACGATGGTTCGGCTGAGACCGCCTCAAAACAATTCACCGTTGTTTTAGCTTCCGCTGGACGAGCTATACAGATGAATGCAGGTGTAGAAAAGGCACAGGCTGAATGTCTTCTTTTTTTACATGCCGATACGCGCCTTCCTGCTGATGCTGATCGTTTGATTTTGGATGCTCTCCAACAAACCAGCAGTCAATGGGGCCGCTTCGACGTAACCATCCAGGGTGAGTCCTCAATGTTGCCGGTGGTAAGCTGGTTTATGAACAAACGCTCCCGCTTCAGCGGTATTGCGACCGGCGATCAGGCGATTTTTATGACCCGAGAGTTGTTTGAGAGGGTATCGGGTTTTCCCAATCAGCCACTGATGGAAGATATCGAAATCTCACGGCAACTGCGCCGTTTGTCTTCCCCGGCCTGTCTATCACAAAAAGTTATTACCTCCGGCCGGCGCTGGGATCAACGCGGTTCCTGGCGCACCATTATTTTAATGTGGCGACTACGCTGGGCGTACTGGCGCGGTGAATCGGCGGAAGCCCTTGCGAGTATCTATCGATGACGCAACCGGCTACGCGAAAGCCGCTACGGATTGTAATCTTCGCTAAAGCTCCGATCCCCGGGTTTGCCAAAACCAGGCTCAGCCCGGTGTTAGGATATGAGGGTGCTGCGGCGCTGGCAGCACAGCTGCTCATTCGAATGGTAACGGAAGCGATAGCCGCTAATATCGGAACCGTAGAGCTCTGCGTGACTCCTGATCCAAATTTGCCCCAGTGGGAAACATTAAATCTACCGGCTGATATTTTTTGGGAGCAACAGGGTGAAGGTGATCTGGGGGAAAGGATGTCCCGAGCCGCGCAAAGAGTGATCGACCAACATCAGTCTGTGCTGATTATCGGGACCGATTGCCCGATGCTTGATGCCAATATGTTGCAGTTAGCGGCTGAAAAAATTTCACAGTCCGATATTTGCCTGGGGCCAGTGGGTGATGGCGGCTATGTATTGCTGGGAATGAATCGCTTTGATCCATCATTATTTGCTGATATACCCTGGAGTACTGAGCAGGTTGCGGAGTTAACCCGCGACAGAATATCCGCGCTGAAATGGCGTTTACAGGAATTGCCACTACTGTACGACATTGATGAACCGGAGGATTTGAAGTGGCTACCTGAGGATGATGCATTCGCTGAATTCAAAACACGGATACCCCGCAGCTCTTTACCCCGCGACTACTTATCCCGCAATTAGTTATAACGTGAGGTTATTGTGATGCTAAATATTAATCGTTGTATTTAGGCCAGCATTCAGGCCAGTATTCGAAGGTTGGCCACGGGGCATGCAGGCATTGGGTACCTCCCGCGCTTCAGTAGCCTGGCATATTCCCAGGCGGAACCGTAACCCGGAATATTTTTCGCGTTATTTACGTCGGTTTAATTTTCGCAAAAGCAGCTATCGAGGCATGATTTCCACACGAATGTTTTTGAGGTTTGATCGAGAGGATGAATATCGATGGCATGAATATTGGCTTCTTTAATAAGCCGCGCGAGTGTTTCTTCAGTTACCTGAATATTGACGTATTTTTTAGTGTTAAGTGATTCCTTGTGTGTTTTCATGTTAAAACTCCGTTCGAGGTTTTGGAGATATGTCAGCCTTTAACAGGCTTGCTGCTGTACATTCAAATTTAACGCTTGAAGTCGATCACGTGTATCTTGAAGGCAGGTTTCATAACCTTTAAATATGCCGTACCTTTCAACATAATCTTCAAGTCTTTCGAGTGATTGTCGTATGTAGCCAGAAAGCGGCCAGGCTAGAGAAACCTGGCGAGGTTGACCTTCGAGCAAACGGTGGTGTAACTGAAGTAAAAAATGAAGCTCAAATTCTGGTTGGTTGATTCGTGAACAACATTCCGCCAACAAAAAACTGGATAACGACAGTTTTTCAAAATACTCGTTGAGCTGGTTTAGCTGATATACCTTGGGTTGATCGACCAGCCAAGTGGCGACATCGAGACTACATCCGAAAAAACTAACCGCCTCGTCGGGGCGTTGGTCATTCAATAATTGCATCCCTTGGGATGTCCAGTTATTCCAATGGGTATTCGCTGTTTTGGTGCATTTAAGAATGTGTTTCCGGTGATGGCTACAAATAAATGGCATATGGGCTCCGCTGTGAGAATAAGGTGTAAGCTATTTAATATTAATGATTATCATTTAGATTAAATAGCTTGTCCAGCTTTTACTGCGCAGCCTGCGCATAAAATGGCAACGATGCACCGGCAAGGCCTTACCTCTTGCTCTGGTTGTGCTCGCGTCAGCTCAGATAAGCATGGTTTATGGGCAACCCAGCCCACGGAAATAGAGCCGGGGCATTTAAGAAATGGAAAATAATATGGCTGATCAATCAATATTTAATGTGAAATATCCCATCATTCAGGCACCTATGGCTGGGGTGCAGGATAGTGCGTTGGCGATAGCCGTATCGTCGGCGGGTGGTTTAGGGTCACTGCCCTGCTCAATGCTAAATCACGATGCGCTTCACGCTGAATTGAGCCGAATCAGATCTCAAACCAACCAGCCCGTTAACGTCAATTTTTTTTGCCACACAGCCCCCAGGTTTGATGCAAGAGCAGAGCAAAAATGGCGCTCTATTCTGCAGCCCTACTTTGAAGAATATGAGGTGGATATTGACGACATTCCAGCCGGCCCCGGTCGTGAGCCATTCAGTCATGCAGCGACGGATGTACTAGAGTCTTTTAGACCCGAAGTCGTTAGCTTCCATTTTGGTTTGCCGGATCAGGAGTTGTTAACCCGGGTGAAAAGTTGGGGCGCAACAGTCATGAGTTCTGCAACCACCCTTGACGAGGCACGGTGGCTTGAAGCCAATGGCGCGGACGTAGTTATAGCGCAGGGAATCGAAGCAGGCGGACACCGTGGCATGTTTTTGTCTGCTGACTTATCGCGTCAAACAGGTACTTTTACACTATTGTCAGAAATTACTCATGAGGTAAACGTACCGGTCATCGCTGCAGGTGGCATCACGGATGCAAAAGGCGTGGCTAGTGCTCTTTCGGCAGGGGCGGCTGCGGTTCAAATGGGTACTGTATATCTGCGCAACAACCAGTCGGCTGCATCGAGCAGCGATTAATCACACTGCCGTGCCTAACACTGAAATAACCAATATATTTTCTGGCAGGCCAGCCCGAGGAATTGTGAATCGTGCAATCAATGAACTTGGACCGATTAATACCGATGTTCCTGAATTTCCGCTAGCCACAGCAACAATGACAGCTTTAAGGAAGCAGGTAGAACAGAGCGGCTCTAGTGATTTTTCTTCGCTTTGGTGCGGAAAAAATACCGAAGGCTGCGAAGAGATCTCTGCAGTAGATCTAACCCGCAAATTAGCTTCTTTGATTGAATAAGGTCAAATCTGCCGCCGTGGCTTCTGGAACGTGGCTTGCCGGCGCGCATTAGAAAATAAAAAGAGAATGCAGTAATCTGAAGTTACTCACGATTCCAATCAACCTGGACTATAAAAATGAAAACAAAATTTACCGAGCTGTTTGGCGTTCAATATCCTGTAGTTTTATCCGGCATGAGTAAAGTTGCGGTACCTAAACTGGTTGCTGCAGTATCCAATGCCGGCGGTTTGGGCATATTGGCAACAGGCCCACTTAGCAGCGATGAAACACGGGCCGCAATACGTGAAATTCGTTCATTAACCGATAAACCCTTCGGCATCGGTGTCACCCTGATCATGCCCGGAGCCGTTGAAAATGCCACGATCGGCCTGGAGGAAAAAGTACCGGTGATTAACGTTTCCCTGGGCAAGGGTGATTGGATTGCCGAACGCGCCCATGCCTATGGCGGCAAGGTGATTGCGACGGTGGTTAATGAGCGCCACGCCATGGCTGCACAACGTTATGGCGCGGATGCGGTTTTTGCCACCGGCTATGAAGCTGCGGCGCATGGTGGGCCGGTTACATCAATGGTACTGATCCCGGCAATTGTGGATGCGGTGGATATTCCGGTAATTGGTGCCGGTGGTTTTGCCGATGGTCGGGGATTGGTGGCTGCGTTGGCATTAGGCGCACAGGGTATTGCGATGGGCAGTCGTTTCTCAATTACTCAGGAAAGTCCGATTCACGACAATACCAAAAAGACCGTAATCGGTAATGCCATTGAAGATACTTTCATCACCGAGAAACTGGATGGCATGGATTGCCGAGTAATGAATAGCCCGGCGGCGGTGGAGATGGATAACAGCGCTATCAACTTGGTGAGCGCACTTAAAAATTCATTTAAAGTTTCAAGGAGTCTGGGTGTTCCGTGGATTAAAGTGGCCTTTGGTGCATTGCTGACGGGCCCAGAAAAAGTGATGCAACTGGCGCGCTCAGCCAATGCTTCGGAAGCACTGGATTTAGCGATCAAACAAGGTGACTGTGAGAAAGGTGTGCACCTTGTTGGGCAGGTGCAGGGTCGTATAAAAGATACACCAACGGTTGAAGAAGTGATGCAGCGGGTGATTGCAGAAGCGCAGGCGGTTAAATCTAACTTTACTTAATCACCCGGACTTAATCGCGTAAAGGGTAAAGCAATGTAAAAGGCAGCCGATTTGCGCTGCCTTGTTTTTATGGGGTCTGCCCAGCAAGGGCTAGTGCTTATAAGAATCATCCTGTCGATCCAGCATTCGCAACAGCGCAGGCCAGGCCTTGTGCCCTGACATATGAATACCTTTGGTTTGTTCTGCGGTAGTTGCTATCGCTTCTTTCGACGGAAAATGGAGCTCTCCACCGCTCTGTGCGGCAACCTGTGCTTCGCAGGCTTTTTCCAGGAAATAGAGCATGATAAAGGTTTCCTGAATCGTGCTGCCCGCAGCTAATGTCCCGTGATTACGCAGGATCATCAGATCTTTTTCGCCAAGATCGGCGACAATTCGTTGCCGCTCTTCGTGATTTAACGCTACACCTTCGAAATCGTGGTAGGTGACTCTGGGGGTGACGAACATGGCGGTTTGAGTAAGCGGTAACAAACCGGAGGCCTGGGCTGATACCGCTAGACCATCTTTGGTGTGCAGGTGCATGACTGCGCCCACCTCAGGCCTGGCCATATGAACAGCGCTGTGAATGGTGAACCCGGCGGGGTTTATGTCATATTCGCTCTCCCCGATGATATTGGCTTCTTCATCTACTTTCACCAGTGATGACGCGGTGATTTCACCAAATAACATACCAAATGGATTGATCAAAAAATGATTAGCGTTGCCGGGCACACGGGCGGATAGATGGGTGAAAATGGTGTCATCCCAGCCATAATGAGCGACCAGTCGATAGGCCGCGGCAAGGTCAATTCGTGTTTGCCATTCTGTTTCGGAGATGGAGTTTGGGGCAGATGAGGAGATCGATGTGGCCATGGTGAACATTCCCTTTTTTTATTTGTATTGGTAGATGGAGCTGAACCCTGATTCATACGGATAGTGACAACTATTGTGAGTTGAAGGCATGACTTTTCAAACATTACAGAGAATGGTTTATTTAATCAATCAGTAGGGTTTCAGCACAGGCCAATGGACTAGGGTCTTGTTTAATGGCATTAATATTGCTGTACAACTTTGAGGCCGGATCGAAATATCATCATAAACAGAATTATGTGGCCAGTGTCCGCTAGCCTCATTTCATTGATCTATTTATATAGGAAGCACAATGGGCTCAATACTCATTATGATATTTGTTTCGTTGGCGATCGCTAGCGTACTTAATATCGTACTCAATAAGTTCTCAGTGTCCCATGTTGTGGGTTATATCGTAACCGGTACGATTATCAGTAATTTATTTGATTTTAATGGCAGTGAAAATTTAACGTCACTGGAACTCATTGGTGAATTCGGAATCGTTTTTTTGATGTTTACCATTGGCTTGGAGATGTCATTTTCAAAATTAAAAAATATGAAGGAGGTGATATTTTTTAATGGCTTTGTTCAAGTGTTCTTGAGTACGTTGATCATATTCTTGATTTCAGTTTATCTGTTTAAGTTAGATTTTGTATCCTCTTTAATTATCGCCTTAGCTTTTAGTTTGTCATCCACAGCCATAGTGCTGACATACCTAAAGAAATCAAAGGATGTATTAACGCCCTATGGCGATAAAACCGTTGCTATTTTGATTTTTCAGGATTTAGCGGTTATTCCGATATTGCTACTAATAAGTTTTATGTCAGACAGTGAATTATCAATAACCGAGGTATTGATAAAAACATCTATATCTGCGGTTGTAGTGATTGTCTTTATGTTTACCCTGGGTAAAAAAATAATAAATAGCCTTTTGAGTTTTTCCGCCAGTGCAAAGTTGGAAGAGCTGTTTTTGGGTTCAGTACTAACGATCGTTGTAGGCGCTTCTCTTTTGGCTCATGAGATGGGGTTTACCTATTCTTTAGGTGCGTTTATTGCGGGTATGATTATCGCGGATACCAATTTTAACGTTAAAGTGGAATCGGATATTGCTTCCTATAAAGACCTTTTGCTAGGGGCCTTTTTCTTTTCGATTGGAACGAAAATAGATGTCTACTTTTTTCTGACCAATTTATACATGGTGTTTGCCATACTGGCCTTTACTATGCTGATAAAGGCGTTGATTGTTTATTCTTTGATAAGAATCAGGTCGAATAAAAGTGATTCGATAAAATCAGCTCTGGCGCTTTGTCAGGTTGGAGAGTTTTCGTTTGCTATTTTTGTGATGGCAATTAATAAGGAAATTCTTTCCACTGAGCTGGGTGGATTTCTTATTTTGGTTACGGTTTTATCGATGATCCTTACACCATTTATCGTAAACAATATTTACAAAATAGCTTCTCTATTTGTCGTAGAGTTTTTTGAATCGGATAAAATAACCCCTGTACAGGTTAGCCATCACACAATAATTTGTGGATATGCTGAAGTAGGGCAGCTTGTTGCAAAGGAGCTGGAGGAAAAGGGTATAAACTTTCTGATCATATCGGATAATTTACAGCATGTGCTGCTGGCACGGGAACAGGGTTATATGGCTTATTTTGGCCACTTTGAGAAAGCTCCAGTGATGGACTCTCTCAAGGTAGACCAGTCAGCCAGTATCGTCATTACGATCAATACCTTGTTGACCAAGCAAATTATCTGCGAAGCGATATTGGACTACTATCCAGATGCGAATATCATCGTAAAGATTAACACTGCCGAAGAAAAAGTTGTCCTGGAAAACCTGGGCATAAAGTCCTTTGTTCATGCTGAACGAGAAACGGCGGAGTTGCTTGTTCAGAAAAGTATGGCCTCGGCCTTACCATCCTGATGGTTCGCTCGCTGAAATATTCAGACCGATTTATACAATTAAATCAGCTCTGTTTTGTTTGCGAGTATCCCCAGGCTAACCAGAGCATCAATGCTTGAAGGTCGCTTTGCTCAACCGTTGCACCACACCAGATACGCAACCCCGCCGGTGCATCCCGGTATGCACCAATATCGTAAGCCACACCTTCGGCTTCGAGTAGTTTGGCAAGAGCTTTTACCTGATCTGGCTTAAGGCTGAGGGTCAGGCATACGCTGGTATTGGAACGAGTCGCTGGGTCTTGCGCGAGAAACTCGATCCAGTCGTTGGTGGAAACAAACTCTTCAACGACTGCAAGGTTGGCTTTTGAGCGAGCAATGCTGGCACGGACTCCGCCAATCGAGCGAATCCAGTCCAGGGCATCAAGATAATCCGCCACACATAACATCGAGGGTGTGTTGATGGTTTCGCCGCGAAAAATGCCTTCGTTCAATTTTCCTTTTTTAGTCATGCGGAAGATTTTTGGCATCGGCCATGCGGGTGTGTAGCTTTCTAGTCGTTCCACTGCCCGAGGGCTGAGTATCAACATGCCGTGGGCACCTTCGCCGCCTAGCACTTTTTGCCAGCTAAAGGTGATCACGTCGAGTTTGTGCCAGGGCATTTCCATTGCAAATACTGCGGATGTGGCATCACAAATGGTCAGGCCGCTGCGTTGGTCGCTGATCCAGTCAGCATTGACTAATTTAACGCCTGAGGTTGTGCCATTCCAGGTGAAAACCGTATCGTGATTTGGATTGGCCTGACTCAGGTCTGGTAGTTGCCCGTAGTCGGCCCGGTAAGTTTGAATATCATTGAGTTTAAGCTGGTTGGTGATATCTCCAACCCAGCCTTCGCCAAAGGATTCCCAGGCAAAAATATCTACCGGTTTTGGTCCCAGTAATGACCACAGAGCCATTTCAACTGCACCGGTATCGGAGGCCGGTACAACACCGACGCGATAACCCTCTGGCAATCCAAGTAATTCCGCTGTATCAGTACAGGCTCTTCCTAGCGCTGCTTTGCCAAGCGCCGACCGATGAGACCGGCCCAGGGTGTCGATTTTCAGCGCATTTATGTTGTAACCAGGGCGTTTACTGCAGGGACCGGAGGAAAAATTGGGATTAGCAGGCTTCAGGGTGGGCTTCATAGGGGGCTCGTTGAATCTCTTAGCTGTGCTTGTAAAACGGTTTATATAAAAACGGGCAGTGTACTGCTGGGCGCGAGGGTTTGGTAGTCCTGAACTGATCTAAATTGAGACTTTGCATAAAAGCAAAATGCCTGGATTCTATTAACGCGGGTATTCATTCATCGTCATTTCTCGCTAATTGAACGTGATGCAAAAAGCCCGTACTATTTGCTGGTTGTTTGGCAGTTAAGAGGTTTTGGGCTGGCCGATCCGCAGGAATCAAAAAATATAGAAGCAACCCAGCGTCCGGAGGACCACGGGCAACCATAATCAAAAGGATAAATTCCATGTCTACCCTAAAAGCGCTACCGTTGTTTGGTCGTGACCCCTACAGTATTCCTCTCGATGAATTTGATATGTCCCAGCCCAAGTTGTATCAAACCGATACAGCCTGGCCGTTTTTTGAGCGCCTTCGAAAGGAAGATCCGATCAACTACTGCAAGAGCTCGCTTTTCGGGCCTTATTGGTCGGTCACCAAATATAAAGACATTATGGCAGTTGAAAGCGCAGCGGACATTTTCTCATCCGACAAGTCCATTACCTTGCAGGACGCACCGGACGATATGCCGATTGAGATGTTCATTGCGATGGATGCGCCCAAGCATGATGAGCAGCGGAAAGTAGTGCAGCCAGCGGTTATGCCTGCAAACCTCGCGATATTGGAGCCACTTATTCGCGAGCGTATTTGCGGCATTCTCGACGCACTACCCGTTAACGAAACTTTTAACTGGGTGGATAAAGTGTCTATCGAGTTGACCACCCAGATGCTAGCAACCCTGTTTGACTTTCCATTCGAAGAACGCAGCAAACTGACCTTTTGGTCCGATGCGGTAACCGCAATTCCTGGCCCCGACGCAATCGTCAAAACCGAAGCTGAAAAACTCGCAGCGATGGGTGAATGCCTGCAGTATTTCACTGGAGTATGGAAAGAACGAGCCGCTTCTGATAATCAGGGCAATGATTTAATCTCCATGTTGGCCCATGCAGAAGCCACCAAAAATATGCCAACGATGGAATTTTTGGGCAACCTGTTACTGCTGATTATTGGAGGAAACGATACCACCAGAAATTCACTATCCGGCGGTGTGGTTATGCTTAACGACAATCCAGAAGAGTATCAAAAACTTCGAGATAATCCTGGACTGATTCCAAAAATGGTTCCGGAAATTATTCGCTGTCAAACTCCGGTGGTTTCGATGCGCCGAACCGCAACCCAGGATACGATCCTTGGCGGTAAAAAAATCCGCAAGGGCGATAAAGTAATGATGTGGTACGTGTCCGGAAATCGCGACGAAGAGATGATTGAAAATGCCGAGCAATTTATTATCGATCGGGAAAAACCTCGGCAACACCTTTCATTTGGTTTTGGTATTCACCGCTGCATGGGTAATCGCCTGGCAGAGATGCAGCTACGCGTTACCTGGGAAGAAGTGATGAAACGGTTCGAAAAAGTGGAAGTGGTCGGGAAGCCCGAACGTACTTTTTCTGCATTGATTCGAGGGTTTACCGATGTGCCTGTGCAGCTGCGACCGCTAAAAAAATAGAGGTCGACGTACAAGTGCGGTTTAGCATGCAAACAGCGACCTATTCAATTCATTTTTATGGGCTTCACCTTGTCCCTGAGAGGCAGTCAATAAACTGATCAGCGAACTGATACATAAATTCAAAGTAATGTTCAGCGTCTGGTTTGGAGTAGTTATAGCTATCACCTAAAGGGTCAAGTGATGCGCGGCGTATGTCGGTGCCACGTGTTACGGCATCGATAAGAGCGGGGTTAAATTGCGGCTCTGAAAAAATACAAACGGCTTTGCCCTGTTTAATGATGGCTTGAATTTCCATCATTTTTTTTACGCTGGGTTTGCTTTCGTTGACGCTGAATTCACCGAGTCGGTTAAGTCCATAACGTTGCTCGAAGTAGCTGTAGGCATCGTGGAATACAAAATAACCTCGCTCCTTTATTTTGTTGAATTGTGGCGAGAGTTGTTGGTCGAGTTGGGTGATGCGCTGCTGAAATAGCTGCAGGTTTTGCTGGTATTGTTGAGTATGGCTGGGGTCTGTTTCAGATAATATGGCGGTAACCTGTTGTGCCATGGCCAGCGCGTTTAGTGGGTCTAACCAAATATGGGGGTCGAGGTTTTCTGTTGCTGAGGTTTCTTGGCTGGAGAGTTTTTTCACCGAATGATGATGATCGTCGTGGTGTTGATGATCGTCGTGGTGTTGATGTTCGCTATCGAGGTGGATCCGTGTTAACCCTGGCGACTCGATTAACGAAACCACACGTAGGCCGGTTTTCTGGGTAAATTTGTTTAGGGTTTTTTCCAGGAAGGTTTCCAGGGACGGGCCTATCCAGAAAAGTAGATCGGCGTTGCTGATATCGCGTACGTTGGAGGGTTTAAGACTGTATTCATGGGGGGTAGCCCCGGCGGGTACCAATACCGAAGGTTCTGCTACGCCATTGGAGATTGCCGACACGATCATTTGAACGGGCTGTACACTGGCGATCAGTTTGATCGGCTGCCCGTAGCTAATTGAGCTGCTGAGGGTGAGTATTAGTGCTGCTAACAGTGGAACAGGATTGCGTTTCAATGCAAACCACGGGGTTCTTTTATAGTTCATTTTCTTACCTAACCCATTTCGATCAAACGGGTATAATACCCCGCGACTCGGCTTGAGAGCTATCTTGCTCCGAAGCGCCGAACCTATTTTGCTGTCATTTGGCAGCGTTTTTGATCCCGGAAAGTCCCATTCAGCCGATGCCTGACCACATTTCAATTTTAAATCTTCAAGATGTTTCGGTTGTTCGTCAGGGTCGAGCGATTCTCGATCATGTCAATCTGGAGCTGCATGAGCAGGAGATTACTACGCTGATCGGCCCCAACGGTTCCGGAAAAACTACATTGATTCGGTTGATTTTGGGGCTGATTAAACCCACCACCGGCGAGGTTAAGTGGCGTGAAAAACCCAGTGTTGGTTATATGCCACAGAAGCTTCATATCGAACCAACCTTGCCATTGACTGTCGAGCGATTTTTGTTGATGGCTCAGGGTACCAAACGTAGTGAGATTGACCGGGTACTCAACGATACCGGTATTTTGCATCTGCGGCTTAGCCCGATCCAGCATGTGTCGGGCGGTGAGTTTCAGCGTGTGCTGCTGTCCCGTGCGATTTTGCGCAGACCCCAGTTGCTAGTACTGGATGAGCCGGTTCAGGGGGTGGACGTTTCCGGTCAGCTGGAACTGTATCAACTGATTACCTATATTAAAGAGCAATATGGCTGTACCGTTTTAATGGTGAGTCATGATCTGCACCTGGTCATGGCAAAAACCGATCATGTGATCTGCCTTAATCAGCATATTTGTTGTCAGGGTTCGCCCCAAAAAGTCAGCCATGATCCCGAATTTACTGCGTTATTTGGTGAGGGTTATCAGGAAGATATCGCGTTGTACAACCATCAACACGATCATCACCACCACCTTGATGGCAAAATTTCGTCTCCGCGCTTTCCCCGTTCACCTTCAGATACCAATGTTTAGGTGCGATCATGAGTGACTTTTTATTACATGCTCTGCTTGCGGGTATCGGAATAGCGCTAGTTTGCGGTCCGCTTGGAGCCTTCGTGGTTTGGCGGCGCATGTCCTATTTCGGCGATACATTGGCCCATTCAGCGCTGCTTGGTATAGCGCTGGGGTTTATGCTGGAGCTTAACCTAAATGTTGCAGTGGTTGTGGTTTGCCTGGCGATAGCGGGGGTGCTGGTTGCTCTTGAGCATAATCAGGCGATCGCCACGGATACCCTGCTTGGTATTTTGGCTCATGGCAGCCTTTCTGCAGGGCTGGTGCTGGTGGCACTGCTTGAGGTAAGGGTTGATCTGATGAGTTTACTATTTGGTGATCTGCTGGCAGTAAGTTTGGAGGACCTGTACTGGATTTTGATTGGCGGCCCGATCATCCTGCTACTGCTTGGTTTTTTGTGGAAACCACTGCTGTCAATTACATTGCATGAAGAGCTTGCAGAGGTTGAGGGCATTGCGGTGCGACCGGTTAAGCTTGCGCTCATGTTGATGATTGCGTTGGTCATTGCAATCGCGATGAAGATTGTCGGTATTCTGTTGATCACTTCACTATTGATTATTCCCGCTGCAACAGCGCGCTATTTGGCAAAAACACCGGAGCAGATGGCGATTATCGCCAGTATTATCGGTTGCCTGGCGGTGGTGGCTGGCTTATCCGGCTCCTATCAATTCGATACACCAACTGGTCCTAGTGTTGTGTTGGCAGCTACCGTACTGTTTATCCTGATTTTTGCCGGAACTTACCGGAGGCACGGATATCAACGATGAATTTTGAACATCCTTTATTTCAAGCACTCTCGCATAAATTGTCGCGGGCGCGTAGACGCGCGCCAGATTTTATTGAGCTGGCAAGGTTGAATCGCCCCATCGGTATTTTACTGTTGCTGTGGCCAACCTGGTGGGCTCTGTGGCTGGCGGCAGAGGGAATACCCTCTTGGCAGAACCTGTTGATTTTTACCCTTGGGATTGGATTGATGCGTTCGGCTGGGTGTGTGATCAATGACTTCGCTGATCGCAATCTGGATGGCCATGTAAAACGTACAAAGGATCGGCCAATACCGAGCGGCAGGGTTAGTGGCCGGGAGGCACTGATCCTGTTTGTATTGCTGAGTTTAATTGCTCTGATGCTGGTATTACAAACCAATACGCTCACGATATATCTGTCCGGTGGAGCACTGCTGCTGGCGGCTTGTTACCCCTTTATGAAACGCTACACCTATTACCCTCAGGCGGTATTGGGTGCAGCTTTCGGTTGGGGTATCCCAATGGCTTTTGCTGCAGAAACCGGTGAAGTGCCCCGGGTAGCCTGGCTATTGTTTGGGGCCAATGTTGTTTGGACTATCGCCTATGACACGCTTTATGCGATGGTTGATCGGGATGATGATATTAAAATGGGTGTCAAATCGACCGCGATACTGTTCGCTGAAGCGGATAAAACGATTGTCGGTATGCTGCAGGGTTTGACGCTGTTTAGTCTGTGGTTGCTGGTGCAACATGTGCCATTGGGGCCTACTTATTATATCGGTCTGTTGGTGGCTGTGGGGTTGTTTGGCTACCAGCAATATATTATCCGTGACCGGGCCAGGGATGCTTGCTTCCGTGCTTTTTTGAACAATAACTGGGTCGGTGCAGCCATTTTTGCCGGTATCGCCCTTAGCTTTATCTAAATTAGATTTTTAAAATAGGAAACCAATGCAACTTACCCAAGCACAAAAAAAACAGTTCCGTACTCTAGGTCATGGTCTTAAACCTGTGGTGACTATTGCTGAGAATGGCCTGTCCGAATCAGTTTTTGCTGAATTACAGCGGGCGCTGGATGACCATGAGTTGATTAAAGTACGGATCAGTACCGGCCGTGAGCAGCTAAAGGAGCTGCTAGAAAAAATTACGAAAGACTGTAATTGTGAGTGTATTCAGCGGGTCGGGAAAATTGCGCTGCTGTTCCGAGCAGCAAAAGAACCGAAGAAACATCTGTCGAATATCCCTCGGTAAGAGCAAGACTAGCGATTTGTAGGAAGCAGCTAGATGAATGAACCACCGAGAGAGGTGGTTCATTCCGCCGTTAGAGAGTGACTAAACAGTTACAGGTGGAAGGTTGCGCTGAGGTATCCGCCTTCAAAGGTAGTGTCGATAACCGCGTCATCAAGGTCGTCAAATTTTAGGCTAATGTTACGAACACCTAATTCAATGCCTAATCCGAACATGAATTCATAACCAATGTAGCCCCGTAGGTCGGTGAAAGAATCACCATCGTAGCCAATATAGCTGCCCTCTGCACCTGCGCTCAGGCCACTGAAGGGAAGATCAAACTGGGCTTTTCCGTATAGCATCGGCACTGTATCCGAGAGATCAGTTTTACCGGTACCCGCAACGCTGTGGGTAACAGCTAACTCGCCATCAAAAACCTTTACGTTCAATCCGATATCGAGCGATACCCAGTTATCGAGTATTTCATAATAAAGAATGAAATCGGTATGGGATAAGTCAATATCACTGGTGACAGTTGTTCCAGTGACAAAGGTAACGTTGTCAAATATCACGGTCTTGCTCATGGTTCCGGCACTGGTGAAGCTCAAATCTGTGCGTTCAACTTTTATGTTTGGGATGAGCGGAACAAAATGCTCTACAGCGATTGAAACCATGGAACCGGTTTCGCTGTCCATTCCAAGGTCGGTTTCGAGATCGAACATATTGGCGTGGTTGTCACCAAACTCACCGGAAGGGCTCTGACTCCAACCCCCCGCTTTGACGTAAAGTCCAAATAGCATGTCGGCAGAAACGGGTGCGCATGCCAAAAGGCCAGCTAATCCAGCGGCTAATATTTTTGAGTTCATTCAATAGCTCCTTAGAGTAATTGGGGTTGTTTCTTTCAGGGTGTAATTGTAGCACTGCAAAAAGCGTAAGGTATTGAATCAACGCCATATAAAAGAGTGATATCTGTTTGAATTGTGAACGACTGGCTAAAAAACCGGCTTTCCTGGGCGTTATTTGTTCGTGGCAGCCGGGCTATCTGGTAATTTGACCAGGGCAATAGCGATGGCAGCGATCAACCATGCACCAAAATACATTTCGAAAGCATATAAATAATTACCAGTTTGATCATAAATCCAACCCGCGACAGGTGTCGTTGCGCCTTGAATCGGCAGGGTTGCAGGTCGCATTAGTCCCAATACTCTACCGAAGGATAAACGACCAAACGCTGCGCCGGATATGGCCCCATTGAGTGGCACCACGCCACCCATTCCAAACCCGTATATGGCAGAGGCTGTAAGCAACAACAGGTAGTCATCGAACATTAAAATGCCCAGTGCACCAATGGCCTGGGTTGCAATACATACCCAAACCGCCACTCGAGGGTGGAAATTGTCAGTTAGCCAGCCGAAAAGTATTTTCCCCAACACCCCAAGGGTGGCGGCGACCGATAGGGCGAATGCAGCTTCTTCGATGTCGAAACCCATATCCATAAACTGCGGCACCATGTGCAGCAATATGGCCTGGAAAACACCAGTCAATATTGAGAAGGTTAGGGCTATCAGCCAGAAGTTCGATGATTTTAGAATGGCTGCACTAGTCCATTCAGTTTGAGGTTTGATTGCAACCGGGGGGGCATCTTTTATGATGATCTCACCATCGGGCAGCTGACCGATATCCTCGGGCTTGGTTACAACCCAGATCAGAATCACCGGGATTACTAACACCAGGATACTGATCGCGTAGATCATATAGCTTTGACGCCAGCCAAATTCATCAATCAAAAATGAGGAGAGGGCGGGCATCAGTACACCGGAACCAGAGATACCCATGGTGGCCACCCCCAGGGCAACGCCACGTTTTTTTACAAACCAGTTGGCGACCAGTTTGCTGGAGGATTGACCACCCATGGTAGATCCACCAATGGCTAAAAGGGTGCCGGCAATAAAGTAGAACTGCCACATTGCGGTGATCTGGCTGAGCAAACCGTAGCCTGTTGCCAGCATCAATGCACCGACGATCATGATTGGCTTGATGGAGCTTTGTTTATCCAGCAACTGCCCAATGAAAGGCCCAAAAATAGCGCCAACAATACTACTAATCATAAAAGCCAGGGATACACCCAGGCGCGTTGCTCCGAACTCTTCGGTCAGTGCCATGAAGAAGATCCCGAAGGAGTAAAAGAAGAAACCGACCTGAATAAAATCGAGATAAAAAGCAATTCCGGTCATTCGCCAGCCAGCGAATTTTCTTGGTGTTGTCAGATCGTCGGTTGGGGTGTTTTGGGTCATATTGGATTCCGGGCTTTCTTAGCGATCGATTCTTTTTATTGGGGCAGCACACCAGTATGGCACATTTATGGTCGTTCTATAAAACGACTATAAGATTGGAATAACGGTGAGCTGCGGAACAGGTGCGTGGAAATAAGGATGTGAGGGGAGAAACAAGCAGGCATAAAAAAGCCGCCCCTGGGGGCGGCTTAAATCACCCAAAGGTTAAGAAATATTCATAATCTTCTTAACATCCGGTTTCATGATTTTGCCATTAGCATTGCGGGGCAGGGGTTCGTCCAGTTGATCGATGCGAACCGGAACTTTAAAACCAGCTAGTTGAGATTTGACGTGATCTTTTAGCTCCTGCTCGCTCACTGACCCGCCGGGGCGAATTTGCACCAGCGCACCAACTTCTTCGCCGAGTACCCGATGAGGAATACCAACAACCGCAGCGTCCATAACATCTGGGTGGCTGTAGAGTGCGCTTTCAACCTCTACACAGTAAACGTTTTCACCGCCGCGAATCAGCATATCCTTAGCGCGGTCAGCAATGTAAAGGAAGCCATCTTCGTCCAGGCGACCAATATCGCCAGTGTGTAACCAGCCATCGCTGAAGCTTTTTTTGTTGGCTTCTGGTTTGTTCCAGTATTCAGAGATTACCTGAGGTCCTTTGATCCAGATCTCACCCAGGCTTTCAGTGGGCACGGCTTCGCCGCTCTCATCAACAATTTTTACTTCGCAGACCGGTGCCTGTACACCCGCACTGCTTGGCTTGGTTTCGTAATCTTCCGCTGAGCAGGAGGTGGTTAAAGCCGATGTTTCGGTCAAGCCATAGCCATTGCTGGGTTTAACCTGCGGGAATGATTCCTGGATCCGGCGAACCAGTTCTGGGGAAGAGGGAGCACCGCCGTAACCAATGCTTTCAACACATGAAAGGTCTGCCTTCGCAAAGTTCGGAGATTCAAGTACCTGCCAAACCATTGAAGGTACTCCGCCGAATGAGGCGAGTTTTTCAGTTTCAATCAGTTTAATCGCATCTTCCGGGTCCCATTTATACATCAAAACAATCTTGTTGCCGGCAAAGGTATTACCGCACAACATGGCATGGCAACCGGTTGCGTGGAATAGAGGAACAGACAGCAAGTGGCCGGATTGCTCGGTTGCAGGAACCGGTACACGACCATAACGGATTTCGGTACGCATTCGTACAAATGCACCACTGATCAGGTTGGAGCAGAGATTACGGTGGGAGCCCAAAGCACCCTTTGGATTACCGGTCGTTCCAGAGGTATAAAAGATGGTGCAATCATCATCGGGTGCTACTTCAACATCGGGAATCTGATCGTCGGCGGAGGGTGTGCCGAGTATATCTTCGTAACGTTCAGCACCTGCTGGCAGATCACCTTCGCGGATTAACACTAAATTTTTCAGGTTGGGCAGCTCTTCAAGATGACTTTGAGCCATCTCGAGACGTTGTTGATCTGCAAATAATAATTTGGCGTTGGAGTCGGCCAAACCGTACGCGAGTTCTGTACCCTTCCACCATGCATTAAGAGGTACGATAACCGCTCCGATACTGGTAACTGCCCAGAAAACCACTGGCCATTCAGGGTAATTACGCATCGCGAGGGCAACACGGTCGCCTTTTTGGATGTTATATTTTTGTTGGAGAATATTAGCCAGTTTGGCTACCGCGTGGTAATTTTGCTCGTAGGTAACACGCTCGCCTTCATAGACAATGTAGTCACGATCGAAGAAGTTTCGGGTATTTTCCAATACCTGACGCAGGTTTTTCGGTGCCATTTTCCAGGATTTGAGATCGACGCCCTTTACGGTCACATCTTCCATCTCAAACATTCCGCCTGGGGCGGCTAATAACCGTTTGTTGGCTTCTTCTATCGATAGGGGCATAGTCATTACCTTGTTTGGATATTTGTTAAAAATTAATGTACGAGGTCTTTGCATGGGAGCTGAGTTTGCTCCTACGCAAAGGTCCAAATGACCTCAACCGGGGCGTTAAATACGCCGGCATATTGTACAGCATGAGCCGTGGTTTGCTGAACTAAAGTCTGGTAGCAAGGGTGATCCAGGCAAATTTATCGAGCTATTGATCTAAAAATCGGAGAAAAAATGTCGATAACTATCGCGACGGAACAACAACTGCAGTCATTTTTATCGGAGCAATCCCACTGGATCTTGCGAAATGGCAAATTGCATCGGGAGTATTCATTTCTCGATTTTATTGAGGCTTTTGGTTTTATGACGCAAGTAGCGTTACTAGCGGAGCGCCACGATCATCATCCAGAGTGGAATAATGTATACAATAAGGTCAGTGTTGATCTGGTGACCCACGAAGCGGACGGAATCACCGAACGGGATTTCCTGTTGGCACAGAATATGGAGGATATTTTTGAGGCGGTTTAACAGTTGTTTGGCTGAGTTGTTGAACTGTTAGATCTAGATGCAAAAGCCCCGACTAATTAGCGGGGGCTTTGATCTCCTTTTTTGCAGGTAGCTGTAGGCTATTCTACTCCGGGCAGTGCACCGGCAGCTTTGAGTGAAGCGACTTCGTCCGCAGAGAAACCCCAATCCGCTAGCACTTGATCCGTGTCTTCACCTGGACGACGGGCAGCGTTACGAATTTCAGGCTTGGTACGGCTGAATTTTGGAGCGGGGTTGGGTTGAACTAGTCCATTAATCTCGGTGTAGGAATTACGGAATTTGTTGTGTGGGTGGTTGGGCGCTTCGATCAGTGAAATCACGGGTGCAAAGCAGACATCGGTGCCTTCCATAATTTCACACCACTGATCACGAGTTTTAGTCTTAAATACCTCGGTGATTTTTTCTTTCAGTTCAGGCCATTTGCTCTTGTCGTGTTGCGCGGCAAAAGTCTCAGGGTCGAGATCAGCCTTTTCTATCAGCAGTGCATAAAACTGTGGCTCAATTGAGCCCAGGGAGATGAAGCCGCCGTCGGATGTTTCGTAGGTGTCGTAGAAGTGAGGTGCACCGTCCAGCATGTTGGTTCCTCGCTGGTCGCTGAACATACCGCTGGGCAGCATGGAGTACATCATGCCCATCAATGCTGCGGAGCCTTCAACCATGGAGGTATCGACCACCTGACCTTTGCCAGATGTTTTGGCTTCCAGTAGCGCGCAGACCATTCCGAATGCCAGCATCATGCCACCCCCACCGAAATCGCCCACTAAATTAAGAGGGGGAACGGGTTTGTCATCTTTGCGGCCAATTGCATGAAGCGCGCCGGACAGGGAAATATAGTTGATATCGTGGCCGGCAGCCTGCGCCATTGGGCCATCTTGACCCCAACCGGTCATGCGGCCGTATACCAGTTTCGGGTTGCGAGCCATACAGGCCTCAGGACCAATACCCAGTCGCTCGGTAACGCCGGGGCGGAAACCCTCGAATATCGCATCTGCGCTTTCGCACAGTTTAAGAACGGTTTCGATCCCTTCAGGTGATTTCAGGTTTACCGCAATGGATTTGCGGTTCCGCGCCAATACGTCCGTTGGCGCTGGCCCATCTAGTGAAGCTTTTCGGTCGACGCGAATGATCTCTGCACCCATATCGGACAGCATCATGCCGGCAAAGGGTCCTGGCCCAATACCTGCGATCTCTAAAATTTTTACACCAGTTAATGGTCCCATGGAGCTCTCCCTGTTTATTATTTTTCGAATGATTCAGCGCTCAGGTATTAAAACCCGTTGGCTCTAATTGTCTACTTATGTGATTAACCGAAAAATGGTATCGGTATCGTCGTTGGAATACAAATAAATTGGCTTGTCACTGTCTTGTTGTCAGAGAGAAAGAAAAATTGATCCCATTGGCTTATAATGCTTCGGCTACAAATAATAAAATTTAGTATCTTTCCAGTATCAATAAAGGAGTTCAGAAATGGGCGTATTAACAGGTAAGGTTGCCGTTGTAACCGGCGGCGGAAACGGAATTGGCAGACAGATGGCGCTTCACTTTGCTAGCGAAGGCGCTAAAGTTGTTGTGAACGATCTTGGTGGTACTCGAGATGGTAGTGGCACAAGCCGTGTAGCTGATGAAGTGGTTGCAGAGATCAAAGCAGCTGGTGGCGAAGCCGCAGCGAACTACGATTCAGTAGCGACTATGGAAGGTGGGCTGGGCATATTCCAGACCGCAATGGATGCCTTCGGTGCGATGGATATTCTGGTTAATAACGCGGGTATCCTGCGTGACAAAACCATCTTCAAAATGACTGAGCAAGAGTGGGACCTGGTAATTGCGGTCCACTTGAAAGGTCACTTCTGCGTCAGCCAGCCATTCGCGCGTTATATCCGCGAAACCAATCGTCCTGACTGCCGTATCATCAATTTCACCTCGATCTCAGGTTTGTTGGGTAACTTTGGTCAAACCAACTACTCCTCTGCTAAAGCGGGTATCGCTGGTTTTACCCGTACATTGGCCATTGAACTGAAAAAATATGGTACGACTGTAAATGCGTTTTCGCCTGTTGCGACTACTCGTATGACAGCTGATCTGGTTGCAGCTGCTGAGGGTGGTAAAGAGGAAGAAGTAGATCTGGATGATCCCATGACAGGTGGACACACGATTTCTCCAATTGTCACATGGCTTGCGTCTGACAAAGGTGCCGGCATCACTGGCCAGGTAATCCACGGTGGTCGCGGTTCTGTCGGTATCATGTCTCAGAACCAGATGTTCAAGCTGTATGAAACCGACCATGTTTGGGAGCTTTCAGAACTCGACAAACTGATTCCATCGATGTTTGAAGCAAAAGCAGTGCACGATGCTGCAGTAGCTGAAGGTGCGGCACCTGTGAAGGTTTAATACCGAGGTGCTCTAGCTGATGTAATAGGCTAGAAACAAAAAAGCGGCTTTTATAAGCCGCTTTTTTTTGCCTGGCTGTTTGTACTTTGATGTTAGCAATCAACCATCCGTGCGACCATAAACATCGTCAAACCGAACAATATCATCTTCGCCGAGATAAGCGCCTACCTGCACCTCAATCATCTCCACCGGTTCGTCGGTAGAGTTTTCAAGCCGATGTTTCACCCCAATTGGAATATAGGTTGACTCGTTCTCATGCAGATCAAATACCTTGTCATCGCAGGTTACCTTCGCAATTCCCTTAACAACAATCCAGTGTTCGGAGCGTTTGTGGTGCAGTTGTAATGACAGGCAGCCACCGGGTTTGACGGTAATTCGTTTTACCTGATATCCATCGGATACTGCAATACCTTCGTAGGCTCCCCAGGGGCGGGATACCTTTTTGTGTAATGTGGATTCGCCACGGTTCAACTTTTTAAGTTGTTCGACGATGTTTTTAACATCCTGAACCTGATTACGATCGGCGACCAAAAGAGCATCGGCAGTATCTACCACGACGCAATCCTTAACACCGACGGTTGCGATCAAGCGGTTATCAGAACGTAGATATGAGTTGTGGGTATCGTCACAAAGCACGTCACCTATTACGACATTACCGTTTTCGTCGGGCTCACCAAGCTCCCATAATGATGACCACGAACCGACATCGTTCCAGCCGGCATCAAGCGGTATAACGACTGCAGCGTCGGTTTTTTCCATGACCGCATAGTCGATTGAATCCGAGGGGCATTGCTCAAAAGCTTCCCTATCCAACCGGGTAAAATCCATATCGTGTGAAGAGCAGGCATAGGCGGTCATGCACTGGCTTTGCATTTGGGGGGCAAATTTGGACAGTTCCTGAAGGTAGCGTGATGCTTTGAATAAAAACATACCACTGTTCCAGTAGTAGCCACCCTGTTCAAGATAGCTATCTGCAGTGGGTTGGTCTGGTTTTTCGCGGAACTCATCAACCAGGAATGTATGGTTGTTTAGCGATTCACCTGCTCGAATGTAGCCGTAACCGGTATGTGCAGATTGAGGCACAATACCAAAGGTGACCAAATTACCGGCCCTGGCTTGCTCTATACCCTGCTCGATTGCGCGATGGAATGTGGGGGTATCCGCGATTACATGATCGGCGGGCAATACCAGTATCAGGGGGTCCATATCATCGACGCTTGAGCGCAGAGCTTCAAGGGCTGCTACCGCTACCGCTGGTGCCGTATTTCGGCCCATTGGCTCCAGAATGATAGCAGCGGCTTTGTTCTGTTTTTCGCGAAGTTGTTCCGCCACCATAAAGCGATGTTCTTCATTGCAGACCACGATAGGTGGTCGTATCGTTGCCAGGCCCGATAGCCGTCCGATGGTTTCCTGCAGCATGGAATCGTTCCCAGCTAGAGGCAGTAATTGTTTTGGATAGAGGGCGCGTGATAGTGGCCAAAGCCGTGATCCTGAACCACCGGAGAGAATAACCGGGATTAAGGAAGTTCCTGTGTGCATGGTTTAGTCCTTGTTTTTCTGTGGTCTTTCAGTTCAGTGTGTATTTGTTTGGGGATTCGGTTTTAATTCCGTAACCGGTTGACCGCTATTGGGTGCTATCTGTACACAGCGGTCATCCCAAAGTTCAATCATGCCGTAGTCTTTCAGGTTTGTGACCTGCAGTCCTTCCAGGCCGTGTTGCTTAAGCCAGAGTTCAACAAATTTTTTATGTTCCTTTACCGAGGCTCGCGCGGTAAATATGCGTACTTCCTGCCCTTCGTTAGCCCATTGTTGGACACGCGCTAACATCGGCTGAATGGGGTCGCCTATATGGAAGTGTCCCTTCCAGCCGTCATAGTGGGCAAGGGTGCCATCTAGATCAACGCCGATCCAGCTTTCGTTGCCATTTGGACTGGATGGTGATTTATGGTTTCGAAACCGGCTAAAAAGGGCTGTAATTATCGACATAGTAAGCCCTCTTTTCGCTGCATGATGATGGTTATAAATACTGAGTTGGCTCGCGTTGATGGGGGGTAAATCTCCTCCAAGTATAGACAATCAAACCTTGCTCGTCTCCAGCGAGCTGTGGAATGTTTGTGACAGCATTATTTTAGCGGAAGGTAGCCCATACCTATTTTGACGACGACGATACTGTATAGTTGCGGTGACTGAATTGATCCGGGTTATCTATACAGGGGCATGAATTTTTATGACTAAAACACTTATTGCTGGTTGCGGTGATGTCGGCATACGGTTGGCCAATCGATTGGTCCGGCAAGGCCATGAAGTGTGGGGGATTCGTCGCAATGTGGATAATTTGCCCACCGCGATTCATGCTATATCAGCGGATTTGGCCAACAGCAAATCATTTCCGGATCTGCCGCCCGATCTTGATCATGTCGTTTATTGTGCAGCGGCGGGGGAACGCAGTGAAACACGTTACCGGAAAACCTATGTGGAAGGGCTGAATAATCTACTGCATCAACTTAACCAGCAATCAAATAAAAGCATTCGGATCATTTTTGTTTCGAGTACTGCTGTGTACGCTCAGCATAAGGGAGAGTGGGTCGACGAAAATTCCGAAACAAACCCCGGTTCATTTTCTGGTCAGATCCTACTGGAGGCTGAGCAGATGCTGGCGAGCAGCGGCTACCGACATACGATTGTACGTTTGGGCGGGATTTATGGCCTTGGTCGAGCTCATTTTATTAGTCAGGTTAAAAATGGTGAGCTGTCGGTAAATGAGCAGTATCCCCAATACACGAATCGCATTCATTGCGAAGATTGTGCAGCTGTGTTGCAGCATATTATGCAGCTCGAAACGCCGGCTACCTGCTACGTTGCGGTGGATAATGCACCGGTAAGCCGTACAGAGGTGGCGGATTGGTTGGCAACCCAGTTGAAAGTAGCGAAACCGCTGCGGGATGCGCCTGGTGCAATACCCAAAAGCCAAAATAAACGCTGTAAAAACAGCAGATTGATTGAGTCTGGTTATCGGTTTCAATATCCGAGTTACCGGGAGGGTTACCGTGCGGTAATCTCTGAGCTCAAGACGCCAGTCTGACTTTTTTGCCTTTTTATATTTACATCGTGGCGATAGTTGAAAAATTGCCTTGCTGGCTAACGAATTGCCGGCGCACGGGGTTTTGTAAGCAAGAATAGTTCTATGGTATTGGGGCGGCAGCAGTGAAAAATCGAATGGTATGAAGTATTAGTATTTCCAGATAAAGATATAGTTGAGACGATCAGCAGTCCTTAGGGTGTTGTGATCTCTGGGATCAAATTTAATCTACGCCCAGTGTTGCTGATCAGAAATAAGGTTTTTTATGGCAAGTAATCAATACGTTAAGGCTGATCTGCTGCTTTTATTAGTGACTGCGCTAGCGGCATTGGGATGGATTTTTTCACAGCAGGCGCTGGTTGGTATGCCACCGTTACTGTTCATTGGTTCACGTTTTTTGTTGGCATCGACAGTTCTGTGCCTATTTGGCTGGAATCAATGGGCTGCGTTGAGTGTGAAGCAATTTCAGATATCAGCTTGGGTGGGTATTTTATTTGCTGTGGCGATGATGCTCTGGATCACTGGTTTGCATCACGCAACCCATGTTGGTGAGGGTGCTTTTATTGCAAGCCTGGGTACTGTGCTGGTGCCGATTGTTGCGCTCTTAGTTTATCGGCAGCCGCAACCGCGCACCATGTGGTTGGCGCTGCCCATCGCAATTTTAGGGTTTGCGACTCTGGCGTTAGGTCGTGAAGGCTCCAATATGTCATTTCAACCTGAGCTAGGGCAACTTTATTTTCTTGCCTCTGCGGTGGTATTTGCGCTGCAGGTGAATGCAAATAGCCGAGCAGTGCAACAGGTTCCTGTGGTGTTGTTAACGGCTGTTCAGTTGGTATTTGTTGGGATTCTGGCAACCGCTGCCTCCTATTTTACTGAACAGTGGCCAACTGGAATATCGTTTGGTATAGCCGGTTGGCTGTTGGCCAGTGCGTTTATATCGAGTAGTTTTCGGTTTCTGATACAGACCTATGCTTTTGGTCTGGCACCGGTGAGTCACGGCGCAATGATTCTAACGTTGGAGCCGGTATGGGTGGCCCTGCTGGCAATGCTGTGGTTGGACGAGTCGATGACCGGCCTTCAGCTGCTAGGTTGCGGATTGATTTTTTCAGCCTTGATGGTTAATCGTTGGCAATGGCTAATGATGCTATTTCGTAAAGCTGCGAGTAGATGAGGTGAAGTCGC
This sequence comes from Pseudomonadales bacterium, assembly GCA_029210125.1. Lineage (GTDB taxonomy): Bacteria > Pseudomonadota > Gammaproteobacteria > Pseudomonadales > JAHRWD01 > JAHRWD01. The sequence goes on along the minus strand of JARGPR010000003.1, from coordinate 32,783 downwards.
TAAATACTGCGAGGGGGATAAATATCCAGGCCTGATTGCGTGACGGACGTTACAACAATCAGGCCTGGAGAGAGGTGGTGTTACATCAGCTTTTCATGGGGGGCTGTCTTGTCTTGTGCCAGCGCTTGTTCCATACGTTTATTGCTGAAACGTGACAGGAAGTTCTCAAGCAGAGAATATAATGCAGGAACTACAACCAGCGTCATTAACGTTGAACTGATCATACCGCCGATCACCATCAATGCCAGCGGCAAGTTGGTTTCTGAACCTCCCCCAGAACTGAGAGCTGCAGGTACCATGGCCAAGATCAAAGTCAGCGATGTCATTACAACGGGCCTGAAGCGAGTTGGACAGGCTTCAAGTAAAGCATCATCAATGGACATGCCTTGATCGCGGTATTGGTTGGTTAAGTCGACCAACAGGATCGAGTTTTTCGCGACCAGTCCCATCAGCAGTACCATTCCAATCATTGAATAGATGACCAGTTCGGAATCGAACAACCAGAGTGCTGCCAGGCCACCTACAATTGCCAGGGGCTGGGCCATCATCACGATCATGGGCTGAATAAAGCCGTTAAATTGACTGGCTAAAACCATGTACATCAGCAATAAAGCCATGATTAGTGCAAAGCCAATAGCCAATACCGCCTCGCCAAAGCTCCTGGCCTGTCCTGTTACCTCTAAGCTGAACCCTGGGGGTAGCTTGGCAATCTCTTCTTCAACCGCGGCTAAGGCATCACCGATAGGGACAGTTGGTGTGGCGTAGAAGGTAGCTGCGTACTGTAAGCTGAACTTAGACAGTTTTGCCGGTCCCAAAGAGGGTTCGAACTTGGCAACGGTATCGGCTCGAACCAGTTCGCCGGTAGTTCGGCTTCTAAGGTATAGCTTCTTTAGATCACTAGGCTGACCGATGCTGTCTGCTTTAGCTTTTATGCGTATATCGTATCGATCCTGATCACCGGTTTTATCATTGAAGTAGGCAACATCGGATCCTCCTAGCAGTGTATTAACTGCCATTGATACATCACTTGCCGTTAACCCCAGACTAGAAGCACGTACCCGATCGATAGCGAGTTCAATTTGTGGAAGATCAACCTGTAAATCAACGTCGACGTTGCCACCTAAATCGGGATGACTCGCCAGGATTTTCCTGAAGGGCTCAGTCATCTCTGCCAGTTTGTCAAAATTTTGGTGGCGTAGAACAACCTGCAATGGATCTGCGCGACCACCTCCCATTGGTGACATCGGTGTTACGAAGGCCCGAATACCAGGGATTTTATTCAAATCAGCCTGTACTAGTCCTTGGATTTCATATTGCCCTCTATCACGGGTGGTTTTGTGGGTCATACGCACCATTGACATGCCATCACTGGATTGAGAACCCGGCATCATGGCAAGACCACTAAAGTTGCTTACCACTTCGGGATAGGTTTCCAATACGGCAAGTACTTTTTTGAGTCGATCTTGGCCATAGTCAATGGTGGAGCCCATGGGTGTTTTAAAGAACACCATGAATTTTCCTTCATCGATATCGGGGTTAAAGCCCTTGTTGATATTGGTAAAGAAAAAACCACTGCTGAGGACCACCACGGTAGCCAGAGCTAGTACTTTCCATCGGTTTGTCAGGCTAGAGCCGAGAACCTTCTTGTAGAAGTTTTCAGCACCTGTAATCCAGCGCTCGTTAAAGCGTGCAATTAGCCCAAGTTTCTGGTGTGACTTAAGGAAACGTGAACACAGCATGGGAGTCAGCGTGATGGATACAAAAAATGAGACGATGACACCGAAGCTGACAACCACGGCAAATGACTGGAAGAATTTGCCGACAACGCCGCTCATGAAAATGACTGGCCCAAAGATCGATATCAGTGAAAGGCTTGATGCAAAAATCGCAAAAAACACTTCGTTGGAACCTGAAATAGCCGAGGTAACTGGGTTTTTATCGATAGTATTTCGATGCCGGTGGATGTTTTCAAGCACTACAATGGCATCATCCACCACCACACCGATCAGCAGTAGCAACGCAAGCATGGTAAAGCTGTTGAAGGTGAAATCCGCAAAATACATAACCGCGACCGCGCCCAGCAGTGAAACTGGAATAGCGGTAGCAACAATAATAGTGGATCGCCAATCGTGCAGAAATACAAGCACCACCAGAGCTGCTAGCAGGGTTCCCCAGAGGATATGTTCTTCGAGGTTGGCTACTAGATCCTTAATAAAAATGGAGTCATCGGTGGCGATTTCTACCCACATACCTGGTGGTAAGTTGGGTTCAATCTCCTCTTTAATAACGCGCTGAACCTCGTCAGAAATGGCGACAATATTACCTGTGCTGATCTTGACGATACCCAGCCCGGTTGTTCGTTGGCCTTTATAGAGACCGATTGCACGTATATCCTCAAGTGCATCTTCCACGTTTGCTACATCTTTTAATTTGATCGGCGCACCTTCACGATACCCGACGACCATGGTTCTGAGTTCACGAATGCTATGGTATTCCTGATCAAGCTTAATCAGCATCTCACGGTTCTCACCGACCATGTAGCCGCCGGGGAATTGCAGGTGCTCAGACTTAATCGCCCGGACGAGGTCATTGGCGGTTAGTCCAAATGCAGACAGTCGCTCAAGGTCAACATTGATGCGGATGGCTCGTTTGCTGGAGCCGCCGACCATAGCGTTACCGACCCCTTCAATACCTTCTATGCGCTTTTTAACAACCGTACGCATATAGTGGTCAAGTTGCTGGGGGGTGCGGTCACCGCCAAATACCACCCACATAATAGGGAAAGCACCAAATTCCACCTTACGGATAACCGGTGTTTTTGCGTCGGTAGGCAAAAGACTGCTGATCACATTAACTTTGCTTTGTACCTCGTTAAACGCAATATCCATATCCTTTGCGGATTTAAAGAACACGATCACGTTAGAAGCACTTGGGGTTGAGGACGCCTGAATATAATCAATACCAGGTACACTATTCACCGCACTTTCGATGATGTTGGTGACACTGGTGTCGATCACTTCGGGGTTAGCCCCCGGCAAAATAGTGGTCACCGATATAATGGGAAAGTCGATACTGGGGTAGCGATCGATACCTACACGGAAAATACTGACGACACCGATTAACACGATGACCAAATTCATCATGTAGGCCATCGCATACCGTTTGATGGATAGTTCAGATAATGTCATTAGAGGTTCTCCTCATATCGGACTTTTGCACCATCGCTTAGGAAGTAGGCACCGTCGGTGACTACGATATCGCCATCATTGACTCCACTGGTTACTTCAATGCGGCCTTTTTCCCAATAGCCGGTCTCAACTTTTGTCTCTTTTACAGTGCCATCCTGTTGCACGATATAGGCAACGGTTCTACCCGGCCGTTGAACTACCGAGAGGTCTGAAACCATAATAGCCTTATGTTCATCAAGGGTGAGTACACCATCAACGCTGGCGCCGGGTTTCCAGCCGCCTGGGTTGTCTACTTCAACCATCACATCGGAGGAGAGGTTGTGGGATCCAATATCGGGTCGGATCTCCGTGACTGTACCCGATGCAACGACACTGTCTCCTGTATTCAGCGAGAGTGTTACTGCGAGTCCGGGGCGTAATTGATTAGAAATTACCTCGGGGAACGGCAGCACTACCTGAAGACGATCATGGGCGCTGGCCTGGAACATGGGGTTACCCGGTTTGACGAAATCACCTACGGATACAAGTCGTTTTTGCAGCTCACCTGTAAGTGGCGCATAGATTTTAGTTTTCCTGAGGTTGTGCCGAATAATCTCTTCTTGTGCACGAGCCCCATCAAGTTGTTGATTTAGTACCTCTTTTTGCGAAGTGAGCGAATCCAGTTTGGTTTTGGATACAAAATCATTTTGTTGCAGGTTTTTGTATCGTTGCAGCTGCACATCCTGGTTTTTTAACATGGCAACAATACGGTTTACGTCAGCAGTCGCAGCACGCAGGCGGTTCTGGTAGTCGGTGTCATCCAACGTGGCCAGCCGTTGCCCCTTTTGAAAGCTTTGCCCAACCTCGATTTCAATTGAAACTACACGCCCAGACACCTCAGCAGAAATTTTTGGAGTAGCTAAAGATTCGATTCTGCCAATGGAGCTTTCCTGAATTTTTATGAGTTCAGGGCTGACTTTTTGCACGTTAACCAAGATAGCTGGCTTTTCACTGGATTTTGCCTTTTCTTCCTCTTCGCTGCAGCCTGCCAACATTGAAACGGCTAATATCGAACCGATAATAGCTGCTGGAAAAGTGCGGAAAGAGCGTGTTGAGATATGGGTTTTACTGCTGTTCATAGGAGCTTATCTTCCTGTTGTTCAGTTAATACGCCGTGTAAAAGGATATCAATCATGGTGTTTGCAAAGTTTTCTGGGTCTAGCGGGTAGTCAGTATCGGGTACTTCATCTAATACATTTCTGGCTTTCATAAAAAGAATATTCGCGCCGATCATCAAGGTGGCGAGGGTCGATGGGTTGATCTCTGGTTTAATCTGTTTGGCTACCTGTCCTGCTTTAATAAGCGTGACAAGGCGATTGAAATTGCAGTCGAAATCATGGGCTGTTAAATCATTAGTTGTAGCATCGATATTGCTCGATTCTTCCAGCAGGCCCCTTATCACAAGGGTGGATACCGATGGATTGTTGGTTAGGTGCAGTACATGGCTTCTTGCAAAATTAGTGAGCTGTTTTGCGTAATTGTTATCCTGACCTGCATCGTGAGTAATCATCTCCGCCGATGCAAGGCATGCTGCTTTTAATACCGCACAGTAAAGTTCATCTTTGGATTCAAAATGATGATAAATATTAGCCTTAGAGACCTGAGCCCTATCCGCGATTGCCGCTATCGATACACTTGCATACCCTTCGTTAGCAAATAGCTCTTGGGCCGCACTCAGAACTTTCTGAGCACCGCTGCTTATTTCGGGAGAGTTCATGCTTTCAGTTTCAACATAAAATCCACGCCAAATTTGCTAGCCATGGCTCCAAAAAAGAATTAAATGATGTGCGGGCAAATGCCTTAAAGGGACGAAGGGGTTCAACGTTGATTTGATAAACCAATAACTGACCGACCGTTCGGTTTTAATTATAGGGAGGGCATTATAGATTAGCAACAAAAGTCACGTTGTGTAGATAAAAAAGGGGTGGTACCTAGGCTAACTATCGTTCTGGTAAGCTCGCTTGAACTCTGGGGGTATTTGTACCAATATTCGACTCTTAAACAAATAGGCTTATTCAAGCAGGTGATGCCGATGGCGGACTCAGAAAAGAAACAATCCTTGACCGGGCAGTTAGCGCGGATATCGCCATTAGTTTGGCGTTTGACAGCACCCAATGCGGGCGTGATGACAGGTCCGGGTACTAACACGTACATTGTGGGTAATCAAAAAGTTGCGATTATTGACCCAGGTCCCGAGCATGCGGAACATCTGGATAACCTGCTGAAAATGCTGGAAGAGAATAATCTTACCGTTGGCTGGATTGTACCTACCCATACACACATGGATCATTCACCGATGGCGGTGCTCTTGCAAGAAAAGGTAGGCGGTGAATTGGCCGGTATGCGAGCACCGAACATTGCAACTCAGGATCAGACCTTTATACCGGATATAACGCTACAGCATGGAGATCTAATCAAGGGTGATGATTTTACGCTGGAGGCGATTCACACCCCGGGTCATGCCTCAAATCACCTTTGCTTTCTGCTGAGAGAGGAGCAGTTGTTATTCACTGGTGACCACATTATGGAGGGATCAACGGTCGTTATCGGTCCACCTGACGGCAATATGAACGCATATCTGAATTCTCTTAAGTTGTTACACAACTATGAGTTAGACACGATAGCGCCGGCTCATGGGGAGCTGCTTAAACACCCTCACCAGGTGGCGGATGGCATTATCGAGCATCGCCTCAAACGAGAAGAAAAGGCTAAGAATGCACTGATTCAACTAAAGGCTGGAAGCTTGGATCAGCTGGTACCTCTGGCATATGACGACGTGGATCCGCGTTTACATCCTGTAGCAGCCTTTTCGTTAAAGGCGCATCTTGATAAGTTGGTCGAGGATGGATTTACGACGGTTGCGGTGGCTGGTGTGCGAGGTAAAGAGATGTCGGTATGGTCGCTTGTCGAATAAAGGCCAACTATGTGTTTATTCGAGTGCTTCTGGGACTCAGCCGATGTGTTGAAGTGATACCGCACTTTTTTTGCCTAGATACAGCCGATGCCCGAGCCACACATATAACCTACAGAAATACCTGCAAGCACTATGTATCCCGCTGCTAGTTGCACCAAAACCAGGCTAATACGGATATAAAGCGGATACTTGGTGGTCCCTTGATATAACACTAGTGCGAGAGCTGACGCCAGCCCCATCAGCAACATTGTCATTGTTTCATCGGCAACCGCACCGGTATGAATATAACCGTCCTGGGTTCGTGATACATAGTCATAACCGAGGATCATGCCGACCCCGATGATCCATAGGATCCAGCCCAAAATAGTTTTCTGCATAGTCTCGTTTTAACGTGGTGCTTTTGTGGTTTGTCCCTTCGAAGAGGAGCGATTATGGCGTCCAGACCTGCTTTTTCCAAGTGCACCGCAGGTTTTTGGCGGTGTACCAAGGCAAACTGTGGCTATAGGCCATGAAAAAACCAGAAACGGCTCCTATACTTACAGAAAATTTCCTGAGCGGCTCATACTGAAATTTCGTGAGCCAGTTCATATTCATTGTTTGTTTATTTAGCAATTAAAAGTATTTAGATGGATCAGCACGTTTCCACAGATCAGTTGTGTATCGGTATTTATATTTATATCGATTTGCATTGGACTAAACACCCATTTTTACGGCAGGCGTTCAAGATAAAGGACGCCGATGAACTCAGAACGATTCGCGGTCTGGGCATTGACTCCTTTCGCATAAACCTAAAGAAAAGTGATGTTAAACCGCTAGAGCTCCAGTCGGATGAGCCGGTTCCAGAACCACTTGAAAGCACTGATGAAGTGCCAGAGCAAGGTGATGTGACAATGGATCCTCTTTGGGAGGAAAAGGCTGCGAAAATTGAGCAGCAAAAAAAACGCCGCAAAAAATCAAAGGCGTGCGAACAGGCCTTTACTGAGGCAGTTAAGTGCCTGGCTAATCTGATGAATTCTCAGGCTTCGATTGAAGAAGCATCCGCTGACGCGAAGGCATTGATTGACAATGTTTGTGGTTCGATGGTGCAGGCTGATGACCTTGCAGTACAGTTGATCAACATTAAAGGTCAGTCGGATAGTCGTTACACGCACATTATGAATGTAGTGGTGCTGTCTATGATGGTGGCTCAGCGTATGGATTTTTCTGAAGATGAGATGCACATACTGGGATTGGGCGCTCTTTATCACGATGTCGGTGTGACGGAATTGCCGGGTCAGGTTGCTAAAAAAAATACTCGGTTGACGGAACCAGAATTTGCTATATATAAAAGGCACACGCTATTGGGTGTCTCAATGGCACAGAAACAGGGGCGCCTTCCACGGGAAGCATTGCGCGTGATTGCAGAACATCATGAAAACATTGATGGTAGCGGCTATCCCAGAGGCCTAACCGGCGATCAAATGAGTCGTTATTCCAAGATAGTGAGTCTTGTGAATGCATATGACAACCTGACCAATCATCTTAATGGCGGCCGGGAATTAACACCTCACGAAGCAATGTCCACGCTTTTTGCAAAGGATAAAAATCGCTACGACCCAGACATCATGAATGTTTTCGTGAGCATTTTGGGTGTTTATCCACCCGGCACCTTTGTGACTTTGAGCGACAATCGGATCGGTATTGTTAGCTCGGTAAAGAGTGATCAACTGCTCTTCCCCGATGTGATGATCTACGATGCAGACGTACCCAGTGATCAGGCCTTAATACTGGACCTTAAAGAGGAAGAGTTGAGTATCAAAAATACCGTTAAGCCGGCTGATATTACGCGGGCGGTTAAGGAATATTTGAGTATGGGCAGTGCGGGATACTACTTTGACTCGTAATTAATCAGATTCGCCAAAATAAAACACAAAAAAGGAGGCTAAGCCTCCTTTTTTGTGTTCGCTAAACTAGCTCATAAGCTAGAAATAGGAGCTGTTGATCCACATGTGACAGTAGATGCTGGCGATATAACCCAGGGCGATCACCGGAGACCATTTCAAATGGCTGACAAATGTATATTTGCCTCGGGCCTGGCCCATCAGCGCAACACCCGCAGCGGAGCCGATTGAGAGTAGGCTGCCGCCCACGCCTGCGGTTAGCGTAACGAGCAACCATTGACCGACCGACATATCGGGGCTCATTGATAACACCGCAAACATCACGGGAATATTATCAACAATCGCCGAAAGCACCCCGACCGCGACATTGGCATAGGTGGCACCCCATTGGTTATACATGATATCCGAGGCGACCGACAGGTAGCCGATAAAACCGAGGCCACCGACACAAAGTACAACACCGTAGAAAAATAGCAGGGTGTCCCACTCCGCCTGCGCAACTTTATCGAACACATCAAACAGGGCAATTTTGTCGTCCTCTTCTTTTAGTGCGGCTATCTTCTCAGTCGTTTTAAGGAAAAATCCAAAGAACTGCAGATAACCCAGGCCGGTTAACATGCCAATCACCGGAGGCAGGTGCAGGAAGTTATGGAATGAGACTGCAGTTACAATAGTGAGCAAGAATAGCCCGATAATTCGCTTTGCACCTCTTTTCATCGGAATGTCCTGGTTATCTCCGACCGGGTTTTCCTGAGGAATCGCAAAATGCATGATGGCAGCGGGTACCAGGAAATTCACTGCAGCAGGGATAAACAGTGCAAAGAAAGTTGTGAATTGAACCATGCCTTTCTGCCACACCATCAAGGTGGTGATATCGCCGAAGGGGCTGAATGCGCCACCCGCATTAGCGGCGACAACGATATTGATACAGGCGACACTGACAAATTTCATATTGTCGCCACCAACCGCAAGCACGACAGCGCACATTAAAAGCGCAGTGGTCAGGTTGTCTGCAATGGGCGAGATAAAGAATGCCAGTATGCCAGTGATCCAGAAAAGTTGACGAAAGCTGAAACCTTTTTTGATCAACCAGGAACGTAATGCATCAAACACCCGACGCTCCTGCATGGCGTTGATGTACGTCATCGCCACCAACAGGAACAGCATTAACTCTGCATATTCAAGCAGGTTATGGCGTACAGCGGTTTCAGCCTCATGGGTGAAGCCGTTTGCAGCGTATACATAAGCAATAATGGACCAGATAATACCAGCTGCAATGATGACCGGTTTGGATTTTCTCAGGTGGATATATTCCTCCGCCATTACCAACGCATAGGCAATGACAAATACCGTCAGCGCAGCGAATCCAACCCAGTGATTGGTAAGGTCTAGTAGGTCGGTGGTGCCACCGGAGGATGCAATAGCGTTTACAGGAAGCATTGCGGATAGCAGAGCAACCAGCAGAACAGAAGTATTTCTAAGCAGGTTCAAGGTGAAGTCCTCTTTCGTCAATCTAGGGCGAGTCTATGGGTCAATAGCCGGATGAATTTTTTGGATTGAATCGAGTATAGAAACTATTGCCAAAAATGCAGGCAACGAGCTCTATTGTTTGGGTTCATCGAGTGGCTGGATATCGTCTGGAAAGCAAGTTGAGCTATTCAGGGCGAGGTATTCTAACCGATTATGCGGCAAACGAAAATGAGCAAATATTGGTGCAGGTTTGTTATCGGTAAACTATCGAATTGCGTTGTTAGGTTCGTAAGTGTGATAATCGCTGGCTACATTTCCACACCCAACTAAAATAACAGGTGGCTTTAATTATGGCTAAGACGCAGGCGAAGATGAAACGGATGTTGCCAACTCCGACTCCGGAAACCCAGCATTTCTGGGATGGTGCGCGTAACGGCGAGCTATTATTGCAGCGATGTGATGACTGCAGCGATGCGTATTTCCCTCCGCGGCCTTTCTGCCCGAAATGCGGCAGCCGAAAAGTATCGGTATTCAAAGCTTCAGGGAAAGGTTTTTTGCTCAGCTACGTAATCAACGCACGTCCGCAGCCTATTTCTGAAACACCCTACGCCATTGCTGTGGTTGAGCTTGATGAAGGACCGCGCATGATGACCAATATCGTGGAGTGTGAACAAACCCCGGAAGCGCTTCCTTTGGATATGAAACTTGAAGTTACTTTCGAACAGCAGAATGACGATATTACTCTGCCATTATTCAAACCAGCGGGGGCTTAAACATGAAACAGAATTCAGTAGCAGTAGTAGGTGCTGCAGAAACTACCGATCTAGGTAAAATTCCAGGTATGTCGCAAATTATGTTGCACGCAGATGCGGCGTTAAATGCGATGGAGGATGCAGGCCTTAAACCATCCGATATTGATGGGGTAGCCACAGCGGGTGAATGGCCCACTGCAATTGCCCACTATCTGGGTATTACCCCAAAATGGGTGGATGGTACTTTGGTTGGTGGTTGTTCCTTTATGATGCACGTACGCCATGCGGCGGCTGCGATCAATGAAGGCCTTTGCGAAACTGTATTGATTACCCACGGGGAAAGTGGTCGAAGTCGTGTGGGTGTACCACCACGAGGAATGGAAACCTCAAGCCTGGCTGGCCAGTTTGAAATACCCTTTGGCGTGATGGGGCCTCCCTCCATGTTTACCATTCCGGTGCTTCGTTACTTGAAAGAGTATGATCTGACTGTTGAAGACTTAGCTACAGTTTCGGTCATTCAGCGCGAATGGGCTGCGAAAAATCCACGGGCTTCCTTTAAAGATCCATTGACCGTTGAAGATGTACTTGGCTCAGCAATGATCGCGTGGCCCTTCACAAAGTTGATGTGCTGCCTGGTTACCGATGGTGGTGGTGCGATCATTCTTACCTCCGCTGAGCGGGCTAAAGATTTCCCTCAGAAGCCTGTTTATATTCTGGGTACTGGCGAAAGTGTTGAAACACCGATGATCAGCCAGATGGAAGATTTCTGCAGTTCTAAGGCATTCCGGGTTTCCGGTGCAAAAGCCTTTGAAGAAGCGGGTATCAGCCATGACGATGTAGATCATTTGATGATTTACGACGCCTTTGCTCATCTACCTTTGTACGGTCTAGAAGATCTTGGCTTCTGTAAGCCTGGTGAAGCAGCAGCATTTATTCGTGAGCGCAATACCGCTCCAGGTGGCAAACTACCACTAAATACCAATGGTGGTGGCCTAAGCTATATGCACTCAGGAATGTACGGTATGTACGCGCTTCAAGAGAGTATTCGGCAGATGCGTGGTACTGCTGCTGCTCAGATTGAAGGTGCAAAAATATCCGTCAGTCACGGTGTTGGCGGAATGTTCGGCGCTAGTGGTACGGTTATCTTTACCAACGAAGCTTAATAAACTGCTAAAACTCAGAATACAAATCTGAGAATAAAAAAGAGCCGGTTTACCGGCTCTTTTTTGCCTGATTTTTAGCTCAAAAGCGGTAGTTACAGCAGCCCTCGCTCAGCCATCGAGACGATTTCTAGATCGCCGACAATCATATGGTCAAGCACCCGCACATCAATTAATCCGAGTGCAGACGTTAATTTGGCCGTGATGGATCGATCTGAAGCGCTGGGTTCCGCTACACCAGAAGGATGGTTGTGACAAAAGATCAGTGCTGCAGCATTGTGATGAAGGGCACGCTTGACTACTTCGCGAGGATGAACGCTGGCGCTATCAATGGTGCCAAAAAACAGCTCTTCAAACAAAATCACGCGATGTTGGTTATCAAGAAACAGGCAGCCAAACACCTCCTTCTGATAATGCCGTAGTTTCGATTGAAGGAAACGTTTGGTGGTTTCAGGGCTTTCCAGTGGATTGCTGCGCTCTAGTGTTTCCCCAAGGTGACGGTTTGCCATTTCCAGTACCGCCTGTAGCTGGGTGTACTTGGCTTCACCCAGACCTTTGGCCTCACAAAACTGTGGTTGATTGGCGGCTAAAATAGCCCGCAGACCACCAAAATGTTTGAGCAGATCTGTAGCCAGCTCAACCGCAGATTTGCCGGTAACGCCAGTACGCAGGAAAATGGCCAGTAACTCTGCATCAGAGAGCGATTGCGCACCTTTTTTGAGCAGTTTTTCCCGTGGCCGTAGTTGTTCTGGCCAATCCTTGATCGTCATCGCAAATTCCTTTTTTTGTGACTCGGTTCCTGCCATTATGCGGATCTTCTTCGCATTATGCTTGTCTGTATAATGCTGAAATCAACTGGTCATAAAATCCCGCAGGGCGACGGCAGAATGAATCGTTTAACCAATAAACAAATTATCCTCGGCGTGACCGGCGGTATTGCTGCTTATAAAAGTGCCGAACTGGTGCGTGGGCTGCAAAAAGCCGGTGCCAACGTTCGGGTAGTGATGACCCGTTCTGCCTGTGAATTTATTACCCCTTTGACGCTCCAGGCCCTATCGGGAAATCCGGTACATGTTGATCTGCTGGATACAGAAGCAGAGGCGGCAATGGGCCATATTGAACTGGCGCGTTGGGCTGACCTGATATTGATAGCACCCGCATCGGCCAGTTTTATTTCACGGCTCAGTTGCGGCAGCGGTGATGACTTGCTGTCTACGCTATGCCTTGCGACAGATTCACAAATTGTGCTGGCACCCGCGATGAACCAGGCGATGTGGCGTGACTGCTCGACTCAAAATAACCTGGAGCTATTGGTCAGCAGAGGGGTCAAAGTTCTCGGCCCGGACGATGGTGAGCAAGCCTGTGGTGATGTGGGCCCCGGCCGCATGCTGGATGTCGATCAATTGCTGACAGAGACTCGCGAGTTCTTTCAAAGCCATGAGCTCAATGGCCGGCATGTGATGATTACCGCCGGCCCAACCCGGGAAGCGATCGACCCGGTACGTTATATCAGCAATGAAAGTTCAGGAAAAATGGGCTTTGCGATGGCCCAGGCGGCGGTAGAGGCTGGGGCAAAAGTGACCTTGATTGCAGGCCCGGTACAGCTTGAAACCCCGGACCATGTGGCGCGGGTTGATGTTACCAGCACTGCCCAGATGCACCAGGCGGTGTTTGAGCATCTGTCGAACTGCGATATTTTTATCGGCTCTGCGGCGGTTGCCGATTATCGGCCAGCGGCGGTTGCCGAGCGTAAAATCAAAAAGGGTGATCAGTCGATGCGCATTGAGCTGGTTCGCAACCCCGATATTATCGCCGAGGTGGCGGCCAGTACATCGCGACCATTTACAGTCGGTTTTGCCGCGGAAACCCACGATTTGATCGAATACGCACAGAAAAAACTCAAACACAAAAACCTTGATCTGATTATTGCCAATAACGTTGCCGACAAGCGGATCGGGTTTAACAGCGACGATAACGAAGTGACGCTGATCTCGCGCAATGGATCGGAGGTGTTACCTAAAATGCCAAAAACCAAACTGGCTCGATCGTTGATCGATCAACTGGCCCAGCACTATTTATCTTCCTTGGGTTCTATTAACTAAAAACAGCAGAATGCAGATGTCCAATAAACTTAAAATTAAAATACTGGATGATCGCGTAGGTATCGATTTTCCGCTACCGAGCTATGCAACAACCGGTTCCGCTGGAATGGATCTACGGGTATGCCTGGATCACACCATCGACCTACAGCCAGGGGAGTCGCAGCTACTATCTACCGGAATTTCCATTTATCTGGATGATCCAGGGCTTGCGGCAATGATTTTGCCGCGTTCCGGCCTTGGCCATAAACATGGAATAGTGCTTGGGAATTTGGTTGGTTTGATTGACTCTGATTACCAGGGGCCACTGAAGATCTCCTGCTGGAATAGAGGTGATACGAGCTACCAAATCAATCATGGTGACCGTATCGCACAACTGGTGATTACGCCCGTTATTCAAATGGAGCTGGAGACCGTGGATGATTTTGCCATTAGCCAGCGCGGTGAGGGTGGCTTTGGACATACCGGCCGGTCGTGACTGTTTTTTATTGTCTATAATTTTATCTGGCTGTGCCGCGTAAAATAGAATGTGTTTGTCGGGCAGAGTAAACAAACCGTACTAAACATGAGTGCCGTTAGGCCCATAACATCGTGCCATATGGAATGGTCTTCAGCTTAATCTCCCTGTCTTTTTTCTTTGTTTAGGAAATTAATTCGTGAAATTGTCCAAGAAAAAAAATGATCCTGTAGCTTCACAGCTCGCAGATAACGAGGCGAGCATAATAGAGGGCTCTGGCGGTATTGGTCAGGGTTTTATGGTCGCTGCGCTGGGTTTGTTTGTTGGTCTGTGTTGTGCTCTTGGGATAGCCTACTTTCAGGTGGTGGGTGTGGAACAGAATCAACGTACGATTCTGGCTGAAGGTTATGCAAAGCACTATTCATCGCTTTTAAATCAAAGCATTCATCAGATGCGGGCTCAGCAAAAACAGTTGGCTTCGAATCTGGAAATCAGATCTGCGGTTATAGGTCGAGACAGTGTGACTCAGCGGATTTTGGCTGACTCTCTGGGTGAAAAGATACCTCACCTGGTTCGGTTGGAGCTATATTCTGAGGGTATGGCCCAAATAGATCAAAAGCCCGTTGCTCCCGTAGGACATGCTGCGCTGCAGATGATCGTATGGGCTGAACAGGATCAAGAGGTTGAAGCGGAAATTCATAAAACTTCCGGTGGACCACTAGTGTACACAATAGAGCCGGTTCTGGGACAAGACAATAAACCAGCGGGAGTGCTGCTGATGGTGTTTGCGCTCGCTATGCTTGAACAGCCGCTTGCCAGCTTGGATGAAGCCAAGGGTCGAGCTCGGCTAATTCAGCAATTCCCGAGCATGGCGGCTCAAGAGATATTTACTGTTGGTTTAGGTCAGCGGGCCATTGATAGCGAAGTTGTTAAGGTCCCGCTTAGCAATTCGCGTTGGGTGCTGGAATTTTCCGCTGCGCCAGCTCTGTTCAAAGGTCATGGCTTTCCTCTTCAGTACGTAGCGATAGCTTATGTAATCTGGTTGCTGGTAGCCCTAATGGCGCTATTTATAGGCTATCGAATTATATCGAAAAAGCTCAACCAAAACGCACGGGAGCTTTTCCGATATATGAGCAATACCGTGCGGGCGAGCAATGGCGAGCGCTACCAGTTTTCCCTGGATATGTTTGAAAGCCTGTCTAAAGGTTTTGCACATTTGATGAAAGAATCTCCCGGCAGACAGCAAGCGCAGGATACAAAGCCAAAGCAGCCGGCGATCACCGAACCAGCCATGCAAAATGTCGAGGTGGCTGCAGAGGTAGATAAAACGCCGGCTCAAATATACTCAGGTATTGAGGAAGCTCAGGTGGAGGAGCTAAATATCTCTCCTGAACTTTTTAGAGCATACGATATTCGGGGTGTAGTTGAGCAATCATTGACAGTGGAAGCGGTTGAGCTGATTGGGCAGGCTATTGGAAGCGAAGTGATCGACCAGGGTGAGCGACAGGTCGTGGTTGCGGCGGATGGCCGCTTATCTAGCCCAGCATTAAAAGAGGTGCTCATTAAAGGGCTGACTAGCACTGGCTGTAATGTGGTGGATATTGGTGTTACTCCGACACCCGTTCTGTATTTTGCGCTGCATCATCTTGGCCACACATCGGGGGTGATGATTACTGGCAGTCATAACCCCGCGGATTATAACGGCCTGAAGATTGTAATTGATGGTGTGACCATCTCGGAAGATCGGATACAGAAGCTCTATCATCGTGTAATGGCAGGGGATGTGGTTAGCGGCGTCGGCCAGGTCGAGAGCGTAAATGTTAGCAATAAATACCTGGATCGAATATGCAATGATGTTGCGCTGATAGCCGATCCAATCAAACTAGTAGTGGATTGTGGTAACGGGGTTACAGGCAAGGTCGCACCCACCTTGCTAAAAGCTTTGGGCTGTGAAGTGATAGAACTTTATTGCGACGTTGATGGCAGCTTCCCGAATCATCCGCCGGACCCAGGGAAAGGTGAAAACCTAAAGGATCTGATCGCTCGCGTGAGCGCCGAAGGCGCTGATCTCGGCTTAGCGTTTGATGGTGACGGAGACAGACTTGTAGCGGTGACAGGGTCAGGAATAATTGTCCAACCGGACAGGCTGATGATGTTGTTTGTGCAAGATATTATCTCGCGTAACCCGGGTGCCGATGTGGTATTTGATGTGAAATGCAGCAAGCATCTGGCTGAGGTCATAAGTGAGGCCGGAGGTCGGCCGGTGATGTGGAAAAGTGGTCATTCGTTAATGAAGGCGAAAGCCGACGAGTTGGGAGCCTTGATAGCCGGCGAATTCAGCGGACATCTGTTTTTCCGGGAGCGTTGGTACGGGTTTGATGATGGTATCTACAGCGCCGCGCGCCTGTTGGAGGTTCTGTCTACCGAAGGTCTAACATTGGATGAATTAATGTCAGAGCTTCCGTGGTCACCCAGCACCCCAGAGCTGGAAATAGATATGGACGATGATCAGAAATTCGTATTTATGGAGAAATTTCGGGAAAACGCCCAATTTGAAGGCGGTAGTCTCACTGATTTGGATGGTGTGCGCATAGATTTTTCCGATGGTTGGGGTTTGGTGAGGGCTTCCAACACCATGCCGAAACTGACCTTGCGTTTTGAAGCGGATGATGAACCTAGCCTGACCCGGATACAGGGTCTATTCAAGCAGCAATTACTAGCAATTGATGGTGAGTTAAGTATCCCGTTCTAATTTCTGCGGGAGCAGTGGGCTTCTGTGTTAAATTTTTTACAACTGTCCAGTCGGGGGACGCGTGTCCCCACTTCAGTTATTTTATCTGTTTTAAGGTATTCAATATCGGGGTTAGTCTTGATATTGAATACCGTTTGTTTAATTTTCAGGAGATCCCATGTCATTAACACGTGAATCCGCAATGAATGTTGCGCAAGTTCTTACCGAAGCCTTGCCCTATATCCAGCGATTTATTGGCAAAACCATTGTGGTCAAATTTGGCGGTAATGCCATGACCGATGAAAACCTGAAAAATAGTTTTGCCAGGGATATCGTATTGATGAAACTGGTGGGTATGAACCCTATCGTGGTACATGGAGGTGGCCCACAGATCGGTTCGTTGCTGGAAAAATTGGGAATAGAAACTCGCTTTGTAAACGGTATGAGAGTGACCAATAGCGAAACCATGGATGTGGTAGAGATGGTGCTTGGAGGCACGGTAAATAAACAAATTGTCAGTAATATCAATTCCAATGGTGGTAAAGCGATAGGTCTAACCGGTAAAGATGGTGACCTGATTCGAGCTAAAAAGCTTGAAGTGGTTCAGCAGACGCCGGAAATGTTATCGCCAGAGATTATCGATATAGGGCACGTTGGTGAGGTTGAACAGGTAAATTCAGAGGTGCTTGAGATGCTAATTAGTAGCGACTTTATTCCGGTAATTGCACCCCTGGGTGTCGGCATAGATGGCCGTAGCTACAATATCAATGCGGATCTGGTTGCGGGTAAAGTAGCGGAAATCTTAAAGGCTGAAAAGCTGATGTTACTGACAAATGTCGCGGGTCTTGAAGATAAAGATGGGGATGTGATGACTGGGCTAAGTGCTCAACAGGTTGAGTCGCTGATTGAAGACGGTACGATATACGGTGGCATGTTGCCGAAAATTGACTGTGCGCTAAAAGCTGTGCAGGCAGGTGTGCGCAGTGCTCATATTATTGATGGGCGGGTTGCCCATGCGGTATTACTGGAGATTTTTACCGATGAGGGGGTGGGTACACTGATTAAAGGCGATATTTAATTCGGTGTGGAGTTTTCTGAGCTAGGCAGTTTTTTCTGTTCAGCCATTTCTGTTTTCCAACCGGTCAAAAACTTGTACCGATCAATTTTTATTTGATATTCGTTTTCGGTGTTTTTCACGTTATCCGATCTGACTTGAATTAACTTGCTCAGTTCTTCTAGTTTATGTTTATGGGCTTTGATATTGCTCTGAATTGTATCGGAAACCTTCCCAAGTGATCGTTCCATATTCGCCGCATCTTGATAGGTTTTATCCAGAAGCCTTTGCTCCTCGATACGGTTTTGGACCAAGGTTTCAATTTTATTGTTGAGCTGTCCAATAACTCGATTGCGAGTGAGCTCAATATCCTCAATGGAGGAGAATGTACTGAGTAGCAACCGATCATTATCTTGTTGCTGTTGTGCTTCTTTCGCTAACTGCTGCTGGATTTTCTGTTGGTGCTCCTTCGCGCGAATTTCGGCTTTGGTCAGTTCTCGAGGGACTTCCTGGATAAGAACACCGTCTTTATTGATGATGCTATAACCCTTTCCTGCGTACTCCGCAGGAAGCACATCGTTGATAACGGTGACGCCGTTAGCCGCCTTGTAGCGGTAGTAACGATCCTCGCCTGCCTGAACTTGAAAGCTCAACAAAAATATAGATACTGCTACAGCAGCAAGTCTATGTATGCTCAAAAGGGAACAGCCTCAATTAAATAAAAAGATATTGCAGTATAGCTCATGTCATTACCTGATATTAATAATGAGCAGGTAAGTATGCGAGATGTCAAGACGGATTTCCATATTGGTTTCGATACGCGGTCACTCTCTCCAGCTCTAGTTGCAGGGCGCTATTATTTTCAAGATATTCAATTAACTGGGCTACGTTAGCGATACTGAACACCTCAATTCCAAACTCCTGTTCGATCTCTTGAATTGCAGATTGTCCGCTGGGACCTATCTCCTGCCGGTCAAGAGCTACCAAAATTCCCATTGCCTGTGCGTCGGATTTCTCGATAATTGATAGTACTTCGCGGATTGCTGTCCCGGCTGTGATGACGTCGTCTATAATCAAAACTTGACCGGTTAGCGGGGCGCCTACCAGACTACCGCCTTCGCCGTGTTGTTTGGCCTCCTTTCGATTGAATACATAGGGGAGGTCGGTTAGATGGTTTCGAGACAGTGCGATGGACGCAGCTGAAACCAGGGGAATACCTTTGTAAGCAGGGCCAAATAAGAGCTCCACAGGCGTTTGTATTTGATCAATGCGGTTGGCGTAAAACTCGCCAAGCTGGTTGAGTGATGAGCCGCTACAGATATTTCCCATATTAAAAAAATAGGGGCTGGTTCTTCCCGATTTAAGTGTAAATTGGCCAAATTGAAGCACGCCCTGTGCAATGGCAAATTCAATAAACTGTTGGCTGAGTGATGTAGTTTTTTGATTCACTGGAGTCTCGTTTTTTACATTCTAAACTAATCCGGTATCATACCGGCTCTTGGTATGTGGAGCGAATATGAAGATCATAAGCATCGGCCTGGATGGGCTTGTTGCGGCTGCGGAGAAGGGGTTTTTTGACTGGATGATTCAGCAAGATGCTGATGTCGTTTGCATTCAGGGGACCCATAGTGACGAGTATGAGTTGGTGGATGCTAAGTATCATCCGGAATCCTATTTTGGTCATTTTTACGATGCGGTGGAACCTGAAAAGGGTGGCGTGGCTATTTACTGCAAAAATCAGCCCCGTGCCATTATGCGTGGTTTTGGACACCCTTTAGCGGATATTGAAGGCCGCTACATGCAAGCGGATTATGATGATGTCAGCATCGTATCTGTGGCTATACCTGAAGCAAGCGACGATGAAGCGAGGCAAGCTGAACGCAGGCAATTCATGGATAAGCTGCTTCAACACCTGATTAAAATCAGAAATAAACGTCGAGAGTTTATCCTCTGTGGTGACTTTCAGGTTGCCCATCTCGATATCGATTCATTAAATTCAGAATCCAGCGATAACTACTGTTTTACCGAAGAAGATCGCGAATGGCTGGATGATATATTTGATGCAGCGGGATACAACGATGCTTTCCGTGAAGTGAACCATCAACCCAATCAATACAGCTGGCATCCGATACAGGACCGGGATGATTATCTGCGTGATGCCTGGCGGGTAGACTATCAGATCATCACCAATAGTTTATCGCCGAAGGTTGAGAGTGCCGAGTTTGATTCGCAGACGAAGTTTTCTAGCCACTTACCGCTTATTGTTGAGTACGCGATTTAAAAAACACGCACTCAATCATCGTTACTTCAGTGCGTTGCGCTGAATTTCAATCAGTTCTTGTACACCCTTGCTGGCCAATGCCAGCATTGACTGCAATTCATCTTGGCTAAAGGGTGCTGCTTCTGCGGTCCCTTGTACCTCAATGAAGCGACCGTCGTCACTCATCACAACATTCATGTCAGTTTCAGCATTGGAGTCCTCTGGGTAATCCAGGTCGAGAACCGGCGAACCTTTGTATACCCCAACCGAAACTGAGGATAATAAAAACAGTGTAGGGTCTGTTTTTATTTTCTTTTTCTTAAGCAGATCAGCGATGGCGTCCTGGAGCGCGACACAGCTTCCTGTAATCGCTGCTGTGCGGGTGCCGCCATCGGCCTGAATCACGTCGCAATCCAGGGTTATGGTAATACCTGGCATTTTGGTTAAATCCAGAGATGCGCGTAACGAACGGCCGATGAGTCGCTGGATCTCCTGGGTTCTGCCGCTTTGTTTTCCCCGGGCCGCTTCCCGCTGCATCCGGCTGTTGGTTGCGCGCGGTAGCATGCCGTACTCCGCCGTTACCCAGCCCTGATTGCTGCCACGTAAAAAACGTGGAACCGATTCTTCAACACTGGCATTACAGAGCACTTTGGTCTGTCCAAATTCTACTAAAACCGACCCCTCGGCATGGCATGTGTAGTTTCGTGTTAACTTGATTTCTCGGAGTTGATCGAGTGCACGTTGGCTTGGACGCATGTTAATATACCTTGAAATAGAGAGTCTGAAGTTGGGTGGTTTTGGCTACAGTTACTATCGTAACTATGTGGCTCTGAAAAGCGCCGGATTATACCTGTTATTCCTTCGAATTGGTCTCGGGATCCGGGATGATTCATCCCGTCAGATTAAATTTAAAACATCATTCTGTAGCGCAGTTACAAGAGAGATTTAAATGCTATCAAGCATGACGGCCTTTGCTCGTGTTGAAACCGATACACCATCGGGAGGTATCAGCTGGGAAGTTCGATCGGTAAATCACCGTTATCTCGAGCTGAGTTTTCGAATGCCGGAAGAGTTTAGAGGGCTTGAGCATAGCTTGCGTGATCTCGCGCGCAAAAAACTAGATCGTGGTAAAGTCGAATGTTTAATGAGGGTACACCCGCCTGAGCAGTCAGATCATTCCCGGCAGATCGATATCCCCACCCTTGAGGGGCTGAGTGAGATGGAGGCCCGGCTACTGAAAGTTATGCCTAATGCCACCCCGCTTTCAGTAAAAGAGCTCTTGGCATGGCCCGGTGTACTCAGTGGCCCTGAAGTTGATTCGGCTCAGCAGCAAAAAACAGCTACGGAGCTATTCAAAAAGGCCATTGTGTCACTGAAGGAAAATCGTGCCCGTGAAGGCGCTGATCTCTACGAGGTGATCAATATGCGCCTACAGAGAATGCGCGAAGAGGTGGTTAAAGTAAGCGAAATTCTGCCTGCCGTGCTGGAAGGCCAGCGCCAACGGTTAAAGGCTAGATTGGATGAGCTGGATATTGAGCTTGACCCCGGCCGAGTCGAGCAGGAGGTGGTGCTAGTCGCGCAAAAAATGGACGTTGATGAAGAGCTGGATCGGCTCGGCGCTCATATCGGCGAAGTCCAGCGTATCATCGATGGTTCTGGGGTCGCAGGGCGTCGGCTGGACTTCATGATGCAGGAGCTTAATCGCGAAGCGAATACCCTGTCATCAAAGTCGATCGCGCATGATACGACCCGTTCTGCGGTGGAGCTTAAGGTGCTGATCGAGCAGGTCCGCGAACAAATTCAGAACATAGAGTAGACCTATAATGGCTCAAAACAAAGGTAATCTGTACATCGTTTCTGCACCATCGGGTGCGGGGAAGACTAGCCTGGTGAAGGCACTATTAGAAGCTGACGCTAATGTGCGCGTGGCGACTTCATACACAACTCGAGCTTGCCGCCTTGGCGAGGTAGATGGTGTCAATTATCACTTTGTGTCCTCGCAGCAGTTTCAGCAAATGATTGAAAACGCTGAATTTGTCGAATACGCCGAGGTTTTCGGAAACTACTACGGTACATCCCAGAAACAGATCGAGGAACTGTTGAGTGCTGGCTCTGATGTCATTCTGGAGATCGATTGGCAAGGCGCTCAGCAAATCCGAAAAATGATGCCCGAAGCCAAGAGTATTTTTATTTTACCGCCGTCCCGTGATGCACTGTCGGAGCGGCTAAAAAACCGTGGGCAGGATGAGCAATCCGTGATCGATGCAAGAATGGCAGCATCGGTCAATGAGATCTCCCACTACGTGGAATTCGACTATATTGTAGTAAATGATGATTTTTCTGAGGCACTGATGCAACTACAGGCTATTTTTGTTGCGAAAAGGCTTGAAATTGTGGCGCAAGGACAAAGGCTTTCCGTTATGATAGAGGGTCTATTGTCATAACCGTTTAGGTCGGCAATTTTTAAGGAATCCGAGTATCAGAGGTATGAATGGCTAGAGTAACTGTAGAAGACTGTCTTGACGCGGTAGAAAACCGCTTTGAACTGGTGATGTTAGCGAGCAAACGTGCACGGCAAATCGCAACTGGCGGGCACGAGCCTATGGTAGCCTGGGAAAAAGACAAGCCTACCGTTGTTGCCCTCAGAGAAATCGAAGATGGCTTAGTAACCACAGAGTTACTTCGGCGTGTAGAAGTGGAAGCAGAGCTGGATGCTGCTTTTGAAGAGATTGGTATTGCCGCCCCCAAGGAAGACCAGATCGACAACGCTTCTTAAAACAGGTATTTTTTAATGATGACTCAATCAGAAGGCGCCGGCTCCATTACTACGGTACCTTCTGGTTTTGCGTTATTGCATCAGGATGTTGTTGATTATCTTGATGAAGAAAAAATCAGTCAGATTGAGCAGGCGTATCACTACGCTGAAAAGGCTCATTTCAGTCAACAGCGCCAAAGTGGCGAGCCTTATATTACCCACCCCCTTGCCGTAGCCCGCATTCTTGCAGGGTTGCATATGGACCATCAAACCCTGATGGCGGCTCTTTTGCATGATGTTATCGAAGATACCGGTGTTGAGAAAAAGGAGCTGAGTGAAATCTTTGATGAAACCGTTGGCGAACTGGTCGATGGTGTAAGCAAACTCAATCAGATCAAGTTTGAGTCGCGGGCCGAAGCGCAGGCTGAAAATTTCCAGAAAATGGCGTTTGCTATGTCCCGGGATATCCGTGTGATTATAGTGAAACTGGCTGACCGGCTGCACAATATGCGTACTCTGGGCTGCTTAAAGCCAGAAAAGAAACGCCGTATTGCCAAGGAAACCCTCGAAATATATGCGCCCATCGCCAACCGGTTGGGTATGTACGATATTCGTCTTGAACTAGAAGAGCTCGGATTCCACGCGGTATACCCGATGCGAGCCCGCAGAATTGCAGCGGCGGTGAAAGCCAGCAAAGGACGCCATCGAGAAATCGTAGATGAAATCCGGAAGGCGCTTGGTAAAGCACTAACGCAACGTGGCCTTACTGCTGAAATCGAAGGCCGAGAGAAACATCTCTACAGCATTTACAAAAAGATGCGCGATAACCGTAAATCCTTTTCTGAAATTATGGATGTTTATGGTTTCCGGATTATCGTGGACACTGACGATCAGTGCTATCGAGTGCTGGGTGCGGTTCATAGTCACTACAAACCGATCCCTGGACGATTTAAAGACTATATAGCCATTCCAAAGGGCAACAGCTATCAATCTCTGCATACTACATTGATCGGTATACACGGTGCGCCGATTGAAATACAGATCCGTACCCACGAGATGGAGGCAAAGGCCAACAGAGGTATTGCCTCCCATTGGTTTTATAAAGCAACCGAAACCGACCTTGCCAGCCAAAATGGCGGCGCTCATCGTTGGGTGAAGAGCGTGATGGAACTGCAAAAATTTGCAGGTAACCCGCTGGAATTTATTGAAAACGTAAAGATCGACCTGTTTCCTGATGAGGTTTATATATTTACCCCCAAGGGTCGAATCATGGAGTTGCCAAAAGGTGCAACCGCCATCGATTTTGCCTATGCAGTGCATACTGATATAGGTAATACCTGTATTGCTTGTCGTATTAATCGGCGTCTCGCGCCATTAAGCCAGCCTTTGCAAAATGGCCAGACAGTAGAAATCATTACCAAAGCCGACTCGAAACCCTACATTGCCTGGCTTAACTTTGTGGTCACTGGCAAAGCTAAAACCAATATTCGCCATACCCTCAAAAACCAGCAGCGCGGTCAATCCCGTATACTTGGTCGTCGCCTACTTGAGCAATCACTCTCCTATTTGGATGCAGATCTTGATTCTATCTCCGAGGAGAAGATGTCCGTGGTATTGGCTGAATTCGGCTTCCAGACACTGGATGAACTGCTGGAGGATCTAGGCCTTGGTAACCGGATGTCATATGTCGTAGCATACCGTTTGCTGCTGGGGGATACAGATTCGAGTCAGCAAGAGAGCCCCGCAGAGCAACAACCCCTGGCGATTTTGGGTACAGAGGGCATGGTGCTTAATTATGCAAAATGTTGTCATCCCATTCCTGGGGATGCGATTATCGGAAGATTGCGCAAAGGCCGTGGTGTAACGGTTCATATTGAAACCTGCAAAAATATTGCTGATGAAATTGCCGCCTCCAAAGAAAACCTGATGGTGCGCTGGGATCCAGAGGTAACCGGTGACTTTTCGGTTTCGTTAATGATGGAAACCCTGAACGAACGAGGCGTATTAGCGACCCTTGCCGCAGCCATTGCCAAGTCCGATGCAGATATCGAGAAAATAGAGTTCGCTGAAAAAGGCTCTACGGTCGGTACCATCCACCTCGATGTTGCGGTAAAAGACCGTATTCACCTTGCCCGCTTAATGAAACGGCTGCGGGCGCTCAAAGAGATTGGTCGGGTTGTTCGGCTGAAAAATAGCGCATAAAAACCGGCTGCTGTGGGTTCAAAACCTGTTATCAATTTTCTGTGTTTCTAGATCCAGTGCGGGTCGAACTCTTTATTTAATACTCCGAGACCATCCATGAACAACAAACAAGTTATCGCAACCGATTTGGCTCCAGCAGCGATCGGAACCTACTCCCAGGCCGTGCGTGTCGGTACAACCATTTACCTTTCCGGTCAGATTCCACTTGATCCAAAAACCATGGAAATCGTCCCCGGAGATATCGAGCAGCATATCGTGCAGGTATTTGAAAACCTCAAAGCAGTGGCTGATGCGGCCGGCGCGACACTGGATCAAATTGTCAAACTAAACATATTCCTAACCGACCTTGGCAATTTCGCGCTGGTAAACGAAGTGATGGCACGTTATTTCAGTCAGCCCTATCCAGCCCGTGCTGCGGTGGGTGTAGCTTCCTTACCCAAAGCTGTCGCGGTTGAGATGGACGCCGTTATCTCCCTCGAGCGTTAACTTAAGCGCTCTGGATCAGCGGCAGCCAAACGAATGAGTAAAGGCCGCTCCCTTACTGAATTACCCGTTTCCTCGCTCTCAGGAGTGGGGCCAAAACTCGCTGAAAAGTTCGCTCAGATCGGCATCCATACCCTGCAGGATCTGATTTTTCACCTGCCGTTTCGCTATCAAGATCGTACCCGTATAACACCCATTGGTGCGCTACAGCCAAACCGCGATGCGGTAATCTGCGGCTACTCCAGGGGATCGGACGTTGTGTTTGGCCGGCGCCGCAGTCTGCTATGTCGTTTGCGGGATGACACCGGTACCGTAACCCTGAGATTCTTCCACTTCAGCAAATCACAACAGATCCAACTACAGTCGGGTGCTAAATTACTTTGCTATGGTGAAGCCAGGCGCGGCAGCAGTGGCCTGGAGATCTATCACCCAGAATTCAGTTTGATAGCAGATGATGCAGAACCTGTTTTAGATGACCGTTTAACCCCAATCTACCCCGCCACCGAAGGTTTATCTCAGAAACGCCTACGTGCTTTTGTTTCCGCAGCGATCAACACGCTGGAAAAGTCCGGCGAATTACCAGAGCTGTTACCCCAACCATTGACTCAAAAGCTGGGAATGCTGGGGCTAAAAGAATCACTGATATATCTGCACCACCCGCCTCAAAACGCATCGTTACAGCAGTTGGACGAAGGTGAACATCCGGCACAACAGCGGTTAGCATTCGAAGAATTATTGGCACATCATCTGACGCTTATCCGCAATCGTAATCGTATTAGAGTTCATCGCGCGGCGGTTTTGTCGTCGCCCGTGGCCCAGGCTGAAATCTTTAAGCAGCAACTGGGGTTCGAGCTAACCGCAGCTCAGGCTCGTTGTGTTACTGAAATATCCAATGACCTTGCACAACCAAAGCCGATGCTGAGGCTACTACAGGGTGATGTTGGCTCCGGTAAAACTGCGGTATCAGCGTTAGCCGCGCTGCAAGCAGTGGCTAACGGATATCAGGTAGCCTTAATGGCACCCACCGAGATCCTTGCAGAGCAACACCGGCTCAGCTTCAGCAATTGGTTCCAGCCCCTGGGTTTTGAGGTGGCGCTTCTAACGGGTAAAACCCGAGCAAAAGCACGACGAGAGATACTCGAACAACTTGCCAACGGGCAGATATCTATTCTGATCGGCACCCATGCATTGTTCCAAGAAAGTGTTGAATATCATCAGCTCGGTTTGGTGATCATCGATGAGCAGCATCGTTTTGGAGTGCATCAACGGCTGGAGCTGCGCGATAAAGGTAGCGAAGGGAATTACTACCCCCATCAACTGATCATGACCGCAACACCCATCCCGCGAACGCTTGCTATGAGCGCCTATGCCGATCTGGATTTCTCTGTGATCGACGGGCTACCTCCGGGACGAAAACCCGTGACAACTCTGGTTTTGAGCGACAAAAGGCGCGATGAAGTAGTCGAGCGAATTCAAAATATCTGTAATCAGGGACGGCAGGTTTACTGGGTCTGCACACTTATCGAAGAGTCAGAAAACCTGCAGTGCCAGGCCGCCGAAGATACCCTGATTAACCTTCAGGCCGCATTGCCAAATCTACGCATCGGCCTGATTCATGGCCGCCTCAAGGCAGTAGAAAAATCCGAAGTGATGGATCAGTTTAAAGCGAATCGAATCGACCTGTTGGTAGCGACCACCGTTATTGAAGTCGGTGTCGATGTGCCTAATGCAAGCCTGATGGTGATAGAAAATCCCGAACGGTTGGGGCTAGCTCAACTTCACCAACTGCGTGGCCGGGTAGGTCGTGGAGATGCAGAAAGCTTTTGCCTGTTGCTATACCACGCGCCATTATCAGAGCACGGCAAAGAGCGTCTAAAAGTAATGCGGGAAACTTCAGACGGTTTTATTATCGCGGAAAAGGATCTGGAACTACGTGGCCCTGGAGAAGTATTAGGTACCCGCCAAACCGGCGAGTTGCAGTTTAGAATTGCTGATCTGGTCAGGGATCAGGGTCTTCTACCGGAGGTAAAACGGGCAGCAATTGAGCTTATGGAAAATCAGCCCCGACGTACCGATGCGCTCATTCACCGATGGCTCGGAGCAGCGGAGCAATACGGCAACGTCTAATAGGCTGCTTATTCGGGCAACGATGCGGTTAAACCAACATCGTTCGAATCGAACTGGCGACAATATCTTCCCCTCGCTTAGGTTCTCGTTTTGGCGTATTACTACCCCTGATCACCGCAGGCCGTTCGCCAACTCTCGCCAGCCAGGCCTTTAGGTTGTCGAGGCCATCAATTGAGATGCCCACCATTCGAAAATATTTACCCAGGGCCAGGTCGCCATATCCGCAATACGACCGTTGGGGGGTGGCTGAACTGTATAGGTCAATCATGTAGGAAGCTCGAGGGGTGGAATGTGGAATGAAGTAGTAGGTGAACTATTGGATTTAGGTATAAGTCCACGTTAATCCAAAATCTCAGGGCATGAGTAACCTCGCCTTTTAACGTGTGAATTCAGGCGATGGGGAGCGATATCACCACCGCCGATGTTTTATTAAATCCACACTCTTTATCAATTTTTCTTGTCGTTATGGTTCTGATGCGGCGCCCGGCGCAGATGTTATTTAGGTTGGGCCGCAAAGTAATATGCAGGTTTGAATTGTGCGCCCACTGTCGTTAAGCGATGCTTTATCATGTGTCATGAGTGGGGCTCTACTTAGTAGGGCTTCATGCCTAAGGTCAACCTGCATGCTATGATCAATATCAGTGAGATATCGGTAGCTAGCACAAATATCGCATATCCTAAATACGTTGTTTGACCCGAGAGTAACTGTGCTTCATTGCCAGGGGAGACGGCTAGAATTGAATCAACCAAAAATAAAATTCTTTACTTCTTCTGTTGGCGAAAGCATTGCCTATGCGGTTCATGGTGCGGGGCCATATTTGGTGGTGCCGGCCTGGTGGGTGAGTCATTTAGAGCTAGACTGGCAAAGTGAAGACTACCGTCACTTCTTCGAGGCGCTAGCTGAACATCATACGATTGTCCGTTACGATCGCCCCGGTACAGGGCTCAGTAATCGAGAAAGAGTAAGTTTTGAACTTGAGGATGAAGTAAAAATTCTTGCTGAACTGATCGAACATATAGGGATTAAAAACTGCTCTTTGTTGGGCATATCCTGTGGTGGCCCTGCGGCAGTTGTATACGCACACCGTTATCCCCATCGTATCGATAAACTGGTTTTTATTGGTTCATTTGTAGATGGTAATGATATTGGAAATGACGATATTCAGCAGGCATTGTGCGCATTAGTCCTGGCTCATTGGGGTGTGGGTGCAAAAGCTATCATTGATCTTTTTGATCCGGATATGATCACCGAACAGCGCAAGGTTATGGGAAAAACGCACAAGAACTCTGCTTCCTCTAATATGGCTTGTTCCTTGCTCAAACTTACTTTTGAAATGGACGTCAAAGAGACGGCAAAAAAACTGATTAAACCCACCCTGGTTCTGCACAGAAATAAAGATAAAACCGTGTCAATGGATGCTGGCAGACAGTTAGCAGCGATGATTCCAAATGCAGAATTTAAGAGTATTGAAGGGCGGGCCCATCTTCCATGGATTGGTGTGGAAGCTGAGCATTTTGTGAAGGCAATATTGTCGTTCACAGAAGCTTACCAGTTGCCGAACAAAATAAACGTGAACCAATTTATTTGTTCTGGTGATTTCTGGACATTGAGTTATAACCAGAAGACGGTTCATATCAAAGACATGTTGGGGCTGCACGATCTTGCATCGTTGATTGCAAACCCAGGCCAGGAGCTTCATGTAAGGTTTCTCGCAACGGGTGAAAACGGGCCTACAGGGATGAACATAAATCAGACGGAGCTACTGGATAAACAGGCCCTAAAAGAATATCGACAGAGACTTGCTGAATTGAAAGATGAAAAGATCGAAGCCTCGCAAGCTGGTGATGATGGACTCTACCAGGATCTGGAGCAGGAACAGGATGCGCTGAACGATGCACTCAATCAGGCGCTTGGTTTGTCGGGTCGACAACGTGTATTTAGCTCTGATGACGAACGTGCACGAAAATCCATCTCTGCAAGAATACGCAGTAGTATTGAGCGTATTGGGGCGGTACATCCAGCGCTAGCCGACCACTTCAATCAATCCATTCGTACCGGACAATTTTGTAGCTACAACGCGCCATCAGAACTTCATTGGCAAACCCGGGATTAGCAGTTAGTCCAAAAATAATAATCCATCTCTTGCTATATCCAGCATAGCGGGCCGCCAGAACCAATATAGCGCCTATAGAGTGAACTCATTTCACTCAGGAGCTAATCATGAATTCTTCACCGAGCCTAATGGCTAAGCGTCAGGCGCCATTGGTAGCAAGCTATACCCAGAATCCTCAAAAAGCGATAACCACAGACTTCGCGAGTAGCCGCTGTGCCCAGCCTCAAATAGATGACCCATTGAAGGGAGCAGTAACCGCTGGTAATCACACTATCCCCATTGCTGTACATTCGGCGGTTGGTGGCGAAAGTGATGGCCCGGTGCCGGGGGATATACTTTGCGCAGCCCTGGCGAGCTGCATGGACTCTACCATTCGTATTATTGCAAATCATCTGGGGCTTGAATTGTTAGCGTTAGAGGTTCAGGTAAGCGCGGTTGTAGATGTTCGTGGAACGCTATGTGTTGATCCAAACGTCCCGGTTGGGTTTCAAAAAATGCACATCTCGACTGTATTGAATGCTGTAGAAGGCTCCAGTGAAAGAGCAATCGATCTGTTGCATCAGCGTGCCGAATATTGTTGTGTAATATTGCAAACACTCAAATCTGCAGTGGAAATTACCACGCAATTTCAAACAAATATTCCATCCACAAAAAGCAATGCAGAAGGTGGGCAACATGAGTAATACAAAACGATTTTTGTGCTTTGTTTACTCGCTCATTTGCTACGCTGCGGGTGTTGCATCACTGATCTTTTTTATATTTTTCGTCAATGATATTTTTCTCGGTAAAACGGTTAATACATTGGTGGATATAGAATCTCCATTACAGGCGGTATTGATCAATGTGCTTGCCATTAGCTTGTTTGGAATACAGCATAGCGTGATGGCACGAGCCTCATTTAAGCAGTGGCTGACTCAATATATACACCCTAGTATGGAACGATCAACCTATGTTTTAAGTACAGCGTTAGTGATAGTTGGCATGTGTTACCTATGGGTACCATTTGGCAGCGTCATTTGGAATGTAGATTCAGAAATGGTCGCGCTGATTATTCGTTCAGTTGCGGTACTTGGCTGGGCCTTTTTATTGATCGCCACTTTTATGTTGAATCACTTCGAGCTATTTGGGTTGAGTCAAACATTCAATTTGTTGACAGGTAAACCGAAGGCTAAATCACAGCTTAGAATGCCTGGCTTTTACAGAATAGTTCGTCACCCAATTCAAACCGGTGTATTAATAGGAATGTGGGCACTACCTGCATCTACAACCAGTCACTTGTTGTTTGCCGGAGGTATCACAATCTATATTTTTGTAGGCCTCTATTTTGAAGAAAAAGATTTAGTACAGGAGTTTGGTGGCTCTTATGTAAAATATATGAAGCGTGTTAAAAGGGTCATACCTTTTGTAGTATGAAATCAATGCACGGGTGGGGTTTCTTGTATCGTCAATATTGGGTGCTGATAGCTAGGCTCCTGTCATTAGTTAGCCAAAGCGAGCCAAAATTAGCCAAGTGTTTCTAATACTATTAACTACACAAAACAGCTGTATCGTGATGAATAGTCAAAAATGAATGAAATTTATTGTCCGCTGCTTTTTATGAGTGTCGGCTAATGCAGCGTTTTTCCGGTACAGCGTTTATTGCAGTAGATTGGCCATCATGCCTATAGCCCCTCCTACGTGCTGATGAGACCTGGAAATACTCGAGTCCTCGTGCTGAGGGCATCACTTTGTTGCATTAAAAAGTTTCTTACAAGCTCTTTATCAAACTAAATGCGCCCCGTATTTCCCCCAAAGAATAACCCGTGGCGGCATCATCAGGATAGTGTTCCAAAATTAGTTTTTTTACGTCAGGTTGTATGGATGTTCCATGACAATTTAAACAGAGACCCTCTACACCTTGTGCCTTCATAAACCTAAATTTATCACCAACAATTTCTGCATACGATATGGCTGGAGGTGACTCCCCCTTAATTTGACGTTCATTAAATTGGCGAAGAACCTCTCGTTCAAATTCATCTGGGGTTGCGCTATTTATATTCCTTGGCTTCAAGTTTACACGCTTAACACTCCAGCCCGTTTTTGCGCTCAGGTTTTTGGCAATTTTTGGTGCCTCTACGGAACATATATTTACGGCATGTTCAAAACCACCATCTTGAATAGCCTTCTTTAATTTAGGTTTCAAATTACCAGCAAAGACAGCGACAATTTCTTTGGCTTCCGCTTTCAATTCTGATGTGTTCTTTGGTTCCTCAGCTCTCAAATAATAAGAAAAAGCTGCTAAGACAAACACAAGCGAAAAACAAACATATATTTTATTCATATTTCTAGTTCCTGTTTGAAATTTGTTTAGTGCCTTTGCATAAAGCCGGTTAAGGCGCGAAATCTTATGTGTAACAATTTAAGACGAAAATGCGTGACTGCAAGACTTGGCCACATTTTTCCTAGCTGTTTTTTTTGCGTTTGTTTTGGTGGTTTTCCTACTCACTCAGAAAACCAAACATTATCACCGCCATTCCAGCCATAAAATCTATTCCTAAATTCTTTCATAGCAGCAACATATTGCGACAAAATTAAAGTTACATCACTAGTTTGAGGGATATCATCTTCATCTAGTAAGTCTAGGAACTCCAGACTAGCCTCATCCGCTAATACAACTCTAACCTTAAGAAGCAGCCTATTAGCAATTGATATTTTGCTTTTACTTACTGCTGCATCGGGCTTTTTCTTAGATAGCTCTTTAAATTCCAAATACATAGAATTCAATAAAGGCATGACGGTATCATGTGTAGAGGATTTTTCATTGGTTGTATATTGCTGATCTAGCATTATTTAACTAATCCTTTAGCTTCTTGGGTTTAACTGTTTTGATTTTGATCATCCCTTTTTCGTCAGTAGTGTCATCTTCGCCGCCCTCTACATACCAATACCATCCACCTGGTGCAATTATTACATTGTCAGCTCGTAGCTTTTCAAAGCACTGTATATATTGGGAAAGTATGAATACGACATCACTATTTTGCGGAACGTCGTCTTCATCAAATATCCCGTGTTACCCACAAACAGTAGACACCCTATATAGTTAGATAACCTATATGGAG
>JARGPR010000023.1 GCA_029210125.1 Pseudomonadales bacterium | reverse complement strand
GGAGATCTATTATGGAAAATGAACACTATTGTCGCACTTCAAACTTGATACTAAGGATGCTGAGAAAAAACTCATTTTCGTCACGCTTGAAGCCACAGATGGTGATAAGAAAAAAACGGCTGACCAGTTGGGTGTTTCCCTGAAAACACTGTATAACAAATTAAACAGCTATGAAGAATAACCTGTACTAATGACTTTGTCGGTCAACGACTACCTCACCTATGGATGTGAGAAAAAAAGTCTGCCGTGATTTATCAAAGCGCATCGCCGACCACGGTAGTTTGATGGTTTCCCGAGCATCAGTCTTCAAACGAATACTCCTAACGATACCGGTATGGGGATCTAACAGCATCTCGTTGATACTACCAACGCGTTCACCGGAAACAGTAAACACATAGGTTTCAGCCAGATTATATAATACGATATCAGGGGCCACCGTAATTCCTCCACCATTTTTACATTTGATCCTACCTTCTTAACGATCCGTAAAAGGGTCGGACTAAGTACAGTTAGGAACGTTGCCTAATACCACCTTGACTCATACCGCCGAGCTTCGAAGGCTCCTTCCCCAAGAACCGTAGGTATCAAAGTAGTCAAACCCACAAAAACCCAGAATAAATACAGTGCCTCAGCAAATGCGGAGTAGTTGATGAGATCAACCAAACACAGCATTCCCGTCAAGATTAATGTCTCCAGGTAAGAATAAAGTTAAACATTCAAACCGTTACGCCTCGCAACAGTCGGTTAGGGACCGTAACTAATCATCGACACCAAAAACACATAAAATTCCAGCGAGTCTGTATTACAAGTGAAACCGACAATGGCGCTTGGCTGACAGTTGTCACATTTCGTCGGGGGTACACGTTGTCATTGCCGCTGGAAGGACTGCCTTATAGCACTCTATACGTGACAGAAATTAAATCTTCTGGCTCATTTTGCTCACAGACCAATAATCAATGAGGCGTCTGCTTATCCTGACGAGCTGCATGCACAAGATAGTTTATAATCAGCGGAAAAATTCTTGCCATTACCCCACCCGTCCTACGGTAGCCAGTAGGCTGGTGTGTTCGCGAAAAACCAAGGCAAAACCCCACAAGTACAGCTGCCCCTAAAACAGCAGGTTTGCTAGCAGTACTTTCAACGGCCTGGCCGAATAAACGATATCTGCCTGCAATAACATGACGCCGCGCCCGGTTTTGGAGCGAGACTGCCCGAACCTGTGTTTCAAGCTCTGTTATATTTTTTATCATGGTGCTATCTCGGGCTCCGGCCTAAGGGGCTGGCGTATCAGCTCAGGGTCCGATGTGTCAGACAAAGCTGACCGAACCGCCTGAAAATTAAGGTTCTGGAGCATCCGCATAGCAAAGCGGTGACAGAAAAATAGCAGCAAAAATTGGATCAGTACTATCGCCAGTAAGGCAACCACTGCCGGGACCTGAAGTGCAACCAAGCCTGCGTAAAGCAACCCCATCCCCAAAAACCATAGGCCTACAAGCAGCGCAGCGACAACAATACCGGTCACCAGCAATGCCATCAGGCTAGAAGCCGCAAGTTTTATATCCAACCTCAACCCATCAACCGTTGCCTCCACGTGACTGACTAAAACCAACCAGAGAGCTTTGAAAGTTTCCAGCAGATCAACATTAGATTCCGTATCACTAGCCGCTGCGCTATGGTTTATTTTACCGTTCAGATTTTGCTTAGTTGTGTCGTTGGGGGGAAGCATGATCACTTTTTACTGCTTACCAGTTTTGAAATAAGGTATCCGGAGACAGCCGCTATACCTAGTGCCTTGAGAGGGTTTTCCTGGACGTAGCTGGTGGTCTTGCCTAGATATACCTGGCCTTTTTCTTGGGCATTTTTGGCCATTTCGGTAACTTTTTGCTCTGTCATTTTCGACCCCTGTCTGGCATTTTTCTCAATTTGAGCAGCGGATAACGCCACCTTATCCACTACTTCGTGAGCGGTATCCCGCGCCTTGTCGGTAAGTGGTACCTGGTTTGTTTTACTATCGTCCTGCTGAGTTTTGCTACTCATAGTGGGTTCTCCTGATCAAGATTATTTGTAATTTCGTTAGCGGTACTATTCATGGTGGTGTTAGCGCTATCAGTAAACCGATCAAAATCGGCTTACTGACGTCAACTCTGATAAAACAGTACCGTTTACTATTGGCGGTTAATCCGTCGCATCGTCAATGGCTCGACGGGCATCATTAGCTCCCTCTTCCGCCTTGCCCTGCATATCATCACTAAAGTCCTCTACGTCGTCTCCGAACTCCTCGACATTCTCACTAAGATTTTCAGCCGGGCTGTCGTCTTCACAGCCCGCCAGCAAGCCCAAAGATAACAGCAGACCCAAAAAAGCTGCGGGCAAAAGTTTGTTTAAGTTCATTTTTTATACTCTCCTGACTATTGATATAAATTAGCTCTTCGGTTAAACCTTGAGCAGTTTTTTAACTTTGCGGACACCGTCAGTGTTTCCAGCAATTTTTTTCAGCAAGTTGTTTCTCTTGCATTGTGACCACGTTACCTTCTCAAGACACAATGCTATTTACAGTACCTACTGTTAATAGCAAGACCGTGGGTATCTTGGTTCGCAAGCAGTTTGCTTTTAACCGCTGCTATGGTGGTCATATCATCCAATGCTACGAGTAACTTGAATGCACTTTATGCGCCAACTTTATCAACACCTATATATTGCACACCTTTTAGACTTCACGAGGTTAAAAAGGGTAATAATTACATTATTGTTGGTAAAAATTACCAGTAATATTCCTGTCGACAAGTAATGGTTAAGATAACAAACCATCATTTTGTGGACCGTAAAAATTATGCCGGTAGAGTTACCCAAAATACCAACACACATATGCTCAATGACAATTTGGAATTGCCAACTTTCAAGCGGAAAACCATCGAGAACAAGCTTATGAAAATTTTAATTTGCAAACAAATATATAAGGAAAAACGGTGAAGGATTTAGCCAATAAATTGGAAACAGTTCTGGGTACTATCTTTATTCCTGGTAACACGGTGGAGGTTCTGCGCAACGGAGATGAAATATTTCCAGCAATGCTAAACGCAATATCTGAAGCAAGCGAGAGCATTGATTTTGTCACTTTTGTTTATTGGCAAGGAGAAATCGCTATCAAATTTGCCAACGCTTTAAGTGAGCGCGCTGCCGCAGGGGTAAAAGTCAGAGTGTTACTGGATGCTTTCGGGTCTTACCCAATGCGTACCGAATTGATAAAGCTGATGCAGGAACAGGGCGTACAAGTACATCGTTTCAGACCTATAGCACATTGGAAGGTCTGGAAACTGGACAACCGCACCCACAGAAAAATTCTTGTTTGCGATTCCAAGGTTGCGTTTACCGGAGGAGTGGGGATTGCAAAAGAGTGGGAAGGAAATGCCCGAAATGCATCAGAGTGGCGAGATACGCACTTTCGTATCAGAGGCCCTGCAGTCAGAATTATCCACAGTGCTTTTATCAGCAACTGGAGTGAAACCGAAAACTCTAACAACCTAGAAATCCCTGACTACTCTACCCTACCTGCACAGGGTAGTGCTCAGATATTAACGCTGGCCTCTCCGTCTTCTATAAATTGGAGCACGATTGCTCTGCTGTTTCGCACCCTTATCGCCAGTGCGGAGCACAAGATATCAATTGCCACCGCTTATTTTGTAGCCGATGACATACTCACAAACATTCTCTGCAAAGCATCAGAAGATGGCGTCATTGTGCAGATATTAATACCTGGCGATAATAGCGACTCACGTCTCTCTCAGCTCGGTGGCCGAGCTAACTTTGACAAATTATTGAAGGCTGGAGTAAAAATATTTTGCTACCAGCCAACCATGATGCACGCAAAAATCATGTTGGTGGATGACCATATTGGCGTAGTCGGTTCAGCCAACATCAATCACCGATCGATGTCCAAAGACGAAGAACTGTGCCTTGTAATTGATGACCAAAAAACTGTCGATATTCTTGGCACTGACTACGAGGAAGATCTTGAAAAAAGCGTACCGATAGACCTAAAAAACTGGAAGGAAAGATCAATCTGGGTTCGTGTTAAAGAAACTTTTGCCTATTGGCTTCGCCACGAATTATAGCTGCTGACCAAGGGTGCCAACCCACCATAAACAGGTGCTGCCACTTCTCCCTAATGGCTTGGTAAAACAAGTCACAGAGCGCATCATCTCAATCAATCACCAAAAAATTTTGCCCCGGCTATAAAGAGTGGAGAGGTGGGTGATTGGCAGAAGAAAGCAATAAGCGAGCGCCATTCCTCGGATGCATATTTTCCCTTTAGCCGCCCTGACATCCTCTCAAATATGCGTAATTATTACATCGCCTATAGCAAAAATTACCAATCGGACTTAAAGGTTTCTTGAGCCCTAAATGTTTCAAAGGCGTGATAAATATACCAAGAGTTATTAATACATCGATGTTAGCGAGCCTTAACAAGGCATATACTGAGCTATTTACCAGCTCTGACAAGATTAAACTAGGCGCACATCAGCAAAACGGCATAGGTATTGCTTTGGTATCGTAGTATTCACAACAAAGGAGATTACAATGTTTTATTGGGCCTTAATGTTTCTCGTCGTAGCTCTTATAGCTGGTATATTCGGTCTGACTGGTATTGCGGCAATCGCATCCGAAGTCGCTTGGATTCTTTTTGTAGTAGGTCTTATTTTGGCGATAGTGTTTTTTGTCATAGGTCGCAAACCCCCAAAATTATAACTATTACAGGATCAGTATAAGTAGTAGAGAGCACACTAACTCTAATTTTTGGCCTCAGGAAACAGGTTACTTACCGGACTGTTTCCTGAGTAAACTATCGAATTAAAACCTTTCCGGCAACCATTCAAACTCCAGTAGAAATACAGCAGGTCTCATTACAGGCAGACGGCATTAAAAGATTGCCATCCTTCAGGATACCCTAAAGCAAAAAATAACTACGCTGTGGAAATAGCGTTTGCTCCTTCTCCCACTTGGTTTTGAGCTACCGATTGATTGGAAACCGCACCCACCGACATTGACTGCAGCTGTGCCTGACCAACTATGGTTGCAAACGAACTATCTGCTGCATCACGTCCGACACCGATACGAACAAGCCCGCTAACGGGCGCCATTTTAGTAGCGTCAAATAAATACCAGCGATCGTGGAGATACGCCTCGAAAAAACCATGGAAATCAGGTGGCTGCAGTCCGACCGCGTAACCGGAAACATAGCGGGCTGGGATTCCCAACGCGCGACAAAGGGTAATACTCACATGCGCAAAGTCACGGCATACACCAGTACGCTGGATTAACACATCACACGCACTGGAAGACACATCAGTACTACCAGATATATAGGATATATTTTTATTCACCCAGTCTGCCACAGCCTGCACTCGCGAATGGCCTGAGGGCACCCCTGAAAATTCACGCCAGGCAAACTGCCCTAACCGATCTGATTCACAGTAGCGGCTTGGGTTTAAAAAAGGTAACACTTCTACTGGCAGCTCTGGGTGATCGACTTCATCCAAAATCTTAGGCGGAGCCATTTCGGCAAACAGCGAAACTTCGGCTAAGTATGCTATTTTTAAATCGCAAGGTTGGACATTTAAGCGAATACCCCGGGAACCGTAACCATTTAACGCACACCAACTAAACTCAATCTGTGGTGATATGGTGAGTTTTTCGTCTTTTATTGCCTGGCAATCAGTAATGGCTGGCGCAATATTAAAGATAAAACTGGTAGGAGCAGTAACTCGGTAGAGTAGCTCCGAAGTAACATCAACCTGGGTCATATCAAAGCTCCTGACTTAAGGTTCAAAGAGATCTTTCGACCATTCACGTGGGAAATTGGCAAGCGCAGCTTGCAGCGTATTGGTCCACCAATGGGTGGTTTCTTGTAACTCAGCCATCGTAAAACGCTGCCGCTTCAGAGCACCGGAATCACCATCGAGTACAATACAATCAATAGGGAAGCCCACATCGGTAACACTCGCGCGTGTACCATCGAAGGCAAGAAACAAAAGAGCCAACGTTTCTGGAAGCGAACTACTCGAGCTCAGTAAACGATCGAGTATCGGCTTGCCATAGGAGGTTTGTCCGATCATATGATAGGGGGCATCGGAGGTTGCCTCTACCCAGTTCCCTTGAGGATAAATGTAAAATAAGAACGGAGCTTCATCAGCAGAAAATTTACCGCCAATAATCGCATGCAGGTTAAAGGAAAGATTGGCGGCAGCAAGTGACGCGCCGTCTTCCTCCTTTACCCGGCGCAGGCACTCACCAAATAAATTAGCAGCTTCAAACAGATGGCATATTTCCCCTTTCTGTTTCTCCGCCAAACTGTTTTCAAAGTAAATGGAGGTTTTATCCCGCACCGACCGTAGACCCGATGTCATAAAAAACAAGCTACCGTCGGAATGATGAACGTGAGCGACCTTACCCTTACTACTTTGCTCATTTCCTTTGACAATACGAGTATCAGCCAAAGCAACCAATCCAGAATCAACTTTTGCTGCCACACAAAATGTCATTACCTTACCCCACCTCAATCATTTGTTATAAGTTTCTTTAACTAGTCAGCTTACTTACCCACGCTACTCGCTTATCAGCCTATTCCTAGCTGACAAAGCAGCTTACTGTAGCCGCTGCCCAACATACTTAGATGAAACCCGTCGTCTATTGCAGCAGTTTGGCGGTCCAGGATTCCGAAGAGCAACAGGTCGATAAAGTTGTTTACAAGCCAGAGCATATATTAATACTAAAAAAACAGCTTCAAAGGGGTAACATCAAAAACAACGGGTAAAAATCAGGTAAACGGTACCGTTTTCCTCTTTGTTACCTAGCAGATCGCCTTTGCACGTAGCGTTGGTTTGTGTCTAGTGAACCTCGTGTATAAATAGTGCATGCTCATTCATCGGATGACTGAGCCACTTTCTCAATACTCAATGGCTCTTTAAAGGTGAGAGTACGATAAGGGAAGGGAATTTCGATATTCTCCTTGTCCAGGGCTTCTTTGATAGCCGTTACGACTTGATCCCTAGATTGATGCATACCGAGAGGCGTAGACTCTGCCCACCAGCGTACAGTGAAATCGATGGATGACGAATTAAACTCGCGCGCGTAAACCTCAATAGGCTTGTCATTCTCTATTTTATCAAGCGATTTAACAGCCGAGGCAATAATTGCCTGGGCTTTGGCAACGTCTTCGCCATAAGCGACACCGACGACAATATCAAAACGCCTTAGTTCGAAGTCAGTAAGAATTGATAACGGGTTTTTAAATAGAAAACTGTTAGGAACCAAAACGAGTTGGTCATCAGTCTTACGCAAATAGGTTTCGCGAACAGAGATAAGCTCGACCTTCCCCTCAATCCCTTCGCATTCAATGAAGTCACCAATACGCATAGGTTTTCTCAACATAATGAGAATACCTGCAAAAAAGTTTTCAAAAATATCCTTGAACGCGAGACCCACTGCCACGGAACCCAAGCCTAAAGCCGCAAGCAGTTTTCCAGCAGTAAGGCTGGGAAAAAGTATAGTAACGGCGATCAAAATACCAGAGGTCCAGATTACTACTTTAAGAAGAGTAACGAAAAGCTCACTTAACGACTTCCTAATCTTAGATTTGGATAGAGATTTCCTTAATACTCTAGATAGAATTGCGGCGAAAATCCAAGTAAGTATTAGTTCGAATAATGCGATCCCCAACAAAGGCAGCAATTGAACGAAATTGACCCACATACTTTCAAATTTTTCATATAGAGGCGTAAAAAAATTCATGATCTATTCCGATAATTTTGTGATAACAAGTGGTTGCGCTTTTGTTATCTCTACAGTGCGCAGCATTATCTGATTCATGCAATGTTGTGCGAGTCGATTTTGGATCATACATCATCTTAAATTCAACCGGTAGCACACCGTCAATTGGCCGAAACAAATTTTGGTAAAAACATAGCTAGCCTAACGAATCTATTTGCTTCTAGAGGTAAAACCAGGGAAGCCGATAAGCCCGCAGGGTATTCGCAGGTATGCTTTTCTCTTGCGCTAACCTTCCCATAGGACACTATTTATACAGCATCTGTCTTTTCAGGCCTTATCGATTAATCAATTGACTCAAGCGTCTAAGCTAATAACGCCACTGGTGTTGACTTGCCAGTTCTATTTTGAAGCTCGAGAGTTTTAACTCTCTACAGCACAATAATTTACCTGCACATAAATAACATCAAAAATATTGTGATCCATATAGCTATCTTCAAATGTTTATCCGATCTACAGAAAGCACTCTATTACACGTATATACAACATCGCATTAACATTTTTTCATGATACGGTGGGTATATAAATACGCTAAAAATTAACAAGCCCAGTTCTCAAACTTATCACCTTGATCTACTTGTAATTAGTACCCAAATCTCTGTAATTATTTCAATTGTTGTGGCGGATTTACCTGATCGCACGCGCATATGTACAGCAATTACGGGAACACATAAAACTGGCTTCATAATTGCGTATAACTGGTTACTGTGACTTTTTGCAGTACCATTTTAAATTGACAAACCAGGAGTATTGCTGTGAATAAAGAAAT
Source organism: Pseudomonadales bacterium (assembly GCA_029210125.1). Lineage (GTDB taxonomy): Bacteria > Pseudomonadota > Gammaproteobacteria > Pseudomonadales > JAHRWD01 > JAHRWD01. Next base: position 4,230 of record JARGPR010000023.1, on the reverse strand, counting down.
TATGGAAGGAAAATGGAAGCAGCTAAAAGGCGAGATCCAAAATAAATGGGGAAAGCTCACCAATGATGATCTCGATGTTATCGATGGAAATAGCGAAAAGTTTTCTGGCATGATCCAGGAACGTTATGGAAAATCAAAAGAAGAAACTGACCAGGCTGCCGATGAGTTTTGGGGCAAAAAATAGCTAGCGCCCAAATCCAAACCGACTATTTATAGTCATAAAATAGTCTAAAAACTTTAACTTTATGACCAAAGATATTAACGTTTTTCTATAGGTATGGACCATGAAAAAATTACTATTGATGATTACAAGTGCCGCCGCTATTTCTTCACCAGCTGCAATGGCATACGAGCCCAGGTCTAATGACCACGGGCTATATTTGGGCGCCAACTACGGCTATTTAAAGATTGAATCTGCCGATGATTTTGATGATGATAGCGATGCACTTCAGGGAGTAATTGGCTATCGTTTGAATAACTACCTTGCAATCGAGGGTAGTTATATCGATTTTGGCGACTACGGAAAAAATGGGGCCAAAGCCTCGACTGACGGATATACAGTTGCTGTTAAAGGCATGTTCCCTTTTACCGAACATTTTGGTGTATACGTGAAGCTAGGACAGCTTTGGTGGGAAACAAGCTATGACATTCTAGCCTTTCAAGGCTCAACAGAAGATGAAGGGTTGTTCTACGGCGCTGGAGTTAGCTTCGGAGTCACAGACAGTTTGCTCCTAAATGCAGAATACGTTGTGTATGATCACGAGCTAGAAGCAAGCAACGTGACTAGCAGTAGTAATTTCGATACAGATTTAGAGCACGCTTCTGTTGGTTTAGAATATCGATTCTAAACTCTAATTTCCGAGGCTGCTTTCAAACAAGAATAAGTCATTTACTTGCGTTTACACTCATGGCTTTGTGAGCGCAAAGCGTTCTTTCGGAATAGGGGCTGGTTGCGCCGCAGTTATGCCCTATATTCCCACAAGCAAGGATGCTACTTGTTATATAACCTGAAGCTCCGTCGAGGAGTAGTGAAACCCTAATGTAAGATTATTGGGTAATTGATCGCCAAGCAGCAGACTTAATACAAAGTCAGTACTTCGTATTACAAACAACCGCTGCTAATTTGAGACATCGGAGACCCATGCCTGCTGCATTGACTACTAACCTGACCGAGCTACTTACTTGGAAATGTTCTTTAAATACATTGAGTGTAAATTTGTTCGAGTTCATTACCACACGCCGTAGCAAGGATTCGTTGCCTAATTAGCATTATAAGAGTCGCGATAAACTTCTATAACCCTGTAACGAAATTGGTGAAAAATAATTTTGATAGTTGAGGTTACTAAATAGGCCCAATATTAAACACTATAACGTGTTATATATCACGATTCCAGCGACGTAAAAATACATAAAATCAGATGAAAAATAGTAGACATGTTAAGCCACCTGCCAAATTAGAAACATTAGAAAAATTGGCCTGGTATCTCGATAGCTCGATTCGAATCCCAGGTACAAAGTTGACAATTGGCCTCGATGGATTATTGGGTTTGATCCCTGGGGTTGGAGATTTAACTTCTGGGGCGATATCCAGCTATATTGTGCTACAAGCGGCTAAACGAGGTGTACCCCCAGTCGTTATTACGAAAATGTTGTTCAACGTAGGCCTGGATACGATTCTAGGCGTAATTCCTGTTGTCGGTGACATTTTCGACTTTGCCTTTAAAGCCAATCAGAGAAATATAAAGCTGTTTCATAGTTACGAACAAAATCCAAAAAGGATCAAACAGAAAAGTCGGGTTAGCGTCGCAGTATTTTTGCTCGCAGTTTTCTTACCCTTGGCGTTAATTTTGTGGCTTTCAATTCTTATTCTATCAAGTCTATTTAGTCTATTTTTTTAAAAATTAATTACATCCAGGATCTTAAATTATGAATATTCTAAAAGTGTTATTTTCAATTTTATTACCACCACTCGGGGTTTTTCTACAAGTAGGCATAGGTGGCGCATTTTGGCTAAATATTTTATTGACTCTTTTGGGTTACATTCCCGGAGTTGTCCATGCGGTATGGGTTATTGCCAAGAAATCTAAATAAACGAAGCCGATCCGGACTCACTAAGTACCCAAGGGTGAACCGCACGGGGGCATCGTAGACTGTCATAGTTGGGTCTTACAGAGTAGCGAAGCTCGTTTATTGCTAATGTAGCTATTAATGGTTAACCAGCCAAAACAAACTGGTGTTGCTAGTATTGCTCCCTCAAACCTAGGCAAATAGCTTTTTGCGGCTAACGTCTCCGTACAATCTATTGGTCAACTTAGGAGTCACCAACTTTGCTTGTCGATACCTGTAGCCTGTTTTAGTAATTCGACCGTTGTTGCATATGAATAAATTCTGGTGTTATTCGATCTAAAAACTACCGTGCAATAGCACGATTCGAATATGACAGGTGCTGTATCTATATTCCCGAGCTGAACCGCTACCAATACACGTATGCTCGATGATGTCATCATTTCGGAAAACTGGGTTGATCAATCCAATAAAATAATGTCTAGCTATACCAACCTGTACCAACACGCATTCATACCTCGTTCTGCAAATAAAACTCCAACAACCATCATTTAGCTGGCGCGGCGTCTGCCTTAGTGATACGTTTCAGCTTGGATTACGACCCTCAAACAGGCCGGCCGCAGGCACTTAATGCACTGACTAACTTGATAAACCACTGGGAGTCCCTTATGCACAATAGTAACGATAGCCTCAACACAAAAGCACAGCTCAAAGTAGGTAATAACCAATACCATTACTTTAGTCTGCAAAAGCTTGCCGACCAAGACCTGCTTGAGCTAGAAAAGCTTCCCAACTCTCTCAAAGTACTACTTGAAAATTTACTACGCGGTGAAGATGGCAATAGCGTCACCCAAGAAGACATTATCGCGCTGGCCAATCACACGGCAACGACCGAAGTCGAGCGAGAAATAGCCTTTCGTCCAGCACGCGTATTGATGCAAGATTTTACCGGCGTGCCGGGGGTAGTCGACCTGGCAGCCATGCGCGATGCCCTCGTTGCGCAGCAAAAAGACCCCGCATTAATCAACCCATTGACACCCGTTGACCTGGTCATTGACCATTCCGTCATGGTCGATAAATTCGCCCAGCCTTCCGCTTACGAAGAAAATGTCGCTATTGAAATGGCTCGCAATGCAGAGCGTTACGAATTCCTGCGCTGGGGACAAACCGCCTTCGATAATTTTAGAGTCGTCCCCCCCGGAACCGGTATATGTCATCAAGTCAATCTTGAGTATCTCGCCAAATCGGTCTGGACAAATTCAGTCGACGGCGAGCAATTTGCCTACCCCGATACACTCGTTGGTACTGACAGTCATACCACCATGATCAATGCCTTGGGCGTATTGGGCTGGGGCGTGGGCGGCATTGAGGCTGAAGCGGCGATGCTTGGTCAGCCCGTGACTATGCTGATTCCGGACGTTGTTGGCTTTAAGTTTTCGGGCAAATTAAACGAAGGCGTGACGGCAACCGACCTGGTACTCACCGTGGTCGAAATGTTGCGTGCCCATGGCGTGGTGGGAAAATTTGTCGAATTTTATGGCGATGGACTCGACCATTTACCCCTGGCAGACCGCGCAACCATTGCGAATATGGCGCCCGAATACGGCGCGACCTGCGGTTTTTTTACCATTGACCAAGAAACACTCAATTATCTGCGTTTAACCGGGCGTGACAGCAACACCATTGATCTGGTGGAGGCCTACGCCAAAGCCCAGGGCTTGTGGCGCGACAGTAATACCCCTGACCCTGTTTTTAATAGCGCCCTTGCTTTAGATCTCAGCCAAGTCGTCCCAAGCGTTGCAGGACCAAAGAGGCCGCAAGATCGCGTTGCACTGTCACAGCTTCATGAGAAAATGGAAGAAATACTTGCCGACCAACAAGCCCCAGACACAGAGATTAGCGTCGCCGGTACCGACTACCAACTGGGTCATGGCGATGTTGTGATTGCTGCCATCACCTCCTGCACCAACACATCGAACCCCACCGTGATGATGGCCGCCGGCCTGGTGGCCAAAAAAGCCATCGACTTAGGCTTACAGCGCAAGCCCTGGGTCAAATCCTCCCTCGCTCCAGGTTCACAGGTCGTTACAGACTATTTAATCAAAGCGGGGCTGCAGACCTACCTTGACCAACTGGGCTTTAACCTGGTGGGTTACGGCTGCACCA
>JARGPR010000012.1 GCA_029210125.1 Pseudomonadales bacterium | reverse complement strand
CGTTTCCATCAAAGCAGGCGGCGAATTATACGCATTCATTCCAACCGCGCAACACATTTTTGAATTCTTTTTTAGTTTAATTCGAAATGACTCGATCTTAACCTTTTATTAACTCACCCGAACCCTTGCGATCCTGCGCTTTCCCACCTGATAAACCGCATCAGTACCAGAGCCCACGGCTAACTTTCGATCAACGACTTTTTTACCGTCTACCTTAACTGCACCCTGCTTGAGCATCCGATGGGCATCAGAGGTACTCGCAACCAGACCCGCTTCTTTTAGTAGGTTAGCAATTGGCAAGGCGCCATCCGGAGCAACCAAGTCCAATTCATCGAGATCATCCGGAATCGCACCTTTCTGGAATCGAGCAATAAAGGCCTGGTGCGCAGACTCAGCAGCAGCCTCATCATGAAATCGAGCTATCAACTCCTTAGCCAGCAAGAATTTTATATCTCGAGGGTTTGTCCCGCCTCCGACATCGACCTTGAAACCCGCAATCTCTTCAGCCGAGCGAAAACTCAATAACTCAAAGTAGCGCCACATCAATTCGTCGGAAATCGACATCAGCTTCCCAAACATCTGATCAGGCGCGTCATCAACGCCTATGTAGTTATCAAGTGACTTCGACATTTTTTGAACGCCATCCAGCCCTTCTAATATAGGCATAGTCAAAATAACCTGGGGTCTTTGGCCGTACTGCTTTTGCAACTCACGCCCCACTAAAAGGTTGAACTTCTGATCCGTGCCACCCAACTCAACATCCGCCTCTAACGCAACCGAATCGTAGCCCTGAATTAACGGGTAGAGAAACTCGTGAATCGCGATGGGCTTTTCGCCCTTATAGCGTTTACTGAAATCGTCTCGCTCAAGCATTCGCGCTACGGTGTGCTTCGCCGCCAACTGAATTAGATCAGCTGCGCTGAAGTCCGCCAACCATTCAGAGTTAAACACCACAGTGGTCTTTGCTGAATCTAATACCTTATATACCTGTCGCTCGTAGGATTTAGCATTTTCAGCTACCTGCTCTTTGGTAAGCGCCTTGCGGGTAACATTTTTCCCTGTTGGATCGCCGATCATGCCTGTGAAGTCGCCAATCAGGAACAACACTTCATGCCCAAGCTCCTGAAATTGTCGCAGCTTATTTAATAACACGGTGTGCCCGAGATGAAGGTCTGGCGCGGTAGGATCAAATCCAGCTTTTACCCTGAGCTTTTTACCGGACTCCAGGCGCTCGACCAGCTCCTCCTCTCTAATAATTTCGTCCGCACCGCGACGAATAATCGCCATTGACTCACTCACGCTAACCATAAATACTCTTCTGTATAACTGTCGCTTTAAATTAAGGCGGCAAACCATACAACATAATCGACCAAACACAAGCCTCGCTCAAGACCCGCAACATGATAAGGGCTGCCATATTAATTACCGCAGAGCAGCAAGCTGCCGCCTGCGCTCAATTCGCGCTTGCAATTAGCGATTCAATCCCTTATGATTTCGCGCCTTTTTAACAGATAAACTTGACCTGACAAGGTTACCGTTTTTCTCCTTGCCTTAGCTAATACTAAACGTCCAGTTCATACCAATATGAAGTGGATAGGTGTTAGCGAGGCTACAACTCGTAAGGAGTCCAAATGAGACATTACGAAATCGTATTTTTGGTCCACCCGGATCAAAGCCCGCAAGTCCCTGCAATGGTCGAGCGTTACACTAAAGCGATCGAAGATAGCAGCGGAAAAATTCACCGCCTGGAAGATTGGGGGCGACGTCAGCTTGCATATCCCATCAACAAAATCCATAAAGCACACTACATTCTGATGAACATCGAATGTGGTGAAGAAGCAATGGAAGAGCTCTCTACAGGTTTCCGCTTTAACGACGCAGTGATTCGTAACCTGGTAATCCGTCGCGACGGCCCTGTGACCGAAGAGTCACACATCATGAAAGCAGAGTCGGATAGCCGCGACAGTAGAGATAGTCGCTCCGATAACGAAGCAGCTCCATCAGAACCTGCTGCGGAAACAACCACCGAATCTGACGATAGCGAAACAACCGAAGCTGAGTAAGGGCACAGGCTCTTTATACCCGTTTCGCTACCCATACCCCATACCGTTAAGCCCAGGAGATTAGACCATGGCTCGTTATTTTAGACGCCGTAAATTTTGTCGTTTCACCGCCGAAGGCGTTAAAGAAATTGACTACAAAGATCTGGAAACATTAAAAGCCTACATCACAGAAACCGGCAAGATTGTTCCAAGCCGAATTACAGGCACCAAAGCCAAATACCAGCGGCAATTGGCTACTGCGGTAAAAAGAGCTCGTTACCTGGCGCTCGTGCCCTATACAGATCAGCATAAATAACCGTTTTATTATTTCCCTCTGATTTGATCAGGGAAATGAAGTTAGAACGGAGAATACAATGAAGGCATTGGCGGAATTTACAATGCGGGGCAGAAGAGAATCCATTCTCGCTGCGCTGATTTGTACATCACTACCTCTATTATTTATTGTTGGCGCAGCGGTGGTTGGGCTAACCATTCTCCGTAAAGGTTTATCGCAGGGCATAGTAGTTTTTAGCTGGGCGATTTTGCCAGCACTGGGCTGGATGATAGCAGCCTCTGACCCTACGCCTCTGCTAGTACTTGCTGGAACGACGGTCTTGGCGGGCACACTGCGCTCCTCTGTATCGTGGGTAAATAGCCTCGTCGTATCACTCGTATTAGGCTTTATTTGTGGCTATGCGCTGCAGTGGCTGGTACCAGAAATTATCCAGGAGTTAGTTCATGCTGGCGGCCAGTTAATCGCCGACATGAACATGGAACAGCTTAAACAGCTCGACGAACAACAGATTGAGCTGTTTTTAAAGCAACTGATGATTAGCATGGCGGCGGCAGCGCATGTCATCTTCATGCTCATCAGCTTGATGCTAGCCCGTTACTGGCAAAGCGCACTATACAACCCTGGTGGATTCCAACAGGAATTTCATGGGTTGCGCATACCCAATAAAATAACGCTAATTCTGGTTGTTATCGTGATATTAGGCGGCGCAGTAACCCCCGCAATATCGGGCTGGATACCGCTCATAACTGTACCGTACGCCTTGTCAGGATTAGCATTGGCGCACGGGCTTGTACATAAAAAGGGTCTTGGTCGCCCCTGGCTTGTAGGGCTGTACGTGCTACTGATAATGGCTATGCCATATATGTATACAACTTTGGTACTTGTCGCCATGTTTGATAGCATCATCGATTTTCGGTCGAAGGTACGCACAACGACACAGCCTTGATATACCTATTAACAAAGCTTTAGACAGACGAAACATCAAAACGGAAAAGATTACAGGGCTGGTCAACCAACGAAGGTTCTGTCAGTCAATATTGTTAAAACCTACTCCTGAAAGGTAGATTAGAATGAAAGTCATATTACTTGAAAACTCTGGAAAACTTGGTGACCTTGGTTCAACTGTCTCAGTTAAGCCTGGATTCGGCCGTAACTTTTTGATTCCTCAAGGCAAAGCTATTCCAGCAACCAAAGAAAACATCGCTGATTTCGATACCCGCCGCGCAGAACTCGAGCGTGTCGCCAAAGAGAACAAAGATATCGCCGAAACCCGCGCGAACGATATCGCCAAACTGGAAGTGACCATCACTTCTCTAGCCGGCGACGAAGGCAAGCTATTTGGCTCTATCGGGACCCGCGACATTGCAGATGCCATCACCGCAGCTGGAGTGAAAGTCAGCAAAAGCGAAATCCGCCTTCCAGAGGGCACACTGCGCTCTACTGGCGAATACCTTATCGATGTCCAGCTTCATCAGGAAGTGATTGTAGCCGCCAAGCTTGTTGTTGTTGCTGAAGAGCAGTAATAACCTGCCAAAAAAATAGCTCCTGGATCAATTTGGGCCGGCTGGTTAATGTCGGTTGCTTTTACTGATTGATCAATGGAGAATCGAGCGTCGGTTGCTGCGTATTTCGTGGTGACCGACGTTTTTTTTTGAATCAAATAAACTGAAAAGTTGATGCCTGAATCCTATCCGCCACCACCTGACATACTGGAAAATCCGGTATCGTTGAAAGTACCTCCCCACTCTATTGATGGAGAACAATCGGTGCTGGGTGGCCTGATGCTCGACAATAGCTGCTGGGATACCGTCTCTAATCTTGTGTCGGCAGCGGATTTTTACCGCAAAGATCACCGACTGATTTTCCAGGCAATGGAAACCCTGACTGAAAAGAATGAGCCCATGGATGTGGTGACGCTCTCCGAGGCACTGGATAATCTCAAGCAACTGGATGCCGTCGGCGGGCTCGCCTACCTTAGCGAATTGGCCAACAACACCCCCACCGCATCCAATATTAAAGCCTACGCAACCATCGTTCATGAACGAGCGACATTACGGCAGTTAATCCACGTTTCCCACGAAATTGCCGACAGCTGTTTTAATCCGGAAGGCAGAGCAGGTCACGAGCTACTGGATGATGCCGAGCGCAAAGTGTTTCAAATTGCCGAAGCAAGGCCTAAAACCGGCGAACCGATGGGGGTCAAAGAATTGCTCTCCAAGGCCGTCAACCGCATCGATGAGCTCTCCCAGTCCGGTGGTGGCATCACTGGTTTATCCACCGGTTTTAGCGACCTCGACAATATCACCAGCGGTTTACAACCCTCCGACCTGGTCATCGTTGCTGGCCGGCCCTCCATGGGAAAAACCACCCTGGCGATGAATCTGGTGGAATCTGCAGTAATCGGCGGCGATCAGCCTGTTCTTGTATTCAGCATGGAGATGCCCGGCGACTCATTGATGATGCGGATGCTGGCGTCCCTTGGTCGCATCGATCAGGGAAAAGTCCGTACCGGCCAATTAACCGATGATGACTGGCCCAGGCTAACCTCCGCGATCAATTTACTACATGAAAAGCTACTCTTTATCGACGACACACCAGCACTGACCCCCACCGATATGCGCTCAAGGGCCCGTCGGATCGTTCGCGAACATGGCAAACTAGGGTTAATCGCAATCGACTATCTACAGTTGATGCGTATCGCCGGTTCAAGTGAAAACCGGGTTGGTGAGATTTCCGAAATCTCGCGTTCATTAAAAGCACTGGCCAAAGAGTTTGAGTGCCCAATCATCGCGCTCTCCCAGCTCAATCGAAGTCTTGAGCAACGACCCAACAAACGCCCCATTATGTCCGACCTAAGGGAATCAGGGGCCATTGAGCAGGATGCAGATGTCATTATGTTCATCTACCGGGATGAAGTGTACAACGAAGAAACACCCGACCGAGGTCGGGCTGAGATCATCATCGGCAAGCAACGGAATGGACCAATTGGAACGATTAATCTGGCCTTCAACGGAAAATATACTCGATTCGACAATCTTGCGCAGGATAGCTACGAGTCTTTTTAATGGCCCGCTCGGCAACCGCATCTATCGATCTGACGGCACTGCGCCACAACTTACAACGTGTTCGAGAATTCGCCCCTGGGCGTAAAATCATCGCGGTGGTTAAAGCCGATGGCTATGGCCACGGAATTATCGAAGTCGCCCGCAGCCTAAATACCGCTGATCTGCTTGGCGTTGCCTGCATTGAAGAGGCCATTCAACTAAGAAAAGCTGGAATAGAGATCGGCATTTTGCTGCTTGAAGGTTTTTTTGATAGCTCCGAATTGGCGCAAATCGAAAGGTACGATCTGGAAACCGTCATTCATCACCCACTTCAGCTTGATCAAATCTGCGAACATTCCTTTAAACAACCGCCTTCAATTTGGATAAAGCTCGATACCGGCATGCATCGGCTTGGTTTTGAACCTACTCAATTTAAGGCGGTATACCAACAGCTACAACAGTCCGGCAATACAAGAGCGATTCGGGCAATGACCCATCTAGCCTGCTCGGATGAAACCGACAACCCACTTACGCCGAAACAACATGCGGCATTTCAAGCGGCAACCAAGGCCTTTGATATCGACCTAAGTATTGCCGCTTCTGCGGCGATCATTGCTTGGCCCCAAACCCATGAAAATTGGGTGAGACCAGGGCTGATGCTTTATGGAGTATCACCCTTCGCCGATCAGATTGGGGCGAATCACCAGTTACAGGCCGCAATGCTATTCCAGTCCAAAATCATCTCCATTAAAACCATTCAATGCGGCGAGTCAGTCGGTTATGGTGCAAGCTGGGTAGCACAACGTGAATCTAAAATTGGTGTGATTGCGGTAGGTTACGGTGACGGATACCCACGCCATGCACCCTCAGGCACTCCAGTTCTGATCAAAGGCAATAGGGTTAAGCTGGCCGGTCGGGTTTCTATGGATATGATCTGCGTAGATTTGACCGATCACCCCGAAATACAATTCGGCGATACCGCGACCCTTTGGGGAGCTGAACTACCGGTTGAAGAGATTGCCCGACGCTGCAACGCGATCCCCTATCAACTATTGTGCGGCTTGACCCAGCGCGTAGCGATCAGCTACAAAAACTAATCACCATTCTTAGTAGTTCAGCTTATGGCCAAACGTAAAACCATCTTTCTGTGCTCTGAATGCGGCGCTGACCACAGCAAATGGCAGGGACAATGCTCGGAGTGCAACAGCTGGAACACCGTAAGTGAAACTTTCCTGACCGAACCAGCCGCTGCCGCCACTGGCCGACCGGGGTACAGCGGGTATGCAGGAAATCAAACCGCAACAGTTCAAAAGCTCAGTGAGATAGAGCCGGAGCAACTGCCGCGTATTTCTTCCACCATCGGCGAGTTTGATCGCGTACTGGGTGGCGGACTGGTTCCCGGTTCCGCCATCTTGATTGGTGGGCACCCTGGAGCCGGAAAAAGCACCCTGTTGCTACAGGTGATGTGCCACCTCAGTCAATCGATGGCTGCGCTGTATGTAACAGGAGAGGAGTCTTTGCATCAGGTTGCGATGCGGGCCGAGCGCCTGGGGCTAAAGGGCGAAAATTTGCAGATGCTGGCGGAAACATCCGTCGAAGCCATCGTGCAACATGCAGAGCAACATAAACCTGCAGTACTGGTGATCGACTCGATTCAGGTGGTACATCATTCGGAAATTCAGTCAGCCCCTGGCAGTGTATCGCAGGTGCGGGAGTCCGCTGCCTATCTGACCCGTTACGCAAAGCAAAGCAATACCATTCTCATTTTGGTCGGCCACGTCACCAAGGATGGCAGCCTGGCTGGCCCCAAGGTACTTGAGCATATGATCGACTGCTCAGTGATGCTAGAAAGCTCTGATGACAGCCGCTTCAGAATGTTAAGAGCACAGAAAAACCGCTTTGGTGCGGTAAACGAACTCGGTGTTTTTGCGATGCTCGATTCAGGTCTAAAAGAGGTCAAAAATCCAAGTTCGATATTCCTGAATCGACAGCAAGGGAACACCCCCGGTAGTTTAGTGATGGCTGCATGGGAAGGTAGCCGGCCGCTACTAGTTGAGATCCAAGCCCTAGTCGCCGAGAGCAATTTTGGCAACCCTCGCCGTATTGCCGTCGGTTTAGATCAAAACCGCCTGGCGATGTTACTGGCTATATTGCAGCGCCATGGTGGGCTTGTTTTGGGGGATCAGGATATTTTCACCAACGTGGTTGGTGGCGTTAAGATCAGTGAAACCAGCGCCGATTTAGCATTGATTTTGGCGATGATCTCAAGCTTTCGAAACCAGAGCTTGCCTGAAAATATGATTGTTTTTGGTGAACTCGGTTTGTCCGGTGAGATCCGACCCGTACCAAGCGGTCAGGAGCGACTGCGGGAAGCTGCAAAACATGGATTCACCAAAGCAATTGTGCCAAAAGCCAACCTGCCGCAAAAACCCATCAAAGGCCTGGAAGCGGTGGGTGTTGTCCGAATTAACGATGCTCTAGAGCTGATCCAGTGAAAATCCGGCTAGCGCTATGGTGTGTATTAGTCGTCATACTGAGCACGCCCATATTTGCAGAATCTGCCGAACCCCATAACAATGCCGAAGCTAGCTGGATACTGCGTAAAACAGAGGCCGGTATCCGAGTGTACACTCGCTCTAATCATGGCTCTCCGCTTGACGAATTCAAAGGTATTATTGAACTTAAAAGCAAGCTTTCAAGCTTGGTAGCACTGGTCCGGGACAGTGATCGAACTAAAGATTGGATCTATCGCTCCGGCGGCACTCAGGTGCTGGAGACCATCAGTCCGTATGAACAGATTCTTCGTAGCGTTACGCTTTCGCCCTGGCCGGTTTCAGACCGTGATGTCATTCTAAAAGCTTCATACCACCAAAACCCAAACACATTAGCCATCACCATCGAGCTTAGATCGGTTGATCATGTCGCTCCGAAACAACCCGGTTACGTACGTATGCTTCAACTAAAGGGCAAGTGGGTATTTACGCCACTGACCAATGGTATGGTTCAGGTAATCTATCAGGTAAGGGTAAATCCCGGCGGTTCAATTCCGGGCTGGCTTGCCGGTAGTTCATCCGTCGACACACCCTTTGTTACGCTAAAAAAGATGCGTGAATTGCTTAAGGAACCAACGTACGCGGATGCATCGCTGGAGGATGTTGCCGAACCCTAAGCTTGCTTAAGAGCTTCAGATAAAAATAAGAAGTATTAAAGGTGTGATTCAATACCATGAGCTTTAAGCCCCCATGCGAATAGCGCAGCGGTTCTTTTACTGATTTTTCTAAAACGACCTGCCAATTGCTGCATCATCTGGAAGACGATGGGATACCCAATTTCGCTATTTTCAGAAAGGAAATTTAATAACTTTTCAGCGTTAATAGTGATCAATTCAACCTCTGTAAGGGTAACAACCGAGCAACTATGGGGTTCCTGATCAAACAACGCAAGCTCACCGAACACATCACCATCCGCTAATTCAGCCATACCAGGCTTTATATGCCGGTCATCCGCCAGTTCAAGGTCCTCCTGCACACTCAACCTGCCGGAACAAACCAAATATAGCTTTTCAGAATGCTCCCCTTTTTTTATCACCGCAGTATTGGCGGCAACTTCCTGCCTAAACCAATACTCGCCTTCGATAAAACCGGGGTGTGTAATAAGCTCAAACAACTTGTCCAGTCGCGCACCATCTGGAGTATAATTAACGGGTTCCATACACCACCATTGTTTTGCCTTTGGCTGACAACAAACCCTGGGCTTCAAGATCTTTGAGCACTCTTCCAACCATCTCGCGGGAGCAACCAACCATTCGGCCAATCTCCTGACGCGTAATTTTTATCTGCATACCGTCCGGGTGAGTCATCGCATCGGGTTCCTTGCACAAATCAAGTAATATCCTCGCAACCCGTCCGGTTACATCAAGAAAAGCGAGGTCTGTCATTTTCCGGGTGGTGGTTTGAAGCCGAGCTGCCAGTTGCGCCGAAATAATATCTTGAATGTCGGGGTACTCAGACCGAATTGATCTAAATTTCGAATAGCTGATTTCGGCAATTTCACATTCAGTTTTGGCCCGTATTAGCGCACTTCTTTCACTATCTTTATTGAAATAGCCCATCTCACCGAAAAAATCATTTTTATTAAGGTAGGAAACAATCATCTCCTTACCTTGTTCATTCTCAATTAAAACGATTACTGAGCCGCTCAATATAAAATACAGCGATTCACTGGCATCACCTTCCCTGATAATCGTGCTGTGTTTAGGAAAGTGTTGCCGATGGCAATGACTAATAAATTGATCCAGATTTTCAATTTTTGGCTGAATCTGCATGTTGGTTTTAGGCTCGTCGTGGGAAACAGTACATATAGGTAAGTATGGTCCGAGATTTCGATAGTTCCAGTATTCGTTGCACATTCGGATGTGATAGCCTTGCAGGCTAGCAAAAAAAGCTCAAACTAGATCGTTTACAAAGTAGCAATTAGAGGTAGCACCGCATGAAAGCAACAGTTCGATGGGTCGATGGACTTATGATGGTAGGTGAGTCCGGCAGTGGTCACTCGGTGGTGATGGACGGCCCGAAGGAAAACGGCGGTCGCGAAATGGGGATTCGACCCATGGAGATGTTGCTGCTGGGCATGGGTGGTTGTTCCTCTATTGATGTCATACTGATCTTGAAGAAATCTCGCCAGGCAGTAACTGATTGTGTAGCGGAACTGGTAGCAGAGCGTGCGGACGCTGTACCTTCCGTGTTTAGTCGTATTCATATCCACTTTATTGTAACCGGCCACAACCTTAAAGAGGCGCACGTGGAAAGAGCCGTTGGACTTTCCGCCGAGAAATACTGCTCTGCATCGATTATGTTGCAGGCAGGTGGGGTAGAGATCACTCACGATTACGAAGTAATCGAAGCCTAAACCTGCGTTCAATCATGAGAATAGGCATCGTTTCGGATATCCACGGCAATATTGAAGGACTCAATAAAGCACTCAAAAGAATGGGAGCTGTGGACAAAATATTGTGCGCCGGTGACGCCTTCGACCAGTTCCGCTTTTCTAATCATGTAGTCGAACGTCTACAAGAGGTCGATGCTGAATATATCCTCGGTAATCATGAAGAGATGTTACTGAGCCCCGCCGGCGCCCGTGCAGCGGAAAGCAAAGAAGTGGACAAAGAATTACTGGAATGGACTCGAAATCAAGACTATCGGTTTGAAATGATCATCGACGGTAAGCGGCTGAAAATGTTTCATTCAACACCCTGGGATCCGCGCGGTGAATATATTTATCCACATAGCGCAGCACTCAAAAAGTTCGCCGAAGCGGGCACTGACTACGCCATTTACGGTCATACCCATACCCAGTTGGCCCGTGATATCAAAGGTACGCTGGTCATCAATCCCGGTTCTGCCGGTCATGCCCGGAGCCATGTGAATAACCGGCAGCTATCCTGCGCGATACTGGATACCGAAACGGGTGAGGTTATATTTGATGATTTTTCTGACCCTTCTATTCCGTAAAAATGCGACGCAGCCGTTCGTACATAGCGATTCTGTTCTGAAACAGCCCGCTGATTAAAAATCCTAATTTCAAAACATCACAACTTTCGCAATCCAACTGTAGAGCAATACCATGAACTTCTATCAAAAGGTAAGTAACGCCTGGGCCAAAAATAACACGATGGTTTGCGTTGGCCTTGACCCGGACCCTAAAAAATTCCCAGATCAATTCAAGGGAAAGAGCGACGCCATTTTCAAATTTAACTGCGCCATTATTGATGCAACAGCAGATCTGGTTTGCGCATTCAAACCACAAATTGCACATTACGCAGCGGTTGGTGCGGAAGATCAGTTACTGCACTCGATCGAATATATCCACCAAAATTACCCGGACATTCCGGTCATTCTCGATTCAAAGCGCGGTGATATTGGCAGTACTGCCGAAAAATATGCCGATGAAGCCTTCGTGCGCTTTGATGCCGATGCGGTCACCATCAACCCCTACCTTGGCTTTGATTCGATCGAACCCTTTAGTCGCCACCAAGATAGAGGGGTAATTGTACTTTGTCGCACATCAAACCCCAGTTCTGCCAGTATTCAAAACCTGATGGTGGGAAAGCAAAAACTGTATGAAAGAATCGCTAACATGGCCGTTAGCGAATGGAACGAAAACAACAATATATCTCTGGTTGTGGGTGCTACCAATCCCGAAGAACTCGGGAAAATACGATCCATTGTAGGGGATATGATGCTACTTGTACCCGGTATTGGTGCCCAGGGCGGCGATACTCAGGCAGCCATTAACAATGGGCAGGACGAGCGAGGCGCAGGACTAATGGTCAATTCATCCAGAGCCGTTTTATATGCCAGCCAGGGTGCTGATTTTGCTGATGCTGCTCGACAGGTAGCAGTGCAGATGCGGGATGAGATTAACCGATATCGAAAGGTACTGTAGACCAAATAGGAGGCCAGACAGGCCTAATATGAAATAAATGCCTGCCCCCCATAAACACACGGGGCCCTTTAGCTGCGAAACCCCGTCGTCACCAACCAGAGTGCGACGATTTGCCACATTGAGAGCAATGAAACTGCGATGTTATGCTCGGCAAAATTTTAGCCCACATCGCCTCGGGCCCGATCATGTACTTTCTATTCAATTCCATTGGTGTCATCAGACAGCTGCCGTTATTTCGTTATTGACGATGCCGGTAGCCCAGCTATCCGAAGAGCAGGATCATCGCAATCATTCGATGATGCATCAGAACCACCATCAAAAAAACAGCGTAGACCTGCGCACCCCATTGAACCTACCTCCACAAATGGCACAACACCAGCTAAGTAATATGCGCGGGCATCTTGAGGCGGTTCAAAAAATCGTATCTCTTATGGCAAAAAATAATTTCGAGGAGGCCTCAAATACTGCCTGACAACAACTCGGGGCTCGGCCGCAGATGCTTAAAATGTGCAACCGAATCGACAATGAAGATTTTAAGCAACGCGGATTAAGGTTTCACGAAAGTGGCAATGCATTGGCCAAAGCATTAAAAACCAAAGATACAGGCCGGTCTCTTGATGCATTGAGCAATACCCTACAGCACTGCACATCCTGCCACGCGACTTATAAGCAGTAGTTAGATTAGAAGCTGACCGTACTGCCCCGCCCTATTCAAAAGCAATGGCCTGAATTGAACAGCAGGCCACTACACTCTAACTCAAACTTCTATTTCCGACTGTTTTATCAGTGACTCAATTCAGACTACCCAGCACCTCTTTGGTAAATGGCGTCATATCGGAAAATCGATCTTCCCTGACTTTTACAGCCCAATCGGGATCCGATAACAGGGCTCGCCCGACGGCAACTAAATCATAATCACCGCGCTGAAGCTGCTCCAGTAGTGGGTCAATATTGGTGGCCAGAGCTCCGCCACCAGAGAAGGCTTTAATAAACTCATCATCTAGCCCAACACAACCCACGGTAATAGCGGGTTTACCGGTAATTTTTTGCGTCCATCCAGCCAGGTTCAGTGGTGAACCATCAAATTCCGGCAACCAGTAACGACGGGTACTCGCGTGAAATATATCCACCCCCGCATCGACCAGTGGCGCCAGAAATTGAGCAAGTTCATCGGAGCTGTTCGCCAGTTTGGCTTCATAATCCTGCAGTTTCCATTGCGAAAATCGGAAGATAATCGGAAAATCGTTGCCCACTTTTGCCCGTATTGCCTTCACGATTTCCACGGCGAAACGGGTTCTTTTTAACAACGACCCACCGTACTCATCATCGCGCTGGTTAGTCCCTTCCCAAAAAAACTGATCGACCAGATATCCGTGGGCTCCATGCACTTCGACCGCATCAAAACCGATCTCTTTGGCTTTTTCTGCTGCATTGGCGAATTTAGCAACCACCTCTTCAATCTGCTCCATAGTCATAGGATCGCTGACTTTTTTACCTGGCGCTACCAATCCTGATGGTCCGATAGATGCTTGTTCTGGTGCGGGGCCAACCTCCTTGCCTCGCGCCATACCCATATGCCATAGCTGGGGTGCAATTTTTCCGCCTGCGGCGTGCACTTCTTCCACTACTCGTTTCCAGCCGGCAATGGCTGCATCGCTGACAAATTCTGGGACATTAATGTCATTGGTAGCGGTATCGTAGTCGACTGTAGTGCCTTCGGTAACGATGAGTCCTACCTCGGCTTCCGCTCTTTTTCGGTAATAGGCAGCGACATCTTCCCCCGGGATACCCCCGGGAGAAAAGCTTCGTGTCATGGGTGCCATGACAATTCGGTTTGGCAGCTGGAGTTTTTCACTAATAAACGGTTCAAATAAAAGATCACTGTTCTTGGTCATTTCGTTTCCCTATATTCTTTTCTGGATACAAAAAACCCCTCAACAATCTAATTGTTGAGGGGTTTCGTCAGCGTTGCTAACTGATATATCGCTTAGTCAAACATAATAACTTCGCGAGCCAGTTTACCTGATTCTAATGTTTTCATTGCTGTGTTCACGTCTTCCAGTTTAATGTGGCTGGAGATCAGTTCATCAAGGTGCAGTTTACCCTGCATGTAGAACTCAACAAAACGAGGCATATCCACTGGAAAGCGGTTAGAACCCATTATTGAACCTTGAATAGAGCGCTCAGCCAGAAGGTCTGCTCCATGAAGTTCAATATTGGTACCGACTGGGATCATACCGATAACAGTAGCCACGCCACCGCTACGCAACATTTTGAATGATTGCTCAGCGGTTACTTTCATACCGATCGCTTCAAAAGAGTAATGAACCCCACCGTTAGTCATATCGATTACCGCTTCAACCGGATCAACCTCACCGGCATTTACCACGTCGGTCGCACCAAATACTTTTGCCAGTTCCAGTTTGGATGGATGCATATCAACCGCAATAATACGCCCGGCACCCGCAATAGCTGCACCATTAATGGCAGAAAGGCCAACACCACCACAACCAATTACGGCAACCGTTGAACCAGGCTCTACCTTGGCGGTATTAATAACGGCCCCCACACCAGTGGTTACGCCACAACCGATCAGTGCCGCGCGATCCATTGGCATATCATCACGTACTTTGACCAGAGCATGTTCGTGTATCAACATTTGCTCCGCAAAAGATGAAAGGTTCAAGAACTGGAACATCGGGTTATTTGCCTGGGTCAGGCGGAACTCTTCTTCGGGTTTACGCTGAACTTCGTCGCTTTGACAACGAGCCATATGACCCGTCAAACAATGCTCACAGTGGCCACAAAATGCCGATAGGCAGGTAATTACATGGTCGCCTGGCTTTACGCTAGTTACATCGGAACCAACCATCTCTACGATACCGGAAGATTCGTGACCCATAATGGCTGGTAGCGGATAGGGGTATGAACCATTCGCAAAATGAACATCACTGTGACAAACGCCAGCTGCTACAGTACGTACCAGCACTTCACGGGATTTTGGTTTGGATATTTGCACATCTTCAATCTGTAGTGGTTTGCCCACTTCTCTCAAAACTGCAGCTTTCATTGTCTTACCTCTTTGTTATTTTTAAATTCTTACCGGATCTGCTTGGCCATCGACCACAAACCACTCCCCTACTTAAAGGTTGTATTGAATAGGAACATATTGAAAAGGAAATATCAAAAATTATCTGCTGTGTAGCGGTATATATTCAAGCAGTGCTTAGCTGACGATTTTAACCACCGAATCACTGACCAATTGCTTTGGCCGATCAAAATAGAAACCCTGACCGTAATCGATACCCATTGATTTTACTTTTTCGTAGATTTCTCTGCTCTCGATATGCTCGGCAACGGTTTTTAAACCCATTTTGTGAGCCATGTTGTTGATTGACTCCATCATCAAGCAGTCTATTGGGTCGGCAATGACATCTTTAACGATATTGCCGTCAATCTTTAAATAATCTACCGGTAAATTTTTCAGATGAATCATCGACGATAGTCCACTTCCGAAACCGTCTATGCCAAAGCTACAACCTAGATCTTTCACATAGTTGATAAAATGGTTTGCGTGGGAAAGATGAGTGATCGCTGCGGATTCACTCACTTCAAAGCAGATTTGTGCGGGATCAACAGCAAGTCGTTTCATCTCATCGGCTATGAACCGGTGAAACTCCTCATCACTCATCGAACCAGCGGATACATTTAGTGCAAACACACCAGAGACACCGGAATAAGACGCAATAAATTCGAGGGTTTTTGAAAACACCCAATGATCAATCCGGCTCATCAAGTTATAACGTTCAGCTGAGGACAAAAAGCTGCTGGGCGGAATCAATTCACCATTTTGACCAATCATACGAAGCGTAAGTTCGTGGTAGATAGGCTCGTTTTGCCCCCCATTCAATGTGCGAATAGGCTGGTAGAACAATTGAAAGCGGTTCTCTTCAAAAGCACTATTGATCTCACCAACCCATTGAACCTCTTGTTGGTATTGAGCCTGTTGCTGATCATCCAATTTGAAAATGTGAATACGATTGCGCCCTTTGTTTTTTGACGTATAGCACGCAAGGTCTGCCATCGACAACACATCTGTAACACTATGAACCCGCTGGTCTATGGTCACTACGCCGATACTTACACCGGTTTCAAAAATTTTATCATTCCATGAAAAGCGAAAGTCTCTTATCGACTCCCTGATATTCTCGGCAATATGCACGGCTTGATCGATGGGGCAGCTGCTCAGCAACAATCCAAATTCGTCGCCACCAACACGGGCCAATACATCATTACTTCTGATCTGTTTTTTCAACAAAAAACTCAGTTGCCGTAGCAGGCTGTCCCCCGCCACATGACCACAGGTATCGTTCACAATTTTAAAACGATCCAGATCCATATAAAGGAAGGTTGAGCTGTTTTTACCCGAGATATTATGAATACAGTCCGCTAGCCTTTTTTGCAGTTCGTTGCGGTTAAATAGACCTGTCAGAGGATCGTGGCGTGCTTGCCATTGGATTTTTCGATCCACCTCGCGGCTTTCAGAAACATCCCTGAACACAACCACCGTTCCGAACAGCTCTCCCTGTGAACTCACCAGGGGAGAAACCGTCATTTCAACATAGAATTCGTTACTGCTTCTATTTACCAGTAAACAGTCCCCCAACAACCGGATTTCCACGTTATCATTCAGAGATTTTGAAACAGGGTCATCTTTAACCAGCCGAGTGGATTCTTCGACGATATGGAATAACTCTGAGATATCTCGACCCATATCTGACTCATTTGAGCAATCGGTCAACATCTCCGCTACGGGATTCATAAAGGTCACATGACCGGACTCATCGGTGGTAATCACCGCATCCGCAATCGATTTCAATGTAACCTGAGCAAGCTCTTTTTCTTTAAATAAACGCTCAGAAGCATATCTTTGCTCAGTGATATCACGGGTAATACCTTCAACACCAGCCATTTCACCACGCGCATCGGTTATCGTGCGCGCACTGGTTGCAACGTAGACTATTGATCCATCCTTGTGTAGCAGCTTGGTATTCCACTGGGCAAGTTTGCCACCCCCGTCCATCAATTCACTTAAAAATGTCTCCCTTTCTTCAGGTTCAGCATATAAATCAGCCATCCGAACACAACCTACCACCTCCTCCGGCTTGTAACCAAGCAGCTGCTCACCAGATGAGGATACATACAAAAACAACCCCGAGGCATCTACTCGATAATAGGTATCCTGCAGGTTATCGAGAATACGCTGGTGCTCCAGTTCTGAGCGTTTGATCTCATTCGCCGAAACCGTCAGATCTTTGTAGTTAGAGCTGATCGTCCTCAGCATGTTGTTGATCGATTCCTGAAGGTAGACAAATTCATCTGGGATGATAGAAAAACGACCGCTATTCAAATCTAGCAATTCCGGTTCATCACCCAATTTGTTGCCCCGCACAAACTGCGCGATATGAATCAAGTGCCGCTGGACTAGCCAATAAAACAGTAAAAACCCAACACCGTAAATCAGACAGGCCGACACAAAACTGGGGCCAATGAATGATGACCAATGGGACTGTGCGTAGGCTGAAAAACTAAATTTGGACCCCAGTTCAGGGGTGCCCTCTGGAACCCCTGTAATGACTACACTTTGGTAACCTATGTAGAGCATTCCCATTAGGCATGCGAACACCACCAGGGCCAGCGTCACAGCTACCAGCAGATAGGTTTTAATCGTTATTTCATAAGAGGGCTGTGGGGTATTAATGCTCGTAGCTCCCGAAAAATTTCATTCTCCCTGCCAGCGAGTATGCGATTCTCACAGGTGGTACAGATTAGTACAGCTCACAGTCCATTATGCGAGTGCATATTCTCAATAAATTATAGACCAAACTGAGTGAACTGCCGCAAAACTCACGCACGAAAACACCTACAATGACAGGCTAATTTTAAAGCCCTAGCCGGGGAGAGGCTTCCCTACACGTCGTTGCGATGAACAGATGAAAGGAGTAAAACCTGAATAATCTGCGGTAAAGTATGGCGATAAACCATTAAAATAGTTCGACTCTGTTTAAATTATTCTGCGGTTATATAAAGCCACATAGAGAGTTCGACTGAATTGAAACTGCAAGCCGTTCCAACAACCCCCGCAACACAATTTGCTGCCGTGGTTGTTGGAACTACCTATCGACTAACTGGCTGGTTTTTCGTAAAGGTCCCGCACCACCCGCCGTTTAATTTTACCCGCATCACTACGTGGCAATTCATCCATAAACCGGATACTACGGGGACATTTAAACTTGGCAATGGTATCGATACAGTGCTGGATAATCTCTGCCGCCAACTCGTCAGATGGCTCAATCCCTGCTTTTGGCTCAATCACCGACATCACTTCCTGACCCCAGTCAGGGTTGGATATACCAATTGTGCAGGCGTCGGCTACCGCAGGATGGAGCAACAGGCAGGCATCTACTTCTGCAGGATATATATTAACCCCACCACTGAGAATCAGATCATTGCGGCGGTCAGACAGGTAAAGATACCCATCTTCATCAAGGTAGCCCATATCACCTAATGTAAAGTGAGTATTGCCTTCACCAAAGTAGGCTTTGTCGGTCTTACCCTCATCTTTGAAGTATTTGAAATGGCCGTTATCGGGCGAAATCATATAGATACGACCAATCTCACCCGCAGGCAAAATCGTGTCGTCATCACCCAGAATAAGCGTGCCGTCAAGGGATGGTTTGCCGACCGAGCCAGGTTTTTTAAACCAGTCTTCCGGCAAAATATAGCAACCACCACCGCCCTCGGTACCACCATAGTATTCATACATGATTTTCCCAAACCACTCCATGGTCGCTTTCTTAACATGAACTGGGCAGGGTGCAGCACCGTGGATCAGGTACTTCATGGATGACACGTCATACTGGTTACGCACATCCTCATCCAGCGCCAACATGCGGTGGAACATTGTGGGCACCATATGAGAGTGGGTGATCTTATATTCCTGAATAAGTCGCAGGCACTCTTCGGGGGTCCACTTGTCCATCAAGTAGCTACCCACGCCTGAGTTCAGGGGTTGGATAAGCGATATACCCAGCGGCGCGGCGTGATAAAGCGGGCCGGTACAGAGATCCAGATCTTCGCCGGGAATATATTCCAAATGCTGAGTAATTGAAGCGGGTCTCGCACTGCTTGGCTCTTTCCATACACCTTTGGGATGGCCGGTAGTACCCGACGTATACAGCATTTGAGAACCAATGACCGGATCATCCAGATCACTGCCATCCTCCGCTGCTAACGCCACATCATAAGAAGTGAAGCCAGCCATATCGCCACCAGCGGAAAGCGCCAGTTCAACAGCTGGTGCATTGCTCAAAAGTTCTTCCATATTCTCTTTGAAGCGACTATCCGCAATCAGCACCCTCGCCTCGCAATCATTCACGATATGTGTCATTTCCGGGGTCGTGAGATGCCAGTTTACCGGCGTAATTCGTAAGCCCGTACGCAGCGCTGCGTAAATTGCTTCGGGAAATTCAGGTCTGTTGGAGCAGATCAACGCTACGCCGTCACCGGGCTTAAGTCCTGTTTTTCGGAGCACACGCGCAAGCTGGTTGATTTTGGTGTTCAACTCACCATAGGTGCGGTTTCCATAATTAGAGTAAATCGCCGGGCGATCAGGGGCCACATTCGCATGAACAGCTACAGACATACCCACCGCAGCGGCTTGTTCAGGGGAAAGGTTCTTCGCAGTAACTAGATCAGTCATTTATATGGTTTCCTTGCGCGATAAATAATCATTATTAGTATTTTTTCCACCACAGAACGTGATGTACAACCTGCTTTGTTGCAAAACAGAAAGGTGAGCCAGATTATCGATTTATGCGAAAAAGATCAAAGGTGAAACCCTATCAATCGCGACGACTTGAACCCACCAGCACGAAACGGTGTACCGAATAGCTCTCGGTATTCACTTTATCTGCAGTTCAAATATTTGTCTTTGCCATAAAACTTATTGAAATCGTAAGAGCGGTTAATTGTGAAGTGATTTGCGTGTGAGCATTCTCAAAAGCGCGTATTTTATAAAGCGTTTATTGAATGGTTGTCGCAGGAAACGGGTTATAAATCACGTATCAAGTATTCGGATGCTGAGTATTTCAATCTCTCAGAAAAAGAGACCCGAACCGCTAAAGCAAAGCGCCAATCCACTGTGGCAAATGTCGAGCAAATAAAACATGTATTGGCGGTAATGCCGAATGATACGGATATTGAGAAGCGTGATAGAGCGTTGATCGCCTTCACCCTGTTAACCGGCACCAGGGATGGCGCTATTGCGAAGCACACCGACTTAAAAGCGGGAACGGTCTATCAGGATGCCAGGGAGGTAAACACCAAGTACAGCAAAAGCTTTACCACCAGCTTTTTCCGGTGGGTGAAGAGGTGCGCGATATTGTTTTTCAGTGGGTGGAGTACCTGAAGAATGACCTACTGATGAGTAACGATGCACCGCTGTTCACTAAAACCAGAATGAGCTAGGGCAGTGATAACAGCTTTCGGGTAGCGGGCTTGGCCGATGAACCTTGGAGCAAGGCCGCCGCGATACGCAGAATATTCAAAGAGGCTTTTTTACTGGCTGAATTGCCAAGTTTTAACCCGCATAGCTTCCGTAATACCTTGGCGGCCTTGGGTGCGAGCCTTTGCCAATCACCCGAAGAGTTTAAGGCGTGGAGTCAGAACTTAGGCCATGAAGGGGTGCTGACTACGCTATACAGTTATGGTGAAGTGCAGCCAACTCGACAAGTTGAACTTGTCCAAAAACTGGGATTGCCCCGTGACACCCTTATACAAGGGCAAGGTATAGATGCTGCTGAGTTGGCTAAGGCAGTTGCTCGCGAAATACAGAATCAGGCTGCTGGATAGATAACTATTTCATGCCAACTAGCGCCAGCCCCTTGCTACCGGTTAGGCTCATATTGCCCGTGGCGGCCTTTTCTATGTGGTCACTCCACCACTCCATGACTGGCTTTCTACGTTCGAGGTAATTGGCTCTATTGTAGGCATTGCGAACCTCATTATTGCCAATATGTGCAAGGGCAGCTTCAATCACATCTGCATCAAAGCCCTCTTCATTCAATATGGTACTGGCCAGTGACCTCATGCCGTGGGCGACCAGCTTTTTGTCAAAGCCCATACGCTTTAGGGCGGTGTTGGCCGTTTGAGGGTTGGCGTGTTTTTTAGGATCGCGGTCTGAGGGAAATATAAACTGGCTTCGCCCACTGATTGGTTTTATTAGCTCCAGCAGCACCAGACATTGGCTGGATAGCGGGACTATATGCTCTTTTTTTCGTTTCATCCGCTCTGGTGGAATGTGCCAGATAGCCGTTTCAAAGTTTATCTCATCCCACCGGGTGCCAGCGGCTTCACTGGGCCTCACCATTGTGTGGAGTTGCCACTCTATTAGGCAGCGGGTGGTGTGTTTGATGCTGGCTGTGGTCAGGGTGCGCAGCAGAGGCAGCTCTTCTGGCTTGAGTGTGGGCAGATGTTGTTTGCAGGCCTTTGAAACGCCTTGCTGATCCCTGTGAGCGGGTTGCTGTCAATGAGGCCGGGGTGTTAACGGCGTAGACCATGATTTCATTCAGACGCTGACAAAGACGCTTGATTGTTTCAAGGTTGCCCTTGGCGGCAATCGGTTTGAGGGTATCAATGGCTTTCATAGCGGTTATTTTATGAATAGGCACATTCCCCATATCAGGGAAGATATGTAATTCAAGAGAGCGCTGTGTATCCGTTGCATGATCCGCTGAAATGGTAGCCTTCTTAACCTCCAGCCATTGGCGAGCTATATATTCCAGTGTGTTGTTGAAGGCGTTTTCACTGATGCGGCTCTGCTCTTCCCGGTACTCCTTCGGATCAATATTCTTTGCTAATAGCGCCCTAGCTTCGGTTCGTTTTTTTCGCGCTTCAGCAATGGTTAGATCGGGGTAACTCCCAAAACTAAGGCTTGTCCGTTTTTTAGTGTACGGCCTTCTGTAATCCAGCAACCAAAGTTTGGAACCATTTGGTTTGACCCTAAGCTGCAGCCCTTCACCATCTGACAGGGTGTAAACCTTATCTCTGGGCCTTGCCTGTTTTACCTCAGTATTGGTGAGTGGTTTGGTCAATTTTGGCATTTTGGTAGTACCGCTCTTGGTAGTATCGGGCTGGTACTACCAAGAGTACTACCAAAACAGCCGGATCGTCTAGTCGCTTCTAGAACCTTACAGGCACAAAAAAGCCCATAATCCGCTAGAATTATAGGCTTTTATGGTCATTCTTGGATCTTACTAATCTTTCATATGGGGCGGGGTCACTTTAACAGACCACATAACTCACTGATTAAGTAGGTCTTTAGTAATTCGATTTATATTTATACCGCCATAAATACCGCCACATGATCGCCATTGAGCCTTACTTTTCTTTAATCTCAACTGAAAAGGCAACTAGCTATGACCACAATAGAAACCGCACGAAGCCAATTTCTCCAAGCGCAAGATAATTTTAACCGCCTGCTGGCACAAACCAAGGCGTTAGCTGTAGTACTCATGCCAGAAGATGAATCGTCAACATACAGCGTTGAAATCACGGCCAACGCCATTTGGCTCTTAACGGATCGCCTAAAAGATATTGAGTCAGCTTTTGAAGATACGATCAAACTGGTGGAAGACAACAGCCTGGTAGGTAGGGTGAAGGTGGAGGGTTAAAAGCAGGCCATCGATGCACCCCGCGAGGAACCTAAAGATCCGAAGGGGGTGTGATCCTAGTGCATTTACCAGGCATCCTCATGCCGCTTTTGCGGGCGGGATAAATTCTTGCCGTTATATTCGGTTTATTGCCCCAGGCCTTTTTTATGGACTCCGAAAACCCTCTGTGATCTAGGTAACGGGGGGGGTAGGTCAAATATCTACGGCTCTATGGACTGGTGACCGCTGCCTAGTTACATTTTCACACTGTCACTTCAAATGCTCTGAGCATGTTTTGTTTCCCAATATTGGCAGTGCATAAATTGTGCTTCACCGACGGTCATTTAGATTTAGATCTGTAGGTATTTAACCACCCCTCCCCCTGTAGTGGTTCACTCCCCCTCCTTCACTTCATGGATTGGGCATTTTATGAGCGTCTTTCTGGTTTCAGTCATCGAGTTACTGAGCCAATAAATCACCCTACCGTATGGTATATATAATAAGGCTTACTATTTGAGTAAGTAGTGAAGGGGGTAAAAGGGGTATTTTGGCTACTCTTAGAGTCACCAAACAGGCCACCTACTTACCCATATAGTCACCACTAGCATACTCTTAGAGTCGCCACCGCTTACGCAAAGAGTAACGGGCTATCTGTTTTGAATATTGCTTATTTCCCAAATTTTCTTGGTGCTGTCGTGGTAGGTGGAATGTCGAGATTCTTACCCCGGCACTCATCTATTGGTTGCCATGTGATAGCGTATAGGGCACACCTTGCACCGGGATTGCTAAACCGACCGTCACGACTCCGAATAATCAGATTTGCGGCTAAAAGTTCTTTCACCGCGCTACTGATGGTGGCATCTCGTTTCCATCCCCAGTCTCGCAATATCGAAAGTGCAGCGGTCAAATCACCGTTGTTGTTCCCTCGATATTGGTAGGCGAATATCATCAATAAGGACTTGGACTTGTAGGATAGCTGGCGAAAATCGGCTTCATCCATAACGACCCTGGGCACCCCAGCAAAACTGCTCAAATGGCTGGCTCGTTTCTTACTCATCCAGCTTCACCACGCTGATTATCTCGAGTTCTTCCGGCGAAGGATCGCCAGGACTGCCTTCTCTCTGTCGGACGCGTTCTGTAGCTTCGTCTAGTGATTCTGCACCCACATCGACATCCATTATTTTAGTGATTCTAATTTGCACCCTGTATCGATCGCTCATAGCTCACCCCCTGCCTGCCTGATTGATCAATACATACCGGGCGCAACGGTGTTTATGTCCCTGGGAGTTTTCAGCAACAATCCAAAGGGTCTCTATTTGAAAGCCTAACGCTCGAAGCTCCAATACCCTGGGCGCTGGACTCATTACGTCGAGCGATTCACGTAGCTCTATGGTCGATAACCCTATAGGCCCAACTTCACCTAGGGCATCAAGCAATCTTGCTCGCTGTCCGGCAGTTGAATTATCATTGGGCTGTGTGTTTAAAGGGCTATTCTCTTGGCGGTCTATTGCCCCCCTAAGCGATACTCTCGGTGATGTTTTAGTCATGGCTCGCACCCCCGGCCTGATTGGCGGAGCGTGAATCAGCAATACGCTGATCAATCCATTCCAGGATTTCGCTTTCAACCCACGCACTAGCTCTGCCTCCTTTGACCAACTTAATGGGCGCTGGAAACTTACCTTCTGCAATCAGTTGATACATGTGGCTGTCAGATATGCCGGTTAGCTCTCTAACAGATGATTTGCGCAATAAGCGCCTATAAGTGGGGAGGGTTTGGGTAGGTTCTTTCGGGATAATGGGGTGGACTGTATCGGCCATCTTTTTGCCTCATAGGACGTTGTGTAAGATGGTTCCCGATTTTACCCACAAGGCAGGCTTAATCTATAGCGTTACGAAGGCCAAACTAAAGAAAATCAGAGGTGTTTTTTCCTCTCATGTTCGGCGATGAAGTGTTTGATTTGCGTACCAGGGTCGGTTCGCTTATCGTCAAAAATATCTCGAAGCATAAAGCCGGTGAGCTTAAAAAAAGGGGTGTTCTCGCTGGGGCTAATTGCCAAGTTTGGAAAGGTTGCGTGAAATTGCTCAGCAAATTGAGAGACGAGAAAAGCATAGGTGTAATCTTTTTTTCGCCCCGTTTGTTTTGGCTTGTAATCGCAGAGCGCCAGATCAATGGTTTGTTCCATTTCGTCGGAAATGAGGCCGAGTTGGCTACCCCCGTACGGGTGCCTGTGAGTGAATCTATCGGCGTTTTTACCTTTTCTAACACTATGGGTAAAATATTGATCCAGTACTTTCTCATCCATAGCATCCATCCCATCAAATAGCCTATTTGCTCTTTTGAATAGGGCTTTTAGCTCCTTTAATCGGTCGTATGTATCAGTCTTTGATGATTCGTAGGTCATCGCTCTATGGGTAGCAGCTATCGCTTCAATAGATTTGATTATGTGAGTAGTTTGTTCCGGCGTAGCCTTGGGCCTTTGAGGTAAAAGCGCCTCTAGTCTCTGTTTTTGCTCGTCACTTAATACAACAGGCTCAACCCACCCTCCGTGGTAGTCATCTTTATCACGCATGATTTGCACCCCCTTACACCCCAATAAAATAAAAACCCAACCAGGGGCAATGGGTAGCTGTCCGTTTCGCTCCGTCGAGCTAGGCTGGGTTTAATCGCTAATTCGTTTTAGGGAAGGCTCCCGCTATCACGTTGCCGTTGAGTGCTTCGGCCTTAAGGCTGTCCAGGTAATCCCCCCAATGCTGCATCATCTCTTTGCGCTGCTTGAGGTAGGTTGTACGGTTGTAGGCTCTACCGTTGGCATCTTTGACCGCGTGGGCCAACTGGCACTCGATCCACTCAATTCGATATCCCAATTCTTCATCAAGCAGGGTGCGAGCCATTGCCCTAAAGCCGTGGCCGGTCATTTTTTCTTTGGGTATGCCTAGTCGCCTAAGTGCTGATAAAACCGCGTTATCACTCATAGGCCGCTTGGGGCTTCGTGCACTGGGAAATACATATTGCCGGTGGCCGGTTAGCTGTAGCAGGCTCTCAAGCGTTTCTGTGGCCTGTTTGCATAGTGGGACGATGTGATCCTGTTTGGTTTTCATCTTTTGGCTGGGTATATGCCATTCATGCTTCTCAAATTTAATCTCGCTCCACTCCATGCTTCGTAGTTCGCCAGGGCGGCAAAATAACAATGGGGCCAATTTGAGGGCGGTGGCTACTTCGGGGGTGCCTTGATAATCATCCAGCATCAATAGCAGTAGCCCAACCTCTCTGGGTTCGGTGATAGCGGCCATGTGGCCTTTGTTGGGTGTTTTGAGTGCGCCTTTCAGGTCAGGGCTGGGGTCTCTCTCAGCCCTCCCTGTGGCCACTGCATAGCGGAACACCTGCCCTGATACCTGTTTTACTCTGTGGGCGGTCTCAATGGCTCCACGAGCCTCAACACGACGCAAACAAGCCAGTAGGTCAGGGGTAGTGATGTCACCAATTACTCGATGGCCAATATGGGGAAATAGTTCTTTGCTCAACATACTGTCAACCCGCTTGATGTGACTGGCTGACCAGTGGGGCTTTTCCTTTGCAAACCACTCCAGCCCTATAGCCTTGAAGCTGTTTTCTTTGGATTGAGTCTTGGAGAGCTTCGCAGCGCGTCGAATGTCGGAGGGGTCTATATCGTTCTTAATCTGCTTGCGGGCTTCGGCGTGTTCGGTTCTGGCTTCGGCCAGGCCGGTATCAGGAAACACCCCCAGCGCCAGGGTTTTACGTTTACCGGCAAAGCGGTAGTTGAAGCGCCAATATTTTTGACCCTTGGGGGTGATGTAGAGATACAACCCTTTTTCATCGGTCAGCTTGTAAGGTTTATCTCTGGGTACTGCCTGTTTAACCTGAATCGACTTTAGCACTGTATTTATAGACTCAAACTAGGTACGGATAACTATTTGGCGGTATTTTTTGTCACACCGGAATAAGTACCGCCACATATACCGCCACTTTTGGCGGTATGTCAGTGTACAGTAATGGACGTCTACGGACAAAGGGTAAGGCCAACCCCCCTATTATTAAAGGGATTGGCGGTTGTTGATGGGTGGTATTGGACGAGTATATGGTGGAGGCGGGGGGAGTTGAACCCCCGTCCGCCGATTCGCAGCCTTCGGCTCTACATGTTTAGACTGTCCTTAATTTAACTTTAAGCGTCCCGACAGACAGGGCTACCTAAAGCGATTTCGGTAAAGTTTTGACAGGGATACTACCGAAAAGAGCATCACTGCGGTCTTGTGAGAGTCGACTCCTGGGTCCAGATGCACAAGCACAGATCTGGTCAGGAGCTAGCAAGCCTAAGCTGCTAGGGCGTAGCTATCGTCGTTGGCAACTATAAAAAGTTACAGCGATTGTTTTACGAGAGTCACTACCCTCTCGACATGCACCTCAGGGTTTGACATCGACGTCGAAGCCGTTTCGCCCCCATTTATCGAATATATATGGGCAATGTCAGAAAAATCAACATTGGCTCAGATACAGCCGATATGCGCGAGTCTACGCGAACATAGTTTACGACGCCACCACTGATGCCTGGCGGCTTTAATTCGTCCCGAAAATCGGTATATACCCGCTAGTCCATATACCTGCTACATTTTTCCGATTTCATGAGTCAGATCAAATTTCAACCACAAATCAGGCTCTTAGATTGCGAGACCCAAATTCTCTACTAAGATTTACACAAAACGATTAAAACGATTAAAACGATTAAAACGATTAAAACGACAATATACACCACATGGATGAGCGTCATATGTCAGCACCAAATTATCTAACTCCCAAGGAAGTTGCTGAAATAATGGGAGTTTCTCCCGTAACCGTCAGACAGTGGGCTCAAAAGGGTGACCTGCCTTTTATAACAACCCAGGGAGGGCATCGGCGGTTCCTGGAGCAGGATGTAACCAATCTCACCCAAAGCATCGCATCCCGTTTGAGCAACGCAAAAGAAACTCTCCGCATTCTTATTGTCGATGATGATCACCAATTTTCGAACTACCTCGAAACAATATTGAGCGGTCTGTCGCCCGCTATCATTCCAAAAAAAGCGTCCGACGGGTTCGCTGCTGGAAGGGAATTATTCATTTTTCAACCTCATATTGTGTTGCTCGACCTACGTATGCCTAACCTTAGCGGCGTAGAGGTTTGCAAATCAACCAAGCGAGACCCCAGCACTCAATATACACGGATTATCGCGATGACCGGCTACAGCGAGTCATCAGAAGTAGAAGATGTTATCAAGGCCGGCGCAGAGTGCTGCCTAACCAAACCCATATTTAAACAGCAGTTATTGGAAGCGATCAACACCTCTAAATACCCCAACATTTTTACCGGATCTACAGCATGAAAATAAACCTACCTGTTACGCAAAACGAAGTCTCTTTAACGGATTCGACTCGATTAATCTCGACCACAAACCTAAAGGGTATCGTTACTTACGCTAATCAGGCATTTATAGATATCAGTGGTTTTTCTGAAGAGGAGCTACTGAACAAAAGCCACAATTTGGTTCGTCATCCGGATATGCCCGCTGCCGCTTTTAAGGATTTATGGGATACCCTTAAGCAAGGTAAAGCCTGGATGGGCATTGTAAAAAACCGCTGCAAAAACGGTGATTTTTACTGGGTAGATGCTTATGTCACACCCATTTACGAAGCTGGGCAGATTACCGGCTACCAATCGGTACGGACCAAACCAGAACAAGCACACGTTGAACGAGCACAAAAACTATACGCTGATATCAACGCCGGTAAAAATTCGATAGCAAGTCGCTTTACGCCCTCGTTATTCAGCCAAATATTTCTCACTATTGCCTTAATTACCGTTCTATTTTCATGCACAGCATTTTACGTGATCGGTTTTCAACCACCGGTGGTGGTCGCCACGATAGTAGCTTTACTCGGTGGTTTTGCAGCCTCAAAGCGAGTAGCAAAGAATGTCACTTCATCCGCAAACCATTCTCGAGCATTATTCAATAATGTTATTGCTCAGAAGGTATACACAGGAAAAACAGACGATGCCGGGCAGATGGAGATTACCAACACAGCAACAAACGCGCGGCTACGAACGGTTATAGGTCGTGTAGAAGACTCTGCTCACAGCCTTGCTAAATCTTCTCGTACTACATTAACCGTTGCCAAAAGCACCGGCGAAAATGTGACCAAACAACATCAGGAGTTGGATCAGGTTGCGTCTGCTATGCACGAGGTTTCCACCTCATCCAGTCAAGTTGCGGAAAATGCACATAGAGCAGCAGGCGCAGTAACTGAAGCCGAGCAGGCGGTCGCCGAGGGCAAACAAATTGTCGACGAAACGATCACTGACATTAACTCTCTTTCCGATGGAATCGATGACGCCATCGAGGTGATTAACGACCTTCATACACGCAGTGAAGATATCGGGGCGGTTATCGATGTAATCAGGGGGGTAGCGGATCAAACCAACCTGCTGGCACTCAATGCAGCCATCGAGGCTGCACGAGCCGGTGAAGTGGGCCGCGGGTTTGCAGTGGTTGCTGATGAGGTACGTACCCTGGCTACCCGCACGCAGGACTCGACCGAACAAATACAAGATATTGTTGAACAGCTTCAAAAGATTGCTAAAAAAGCGGTGGGGGTCATTCAGACAACCCAATCTCAAACCCAGACATCTGTGACCCAGATAGCAAAGGCCGGTACCGCGCTGGATGGTATTGATCAAGCGGTATCCACCATCTCAAATATGAGTACCGACATCGCAAGTTCATCAAATGAACAGAGCATAGCAACCAATGAAATGAGTAACAGTTTGGTTGCTATCAACCTGGCTTCGGACCAAATTGCCGATAATTCAAAACAAAATGTGGATACCAGTCATGAGCTCCAGGGACTGGTCCTGGAGCTGCAATCGATGATTAAACAGTTCAGTCCCGACTAACAAGATATAAACCGGGTAGTTGATCGAGCCCACTGCAATATTGCTCTACCACTAGGCAACCGATTTCTCGGTACGCCGTTCACACTCAACCTGGAACCTAATAAGGACTCCCTATTGGATACTATCACCCCTCTTTCGCACATCTTGATTGTCGATGACGAGCAAGTTCATCGGCAGATGGTAAGCGATATTTTATCGACTCATAATCACGTCGTACTCGCCGCATCCTCGGGGCAGGAAGCGTTGGACATGATCGGCAAACATCCTATAGACACGGTGCTATTGGATAAAAACATGCCAGGAATGGATGGCTATGAAACCTGCCGCCGTATTCGTCATGAACTAAAACAAGAGATGCTGCCTATCATTATGGTGACCGGCGACGGCGGGCCCACCCACCTGGCGGGAAGCCTGGATATTGGTGCGACTGACTTTATCCAAAAGCCGTTTCACCCCGTCGAACTCCGATCCAGGGTAGGTGCAGCGGTCAAAATCAAAAAAACAACCGATCAGTTGGACAATACCGAATCCATTCTTTTTGCCCTTGCACGTATGGTTGAGGCGAAGGATGGTTGTACCGGCGATCATTGCAGCCGTCTTTCTTACCTTTCTAAAATGCTGGGTGCTCAGCTTGGGTTAAATGAGCAACAACAAAATGCCCTGTCTCGTGGTGGCGTTTTGCATGATATTGGCAAGATGGGCATTCCCGATCATATTTTAATGAAGAACGGGCCATTAAGTGATGAGGAGTGGGTCACTATGAAAACCCACACCACCATTGGCGCACACCTCTGTGCCGGCCTCAAAAGCATGCAATTAACTTACCCGATTATCCTGCATCACCACGAACGTTGGGATGGCGGAGGTTACCCCCACGGATTAGTAGGCGAGGAAATACCATTACTCGCCCGGGTATTCCAAACCGTAGACATCTACGACGCACTGGCCAACGAAAGGCCCTACAAAAAAGCACTGCACCGTGATGAGGTGATTCGAATTATGGAGGAAGAGGTCTCTAAGGGTTGGCGAGACCCTGAGATATCCCATCTGTTTTTAAAAATCGTGCGTGAAACACCCGAGTTACTCAATGCACCCAAGTCAGATGCCCCTACGCAGGGCGAGGAGATTTTTAATCGCCTAACGATTCATCAGCAGGCATCCAATGACATTTGATTGGATATCTCGCATGAAAAAATACCCCCATTCGATCAGTTTTAAGGTTCCTTTAGCCCTCGTACTAATGGGAACCGCTGGCTTAGTTCTAGCCTATTTTTTATCCGTTTTTTATATCAGCTCGGCGATTGAACAAAAAACCATGGATGACATGCTTTCCAGCTCCAATTTCGCCCGCAATACACTGATTAAGAACCTTACAACCAGCAGCTCTGAACAATCAGTGGAGGAACTTTCGGCATTCGCTAAAGACTCTCTTTATAACAGCGCGCTGATTGTTTCCGATACTGGTCTGGTATTGGCGGCTTCCAACCCTGCATGGCAGCATAGACATCTGGAAGAGATTTACCCAGAATTCTCGCGCAATAAACTCGATCGCCCCTCCGTTAGCCATCAACTAATTAAGGGTGGCGGGGCCCTGCTGTTTTTTTTCCTCCTGCCGTCATCGGACCGCCTTTTAATGATTGAGCGGTCGTTACTAGAGGAAAAACAAGATGCCTATACCGCGGCGTTGCAGACTTTCATGACAATTTTCCTGATACTTTTACCCTTCGGAGTATTTATTTGGATAGTTGTAGACCGAATATTTACAAAAAAAATTCGTCATCTCGTCGATGCGACAAAAACGATAACAGAGGGCGATTTGAATGTTCGCTCGGCATTAACGGGAAATGATGAACTTTCAACACTGGGACACGCTATCAATCTGATGACGGAAAATATCCAGCACCAATATAGGCACCGGATAAAGCATGACGAATTAGTACTGCATAGCGAACAATTGGCCACGCTCGGCACCATTGAATACGATGTCGAAACCAAACAATCAAAACTTTCCAAACAAGCTGCCCTAATTCTTGGAATTAAGGATGCCAACACCCCATTAACCCTGGATCAAATCACCCCTTACATTGATCCGCAATACCGAAAAAAGGTACTTGAAACCATACCTAGAGCTCTCGCCAGCTCTACACCAATCCATTTAGAAACAGTTGCGGATCTCGCCAACGGCAAGCGGCGCTGGCTTAGCGTACAAATAAATACGTTGAACAATGAGCAAGGTAAGCCTACCCATCTAATCAGCGTTATTTTCGACATCACCGACAAAAAAGAAGCTGAACAAAAACTGATTGATTCGGAAAACAAATTAGCTGCTTTGGTCAAAAACATCCCAGGCAGTGTCATCGTACTGTCTCTGGAGGGCACCGTTCTTTTTGTCAGCCGCGACAGCCCCCATAACAAACAACACCAATTAAAAGACAAACAGTTGGTAGATTTTGTGGGTGAGAAATATCGACAGACCTTTAATGAGTCTCTGATATTTGTGCGTACCACTCTGGAAATGTCCAGTTACGAAATCTGCACCGAACTAAACGGCGAAACCCATTGGTGGCTGATGCGTATCGGGCCGATGACAGAAAATGAAATATTAACTGGGTTTGCAATCTCTTCCACCGAAATTACCGAGAAAAAACAGGCGGAAATTTTACTCCTTGAATCAAACCGCTCACTCAAAACCTTGAGCACCTGTAATCTGGCGCTAGTTCAAGCGCATTGCGAGCAGGAGTACCTGGATCGGGTTTGCCATACCGTTACCGACAATTATGGTTACTCCCTGGCATGGGTTGGATACAAGGAATACGACGAAGGTAAAACGGTGCGTCCCATCGCCACCTCTGGATTACCCCCCGACGTAGTTGCAAATACCACTTTATCCTGGGGCGACAATGAATACGGAAGTGGCATCATCGGCACGTCAGTCAAAGAGATGAAACCATGGATCTACGACGAAGAAGATAGCTCCAACCCAAACTATGCAGAGTGGCGCGAACTTTTTCAACAGATGAAGGTGCGTACGGCCATCTCAATCCCAATCATAAATGAGGGCGAATGCATAGGTGTTTTTGCGATCTACACGCAGGAGTTAAAAGCCCTGGACCATGCGCAAATAACATTTCTCACCGAGTTGACAGACGATATCAATTTTGGCATTCAGTCATTCAGAGCCGAAACCGAACGCAAGCAACTGCAAACACAACTTCAACGCGGCCAAAAACTACAATCGATCGGTCAGTTAACCGGAGGTATTGCCCACGATTTCAATAATATTCTGGGCAGCGTACTGGGTTACACCGCCCTGGCTATTGAAGAGATCAATGACCCAAACAGCAGGTGCAGCACCTACTTACATGAGGTAAACCAGGCTGGAGAACGTGCGCGGGATTTGGTACTACAGATGCTCTCATTCAGCCGCTCCAATTCCGGCTCCCCGGTCTACCTTGCCCCGACTTCAATGGTCGAGGAAGTATTGAAATTACTCAAATCAACCATGCCCAGCGGCATTACTATTGACACCAAATTTGAAGAAACGGTGCCGGATATTCTGGTAGATCCCACCCAACTGCATCAAATGTTGATGAATTTATGTATCAATGCCCGCGATGCGATGGATGAAAAAGGGCAGATCATTGTAAGGGTATACGCTCAACGAACCAGCCACGGGATTTGCTCCTCTTGCCAAAAACGCATCGAGGGTGAATATCTGTGCATCTCTATTTCAGACAACGGTCACGGTATTGCCAAGGAACATCTGGAACGAATATTCGATCCCTTTTTCTCCACCAAGGAGCATGGCAAAGGATCGGGCATGGGGTTATCGGTAGTGCACGGCGTTATCCACGAAAATAACGGCCACATTAGTATCGACACATCCCTGGAAAAAGGCACTACGATTACACTGATGTTCGAAAACCATCGCAACCCATCCGAAGCTGAGCCCGTAACACTACCCCAACCCATCGATCAAATCAGCGCCACACCCTCCGGAGCGGCTATCACTGATATTCTAATCGTTGACGATGAGGAACCCCTCGCCGAGTACCTGAGGCTGTTTTTAACCAACAAAGGGTTTTCTGTCACCGCGACTTCCAGCAGTTTGGCGGCCCTCAATTTCTTTAAGGAAAGCCCGAACCGCTTTGGGTTGGTGATCACCGATATGAATATGCCGGGGCTAAATGGCAGCGAGCTAGCAAAGTCAATTTGGAAAATTCGTCCGGATACCAGGGTAATTCTTTGTACTGGTTTCAGCGATCAGATCAACCCTGAGCATGCGATGGAACAAGGGTTCGACAGTTATTTTGCCAAACCGATCAACACTAAACTGGTGTTGGCACGTATTGAACAGCTGATGGAAGATCTTTCCTTCGCAGCAACGTAAGTTCCGAGTCTGGGTGACCGTGTTTTACGTTTTACGCCCAAACATGAAACCTTGAAGAATCCGCGCCGCCGGTTTCGATTAACCGTTACCGATCCCGGGCAATACGTTGTTTCTCTCGGCCCCAGTCGCGCTCCTTCTCGGTAGCGCGCTTGTCGTACTCTTTTTTGCCCTTGGCCAGCGCTATTTCACATTTAATGTGGTTGCCTTTCCAATAGAGCGCCAACGCCACGCAGGTATAGCCTTTTTGATTGACCGCCGCGAACAGCTTGGCTATTTCACGCTTATTGAGCAGTAGTTTTCGCATCCGAGAAGCGTCGGGCACTACGTGGGTGGACGCAGAAAGTAGTGGGCTAATCCGCAGACCAAGCAACCAGGCTTCACCCTTTCTGAAATCAACATAGCTATCCGTGAGCTGAACCGCACCTTCGCGCAGGCTTTTGACCTCCCACCCTTCCAGCACGATTCCCGCTTCAAAACGTTGCTCGATCTTATAGTCGTGCCGCGCCTTTTTGTTTTGCGCGATGGTATTGTCGTGTGGCTTTTTTTTCTTTTTACTCATCCTCGCATTATAGAAGAGTGGCGCAGGCAAACACAGCTATATTGAGCCATTAGATACAGCCTGACCACCTGAAGCTTGAGCCGCAGCGACAAATACTCGAAAATGGCGCAATCTCAGCAAATGGAACACCCCTAGCATGACTGCCGACAATACAACGACTCAAGCTTCTTCCGTTCACGGAACCTGGACCAAACGCTGGACCTTTGTACTAGCAGCCTCTGGCTCTGCGGTCGGGCTTGGCAATATCTGGAAGTTTCCCTACATCACCGGTGAAAACGGTGGTAGTGCGTTTGTATTGATTTATCTGGTCTGTATCCTCGCTATCGGGATCCCGATCATGATTGCCGAAACCCTGCTGGGGCGGCGCGGTCGAAAAAACCCCATTCATACCATGCGCGATATGGTAACCGCATCCAACGCCTCTGGGTTTTGGCACGTTATTGGTATCATGGGCACACTGACGGGGATTTTGATCCTCTCCTATTACAGTGTTATTGCAGGTTGGGCGTTAGCTTATATCCCTAAATTAGCCGGTGGTGAGTTCAGCGGTGCAACCGGGGCCCTTGCCAATTCTATATTTGGAGGTGAGCAGGGCTTTCTTAGCCAGTACGGCACACTGATTTTCTGGCATAGCCTGTTCACCATTGTTACGGTCTATGTAGTTGCACAGGGCATTGAGGCAGGCTTGGAGCGAGCGGTGCGGTTTTTGATGCCGGCGCTGATGATTTTACTGTTAATACTACTAGTGTATTCCGCATTGGAGGGCGCTTTTGCCAAGGGCGCTGCTTTTCTATTCACTTTTGATATCAGCAAGCTCAGCTGGAATAGTGCATTGACAGCACTCGGCCACGCATTTTTCACCTTGAGCATCGGCATGTGCGCAATTATGGCCTACGGCGCTTACATGCCAAAACAGGATTCAATCACCAAAACCATCACCGTTATTGCGGTGATGGATACCGGCATTGCATTAGTTGCGGGGCTGGTTATTTTCCCGCTTGTTTTTGCTCATGGCCTGGAACCCAGCGCAGGACCAGGACTGATGTTTATCAGCCTGCCTCTCGCCTTTGGGCATATTACCGGTGGTCAGCTGTTTGGGGCGTTGTTTTTCACCCTGGTTGCCTTTGCCGCCTGGACATCCGCTATCTCGTTGCTAGAACCTGGCGTTGCCTGGTTAATCGAGCGATTCGGCTTTAGCCGTCGAAAAGCAGCATTAACCCTTGGCGCCAGCGCCTGGGTTCTGGGTCTTGGCAGCGTGTTCTCTTTTAACATTTGGCAGCATTACAAATTTGCAGGTATGTTTACGGTGTTTGATGGCCTGGATTTTCTGACCTCCAACATCATGCTGCCATTAGGCGGCCTGCTGATCGCAATCTTTGCAGGCTGGGTAATGAAACCCGAAATGGTTGATGATGAACTACGCATGGAGTCACCATGGCTTCGTTCAGCCTGGTGGTTTGCCCTACGATATATTTCACCAACTGCCGTGGCTGTAGTTTTCGTACTGGGTGTTTACGATAAATTTGCTGGTTAATACCTGAGCCTAAAAGTATTTTTTTAGATATAAAATCAAATGCAAAAAATTAGCCGAAACCTTCTTCTGCCCTACTCCGCCGATCAAATTTACGACCTGGTCTACGATGTAGAAGAATACCCTCAATTTATGAACGGCTGCAGTTCCGCCAAGGTTATATCCGAAACTAGTACCGAACTGGAAGCCGAGCTTCAATTAGGCAAGGGTGGTGTAAACGTAACCTTTGTAACTCGCAACCAGGTTTGTCGGCCAGAATATATTAGAATGGCGCTGGTTTCAGGTCCTTTCAAAAATCTCAAGGGCGGCTGGGAGATCACATCTCTGGATGCACAAGCCTGCAAAATTGATTTTGAACTGACCTTTACGCTGGCCAGCCGCTTAGCTGAAAAAGCCATGAAACGGATGTTATCCGCCACCATTGATGACCTCATCAATTCTATCCAAGGACAAGCCAGGAAACTCTATGGAAACTAATAGCAGTGAGGCTATGAACAGTAACACTGAAACCAAAAACGCTGAAATTAGTATTGAAGTGGCTT
This sequence comes from Pseudomonadales bacterium, assembly GCA_029210125.1. Taxonomy (GTDB): domain Bacteria; phylum Pseudomonadota; class Gammaproteobacteria; order Pseudomonadales; family JAHRWD01; genus JAHRWD01. The sequence continues at coordinate 48,695 of JARGPR010000012.1, read as the reverse complement.
ACGCGACACCGGAAAAACAGTTGATACTGACAGTTAGCGTCCCGGAAGATTGTTCGGTCTACGATGCTGCGGTAGCTTCTGGGATTGATCAAAAGTTCCCGGAAATCGACCTTGAATCCAGCAAGATGGGAATATTCAGCAAACTGGTATCTAAACCTAAAGTACAAATGCTGAAGCCCGGTGATCGAATTGAGGTATACCGACCGCTGTTGATAGATCCAAAGGAATCTCGCAAGAAGCGAGCAGCGAAAGCCAAGGATGATAGAACTAAGGCCTAAAGAAATTACAGAACAGACTTTCGTTGAATGAAGAAGAACCTAAATACAACCGTTTCAATTATTTGAACCGCCCTCGCCCAGGTATTTTGAGCCGCTCGTCCTTCGGTTCTTCAATCAGTTCCACCACCTTGCTTGAGGCCTTTCTATCAGATAAGTCAGCGATAAAGTGATGAAGTAGATCATCTTCAAAAAACACCGTCAGGCGCTTACTTTCTGTATCCTCATTGGGCTTATCCATTCGGTACACATAATCCCAACGCTGGGGATGAAAGCTATCAATGATTAACGGTGTGCCTAGTATAAAACGCACCTGCTTATCCGTCATACCTGGCTTAAGCTGATCAACCATCTCCTGAGTAATCTGGTTACCCTGCTGGATATCAATCCGGTACACGCCAGGGAACAACGAGCACCCACCCAACAAACTCATTAGAAACAGCGTGTATAGGCTGGCATTAGCCAACCTGATGTTTTTTTTCAGATACAACAAAGGATTATTCCCAATAAAAAATAGTTCGAGGCTTTTCCGCTGCGAGTCTTGTCGGCTACATCAACCTGACCAACGGAAATGAAGACTCGTGTAAAGGCCCAAGTTTATGATAATCTTTCCCATTCACGATTAAGAAGCGATTAGCTTTCCATTTGGCTTATTGGGCACGGGCCAACACACAACACTATCCGCTGCTCGAGCCATCATTCGATACAAGCGGAAGGATCATAATGTCAAACCAGAGCATTCGCAATGCCGGCTTAAAGGTCACACTACCTCGACTCAAAGTTCTTCAACTACTTGAAGAAGAATCCAGTAAACGTCATATGAGCGCGGAAGATCTTTACAAGGCACTACTTGAAGCCGGGGAAGAGATCGGCCTTGCAACGGTATACCGGGTTCTCACCCAATTTGAAGGGGCAGGTTTGGTGGTGCGTCACCACTTTGAAAGTGGCCATTCAGTTTTTGAATTAAGTGATGACGACCATCACGATCACCTGGTTTGTATCAAGTGCGGCAAAATTGAAGAGTTTGCAGACCCTTTAATCGAGCAACGACAGGAGGAGATCGCCGCCAAGGCTGGTTATGAACTCACCGACCACAGTTTTTACCTTTATGGGATTTGCGGCGATTGCGGTAAAAAAAAATAGAATCCCACTATTCTATAGTTACGCATTAGCCTGCCTGTTCGACCACGAGCTTATCCACAATTCCCATCAGCCCGTCACTGGCCAATTCCATATTTTGGTACAGCGCTAAAACGGTTTGTCGCGTATCTTCATCTTGATGCCAATCATTTTTGAGCTCACCTAACAATTGGTGAGCTACGTTGTGTACTTCGTCGTGGGGCTCTTTTAGCTTGGGGTAAGAGCGCGAAGTACTAAAATGCTGCTTGCCCGCCCCTTCTTCATACCATTTACCCAGTCGGCATGAATGACTATCTACGCCAACGTCTATCGCTTCAGGTATATCTATTCCTGAAGAAAATAGCTTATAGGCTTTTTGTTTGTAGATCATATGATCGACTTTGACCAACGAGCCGAAACAGGTGTTCCCCGCTCTATCTACGCTATCAAGGGTTAACTCCGCACGCTCCGCAAACTCAATAAACCCACCCCTAACTTTCTCGACTGTGGTCTGCACGCGTTCAGCCATCTGGGTCATATCGCTAGAGCTTTTATGCATTTTACTGGTTTCATTTTGAAAGCCGCTCACCACCTCGCTGATCTCATCCGTCGCATTTTTGGTGTGGGATGCTAGATTTTTAACCTCATCCGCAACCACAGCAAAACCTCGCCCGTGCTCACCTGCTCGTGCCGCTTCAATAGAAGCATTCAGTGCTAACAGATTAGTTTGGTCAGCAATGTCTCTTATCATATTCAGAACACCACTGATTTCAGAGCTCATTTCATTCAGTTTTTCTACTGCACGGGTGTTGTTGGTGATCATCTCCATTGATTGTTGTTGAGCCTCCACGACCTGACTGATACTGGATTGACTCGACTCAGCCAGCTGTACGTTTTCCGTCGCTATTTCACCCACCTGTCCCATCACTTCGTTAATATTAATCAAATCCGTTTGGCTCAGCTGAAGGTTATTCATTATCTGTGTGGCATTTAGCTCCTGTAGCTCAGAGGCCATCTCATTCCTTTTGATCAGTTGTGCGTTTTCTTCCATCGCTCGAAGCGATTGGGTTATGAGCCCCAGCGATGTCCCAAATTCACCCTTCATCCCTTCAGCAAAAGGGAAGCGATGGTAATAACCTCCTGATACCAAATAAAAACAGGTGTTCAACTCTCGAAAATAGGCCTCCATCTGATCTAACGATTCATTCATATCCCATGCAACCTGCCCTAGTTCGCCGGTCCAGGGTACGCGGGTAATACGCGAGCCAAATTCCCCTTCATGCATCTCCTGGATGACTCTTTTTATCTCCGAAATACAGTGCAGAGGGCCACGCATACCATATAAATAAATAACGGTTGCCAGTATCGAAAGCGCAAACAATATAAGTGGCGCTATCTTGCCTTCGGTGGAAACAAAAAGACTAACCGCCAGTGCCCCAACAAAAACGGTTTGAAGCGCGGCATATAGTTTTATCCTAGAGGCTAAGAATAAACGTCTCATAGCTATCATGACCGGCCTCCTGAATCAGATTCATTAAGATGGCTTGGGAAGCTTCAATAGCGCCCTTGGCTCCAACCCGTTTCTCCTCCGCAACCATTTGCGCATAAACGGGAATCAGGGCTTTTACGACTTCCGGGTTCGGTAAACGCCGCACCGAGAAATAGCCCACAATGTTTCCCTCCGCATCATAATCAGGGGTAATATTTGCCAACACCCAATAATGATCTCCGTTGCGGCAGAGATTGATCACATAGGCGAAGAACTCCTTACCCGCACTGATGGTGTCCCACATCAATTTGAAAGCACCGCGGGGCATATCCGGGTGCCTGAGAATGTTGTGCTGAACACCGAGAAGATCAGCTTCACCGTAACCACTGATCTCCATGAATATTCTATTTGCATAGGTGATTTTACCTTTGGTGTCGGTCTTGGAGACGATATAGGTATCCTCCTTGAGCGACCGCTCCCTGCCGGTCGGTACTATCTTATTTTTCATTCAAGCCTCTTCTAAAAATTACCTGCATTTGCTGTTTACCTAAAACTCAGCAATGGATCAGGTTAAGCTTAGCTCAAGCCAAAAAAATGGCCCTACTAGCTTCGCGGCTTTAAGTAGCGTAAAGCGTTAAATTGACCCAGCTCAGGTAACCGGCTGAAAATTCCTGAAAATGATGCCAAAATAGCACCGCTGCACTCAGTATCCACCCACAAACACATACCTATTTAGCTTATTGGAGACAAAACCTCATGAGTATTGCTTTTACCGAAGAACATGTCGCTTTCAGAGAAGCCTTCAGCAAATTCCTCGACACCGAAGCCGTTCCATACCACGATCAGTGGGAAAAAGATGGCCAGGTAGCGCGGGAAATTTGGAACAAGGCCGGTCAAGCAGGCTTTCTTTGCTACACACTACCGGAGCAATACGGTGGTTCAGGTGTAAACTTTCTGTACACCCTGATTGCTGTTGAAGAGCTTTCCCGTCGAGGTTTGTCTGGTCTTGGCTTTGGTGTACATTCGGATATCGTTGCGCCCTATATTCTCAAGCACAGCATCGACGAAGACCAAAAAATGAAATACCTGCCACAGCTGGCAAGCGGCGATATGGTAGGAGCGATTGCCATGACTGAACCCGGTGCCGGTTCAGATCTACAAAATATTAAAACCACCGCGATCCTGGATGGTGATCATTATGTAGTCAACGGTTCCAAAACATTCATTACCAACGGTCAGCATTGCGACCTGTTAATTCTGGTTTGTAAAACCGACCCCACTCAAGGCGCTAAAGGTACCAGCCTGTTGTTGATCGAAGCGGGCACACCTGGTTTTGAAAAAGGTAAAAATCTCGACAAAATCGGCATGAAAGCCCAGGACACCTCCGAGCTATTCTTCCAGGATGTACGGGTTCCAAAAGAAAACCTGCTCGGTGAAGAGGGCAACGGGTTTTTCTACCTGATGCAAGAACTGGCGCAGGAGCGTTTGACCATCGGCATGGGAGCTATTTCAGGTGCGGAAGTAGCGCTTAAGCGAACCCTTGAATACACCCGCGAACGAAAAGTATTCGGTAGCGCTATTGCGGACCTCCAATACAACCGTTTCAAACTGGCGGAAATGGATGCCGAAATCACCGTCGGTCGTGCTTTCCTTGAGAAATGCATCGATCTTCACCTTGAGAAGAAACTTGACCCCGTAACCGCTGCCAAACTGAAACTCTGGTCTACAGAACTACAGGGCCGGGTGATTGACCAATGCCTGCAAATGCATGGTGGTTTTGGCTATATGTGGGAATACCCCATCGCGCGACAGTATGCCGATGCGCGGGTTTCACGCATCTACGGTGGCTCCAATGAAATCATGAAAGAGATCATCGCACGCAAAATGTAGTCTACTAGCTAATCAAGCGAAAAAAAGGGCGGTCATTGATCGCCCTTTTTTTGGGCTAAAAAAACCAACCGCTAGACACCCCTTCAAAGATTGAAAAACAGCGCGCCATGCTGCATGATTCCGAACATAATAATTTGAATACTACTTATTTTGTTGGTTAACGAACCTCATTCTCCAGGTTGTCCTCTAGCCTCGAATACACAAACCAGGGCCAGCTGCCCCCAACACCACCCCCCTGGTTGACCTGCCTGTTTAGTTTGAAAATGTGGCAGCAACCGCTTTCAGTGGCTTTGCACCGGCATAATAATTAGAAAAGATACGTTTTATTAAATAACTGTTAATCACAAAATGAGGAACAAAAAAATGGCTAGATTAGAAGGTAAGGTAGCATTAGTTAGCGGCGGCGCATCCGGATTAGGCCGCGCCCAGTCCATGACTATGGCGCGTGAAGGCGCTTCCGTTGTCGTTACCGACATCAATGAAGCTGGGGCGCAAGCCGTCGCTGACGAAATCAAAAGTGCCGGCGGCAAAGCTATTGCAATGCATCAGGACGTCACCAAAGAAGCACGCTGGGAGGAGATTGTCGCAGCCACTACCGCAGAATATGGAAGCCTCAGCATACTGGTCAACAACGCCGGTATCGCGGCGGGTGGCAGTGCCGAAGATGGCACATTGGAAGATTGGCAGCACCTGATGAGCATCAACCTCGATGCGGTATTCCTTGGCACCAAACACGGCATCCGCACCATGAAGCAAACCGGAGGCGGCTCTATCATCAATATCTCATCCATTATGGGGCTGATCGGTGCGGCGGGAAGTGCAGCCTACAACGCCAGCAAAGGTGGAGTAAAACTGCTGACAAAATCAGCCGCACTACATTGCGCAAATGCAGGTTACGGTATTCGAGTAAACTCGGTTCACCCTGGCTTTATCGACACACCGATGATCCAGCAAATTTTTGATGGCGACCAGGGGGAAGCTGCACGACAACACCTGATCAGCCTGCATCCAATCGGTCGATTGGGCGATCCGCAGGATATTGCCAATGGCGTTTTATACCTGGCGTCCGATGAGTCATCATTCGTAACCGGTTCTGAACTGGTGATCGACGGTGGTTATACCGCTCAATAAACAAACAACAAAAACGATACCAATATTAGATTTCTAAAAATTAGGGAGTTTTTATCATGTTTAAAGTCGCGCCTATTTTAGCTTTTACAGACAACTATATCTGGCTGATCAGCAATCCAGATACCAAAGAAGCCTGGGTCGTTGATCCCGGTGATGCACAACCTGTGCTGGACAAGCTGGCTATCAGCGGCGAAGAGCTTGCCGGTATTCTGATTACTCATCATCACCCAGACCATACCGGAGGCATTGCCAAATTGCTGGAACACAAAAACGTGCCTGTTTATGGTCCAGCCAACGATAAAATCAAAGAGATTACCAACCGCGTAAAAGAAGGCGACACAGTAGAAGCAGCCGGCAGCAGCTTTAAAGTGATCGAAATCCCCGGACACACCCTGGATCACATTGCTTTTGTCTACGACAACGCGGAAAACCCTGCGGTATTTTGTGGTGATACCCTGTTCGCCGGTGGCTGCGGTAGAGTTTTTGAAGGCACTGCTGAGCAGATGCACGGCTCGCTAAGCAAACTCGCAGCGCTGCATAAAGATACGCAGGTTTACTGTGCTCACGAATACACACAATCAAACCTATATTTTGCCCGGGAAGTCAGCCCTGATGAGCAGGCTATCCGAGACCGCCTCAGCAGGACGGCGACCAAACGTCGCCACTCGCGGCCTACCGTACCGACCCCTCTTTCTATCGAATTAGAAACCAACCCGTTTCTACGTTGCGATGACCAAGACATTAAAGCCTCGATTGAAACGCACAGCGGTAAAACGCTCCCTTCGCCCGTCGAAGTGTTTGCAGAAATGAGAGAGTGGAAAAATAACTTCGTCGATCCTTAGGGCTTAGCTCTCAACCAACCATGCAATCCGGTTATCGAGGCGTCACTCAGAAGTAACCGCAAACAAAAAAGCCCCGCTTCTGAGCGGGGCTTTTTTGTTTAACCAATTGGCATTCCTGTTACTTTTCGCCTCTGCTATTTTTTCAAAAGCGCCGCCGCTAGCGCATTGGCCATTGCCCCAGCTGGTTGTTGCGGTTTTTCAGACTGCTGTTTTCCACTGCGGGATTTTCCTCCTGCGCCGGGTTTGCTACCTCCACGCCGGTTATCGGATCGCCCTTTCTCATTTTTTTGATCGCGGTTATTTCCAGCATCTTTGTTTTCAGCATCCTGAGCCTTGTCGGATAGCCGCATCGTCAAACCGATACGCTTGCGCTGAACATCCACCGCCATCACTTTTACCTTCACCACATCTCCCGCTTTCACTACCGTTCGTGGATCCTTTACGAACTGCTCAGATAATGCCGAGATATGTACCAATCCATCCTGATGAACACCGACATCAACAAAGGCACCAAAGTTAGTGACGTTGGTGATCACTCCCTCCAGAATCATATCCTCTTTAAGGTCACTGAGTTTTTCTACACCCTCCTGAAAGCTGGCGGTTTTAAACTCTGGGCGGGGGTCGCGGCCAGGTTTTTCGAGTTCGGCAATAATATCTCGAACCGTTGGTTCTCCGGTGGTTTCGGTAACATAATCAGCCGGTTTGAGCTTTCGTAAAAATGCCCGATCACCCAGTATTTCATCCACCGATTTATCGTTGCTGGCGGCCATGGTTTCAACCACTGCATAGGATTCAGGGTGCACACTGGAGTTATCCAGTGGATTTTCACCCCGCACCCGCAGGAAACCCGCTGCCTGTTCAAAGGCTTTTTCACCAAGGCGCGGGACTTTGAGCAGTTCCTTACGGTTTTTGAACAATCCATTCTGCTCACGAAACTCAACCACATTACTCGCTACGGTTTTGTTCATGCCGGAAACCCGAGCCAGCAGTGCGGCCGACGCGGTGTTTAGATCAACCCCTACGGCGTTTACACAATCCTCCACTACGTTATCCAGACTGCCCGCGAGCTGGGTTTGATTGACATCGTGTTGATACTGGCCAACACCAATCGCTTTTGGGTCCACCTTTACCAGTTCGGCGAGTGGATCCTGCAAACGTCGGGCAATCGAGATTGCACCACGCACGGTTACATCAAGGTCAGGAAACTCCTGACCCGCCAATTCTGACGCGGAATAGACCGAGGCACCGGCTTCACTGACCACCAATTTGGTAAGTTTTAATTCCGGATTGTTTTTGATCAGCTCCAGTGCAAGTTGGTCGGTCTCTCGAGAGGCTGTGCCGTTACCAATCGCTACCAAATCCACCTTGTGTTTTTTACACAGGCCCGCCAGTTCAGCGAGGGATTTGTCCCACTGCCCCTGTGGTTTATGGGGAAAAATCGCGACATGATCGAGCACTTTACCGGTCTGATCGATCACAACCGTTTTAACGCCGGTTCGATAAGCTGGATCGAGGCCCATGGTGACACGTGGCCCTGCGGGAGCTGCCAGTAACAGATCATGCAGATTGGAAGCAAATACTGAAATTGCCTCCAGCTCTGCGGCCTGGCGCAACTGCACCATCAAATCCACTTCAATACTGGATGAAAGTTTGATCCGCCAGCACCAGCGCACCACCTCTTTTAACCACTTATCGGCGGGACGTTGCTGATCGGTAATACCAAAACAATGGGCAATCTGCCCTTCGCAGGGATGGCTCAGAGCTTCGTCATAGTCCAGTTCGATGCTCGAATTCAAAAAGCCTTCCTTGCGACCCCGCAGTATTGCCAGCATCCGGTGGGAGGGGATTTTTTTTATTTTTTCATCGAACTCAAAATAGTCACGAAATTTCTCGCCTTCGCTCTCTTTTCCTTCAACAACTTTTACTCGAATTTCACCCTTCTGCCACATCTGCTCCCGAATACTCGCCAGTAGCTCGGCATTTTCTGCAAACTGCTCCATTAGGATATATTTGGCACCCTGCAGCACCGCATCGGCATCCTCAAACCCCGCTTCTGAATTGAGAAATTTATCAGCTTCTGCCATTGGCTCCAGTTCCGGGTTTTCTAGCAGGCTCGCCGCCAGTGGCTCAAGCCCCGCTTCGATGGCGATCTGGCCCTTGGTCCGGCGTTTTGGTTTGTAGGGTAAATAGAGGTCTTCAAGGGCGGTTTTGGTCTGGGCCGCATTAATTGAACGCTCCAGTTCCGGAGTTAGTTTGCCCTGCTCATCGATACTCTTTAGTACCACTGCACGGCGTTCTTTAAATTCCCGCAGATAGATCAGGCGGGTCTGCAGATTACGCAGGCTCTCGTCGGTCATTTCGCCGGTCTGCTCTTTTCGGTACCGAGCAATAAAGGGAACTGTAGCGCCGTCATCCAGCATATCAATAGCAGCGTTCACATAGGGAAGGGCAAGACCGAGTTCATCGGCCAGTAGTTGGCTTATATTCAAGAGAGTTCCAGTAGAGGTTTGTTACCGGGCCGGGCATTCGCCACAAACCCAAAATATTCACGAAAATTTACAGAAGGAGGATTTTACAGCAGCCGCGACGAATTGCACACGAGACCACCCTCTTCCGAGTGGCTACGTGCCCTGGGCCAATGGGGATTTGGAGTATTTCTATGCGAGATGATCCCGCAAACCTTTAGCGCCCATCTCAAGCGCAGTCATGCCCGCCTCAACACCGCCCGCAAACGAGATAAATCCGTGGATCATGTCAGAGAAGCAATAGTGTGGAATATTGATTCCATGCTTTTGAAGCGCTTCTGCATAGGCATGGCCCTCGTCACGCAACGGATCAAAACCAGCGGTAAAAACAATACCCTCTGGCATTTTTGAAAGATCCGTCGCCCGCAGAGGCGAGCAGAAAGGATCTTTTATATGCTCAGGATCCGCTAGGTAATGGTCAAAAAACCATTCCATCGTTTCCCTGGTTAAGAAGTAGCCATCGGAAAATTCATTATAGGAACCGGTATCACAACCCGCATCGGTTACCGGATAATAGAGCAGCTGATAGCTAGGTTGCTGAATATTCGCTTCCTGAGCTTTTAGAACTGTAGTGATCGCCAGATTTCCACCGGCACTGTCACCACCCACGGCTATTCGGTCGGACGACAAGCCAAGCTCGGCGGCATTTTCCAGCGCCCATTTATAAGCAAAATAGGCATCCTCGACCGCACCGGGGTATTTGGTTTCCGGTGCCAGCCGGTACTCTACTGAGATTACCAGGTAGCCGGACTCGGCAGCCAGAGTCTGACAAACCCGATCATGACCATCGATGTTACCCAATACAAAACCACCGCCGTGATAGTAGATTAGCGCGGCCTTGCTGGTGAAACCCTTAGGTTCGTAGATACGAACGGGCAGGTTGCCCCCTGGGCCTGGTAATAGCTTGTCGCTGATATTAGCAAGGTCTCGCTCAGGTGGAGCCAATGGATTTTCGTCGGGTCGAGAATTCCGTAACGCGACTGGATCATCACCCATAAGCGGTTCTGCCATATCAACAATTGCTTTGGCTATTGGATGAAGTCCATCGGGAGCGGTTATAGGTTTATCGGTGATCATATCGAACTCCTTTTATATTTTTATTATTTTGGAGCTACTGCCCCCGAACTTATTGATGGCAGTAGCTATCAAGCGATATAAGGCTATAGCGACTGCTATTTGGTAACCGGCTTTCTAAGGGAGCCAGGTTTGGCTGCACTCATATCAAGAAGCGTTTCTTTGTTAGCCATAATCGTTTCCATACTTGCATCAAGGCCCAGCTCAATACCTTCGTTCACAAATACGGCTGCCTGGTTAAACCTACCCCCTGAGCCCTGGATGATTTTGCCGGTAGGTGCATCCTCAGCACACATGAGCAATACCGCAGGGGTTACCAGACCCGGCGCACGGATTGGGTCAGGGGTGTCTACATTTTCATCTCGACCAGGAATAGTAGCGGTCATGCGAGTGGCGGCAGCGGGGCACAGGCAGTTCACCTTGATATTGTGTGATGCACCCTCAAGTGCAAGCACATTCATCATGCCAACCATGCCCATTTTTGCAGCGGCGTAGTTAGCCTGACCAAAGTTACCGAACACCCCGGAGCCGGAGCTGGTAAATACGATTCGTCCGTAATTTTTCTCATACATGATCGGCCAGGCGGCGTGGGTCACGTAGGCGGTTCCAGTTAAGTGAACCTGCATCACCAGATCAAAATCATCCAAAGTCATCTTTTTAAACGAGCGGTCACGTACGATACCTGCGTTATTGACGACGATATCGATGGTGCCAAATTCATCTACCGCGTCCTGAACCATACCCGCAGCATCTGCGCGGTCTGCAACCGAACCTTTATTGGCAATCGCAATACCACCCGCAGCACGGATCTCTGCAACTACTTCATCCGCTGCATCTCCGGAACCACCGCCGGTAACTGATCCGCCAAGGTCATTCACAACAACTTTGGCGCCGCGCTCCGCAAACTGCAGTGCGTGTGCTTTGCCCAGTCCGGCACCTGCACCGGTTACCAGTACAACCTTGTCTTTAAATTCGTTGCTCATCGTGATCTCCAACATTTTAGTGATTGTTTTATTTTACTGAACCTGACGATTGTATATTGGTTGTCGATCCATTTCACCGAATCCCTCCTCATGCAGTACTCCCGTTTTCAAGCAGTTTACTCAAGCGATCTGTTTCAGGGTTCGGAGATCATTGGTACAATCAGGACAAATTATAAGACGTTTGTACCCCATGGATTCAATCAATCATCAGGTTATTGCCACGCTTTCTGAGTGGCTTGATCAGCAGCTGGACTGTTGGTTGTGCACCATCGTCAAAACCTGGGGTAGTTCGCCCCGCCCGATTGGTTCGCTGCTTGCCTGTAACTCAAAGGGTGAAGTGACTGGTTCACTTTCCGGCGGTTGTGTAGAGGAGGATCTGATTGAGAAATTGTTACAGGGAAAGCACGCCGCTTCTGCGCCGGAGCGTATCCGCTACGGTGTTATTAAAGAGGAATCTGATCGACTCGGCCTGCCCTGCGGTGGCCGGCTGGAGGTGATTGCCGAACCAGTATCTGGCTCACCCGAAAACCGTAACCATTTCTACAATATTCTGGAATCACAAAATACCCGTCACTGGATTCAACGCACCCTAAACCTTGAGACCGGCGGCAAAACCATAACCGTTGCAAACCAATACCAACCTCTACGGGTCGATGAACAAAGCTTAAGCCAACACTTTGGCCCACGCTACCGGCTGCTATTGATCGGCGCCGGGCAGATCGCCCGCTACCTTTCCGATATCGCACAATCGATAGATTTTCAGGTATTGGTCAGTGATCCGCGGCCAGAGATGATAGAACAGTGGCCAGTGGAAGGGGCCACTATGATTCAGGGCATGCCAGATGATGTGGTACGCGAACATGCGACCGACGGGTTCAGTGCCGTTATCACCCTGGCCCATGACCCTCGGATCGATGACATGGCCTTGATGGAAGCACTAAAAGGCCCTGCTTTTCATATTGGCGCGATCGGCTCACAACGCACCTCGCTGGCGCGGCTCAATCGCCTCAAACAGCTTGAATTAACCGATGAACAGATCTTCCGACTAAAAGGCCCTGTCGGGCTAGATATCGGCAGCAAATCACCCCCTGAAATTGCTGTCTCTATTGCTGCCGAACTGATTCAGGTCAGGAAACAGCTTCAGCTCGATACACTGCAGCGATGAGCCACATCACCAATACCAATACCAATACCAATACCAATACCAATACCAATACCATTATTCTCGTAATGGCAGCGGGTAGCAGTCGGCGCTTTGGCACAGATAAACGACAAGCCCGTTTTGGCAATAAAACACTACTAGAAACTACGCTAGAAAAAGCCGCGCCCTGGAAGAAATCGATTCGGGTAATTCTTGGCCCGGGGGATGATAGCCTGCAGACATCTCTATCCCATCAACAGGTCGCCGCTTATATCTCAAAAAATGCCCGGCGGGGAATGGGGCACAGCTTAGCTGATGCCATTCAGCAACTAACCGCACACGAGCCAAACATCAGCCGCTGCATGGTGATGCTAGCGGATATGCCATATATCAAAACCGATACCCTAAAAAAGCTGCTGGATGCGCTAGAGGATGACGATTTGGTAGTCCCAACCTATCGAGGGAAAAGAGGCAACCCCGTTGGTTTCGGGCAATGCTACTTTTCAGCATTAAAGGAACTAACCGGGGACAAAGGTGGGAAAATAATCCTACAACAAAATGAAAACTCTGTTCGGGAAATTCCGGTCGAAGATTCAGGTATCTTGAAGGATATCGATAGGCCCGAGCAGCTTGAAAATCCGCTGAACTAGCCGCCACCAATCTTAGGGATAAAGTAGATTTCGCTGCCGTCTTCAATCGGCTCTATCAACGTATCCTGATAGATCACTCCGTTGATGGTAACCGCCATATCTTTTTCAATTTTCTTCCCCAGACCAGGGAAACGAAGATCAAGTTGTTCTAATAGCTCGCGGATATTGGCTGCTTCAACCTGTAGTGACTCCAGCCCGGAACTGAACTGCTGGAGATCAACAGAAAGATCAACCTGCAACATAAATGTTACGGATTGATCTTTCCATTTTTTGGCTGTTTGCCATTGGTTACTTAGCGTCTATTGCCGCCAGCAACCGTGGTGGCGAGATGGGCAAATCACAGATGCGAACACCCACCGCATTGTTCACGGCTTCAGCAACCGCCGCTAAAGGTGGCACAATTGGGGTTTCACCAACTCCGCGCACGCCATAGGGGTGGGCGGGGTTCGGCACTTCAACGATAACGGTATCAATCATCGGTAGATCATTAGCTACCGGCATCCGGTAATCGAGGAAACCGAAGTTCTGCAGTACACCCTTGTCGTTATAGACATACTCCTCATTGAGCGCCCAACCGATCCCCTGCACAGCACCACCCTGATATTGCCCTTCTACATAGGAGGGATGAATGGCTTTACCCGCATCCTGGATTGCGGTATAACGAATCACATCGGTTTTACCTGTTTCAGGGTCCACCTCAATATCACAAATATGTACGCCAAAACCTGCACCGGCGCCCTGTGCGGTTAAGGACGCACTTGCTGTCAACGGACCACCAGTTTTAGCGGCACTGGCTGCAATTTCTGCCATGCTCATGGGGTTTTTACCAGAAGAAAATGGAGGAACTGCCTGGCCGTCCTGCCAAAGCACTTCATCAACCTCAACACCCCATGTATTAGCGGCTCGTTTTTTCATATTGGCCACCAGATTTTTGGCGGCCTTAACCACAGCCATTCCCGTTGCAAAGGTGGTTCGACTACCTCCAGTTACGTCGCAATAGCTGGTTTCTTCGGTGTTGGAAACAAGGGGAGTGATCAAATCATAAGAGATACTCAGTTCTTCCGCCGCAAACAGCGCCATTGAGGCACGGGAACCACCGATATCCGCACTGCCAGTAATGAGGGTAACACTGCCATTTTCGTTTACGTTGAGCGTAGCGCTTGACTGCATACCGACATTGAACCAGAAACCGGTGCCTATACCACGGCCCTGGTTTTTACCCAATGGTGCGCTGTAATGAGGGTGCTCTTTAGCCGCTTTGAGCGTTTCTACAAAACCAATGGCTGGGAATTTGGGGCCATAAGCCGCAACCGAACCTTCTTTGACTGCATTTTCGAGCCTGAAATCAATGGGGTCCAGATCCAGTTTGGCGGCCATTTCATTCATGACCGATTCCATCGCAAAGGCCGCCATCGGCGCACCCGGTGCCCGGTAGGCTGCGACCTTGGGTTTATTCAAAACCACATCGAAGCCGCGCACAAGAAAATTTGGAATTTCATAACTGGCAAATACACACATGCAGCCTGGGCCCATTGGAGACCCCTTGTATGCACCTGCGCCATATTTCAATGTACCTTCCGCTGCAACCAGCTTGCCGTCGTTAGTAGCACCCAGTTTAATCTTGATAACCGATGCAGAGGTCGGACCGGTAGCGCGAAGTATCTCCTCACGATCCATCACCATTTTTACAGGCCGGCCGGACATTTCCGACAATTTAACCGCCACAGGCTCAAGATAGACAGTGGTTTTTGCGCCAAAGCCACCGCCAATTTCACTGGGTGTAACCTTTACTTTGCCGACATCCATGCCTAGTATTTTGGCGGTCATGGCTCGAACAACAAATGCACCCTGTGTACAGCACCACACATCAGCATGGCCTGACGCGCTCATTGATGCGGTTACCGCATGGGGCTCGATATAGCCCTGGTGAACTGTTGGCGTAGTGAATTCACGCTCAATAATCACATCGGCCTCTGCAAAGCCTTTTTCGATATCACCACGGGGCAGTTTCATTTTCGCCGCAACGTTGGATGGCTTGTCCGTTGAATCACCCGAGGTAAACTGGTTCTCGTGAAGAATAGGCGCGTCATCCGCCATCGCATCTTCAATTTCCAGCACTACTGGTAACTCTTCATATTCAACTTTGATCAGCTTCAGCGCTTCCTGAGCCAATTTAGCCGAAGTAGCCGCCACAGCGGCAACCGCATGACCGTGGTACAACACTTTATCAGCTGCCAGTATGTTTTGTGACAGGTCCCGGAAATCTACTGCTGATTCACCAGCCTCTGCCATTTCTGACGGAAGGTCTGGTAGATCTTTAGAGGTCATTACCGCTAGTACACCAGGCGCAGATTTAGCAGCACTGGTATCGATGGATTTGATATTTGCATGGCCAAAAGGACTACGCAAAATCTTCCCGTGTAACATGCCAGGTAAGTTTTTATCTGCTCCAAATGCCGCTTTGCCGGTTACTTTATCTGCGCCATCGGGACGGATGGGGCGTGTGCCAACCCATTTATAATCCTTATTCTCGCTCATGATGCAGCTCCTCGCATTTCAGCGGCGGCATCCAGTACCGCGCGGATGATTTTGTCATAACCAGTACAACGGCAGAGGTTGCCCGCCAGAAAATAACGTGCTTCTTCTTCCGTTGGATCGGGGTTTTTCGCCAGCAATGCTTTAGTCGCAACGATAAAACCGGGGGTACAGATACCGCACTGAAGCGCAGCATTTTCCAGAAATTTTTGCTGGATCGGGTGAAGCTCAGAGCCGTTAGCAATACCTTCGATGGTCTCGATCTGCTTGCCTTCAGCTTCGACGCCCAGCACCAGGCACGAGCATACCAACCGGCCATCGAGACTAACTGAACAGGCGCCGCAATCACCGGTCGCACAACCCTCTTTAGTGCCGGTTAGCTCAAGGTTGTCCCGCAGGACTTCAAGCATACTTTGATCCGGCTCACACAGATATTCAACCGCATCACCGTTAATAGTAGTCGTTACATGGGTTTTACTCATTACAATCTCTCCCCGGCGCGTGTCGCTGCAATTTGGATGACTCTGCGAGTTAATACGCCTGCGATTCGATGACGAAACTCGACGGTACCCCGTTTGTCCGATATAGGCGTTCCAAGACCTGAGGCCATTTCTCCAGCCTTAGCTAAAGTGGCATCATCCAGCTTGGTGCCTACCAGCAGTTCTGCTACCTTGTCGGCAATTACGACTGTTGGCCCAACAGCCCCCAGCGTAACCTTTGCTGCTGTGCAGGTGCCGCTGGCATCAACGGTAATATTGGCTGCAACACCCACCACCGCAATATCCATTTCATTACGTGGGATAAAACGCAAGTATGCATCTGCCTGACCTGGCTTAGGCGTCGGGAATCTAAATTCCTGTATAAACTCATCATCCGCCAGCGAAGTACGTCCCGGTGCAATGCAAACCTCTTCGACCGGAATAGTACGGACACCGTTCGAACCAAAAACCACACATTGACCACCCGCCGCAATCATCGCTGGTGCACCATCACCAGCAGGGGATGCATTACAGAGGTTGCCACCGGGAGTAGCGCGACCCTGTACCTGGGTTGAACCAATTAGTTCCATGCCTTCCACTACACCCGGTAATTGCCGGTGCAGTTCGACGCTTTCATCCATAACTGCTGAGGGTGTTGCGGCACCCAAACGAATCTCTTCAGGGCCTATTTCGATCCCGGTAACCTCGGGGATCTTTTTGATGTCAATCAGCATGTCCGGAGTTTTAACCCCGGCGCGCATTTGAATTAACAGATCGGTACCACCCGCCAGTATGCGGCTAGGTGTTTTCTGCGCCTCTTTTAATAGCGGAACGGCTTCCTCAAGTGATTGAGGGGCATGATATTGAACGGATCCCATTGTGCCTCCTGACTCGCATTAACGGATCAAACCTGATGCCGACTACGATTCGTCGACAAAAAAGATCTGATTTTATACACCTCTTCGCAACTGACTACTCACTACAAGTCGCTGGGAATGTGGAATTTATACTATTTATTATTGGTTATGATAGAACCGGAAAACTGCCTTACTTATGCAGCCTTGATCTTCAAATTTCTTCAGCTTACTGAAAGAACATGACAGTTTGCCTATAGCACTTAACGTATACCAAAACGATAACTCTCTGCAAGTTAGTTAGCAACCAAACTATCTAACTTGCAGATTTATTTTCTAATTTAAAGGGTTTTAATGACTTCCAGTTTTTCCTGTAATTTCTGCAATGCATTTTCGCTATCGTCGAGTTTGCTCTGCTCCTTGACGACCACCTCGGCAGGCGCTTTGGCTACAAAATTCTGGTTCCCCAGTTTACCGGAGATTCGTTTAACTTCTTGCTCAAGCTTACCGATCTCTTTACCCAGGCGTGCAATTTCAGCATCGGTATCAATCAATCCAGCCATCGGCACCAGTAGCTCCATATCACCCACCAGTTGAGTAGCGGAAACCGGCGCCTCATCATCCGCTTTCAGCCACTCGATTTTTTCCAGTTTGGCCAATGAGGTTAGTAGTAGACGGTTTTCATCAAGGCAACGTTGATCGTCTTGGTTTCCATTTTTGAAAAAGATTGGCAAAGCCTTGGCGGGCGAAATATCCATTTCACCACGGATGTTGCGAATCCCTGTAATCACCGCTTTCATCCAGTCGATATCCGCCTCTGCACCTTTGTTTACTTTAGTCGCATCATAGACGGGGAAGGACTGAAGCATAATACTGTCACCCGTGACACCCGCATGGGGTGCAACCCGCTGCCAGATCTCTTCGGTAATGTATGGAATCAAGGGATGCGCTAAACGTAATATCGCTTCCAGCACTTTAATCAAGGTTTGGCGTGTACCGGCCAGCTGTTGTGGTGTTGAATCTTCAGACCACAATACCGGTTTCGACAGTTCCAAGTACCAATCACAGTATTCGTTCCAGACAAATTCGTAAATTGCCTGGGAAGCCAGATCAAAGCGATAAGCAGCGATCGATTCGGTTACCTTCAGTTCAGCATCCTGTAATCTGGAAATAATCCATCGTTCGGGCAGACCCAGTTCAACCTCTGCATTTAAACCACAATCATGCTCCTCGGTATTCATCAGCACATAACGAGCTGCATTCCAGAGCTTGTTACAAAAGTTACGGTAGCCTTCGGTTCGCTCAAGGCTAAAGTTAATGTCTCGGCCGGTGGTGGCAAGGGAGCAAAAGGTAAAGCGAATGGCGTCAGTACCGTAGGCGGGGATGCCTTCGGAAAACTCTTTGCGGGTGGCTTTTGCTACCCGTTTTGCCAGTTTTGGCTGCATCATGTTGGCGGTGCGTTTTTCCACCAACGAATCAAGATCAATACCGTCAATCAGGTCAATCGGGTCCAGTACATTGCCCTTGGATTTTGACATTTTCTGGCCTTCGCCATCGCGAATCAGGCCGTGTACATACACCTTTTTAAAGGGCACTTCGCCGGTGAATTTAAGGGTCATCATGATCATTCTGGCTACCCAGAAAAAGATGATATCAAACCCGGTGACCAGCACATCGGTGGGGTGAAACCTCTCAAGGTCTTCGGTTTTTTCTGGCCATCCTAGGGTTGAGAATGTCCATAGTGCAGATGAAAACCAGGTATCCAGTACGTCGTCGTCCTGATCCAGCTTCAGATCATCAGCCAGTTTGTGCTTCTCTCGAACCTCCTGTTCACTACGGCCAACATAAACATTGCCCTGTTCGTCGTACCATGCAGGAATGCGGTGCCCCCACCAGAGTTGGCGACTGATACACCAGTCCTGCAGATCTCGCATCCATGAAAAGTAAGTGTTCTCCCAGTTTTTGGGCACGAACTCGATATCACCATCTTCCACCGCTTTGATGGCAGGACCAGCCAGGGATTCAACCGCAACATACCACTGGTCTGTCATGTAGGGTTCGACCACCTGGCCGCTTCGATCCCCCCGTGGCACCTTGAGCTTGTGGTCTTCGGTTTTTTCTAAAAGGCAGAGTTCGTCAAGATCCGCCAATACTTGTTTACGGGCATCGAAACGATCAAGCCCACGGTATTTTTCCGGTGCGGCATCGTTAATGGCAGCGCTATCGGTAAAGATATTAATGATCGGAAGGTCGTGGCGCTTACCAATATCGTAGTCATTAAAATCATGGGCGGGTGTTATTTTTACACAGCCACTGCCAAATTCAGGGTCAACGTAATCATCCGCAACTATAGGTATCACACGATCAGTCAGGGGTAATTTAATCTGCTTGCCGATGATATCGGTGTAGCGTTCGTCATCCGGATGTACCGCTACTGCGGTGTCACCGAGCATGGTTTCCGGTCGGGTTGTTGCAACAATCACATGACCTGAGCCATCTGCCAGCGGGTACCGAAAATGCCACAGGGAGCCATTTTCCTCTTCAGAGATAACTTCCAGATCAGACAGGGCTGTGTGCAGGACAGGGTCCCAGTTTACCAGTCGTTTACCACGGTAGATCAGCCCCTCTTCAAACAGGCTTACGAAAACCTCACTGACAGCATCGGATAACCCCTCATCCAGTGTGAAACGCTCCCGACTCCAGTCGACCGATGCGCCCATACGACGAATTTGCTGGGTAATATGACCGTGGGATTGATCTTTCCAATCCCAGGTTTTTTCAAGAAACTTTTCTCTGCCAAGATCGTGGCGCGTTACACCCTTCGCATTAAGCTGACGTTCTACCACCATTTGCGTGGCAATACCGGCGTGATCGGTTCCCATCTGCCACAGTGTGTTCGCGCCGGACATCCGGTTATATCGAATCAATACATCCATAATGGTGTACTGAAACGCATGGCCCATATGCAGGCTGCCGGTGACATTGGCCGGGGGAATCATGATGCAGTAGGGCTGACCCTCACCATCCGGGGCAAAATAACCGGCTTGTTCCCAGTTTTTATACCAGTGGCTTTCGATCTCTTCGGGCTGATAGGTCTTATTCATTAATACTGCTTGCGTCCTGAGGTTGTTCGTTGGTTATATTTTACTAAAAAATTTTGTATCGCTAGCGCTAATGGGTCTTATTCTGTGTTGCAAACCGCTGTCGAAGCTTTGTCCGTAACCTATGCTCAAGGGCTGGCAAATACTCCGCAACTAACTCGTCCACCAGTTCATCAATCCGGCTGTTTTGTTCATACTGTTCCGGATATAAGGTGGGGATCGTTGAGATATCAAATTTACGATCGCTTAGTTCCTCTCGGGGGGTTAATGCTTGCTGGTAAATCGTCGATACGGGATCAATATTTTGATCTATGTTGGTACGGTTATCTTTGATGTCCCCGTCCGCCATATCTGCACTAACACAACGGATGACATCAACCAGTATAGGAATTGCATATTCATCGGTACATTCTCTTGCGCCTGCTCCAGCATCCAAAGCTCTGGGGTTTTCTGTCGCCGAACCAAGTGCCTTATGGAGGGATTCGAGCTCCTCAATCAGGTTTTTTTTGATCTTATGCTCTTGATCGTCGCTCATTTTAGTCTCTCAGTTAATCGGATGATAATCAGGCGTGCACCCCAGATTTCTATAATGACGAAATCGGTCTCGCATGGGTTGTCGATCGATTGGATTATCCGGCACTATTTCGGCAATACGTTGATATCTTTCAAGCTGCTCCGGTACTGTCGACGAAAGATTCAATAGCATTTCTGCTGGCGAGGACAAACGTTGCAGATCCGCCACCTGAATAAAAGGCAGGGAATCAGGTTCATCCACACCAATATCGTGCGGGATAAAGCAATCGGGCAGAAACTCCCATAACAATTTATCCAGTTGCTGTGCTTGCTCAGCGGTATCCAGCTCAATACGAACGGTTAGCCCTGAGTTAAACGCCTTGTTCACCAAACGGCATGCAAATTGGTGAGGGTTGAGGTTTTCCGCAACCAGATAAAAGTCAACTCGCTCCATATTATGACTGCGTTTAACCGGCCTGGGCCAACAAATAATCGACCAACAATCCCACCGGCCTGCCGGTAGAACCTTTTTTCATGCCGCCACTGATCCAGGCACTGCCAGCGATATCCAAATGTGCCCATCGGTAGTCTTCAGTAAAACGAGAAAGAAAACAGGCTGCGGTGATACTGCCCGCAGCACGCCCACCCACGTTAGCAATATCTGCAAAGGGGCTATTCAGTGACTCCTGATAATCATCCCACAGCGGCAAACGCCACACCCGGTCACCGCTAGCTTCTCCAGATACGTTTAATTGCTCGGCCAGAGCTTCATCATTAGCGAACATACCGGTAGCAGGACCACCTAATGCAACCACGCAAGCTCCTGTCAGGGTTGCAATATCGATCACCGATTGTGGTTTAAAACGCTCGACGTAGGTCAGTAGATCACAAAGAACCAGGCGACCCTCGGCATCGGTGTTCAACACTTCAATCGTCTTTCCCGACATACTGGTAACCACGTCACCAGGTTTCGTTGCGGTGCTGCTAGGCATATTCTCAACCGCACCAACAATACCCACTACATTCATTTTGGGGGCCAGCTCAATCAGAGAGGTCATTGCGCCAAATACGCTGGCAGCGCCGCACATATCAAATTTCATTTCATCCATGCCAGCGCCGGGTTTCAGGCTGATGCCGCCCGAATCAAAGGTTACGCCTTTGCCCACGAGTGCGTGGGGCTTCTCAGTTTTAGCTGCACCTTTGTATTCAAATATGATCAGTTTGGCGGGTTCTGCGGATCCTGCACTTACCGACAGGAAAGAACCCATTTTTAGTAGCTTCATCTCCTTTTCGTCGATGATTTTAACGGTTAATTTAGGGCTTTTTCGGGCCAGCGCACGGGCGTTTTTAGCCAGAAACCCCGGGGTGCAAATATTTCCAGGCAAGTTACCCAGCTGACGCGCACAGGTAACACCATTTGCAATCGCAAGCCCTTCATCAACAGCGCGCTGAGCTGTGCTGATCTGTTTGCGGTTGCCGGCCAAAAAAGTAATCTGTCGAAGTACAGGTCCGGCGGGCTGTTTTTTGGTGGTGTCGTATTGATAGGCGCTGTATTCGCCATTGACGACCATTTGTTTACATAACCAATCGAGCGATTTCCCCTCAACCGCAATCTCCTCGAGTGATATGGTTGCAGACTTGGCTGTGCTGGCCCGCAGGCCAGTCAATATTGCGGAATAGAGGGTTCGGAAGTTTTTTTCGCTGAGTTGGTCTTTTTCACCGCTAGAAACCAGCATTAGGCGCTTTGCCTGCAGGCCCGGAACCATCCGCAACACTAACGTACTACCTACTTCTTCCTTTAAATCGCCGGTAGCCAGCGCACCTTTAATCATTTGTTGACCATTCTCTTCTAGCCCAACCAAACCGCTGATTTTTTGAGTGGATGGCACTGCAATAACGAGCCAGTCAGTTTTAACTTTCAGCAATGCGCCAGTCGAAACAATATATTTCATAAGGGTTCTCTTGTTATGGTCTTTTGGAGATGACTTTTTACTATCTATACAATCACTGCAACATCAAAGGCAGCGCCGCATTTTTACGCCTAATAAAGGAATTACTGTGCAATCCTGAAATTGTACCTTATTATTTGCGAGGTTTGGCTGTCAGCACCGCATAAACCGGTATTTGAACCATCGAATGGCCGCTTTCCGCAAATCGTGCTGATCGATTCAAATACTGGTTTAAAATCGACCGTCGCCTCAATAACCGCGAAGGTTATTCCACCCATTTACTTTCAGCACCTAGCAGACTAACCGCATAAGTGCACTTGCCATACTGTGTAAAACATTGATTCTATCCCGTTATATATTGAAACAACTGTTAGCTACGACAGCCGGAGTCGCTACGGTATTGCTGCTGATCATTATGAGCAGTCGTTTTAGTCTCTACCTTGCGGATGCGGCAGCGGGGAAACTCGCCGCTGATATTTTGTTTCCGGTCATGGCGTACCGATTCCCTGGATTCCTGGAGCTGGTACTACCGCTATCGTTTTTTATTGCTTTATTGATGGTGTATGGCCGCCTGTACACCGACAATGAAATGACCGTATTAAGCGCCTGCGGAATCAGTCCGCATCGAATGTTTAGCCTCGCCTTCGCTTGTGCCTGCGGAGTGGCCTCGATCGTTGGGCTGATCACGCTTTTAATCAGCCCATGGGGCGCTCAACACGTTGAAGCGTTATTTCAGCAGCAATCGGATCAGTCGATCGATAGCCTGACACCCGGTCAATTTCACCAACAAAAAGGTCAAGGTGCGGTGATATACATTGAACCCCCGGAACCTGGCCAAAGCGGTTTCGGTAATATTTTCATCTCTCAAACCAGCAACATTACCGATTCCGACATATTGCCCACCACAACCCTGACCACTGCCCAGAGCGGCAATTTTTTCACCGAAGAAAAGAGCAATACCCGCTACCTGACCATGCACAATGGTTTTCAATTACAGGGTAAATCCGGGCGACTGGACTACCGTTTAACTGAATTCGGGACATTGAATCATAAGTATAGTGAGGCAAGCTCCGAGTTCATCAGCAGCAAACGTGATGCACTATCAACCCAACAACTTATTCAATCCGCTCAGATTCAGGATATTGCGCTACTGCATTGGCGATTATCACTACTGCTCATCGCACCTATTATTTGCTTGATAGCTTTCCCACTGAGCAAAATAAATCCACGGCAAGGTCGCTTCACGCGAATATTACCCGCGATCATTCTCTATCTATCCTATGTCGTTCTGCTTTCTTCCGGCCGTAGCGCCGTTGAAAAAGGTGATTTGAATCCATACCCCGGTATTTGGTTAGTGCATCTATTATTTATCGGAACCGGGCTTGCGCTCTATTTTGGGCCCACACTGAACAAGAAATTCAGATCGCTCTCTATTCAAACTAAAGCAGTTCAAGACAAAGTAACGGAAGTCGATTAAGCGATGTTTTCAATTATCGACCGTTATCTATTTAAACAGTTGATCGGCGCTATCTTTATAGTGCTGTTGGTGATCGGTGGGCTGGATTTTGTGTTCGCCTTTCTTGCAGAGCTTGAGGATGTTTCCACCCACTATACACTACCCCAAATCAGCCTGTACATGCTCGGAATACTGCCACGGCGCATATACGAACTGCTGCCTTTTTGCTGTTTGATCGGCTGCTTGATGGGGCTTGGAAGTTTGGCCAGCAGCCACGAGCTAACAGCGCTGCGATCTGCGGGCCTGTCAATGGCAAGGCTCATAAGGCTGGTAATACAGCCCGGCCTGGTACTTGTTATCGGCGGTTTTATTTTGGGCGAATTCATTGCGCCTGTTATGGAAAAAAATGCTCAAAGCCAGCGCGCTATCGCCCTGGGAAAAATGACGAATACCGCAAATCAATACGGTTTTTGGCAACGCGAAGGCGGTCAATTTTTGCACGTTTTGGCGGTTCAGCCCAATGGTGAACTGAACCAGATTACCCGTTACCAGCTTAATCAATCCCTACAGATGGAATCGATATCCGTGGCCGAAACTGCGCGCTACGAAAATGGGCAGTGGACCCTGTACGATGTCGCCACGACCAATTTTAGTCGCACACAGGTATCCCATCAGCAGCGTGAAAGCCAGCCATGGAAAACAGAGCTTACTCCCGACACCGTCAGCTTGGTGATCATGGACCCTGATCGATTGTCCATTTCAGCGCTGTATCGCTATACCCAGTACCTGGAGCAACAGGGTGTAAACACCTCCGAATATGATTTGGCATTCTGGACGAAAACATTGCAGCCAGTGTCTATCATTGCGTTGATAGTACTGGGAATATCCTTTGTTTTTGGCCCGCTTCGGGAAGTGAATATAGGTCTTCGAATTTTATCCGGGGTAATTACCGGTCTGATATTTATGATTGCGCAGAATTTATTAGGGCCGGCCAGCGGCGTATTTGGTTTCCCGCCGCTCATCGCTGTTCTGATACCACCTGCACTAGCGCTAATCATTGGACTGAGGGTCTTAAAGCGAGCGCGCTAGTCGCACCATGCCAGTATCAAGCCTGAGAAAGCTCGATATCTATTTCCCCTTAGGCTTTTTCTTCTTCGGAACCCATTTAATACGAGTCCCCGACAAGCGGTCATGCCACGCGCACCGATCAGTATCGAACAGGATCCATAGATAACCCAGGCCAAGAACCGATGCTGACAACAGAGCGCCCAGTAAACGTTTGAAAGCCTGTTGAACCGTAATCGGCCCACCCTGCTCATCTTCGATATGAAGGTGCCAAACCTGCATACCAAGCGTTCGTCCTGAGCGAATCCAAAACAGAATAAAAAACCCAAATAGAATCGCAACCAAATACCCCTGAAAAAGCCATCCTGCGACTCCGGCACTGGGTAAAGCCTGAACCTCTCCTCCAACAATGGCTGACTTCACCAAAATTACAAGCAAGGTACCAAACAACATAATTCCCGTAACCAACAAGCCGTCATAGAGCATCGCGGCCAGCCGTCGAAAAAGACCCGCAGCCCGCGGATATTCAGATGAATTGGGTTTGGATGTAGGATCGGTCGTAGATTTGGAAGAGGTAGGAGAACTCATTTAGGCCTGCAAGCATCAAAAAGTGCACAGGTTAGCAGATAGCTATCGGTGGGAACACTGCGGTAACAACAGTAGCCATGATCTCCTCGGCTAGGACGATTGCCTGCTCTCATGATCCGCTCGGCGCTCCTGCACGAGCTCGGTAAATTGGTCAGGGGCTATCGGCCTCGAAAACAGGTATCCCTGCATATTTTCACAATTCATGGATGAGAGCAGTTCTGCCTGGCTCAACGTTTCAATACCTTCGGCGATAACCCGTAAATCAAGGTGTTTTGCAAGGTCAACAATAGATGCCACGATACGACGATCTGCTTCATTTTCGACCATTTCATGAATAAATGATCGATCGATTTTCAGTTCATCCAGGGGAAAATTTTTCAAATAACTAAGAGAAGAATAACCCGTACCAAAATCGTCAATCGCCAGCTGGATTCCCATACCCTTAAGCTTGTTCATCACACCAATGGCGCGTTTTTCATCATCCATCATGGCAGCTTCGGTAATTTCAAGGAGTAGTTGGTTTCCCGGCACACCGGTCCGCTCCAAGATTGCCTCAATCGACGGAATGATATTCGCGTAGCAAAATTGCTTACTTGAGAGGTTAATCGCCAAATGGGGCAAATGTATTCCTTGTCGATTCCACAACGCCAGTTGTTCACAGGCCATTTCTATAACCTGCTCACCAAGGGGCACTATCAACCCTGTCTCTTCAGCCACACCAATAAATTCACCGGGAAATCGTATTCCATTCAGTCCTGCATCCCAACGTACCAGCGCTTCGGCACCAATCACCTGCCCTGAACGAAAGCAGATTTGCGGCTGAAAGTGCAAAATAAACTGGCGGAATTGAAGCGCATGCCGTATATCGGATTCAAGCTTCAGCCTTTGCAACATCTGGTTATCCATATCCCGTGTAAAGAACTGGTAACAGTTGCGACCATTAGCTTTGGCGCGGTACATCGCGGTGTCGGCATTTCGAAGGAGCCCCCCAACACCAGTCCCATTATCAGGGTAGAGCGCTATCCCAATGCTTGGGGTCGTAACAAGCTGATGTCCGGCAACCGACACGGGTTCCATAAGCTGATCAATAATTTTTTGAGCCACCTTTGCGGCGACCCGCGGTGCATCAATATCTTCCAGCAATATTGCAAATTCATCACCGCCAAGACGCGCCACCGTATCTTCCGGGCGAGTCCCATATTCCAGCCGCTGTGCAACCTCTACCAGGAGCTCATCCCCAACCGAATGACCCAAAGAGTCATTAACGTTTTTGAAACGATCCAGATCGATAAACAGTACCGCATGTTGTTTGTCCTTTCGCTTAGCGGCAGTGACTGCGTGACCCAGCCTTTCATTAAACAGCACTCTATTTGGCAAGCTGGTCAGTGCGTCGTATTGAGCCATTTTCCTCAACTTATCTTCATGGGATTTTTGTTGCGTGACATCTCGAACCACTACTACCTGTATACCAGCCCCACCTTCTCCATCCGCTAGGTCGGTGCGTATATTCAGCTCTACGTAAAACTGAGTTCCATCCTGCCGGCGCAATTGCAGCTCTATCGGTTCAGAAGCACCGGCTGCAACCCAGTCTTGAGCAGTAGTCACACACTCTGGCGCCAATAATTGCACACCATCACTGCCGATCAGAGAAGCCGAAAAACCACCTATCATATCTCGCATAGAGTGGTTAATTTCTTTGATCACTCCATTCTCAAAAATCAGAATCCCTTCAAATGCTGCTTCACTAAGGCCTCTCCAGCGTTTTTCACTTTCCCGTAGTGCTAGTTCGTTCGCTGTTCGTTGCTTTATCTCCCCCCCCAGGGTTTTATTTAAATCATTCAGGCGCCCTCCTAAAGCGAACGAGAACAGTAGAAGCTGCGACAAAATACCTATCTTTAATCCATAGGCAGAGTACTCAAAACTAATAACTCCCAGAACATCAAGGGTTAAAGCAATAACAATAGCGATCAGGCCTAACCACGCTACCAGAAAGTAAATAGCCGGTTTAAAGCCAGCCCTAAGCCGCTTTAGGCTTACCAACAATAACAACAGACCAGCCGGAAGAAGGAAAATATGGACCGGCCCGATAAAGGCATCCGCGCCAAAAACCCATGCCAACGGTATCATTAACAACGCACCGATAGAGGTGGCTCTACACAGGTGGTCTAGCCAGGGGTCTTGACTGTGAAGTTCAAAGAAATTTCTGACCAACTGCGCAATTGCACTCACTTGTAAGGCAATCAACGTGACCACAGTAAATCGCGCATCCAGCCACTTGATAGTGACAAATCCATCAACCGTCAAATTGTAGGCAAAGGTACTAGCCACAAACAGAACGTAACTTAAATAGCTCTTTTCACGGGTAGACAGATACAGGAAGAGGTTAAAGATCCCCAACCCAAAACATATACCGTAGAACACCCCCAGCACCAGATACTCTGCGATGATTTTGCTGCGATATTGAGCTGGCGAACTCAAAGTGAGAGGCGTGCGAAGAGGCGCATCACTGCGAACTTCAATATAGTAAGTAGTCGGCGCACGGATTGGGTCCAACCCAAAGGCAACGTTGCGCCCGGCGGGTGGGCCCTTCATCATTTGGAATGTAGTCTGTTCGCCTTGCTTAACTTTATATAATTGCGCCTTTTGAAGTAACCGGTTGCCCACATCCAGCAGCATTGGATAATCACTCTGAATTCTTGCATCTACTGCAAAACGAAACCAATAGGTAGACGAACTCAAACCAAAGGACAGACGACCGTTTTCTGGTCTGAAAAATTGCCCAGACTTATACTTTTCGCTCACCTCGGATACCGTCAGGCTCGCGGACGGGTCTTCGTAGACCTCGACATATGGCGACAGATCAGCGCTAAAATCACTTTGCTCTACGACAAGGCTGGGCACCGCGGCCTGTAGATTAATCAAGCTGTATAACAAAAAAACGAGCAACAATTCCCCCCAATGATCAGTAACTATTTCGCGGGACTCTTGAACAGGCATAAAATTTAGTCAAAACAATGGCATACCGATCACTGAACCCTCCTACAAATATAGCTCCTAATCAATATTTGGCCAGACTAAACCGTCACTGCCAGGGGATAAAAACTACGCCACGACTTGAAGGCTGCAATTAAAACAAGGAATATAACCTGCGACAGCACGTTGCCATTCACGATAACGGTCTCACTATCTGCAAAATACCTGAATTATTGCATACATTGAGCTAAAAATTGCGACCCGCTGTTCGATGATTGATACCAAAATAAATAATAATAAATGGAGAGCAATATGTCAGAGCTAAGATTTGATGGAAAAGTCGCTATCGTCACGGGAGCCGGTGGCGGACTAGGACGCGCCCACGCACTCTTGCTGGCTTCAAGGGGAGCAAAGGTCGTGGTAAACGATCTGGGCGGAAGTGTAGATGGAACCGGCTCGTCCCTAAGCCCTGCAGAAGAAGTAGTAGCAGAGATTAAAGCGGCCGGTGGCGAAGCCGTAGCGGATTCCAATACCGTAGCGACCCAGGCCGGCGGCATCGCAATGGTCAAAACAGCAACGGATAGCTTCGGTGGCATCCATATTATCGTCAATAACGCTGGAATCCTGCGGGACAAATCCTTTCGCAATATGACGCCCGAGCTATTTGATCCCGTAATTGACGTTCATTTGAAGGGTTGTGTCTGGCCTACCCACGCGGCATGGGAGATCATGCGGGAGCAAAACTACGGCCGTATCATCAACACTTCATCATCATCCGGTTTATACGGCAACTTTGGTCAGGCCAACTACTCAGCAGCGAAAATGGGTATTGTTGGACTCAGCAACACCCTGGCCATTGAAGGTGCCAAATACAACATTAAGGTAAATACCCTTGCGCCCGGCGCAAAAACTCGGATGACCGTTGATCTGCTGGGTGATCGAGCCGATGGCATGGACCCGGCGCTGGTCTCACCTATCGTGGCTTACCTTTGTCATGAAAGCAGTGAAGTCAGTGGCGAAATCTATGCCGCAGCCTCGGGACACGTCGCACGAGTGTTCGTGGCGGAAACCCAGGGAGTAACCGATGCGGATCATATGAGCATTGAGTATATTCGTGATCATCTCGAAGCCATTCGAAATGAAGAGGGGTACTCGGTACCTGGATCAGCGAAGGTTAAATAGGTCTCAACATACCGCTTTGTAGCGCTGGCACCCTCTGAAAACTGAGAGGTGCCAGCGGCGATCATTCGCTCTATAATTACCCACCTTTCGACCCTTCTCCCGGCAGTAACATGGCATTCAATCTGAAATATGCAACACCTCTTTCGTGGACAGAAGCAGTACTGGAGGATTTCGATAGCTTCCTGCTAGACCATGCATCCTGCGAAAAAAAAGCATCGGGCATGGCGGTGAATTTGCTCTCCCACTATCCGGATCGTACTGAACTGGTCAAAGCGATGACGGAGCTCGCAATCGAGGAGTTAAACCATTTTCGCGAAGTCACCAAGCTGATCCACAAACGTAACCTGGTTCTGGGCACTGATAGCAAAGATCCCTATATCAATCAATTTAGAAAATCGATTCGCAAAGGCAGGGATGAATACATGCTTGATCAACTACTGATCGCAAGTATTGTTGAGGCCCGCGGTGCCGAGCGTTTTGGATTGATCGGCGACGCGTTGGACAACGGCCCGCTAAAGGAGTTTTATATCGCCATTCACAAATCGGAAAGACGCCATCAGGATCTGTTTATTAACCTGGCTAAACAATACCTGCCCGTTGCAGATGTTGAACAGAGACTTGAGGAACTTCTCAATATAGAAGCCAGTGTTGTTGCAGAATTACCGGCGCGGGCCGCGCTGCACTGAGTCAGCAGCTTTCCGACACACTGCCTTGTCACTTAAGAAATACCTCAAACACTATTGCGAGCCGGAAGCCCAAAAATTCAGCGATTTCCCGCGTCAGTACCAGCATGTTTTAGTAGTCCCCAGTCATGATGAACCGATCAATTCGGTTCTGAAACTACTAAATTTTCAAGAAAGCAAGGGAGCGGTTCTGGTCATATTGATCATCAATAGTCCTGATTCCCTAAGCGGTACGGGAAATGATTCGTTGTTATGGAATGACCTGCAGGCGCTTTATCCAATTATTTGGGGCTCTGATAAAC
The DNA here is from genome assembly GCA_029210125.1 of Pseudomonadales bacterium. Classification (GTDB taxonomy): domain Bacteria; phylum Pseudomonadota; class Gammaproteobacteria; order Pseudomonadales; family JAHRWD01; genus JAHRWD01. The sequence goes on along the minus strand of JARGPR010000012.1, from coordinate 17,896 downwards.
AAACCCAACTCTACGCACTACCCCATACCGACAATGCCCTATTGGTCATTGACCGTTTTTCCGAAAACAGACAAATACCTCAACATCAAGGTGTGGGACTAGCCAGAAAAATCGGCGCTGATATTGCGTGCAGGCTCATCCACGACGGAAAAATCACGAGCCGCTGGTTCCACTCCACAGATGCTGACGTCGAGCTGCCCAAGGGATATTTCCAGTCTTCACAGGCTCATCCAGACAGCTCTGCCTTGATCTACCCGTTTCAACATCGGTGCTCTGACCCTACCATACAACCGCTCATTGACCTGTACGAATTCAAGCTTCGGTACTATGTAGCAGCATTGCAATGGTGCGGTTCGCACTACGGGTTTCATACCATAGGAAGTTTAATGTGCGTCGATGCCAACCGCTATGCCGAGGTTCGTGGCTTTCCAAAGCGTAATGCGGCCGAGGATTTTTATCTACTCAACAAATTAGCCAAGGTGGGCTCTATTCACACATTGAAGGAGCCGACAGTTCGAATCGAAGCAAGGCTTTCGGCACGAGCACCTTTTGGTACCGGGCCTGCTCTAAACAACATCAGATCATTGGAGCAACCGCAGGAGCAATACCTTTTTTACCACCCCTGTACCTTTATGGATCTGGCCAGGTGGCAAAACCTGGTGGTTCCGCTCTGGCATGCTCGCGCCTATTACCAACAACACGGCTTGCAGGCCACATTTAGGATGCTGATTGAAAAATTGGATGATGATGCAGGGGGAAATGCTGAGGTCGAATCATTTCCGCATGATTTTGCCGCCCATCAATCTGAACGTCTGGCGGTGGTTTTAACATCGCTGAAGCTGGATGCTTTTCTAACCCATGGTTTCAAGCAATGCTCTACCCAGCTAGCTTTTCAGAAACAGGCCTCATACTGGTTTGACGGATTCAAAACGCTACGATTTATCCATCAAATGAGAGATCATTATTTTGAAAATATTCGGCTGCGCGATCTAACGGGTTCGTATGCTGGCTGGCTCGATGAAATTTCTAAGAGTACCGATCAATCTGAATTCACCCTTAACCGCGCGACCGAACTCCAGAACGCTAATTAGCGGTTCCGCTGAGTAAACTTTTTAATGGCCGCGGCATGCCAATCGCTGAACCCTGGGCATAATCGAGCCCGATATCCGATAACAAGTCGAGCACTTCCTGGGTCTGCACATACTCGGCAATCGTTTTCATATTTGCCTTACGGGCAATATGTACAATCGACTCAACAATCACTTGATGCATTTTATTACCGGCGATATCGCGGATAAATTCACCATCGATCTTGATGTAGTCCACCGGCAGCCGTTGAAGGTAAGAAAACGACGACAACCCACTACCAAAGTCATCGAGCGAAAACGTACAACCCACTGCCTTTAGGTTCCACATAAACTGGGCCGCTTTTTCAAAATCGGTGATCGCCGAGGTCTCTGTGATCTCAAATGAAAGTCGACTGCCGGTATCCTTCAACCGCATTAGCTGCTCAGCGATAAACTCTTCAAGTTTTTTATCGCCGATCGAGCTACCTGAAAGGTTGATAAAAAAGTGCCAACGATCACCGGGGCTTTTTGCTGCCAGTAATTGCAGCAACAGGCAAGTTTCCTCAATCACCCAATATTCGATATCACGGATCCAGCCATAACGTTCGGCAGCACCGATAAAATCATCAGGGGGAATGAGCTCTCCCTCTTCGCTGACCATGCGCACCAATATTTCATAATGATGCTCACCGTTTGCTCCCAGAGGGCTGATCTGCTGACAAAAAACCCTCAACCGATCCGCGTCCAGCGCACTTTGAATTTTCACCAGCCAGCCACGATCACTGAGTTGCCCCTCAGCTTCCGATTTTGAGCCATACCGACAAACCTGATTTCGGCCCTGTTCCTGCGCCAACTGAAGGGAGGATGAAGCGCTCATCATTACCCCATCCAGGGAATCCGAATTAGGAATAATAGGAACAATGCCGGCATTTACACCCACACCATAATCGACACCCTGATACTGAAAGCGATACTTTCGTACCTGCTCCACGAGGTCCTCAATAACCGCCTGAGTTTGCTCCGGTAAGCTGTTGTGGAAAATTAGTCCAAATTCACCAGCACGCAGCCGAGCTAATAGATCGGTGTCGGTAACATAAGGCTGAATTAACGCCTTCAGCTGACACAAAACCTCCGTCTCAGCAGCGTAACCACAGTCATTAATAATGAGATCCAACTGATCAAAGCGAAGCAGACTCAGGGTGCCTGGCTCTTGCTCTGAGCCGGTCAATAAAAAAGCGCGTATTTCAGATTCAAGTGCTTTGCGATTGTAACAACCGGTCAACGCATCGTGGGTGGCCTGGTAACTAAGAAGGTGTGAAAATTCAAATGCGCGGGTAATATCTTTCAATACCAGAACAACTTGCCCAAAGCCATAGTTCTCCGGATACTGGGCAATCAGCTGAGCAGAAACTCGCCGCTCCGTTCCAAACCGATTGGTAACCGTCGCCTTAAATACCATTTGACCAAGTGCTAATTTCTTCTGGATAAATTCGAAGAAATCAAAAATAGGTTCACCAAACTCATCCTCAATGGTAGAAGCCAGTTTACCAGATGCCCAACCCTTCATTGTCTCCGCATCTTCGAAAATCCACTGACGGGCACTGGCATTCACATAGTTCAGCTCACCATCAGGAGAGAGAATAACGATGGCATCTTCCACCTGGTCAAAGGTACGGGATATTAACTTACTGAAGGAATTTAACTCGGGTGAAAATTCGGCGTGCGCCACATCTTGCCGAAGCAATGCGACATACCACTGCATGCCACCGCGCTGCATGGGTGTAATCGCCACTTCCATGGGTATCCAGCGCTGCTCACAATCCAGAACGTTTAGCTGCAAAGTTTGTTCAGCATTACAAAGCAATGGTATATCTACCGGGCCTTCTGCAGTCGTAAGGATATCAACAATGTTGACGCCCCTGCGCTCAGAACGACCCAGGCCCAATAACGCTATTGCAGCTGGACTACAGGCGTTTAGCTGCCCCTGAGGATCAAAGGTGACTACAACATCGCCTATGCTTTCCAACACCTCAACAGGTATCGCTTTCGCCGATTCTGGGTATTCAGTACTCATGGCTCAACAACGTTCATCGCCTGGTAATTTATTGGATTGATCATAAATAAAACAACGCGCGATAATACTTGAGATGACAGCGTCGAGCCAGATATAACTCAGCTTAGATCTATAAGCTATAACGCTATCATGGCCTGCTTAGTGTTCGATACACCACTGGCAAGAAATACTCACTCACCAGCAATGGTTTATCCGACAAAAAAAACAGCGATGCGCGTCCCCAAACAGGTTCAGTCAATCCCTCACAAAACGCTGCACCAAGTCGTTGATTCACTATTTCAGCGCTCAAGCGTGAAAGGTGAATCGATCCTCGTCGCATATCGGGGTGCGTAAACAACAAAGCCCCGAGTGGTTTATTATCTAAAAATTGCAATTGTTTTTCGGGGCCGACCAACGTCGTGGCGGGCAATACACTTCTTGCGTAAACCCAGGGCGAACCGAAACAACAAAGAGCCACCTCTCTTACGAGCGCTTCATCATCGCTATCCAGCCCGAGCAATTTGCGTTCTTCCGCGTCACGAACAACCTGCCATTTTTCTTGCAGCACCCGTACCTCAAACTCTCCATCACTCGCGGCAACTAATTTTTGGGTTAGTGAACCGTTATCTGTTATCCAGGAATGTAGCTCAAAGGGTGCCATCGACAACTGCAAAGGGTTATTTGGGTTTGACAGAATATCCATAAATCAGAAAATGGCAGCTACTGGGCAATAAAGAAAAATTAAAACTGAGGTGCGCAATGATGGGCATTTTAACCTAATTCATGACACGGGTGCTTTACCTTTGGACTGAGCATTGCCTCAATATTGATATTCAAGAAATTTTCTAAGCTGACAAAATCATCTTATAATCTCACCAATCATCTACCTTATAAGGATTCCACCATGGGTCAGCCGCTATCACAGGCCGGTATTTACCTGGTTCAGACGCTTTTTAATCTATACCTGATGGCTGTCGTCATTCGTTTTGTGCTGCAGCTTGTACGGGCCGACTTTTATAATCCCGTCAGTCAGTTCTTTGTCAAAGTCACGGACCCATTACTCAAACCCCTTCGCCGCGTGATCCCAGGCTACGGTGGAATCGACCTGGCCTCAATTGTACTGGCTCTACTGGTTCAAACCGCCGGGATTTATCTGATCATTTTGATTGCCGGCTGGACCATGCCCAATCTGCTGCAACCACTACTGTGGTCGATTGTAGGTTTTGCTTCGTTGCTTCTTAATATCGCTTTTTTTGCAGTCATCATCATGATCATACTGAGCTGGGTTGCCCCCCAAAGCCGAAATCCTGTGGTAGATTTACTGCGACAAATTACCGATCCAATCATGCGGCCGGTTCAACGCTTAATCCCACCCATTGGCGGCTTGGATCTTTCACCCATTTTCGTATTTATCGCAATTAACCTGCTGGAAATACTTGTGGTACGTAACCTGGCAATCATGTTTCAGGTTCCTCGCGGCCTGATCATGGGACTGTAGCGAAACCATTTCTTCGAGAGCTCAACCACTGCTCCGACGACTAAACTGATGGGGTTCTTTCAATGGCAGGATCAGAACTTACTGCTGTCCTGTCGACTTCAGCCCCGCGCATCAAAGGATGAATTCGTCGGGATACAGGGCGACCTGCTAAAAATCCGGATTCAAGCGCCGCCAGTTGACAACAAAGCGAACCTGTATCTGATTCAATTTCTCGCCAAACAGTTTAAGGTGCCCAAGAAAAGCATCCAGATCATCAGCGGTCAAACCCATCGAAACAAGCGAATTTTAATTAAAAATCCGACCCGGATTCCAACATCAATTCCGGAGCTAAAAACCGTTAAAAACGGCCTGGTATCCTAGCTGAACGCCGACACTTTTGAGCCTGCTCTAATTACTCTTGCCTGAACTGTGTGCAATCACTAGACTGGCCGGTCTTATTGTCACCCCTTTTGAATGATCTAACCAATGCCCGAAACCATCCCCGACAACTCTGTAGGTATTGTCGTGCCGCAAACCCTCTTCTTTGATCAGCCATTGCAGCTCTCCTGCGGCCGCACGCTGACACAATACGAGCTGGTTTACGAAACCTATGGCGAGCTCAACAGCGAGGCATCCAATGCTATTTTGATATGTCACGCCCTTAGCGGTAGCCATCATGCGGCGGGCTATCATTCGATGGATGACAAAAAGCCCGGTTGGTGGGATCAATATATCGGGCCTGGAAAAGCGATCGACACCAATCATTTTTTTGTGGTCTCACCGAATAATTTAGGTGGTTGCCACGGGAGCACCGGGCCAACCTCCATGAATGCCGAAACCGGCAAATATTACGGCCCGGATTTCCCGCTGGTCACCACCCGGGACTGGATGCATAGCCAGGCTCGATTGGCTGATCGCCTAGGCATTCAACAATGGGCTGCGGTTATTGGCGGCAGCCTTGGGGGCATGCAAGCCCTGCAATGGGCTGTGGATCTGCCCGACCGTATCCGCCACGCAGTAGTGATTGCCGCAGCACCGCGGCTTTCGGCGCAGAATATCGCCTTTAACGAAGTCGCACGGCAGGCAATTTTAAGTGATCCTGAATTTCACGATGGTCACTATCTGGAAAAGAACACCCTACCCCGCACCGGCGTATCACTGGCTCGAATGGTCGGCCACATCACTTACCTTTCCGACGATGCAATGGGTAGTAAATTTGGCCGCGAACTGCGCACTGAACACATCAATTATGATTACGGCGCACAGTTTCAGGTTGAAAGTTACCTGCGTTACCAGGGCGAAGTATTTTCAGAAAGCTTCGATGCGAACACCTATTTGCTGATGACCCGCGCACTGGATTATTTTGATATTACTGAAGATTTTTCCGGTGATCTGGGTGCCGCAATGGCTAAGACCGAATGTAAATTTTTGTTGGTTTCCTTCACCACCGATTGGCGCTTCTCACCAGAACGTTCCGTCGAAATCGTCGACGCGCTGGTCGAGGCGGGCAGAGACGTTGCCTACGCAGAGATCGAAGCATCCCAGGGACACGATGCATTCCTGTTACCGATTGCCCGATACCAGGAGTTATTTACTGCCTATATGCAAAATGTTGCCACGGAGGTTTCCGCAAAATGAGACCTGATCAAGCCATTATCCAGCAATGGGTCAACCAGAATGCCCGTATACTCGACCTTGGTTGCGGGGACGGCAGCCTTCTACAACAGCTAAAGCAACAGAAAAATATCTATGGCCTGGGCATCGAAATCGACCAACCTGAGATCACCGAGTGCATCCGCAAGGGTGTTAACGTGGTCGAACAAAATCTTGACCATGGTCTATCAAACTTCCGTGACAACAGCTTTGATACCGTCATTATGTCACTAGCGCTGCAGGCAGTTCGTCGCCCGGATCACGTTCTTGCAGAGATGTTACGGATTGGAAAACAGGTTGTGGTGACCTTTCCAAACTTTGGTTATTGGCGCTGCAGACTAGCCCTGGCCGGCAAGGGCACCATGCCCGTGTCTGATTTTCTACCCTACAACTGGTACAACACCCCCAACATCCATTTTTGTACCATCCGTGATTTCGAGCAGCTCTGTAGGGATAAGAACTATCAAATCCTCGACCATCGTGTCGTGGATCACAATCACAATAGCTCCCGATGGATGAGACTTTACCCGAACCTACTCAGTGAAATTGCAATCTACAGGTTAACGCGATGAAAAAATTCAACTACTCAAAGTGGATCTTGACGTGTGTATTGCTCCCATTGATCAACTCAGCACAGGCCGAACAATTTGAGACCTTTGGTGACTACCAAATTCACTACATCGTCTTTAGTAGCGAATTGTTGCAGTCTGAAATCGCGCAGCACTACGAACTGGAGCGTGCACGCAACAGAGCAGTATTGAATATCAGCGTATTAAAAACCGCTACCCAGGGTCCAAACAAAGCCGTGAGTGCAGCGGTTCGTGGTAGTTTTACTAACCTCGCCCAGCAAAAACAAACCCTTGATTTCAAACGTGTGGTCGAGGGCGATGCGATCTATTATCTCGCCAACCTGCGATTTACTGACCGAGAAACCTTAAAATTTGATCTCACATTTCAACCCGATACCTCACAACCGGTTCGGAAACTAAGCTTCAGCCAACAACTCTATTTTGAACCAAAGAGATAGATTTCGTTGAGAACGTTCCACGAGAACAAGGCAAATTAACCGCATGAAAAATATTATTATCGCCAGCAGCAACCAGGGCAAGATCGATGAATTCCAGCAACTGTTTGCTGGACATCACGACATCAGTATTATCGGCCAGCAAAATCTCTCGGTACCCGATGTCGCGGAAACGGGACATACCTTCGTTGAAAACGCCCTGATCAAGGCACGAAATGCTGCCCGCTGTTCTGGTATGCCAGCCATTGCCGATGATTCAGGATTAGTTGTGGATGCGCTCAACGGCGCACCGGGCATTTATTCCGCACGGTTTGGCGGCGCCAACACCACCGATCAAAATAATTATGAAAAACTTCTATTGGCGATGGAAGATCTACCTGCCGGGCAGCGCAGCGCATACTATATTTGTGTGCTGGTTTTTCTACGCAGCCCAATGGACCCATCACCACTGATCTGCCAGGGAATCTGGCGCGGTGAAATCCTTGAGTCGCCCCAGGGAGATTCGGGCTTTGGCTATGATCCAATTTTTTATGTTCCCGAACTGGATTGCAGTGCAGCCCAACTCAGTAAAGAGAAGAAGAATGAGATCAGCCACCGCGGCAAAGCGATGCGTGAACTGATCCCACAAATAGAACAAGCACTCGCGCTTGCACCCCAAACCAGCACAGCGTCGAGCAGTTGCTGCCACTAAGCCTTTATATTCATATTCCCTGGTGCATTAGAAAATGCCCCTACTGCGACTTCAATTCCCACGTTGCCAATCAATCAGGTGACGATAAAATCCCTGAAGCAGCCTATATCGCGGCCCTGCTTGAAGATTTAGAGCAGGATTTGCAGTGGGTTCAAAATCGCCCGCTACACTCAATTTTCTTTGGCGGCGGCACACCCAGTCTATTATCCGGCGATGCGATTGCACAGCTATTAGAGGGGATAAAACAACTCGTAGAACTGCCCGCAACAACCGAGATCACACTGGAAGCCAACCCCGGAACCTTTGAGGCGGATAAATTCAGCGCTTTTTATCAAGGCGGTATTAATCGTTTATCCATCGGGGTACAAAGCTTTAACCATGAACATTTGCAGCAGCTCGGTCGAATTCATAGTGGTGACCAAGCCATAGCAGCCATCGAAGGTGCGCATCAAGCTGGTTTTAAGCAACTCAACATAGACCTGATGCACGGCCTGCCTGGCCAAACCCACCAACAAGCATTGAAAGACTTGACCATAGCAACACAACTCAACCCCAGCCACCTGTCCTGGTATCAACTCACCATCGAGAAAAATACTGAGTTTCATAAGTTCCCGCCGATCTTACCCGTTGAGGATAAACTCTGGCAGATTCAGGAAACAGGGTTTGAACACCTGGCTAAAAATGGTTTTCAACCATACGAAATTTCCGCATATAGCAAACCTACTAGCCGCTGCAAACACAATATTAATTACTGGCAGTTTGGTGATTACCTGGGGATCGGTGCTGGCGCCCACAGCAAAATCACCGTCACCAGCGAGATTACGGGAAAACCACATATCCTACGTTGCCACAAACATAAACAACCCAATGCTTACCTTGATCAATCCAAACCATATCGAGCAGGCCAACATGTAGTGCCCGCAGATGAGCTGCCGATCGAATTTCTAATGAATGCCTTTAGATTGCGTGAGGGTGTGGACAGCGTACTATTCGAGCAGCGAACCGGACTGCCACTAGCCCATATTGCAGAGCCCCTCGCTGTAGCCACTAAACGTGGCTTAATTGAGGCTAGTAACAGCAAACTGTGCCCGACACAAAAAGGCAGCCAGTATCTGGATGATTTGTTACAACTCTTTATATAGCTTCTTATGTAGATCCCAATGAGTGGTCAGAATAAAATGAACCCCCATCTGTTAGTATTCAATACTCATTTTTAGGAACCAGGAACAAAAGGAACCGTGCGAATGAAAACCCAGGAACAGTTTATCCAGGCCAATGGACATCGTATCAACACGCAGTTAATTGGCGAGATCGATAACAACAAACCAACCCTGTTATTTATTCACGGTGGGCTGGATTGCATTGCTATGTGGCGCGAGTTTCCGATGCAGCTCTGTGAGCAAACCGGGCTTTCGGGAATTGTCTATGAACGCTGGGGACACGGTAAGTCAGATATGCTGGTGCTACCACGGGAGGGTGATGCCCGCGCCGTCGAGGCTGATCAGCCACTTAAAGATATTTTTAAACACTTTAGTGTTGGCAAAGTGATACTGGTGGGCCATAGCTTTGGCGGTGGCATCTCACTGATTGCAGCTAGCATTCATCAAGAAACCGTTTGTGGCGCGGTGGTCATTGCACCGCAGCTAACCGCGGCGGGTGATACCAAAGCTGGGCTGGAAAAAGCGATTGCAGCCTTCGAAAACGGAAAACTGAGGGATGGGCTGATGAAATTCCACGGTGAAAATACCGACATTCTATTTCGCGGCTGGTCGACCCCTTCTTCAACCCTCGGTAACTTCCAGCCGGACTATTCACCACAATTAAGTAAAATTACCTGCCCGATGTTAGATATCTACGGCACTGCGGACAACTACGGCTACTTGCACAATCTGGAGATAACCAATCGCTGCTTAAGCAGCCGCCACGAAACTCTGGAAATAACCGATTCCACCCACTATCCCCACCTGGATACACCGGAACCGGTACTGGAAGCTGCCGTTCAATTTATTGGTAGCCTGGACTGTTAGGCTGCCACCGATACCCTAACAATCAAGTGTTCGGCGTTGGCTAACGAAATGTGAAGCCAGCAGGATTAAAACAGCTTTCCAGGATTCAGTATCCCCTTTGGATCCAGGGCCAGCCGAATGGTTTTCATAAGAGCCACTTCTGACCCACTTCGACAACAGGAGAGGTATGGTTTTTTTTGTAACCCAATGCCGTGTTCTGCGGAGATAGAACCACCATATTTTTTGATAAGGTTATAAACAATGCGGTCAACGGCATCACGCTCCGCAGATTCCTCGCTTTGTAAGGTGGCGACAATGTGCAAGTTGCCATCTCCTAAATGACCCAAGGCCATACAAATCGATTCTGACCAGTGTTGCCGCAGCGCTTGTTCCAGCTCCTCGATGCAGTTCTCCATTTTGTCAATCGACAAGCTGATGTCATAACCGGTTAGGGGCCAGAGTTTAACGAGGCTTTGTACGTCGTCTCGCATTGCCCACAATGCGTTACGCTCCCCCTGCGACCTGGTAATCACCGCATCACAGATCAGTTTTTTATCCAGTGCCACAGCAAGCGTATCAACAAATTGATCGTGATCGGTATCTGCATGGCTGCCGGTCGATTCGACCAGCGCGTAATAGGGGAAATCGTAATCAAGCCATTGACGATGTACCATGTCGTCACCGGTAAGAAACCGATAATAGTCGCGCCATAACACCTCAAAAGCACTGAGGTTTCCAGCCAATGCCTGCTTGGCGTAGGTGAGGAAATCCGCCATTTCCCTGAAACCTTCGAATGCAACAAAGGCCATACCCTGAGTGGTAGGAAGTGGGCTGAGCTTTAACACCACTCGCGTAACGATACCCAGAGTACCCTCAGCGCCAATAAACAGTTGTTTTAAATCGTAGCCGCTGTTGTCCTTGATCACTTTACCCAGCGATGAAACCACGGTGCCATCCGCTAAAACAACCTCGAGGCCTAGCACCAATGCTCGAGTCATACCGTATCGGATCACTCGATTGCCGCCCGCATTGGTGGAAACATTGCCTCCAATGGTTGCCGAACCACGGGCACCGAGATCCATCGGAAAAAACAGGCCAGATTGTTCTGCCTGCTCCTGAATAACTTGCAAAACGACACCGGCCTGCACCGTCATCGTCGCGTTGATCGTATCGATCTCTTCAATGACGTTCATGCGTTCAAGTGAAAGCGCAATTTCGTCATCGATAATTTCAGCGCCGTTCACCAACCCGGTCATGCCTCCCTGCGGCACTACAGACTGGCCTGCGGCGTGACATATTTTCAGAACCTCGGATACTTCTTCGGTAGAAGAGGGACGAACAATAACCTGCTCATGACGTTGCTCACCAGGCTTGACGATACCAGCCGGCGCGCGGTTGGCGTCTTCCCCTGTTAAAACATGATTGGATCCAAGTAGCGCTTTGAGTTGATCAATGGTGGAAGGCATTTTGTGACGCCTCTATTAGAGAATAACTTCAGTGAGGAAGTCTTGATTCGAGATTCGATAAGCTTCGGCTTACACGATTTTTATATGATCGAAAATGTAGAGGTGATTTCTATTTACACAGTGAACTACACAGAATTCACTGAAGCTTATTCCAATACAAAAACAAGGTCATAAATACTGTGCCCCAAACCCATGCCGCGTTTTTCAAATTTGGTCAGTGGCCTGTAGTCAGGGCGAGGCACGAAGCTATCGGAAACTGAATTCGTTAATCCCTCTGTTTCGTTTAACAGCTCTAGCGTTTGTTCGGCGTAATCTTCCCAGTCAGTTGCCACATGTAATAGCGCCGACGATTTCATCCTCGGCTTTAATAACTCCAAAAAATCAGGCTGTATTAAACGCCGTTTATGATGCCGTTTCTTGGGCCACGGATCGGGGAAATAGATTTGAACCCGGTCTATCTCTTTCAGGCCAATACATTGTGCGAGCACCTCCATCACATCGGCATTGTAAACGCGCAGGTTGGAAATGTTGTTGATCTCAATCAGTTTAAGTAGGTTGGCAACCCCCGGTGGGTGCACTTCGATTCCGATAAAATTTTTATCCGGTTCGTTTTGTGCCATGGTTGCCAGGGAGTCACCCATGCCGAATCCGATTTCAAAAACCAGCGGTGCTTCGCGGCCAAATACGTTTTGGCAGTTTAGCAAACCATCATCAAGTTCCAGCCCCCATTGTGGCCACAAATCTATTCGAGCCTGTCTTTGGGAGTCGCTCATGCGACTGGCTCTAATTACAAAACTACGAATGGCTCGATGGTTTTTTTTCTCAGTAAGTTTGTCTGAATCATTTGAAGCAGGCTTGATCGGTTCGTGCATATGTTTTGACTGGTTTTATCTGAATAAATAAATTCGGCTGAAAGTGTTACCGGAACAATTTTTGGCTAGAAAAAAGTTCCATCAATGGGTGAGGATGCGCTCGCATACTGTTTTTTGGGCATTCTCCCCGCCAGATAAGCTTCCCGCCCGGCTTCGACCGCTTTCTTCATGGCTGCGGCCATTAAAATTGGGTTTTTGGCCGCCGCAATTGCAGTGTTCATTAGCACACCGTCGCAGCCTAACTCCATCGCAATCGCCGCATCGGATGCGGTTCCCACACCAGCATCTACCAGAATAGGCACTTCGGCATTTTCAACAATTGTGCGAATATTGTAGGCGTTTTGGATGCCAAGGCCTGAACCAATCGGCGCAGCTAATGGCATTACAGCCACACAGCCAATTTGCTCTAGGCGTTTGGCGATCAGCGGGTCGTCGCTGGTATATACCATTACATCGAAGCCATCATCAACAAGAGTTTGTGCTGCGATTAATGTGTCGGTGACATCTGGATAAAGGGTTTTTTTATCTCCGAGCACTTCCAGTTTGACCAGCTTTGCGCCACCCAATAATTCACGGGCAAGCCGACAGGTACGAACCGCATCATCGGCGGTATAACAGCCAGCGGTATTGGGTAAAATAGTGTATTGATCCGGTGACAGTACATCCAGCAAATTAGGCTCGTCAGGATTCTGGCCAATGTTACTGCGACGTATTGCAACCGTAACGATTTCTGCACCACTGGCTGTAGTAGCCAAGCCCGTTTCTTCAAGATCTTTGTATTTACCCGTTCCAACCAGTAGACGTGATTTGAATTCCACTCCGGCAATTCGCAGGATATCCTGATTTTTTTCTGATGGCATTGATGACATTAAGGGTTCCGCTACTTAAATTGAGATAGGAATAAATTGTGAAGCTGGAAAAGGAAGGTACCTACCGCCGATTACCCACCACCGATGGCGGCTACCACTTCAACCTGATCCGCTTCTTTTAGCATATGATTTTCATGTGCGCTGGCGGGAATGATTTCAAGATTAATTTCAACCGCAATACGTTTGCCGGTCAGCTCCATAAAATCAATTAACGCTGCTACCGACATGTTTTCGTCAAATTGCTGAGGTTCGCCATTTAACACAATATTCATCTTCGATACCTTCTAATAGCCACTTAGTAGCTCATTTCGAGCGTGGCTTACTTTAATTGCTTCAAAGCGACAAAGCTTAAAAGCAACCAGCCCGCCAGAAAAGCTAAGCCACCCAGCGGGGTAACCGCCCCTAATATTTTAGTAGCGGTAAAAACCAATAAGTACAGGCTACCGGAGAACAGAACAATCCCCGTTATAAAAAGTATGCCCACCCATTTTAACGCGGTTGCAGCGGGGAATTGAAAACTAATAATAGCCACTAGCAAAAGTGCCAATGCATGGTAAAACTGATACTCCACCGCTGTTTGATATGTGCTCAACTGAGCTTCGGTAAGTATGGTTTTGAGGCCATGTGCGCCGAATGCTCCGAGGCCTACGGCTATAAAGACGAATATTGCGCCTACGAATAAAATGGTCTGGGGTTTCATGTACAGGCAGATTTTACAGTGCAGATTGAACGAGATGGCTAACTTAAGCGAATGGTGTCAAATATAACATCATCAATAAAAAAAACCGCCAGATCCTATGAATCTGACGGTTTATTATTAAGCGATTAACGTAAGTATAAAAATGTAGTGACTAGCAGCTAATAATAGGGCTGCTACTAAACCTCTAACGCAGTCCGTAATTTCTTCATCGCATTGTTTTCCAGCTGACGAATACGCTCAGCGGAAACTTTGTATTGTTTAGCTAATTCATGGAGCGTTTGCTTTTTCTCTGAGAGCCAGCGTTTTGCGAGAATATCGCGGCTTCGATCATCCAGCTGAGCCATGGCACTCGCGAGATTCTGGTTATTATTTTCTGCCCAATCACTCGCTTCAAGCAACAATAATGGATCCGCCTCGGTATCTTCAAGATAATAAGCGGGAGCTTGGCTAACGCGCTCTTCATCATCGTCTGGACTGCCATCAAAAGAGGCATCGTAGGCGCTTAACCGACCTTCCATTTGGCGAACAACTTTGGGCTCAACTCCGAGATCTTTAGCCACCGCTTCGACTTCAGCATTATTAAACCAGCCCAGTCGTTTTTTAGCACTGCGCAGATTAAAAAACAGTTTACGCTGAGCTTTAGTGGTCGCTACTTTGACGATACGCCAGTTTTTAAGAATGAATTCATGGATTTCGGCTTTGATCCAGTGCACCGCGAAAGAGACCAATCGCACACCGATTTCAGGATTAAAACGTTTGACTGCTTTCATTAATCCGACGTTACCTTCCTGGATCAGATCCGCCTGCGACAAGCCATAACCGTTATAGCCCCGCGCAATATGCACTACGAAACGTAGGTGAGCCAAAACAAGTCTACGCGCTGCTTCTACATTACCTTCATAATATAGTTCTTCAGCCAATTGTTGCTCTTCCTCTTTGCTCAGCATAGGGGTAGAGCCAATCGAATGAATATACCCGTTGAGATCACTCCCCGGTACGATAGCGGTGATGGGTTGCATTTCCATAGTCGTCATATTAGTTAACCTTTGCACTTATTCGAGATCTTCACACGCAGCGTTAAACTCACCCTCCGCGCAAAGACCCCTGTGGGTTAATTTTAGCACTTACGTATAGAGAGTGCTAACCAGCAAAAAAGTTCATTTGATCACTGAACAAAGCACCGAATAGAGGTATTTATTGGGTCAATCAAAGCTGTATTTGCGAACCGACAACCAGGCACCTGCTAATCCCAGTCCTATGCCTATTCCAAACAGCCCAAGAACGAAGAAGAATCCCGGTGCCACAAATTCAAAATGGCTTCCGTACAGGGTAATTAATTGATCGATGGGCTGACGAACCCACAATACCGCCAGTTCGACCATAATCAAAGCCATAAATGCCCCGCCAAACCCATAATAGAGCCCAGAGTACAAAAAAGGTCTACGGGCGAATGCAGTGGTGCCGCCAACCAGCTTAACCACCGATATTTCATCTCTACGATTTTCCACATCCATGCGTATGGTATTGCCGATAACAAGTAGCACCGCTAACGCCAGCAATACTGCCAGCGCCCAGACCAACCGCTGGAACAGGTCAATCACACTGGACAGCCGTTGAACCCAGAGCATATCTAACTGAGCCTGATCGACCTGTTCCAGTTGCTCCAGTTGCTCTACTAGCGCCTCCAATTCGGCAAGGCTGAGTTGATCATGTGTGGGAGTAATATCCACCCAGGCTGGCAGGGGATTACTATCCAGTTGCGCTAACACGTCTGCGAACCCTGACCAGGCACTAAACTCCTTCAGCGCCTCGGTAGACGAGATGAATCGGCACGATTCAATACGGGGATCTTGACAGCGTTGCTCAGCGAATTTTTTAGCTTCACCCTCTGATATTTCCGGTTTCAAATAGAGATGAATATTGGTCTGCTGATCAAACCCTGCGCCAAGGTTCTGCGCATTCATCAACAGGCACAATAAAATCGCCGGCAAAGCCAGGGATACGCCCACCACCAACCAGGTCATAAACGTCGGTAACGGCGTTTGATAGAGTCGATTAGCGCTCTCTTTTGCGACCTCTCTGTGTATTCTAAAATAGGATGAAATAGACAGACCAATACCCGCAACCCATGTCGAGATAGAACGGCGTGAAGTTGTTCCTTTTGTAGCGGGCGCAGCGCGTGATACGGCGCCTTTGCTGCGTCGACTCGCGCCCTGTTTATTACTTTTACTAGGTTTCACCATAACGTCACTGAGTACTGATAACCCCTTAAAGCACCAATTTACCTTGCGCTAACTGGAGACGCGGGTTACCCATTTTTTCAACTAATGCCAAATCATGGGTAGCGACCAACACCGTAGTACCAAACTGGTTAAACTGCTGAAAAAGACCCATCACCTCCTCCGACAGTTTAGGGTCGAGGTTACCGGTTGGCTCATCCGCGAGCAAAATAGTGGGGGTATTGACGATAGCCCGGGCGATACCCACACGCTGTTGCTCACCACCAGACAACACTTGGGGGTTAAGGCTTTCCATCGTCAACAAAGAAACACGGTCAAGGGCTGCCTGCACCCGACGTTTGATCTCGGCGGGAGAGTAGCTGGCGACCAGTAATGGCAAGGCTACGTTATCAAATACCGAACGATCAAACAGCAGTCTGTGCTCCTGAAAAACCACCCCTAGACTACGGCGATAAACAGGAATTTCGCGACCCGAAAGCCGATCCAGCTCAGTTCCGTTCACTTGAATAGAACCGGCGGAGGGGCGATCAAGCAGGCTGATCAAACGCAGCAGCGTGCTTTTTCCGGCACCAGAATGCCCGGTGAGAAAAACCATTTGGCCCTGCTCAACGGAAAAGCTGATGTTATCGAGCGCGTCATGGCCATTTTGATAACGTTTGCTTACTCGATTGAATCGAATCATGGTTAGCGATTAACCCTCCTCATCTCTACGCTGGCTCATTGCTAAACAGCGCTCGAATAAAATCATCCGCATCAAAGGATTGCAGATCATCCATGGTTTCACCCACTCCAATAAAACGAATAGGCAGTTGCAGGGAGTCAGCAATAGCAAACAGGATGCCACCCTTGGCGGTACCATCCAGCTTAGTGATGGTCAGGCCCGTTATCGGCACACATTCGTTAAAGCTCTGCGCCTGGCTGAGTGCATTTTGGCCCGCTCCGGCATCCAGCACTAACATCACTTCGTGGGGTGCATTTTCGTCAAGCTTTTTCATCACCCGGGTAATCTTCTTGAGCTCTTCCATCAGGTTATCTTTGGTATGCAGGCGGCCTGCAGTATCGGCAATGATCACGTCAATATTGCGTGCTTTTGCTGCTTCAATCGCATCAAAGATAACAGAAGCGCTGTCGGCGCCGGTATGCTGCGCGATCACAGGCACGTCGTTACGTTCACCCCAAACCTGTAGCTGTTCAACCGCCGCTGCGCGAAAAGTATCACCCGCCGCCAACATCACCGAACAACCCTCGGATTTAAAACGGTTGGCCAGTTTTCCGATGGTGGTGGTCTTTCCGGCACCGTTGACTCCCACCATTAAAATCACAAAGGGTGATTGCGCTGTAGAGCGCTGTAGAGGTTCAACACAGGGCAATAACAGCTCTTTCATTTCATCCTGTAGCGCTTGATACAGGACTCCAGAATCCGCCAGCTCGGCGCGTTTAACTCGACCAGCTAGTTTTGCAACAATTTTTTGAGTCGTATCAATGCCAACATCAGCCATAATAAGCTGATCTTCCAGCTCCTCTAACAGGGCCTCATCGACCGCTTTTTTGCCCAGGAACAGGGTTCCGAGGCCTTCACCAAAGCTGTTGCGTGTTTTACCTAATCCAGCTTTTAAGCGCTGAAAAAATCCTTTTTTAGCTGGCTTTTCTGGCTCTGGCTCTGGCTCTGGCTCTGGCTCTGGCTCTGGCTCTGGCTCTGGCTCTGGCTCTGGCTCTGGCTCTGGCTCTGGCTCTGGCTCTGGCTCTGGCTCTGGCTCTGGCTCTGGCTCTGGCTCTGG
>JARGPR010000011.1 GCA_029210125.1 Pseudomonadales bacterium | reverse complement strand
GAGGTTTACTGCTTGTGAATGCCAGCCAGTGCCAGACGTGGAATCATTCCCACTCGATGGTAGCCGGCGGTTTGCTGGAGATATCGTAAGTCACTCGTGCAACCTGTTCGATTTCGTTAATAATACGGTTGGAGACTTTCTCTAGCAGTTCATAGGGAAGGTGTGCCCATCGGGCGGTCATAAAGTCGATGGTTTCAACGGCGCGCAGTGCGATCACATATTCATAACGCCTAGCGTCGCCGACTACTCCGACGGATTTAACAGGCAGAAATACGGCAAAAGCCTGACTGGTTTTATGGTAGTAATCCGCTGCATGCAGCTCCTCAATGAAGATTGCGTCGGCCTGTCGAAGGGTGTCGGCATATATTTTTCTAATTTCTCCTAGTATACGGACCCCAAGACCCGGACCAGGAAAAGGGTGACGGTAGAGCATGTCGTGGGCCAGACCAAGTTCAAGCCCGACTTTTCGTACTTCGTCTTTAAACAGTTCCCGAAGTGGTTCAACCAACTTCAGTTTCATGTTTTCTGGTAAACCGCCTACGTTGTGATGGGATTTAATCACGTGAGCTTTACCGGTTTTGGAGCCGGCGGATTCAATGACATCGGGGTAGATGGTTCCCTGCGCTAGCCAGGATGCATTTTTAATTTTTGCTGATTCTTCGTCAAAGACTTCGATAAAGGTATTGCCAATGATTTTGCGTTTCTCTTCAGGGTCGGCGACCCCGAGAAGGTTATGCAAAAAACGTCGTTCAGCATCTACCCGAATCACGTGGATTCCGAGATGCTGGTCGAACATCCGCATCACCTGGTCGCCTTCATTAAGACGCAGCAGACCGTTGTCTACAAAAACGCAAACCAGTTGATCACCGATAGCGCGATGCATCAGCATGGCAACGACTGAGGAGTCTACTCCACCGGATAGTCCTAGAATTACGGTATCGCTACCCACTTGATCGCGTATTTTCTGGACCGCATCTTCAATAATAGCGGCGGGACTCCAGTTGGATTCACAACCACAGATTTCGTGTACGAAGCGGCTGATAATACGCTGCCCCTGCAGGGTGTGAGTAACTTCAGGATGAAACTGAACTCCGTAAAAGTTGCGACTGTCGTCGGCAATCGCGGCAATAGGTGCACTGTCGGTAGACGCAGAAATTTGAAAACCAGCGGGTAGTTCTGTGACTTTATCACCATGGCTCATCCAGACGTCAAGCAGGCCATTGCCATCTTCGCCAAGATGATCTTCAATGCCGTCCAGTAGCGCGCAGCTTCCGCTCACCCGTACCCGAGCATAACCAAACTCTCTTTTATCGGAGCTTTCAACCGCACCGCCAAGCTGCTCTGCCATGGCTTGCATACCGTAACAAATACCCAGTACCGGCACGCCAAAATCGAACACCAATTCGGGAATTCTTGGGGTTTCGTTGTCGGTTACGGTTTCTGGTCCACCGGAGAGAATGATCCCCGCCGGCTGAAACTGAGCGATGACCTGATCGGCGTATTCATAAGCGTGGATTTCGCAATAGACCCCGGCTTCGCGAATACGCCGTGCGATTAGCTGGGTATACTGGGAACCGAAATCCAATATAAGAAGAGGTTTATCATGAATATTTGTAGTCATTTTTTAATCCGTCTGGCAGATACAAAGCCGGATAAAAAACTCAGTATCTATAAATAGGATAAGCCGCTAAGACCGCACAACCAGCTTAACGATGTAGCCGCGAAAAACCTCGATCGAGGTCAAGAATGTATTAACGAATACGGTAATTCGGTGCTTCTTTGGTGATGGTTACGTCATGCACATGACTTTCGCTCATGCCGGCGTTGGTAACTCTTACGAAATTGGCTTTGGTGCGCAGGGCTTCAATATCTGCGCTACCGGTATACCCCATCGATGAGCGTAAACCGCCGATCATTTGGGCGACGATTTTATTCATGGCTCCTTTAAAGGGGACTCGCCCTTCAATACCTTCCGGCACTAACTTGCTGGCGTCGGCGGACTCCTGAAAATAACGGTCGCTGGAGCCTTGTTGCTGGGACATCGCACCCATAGAACCCATGCCCCGATATGATTTGTAGCTACGCCCCTGAAACAGTTCAACTTCGCCTGGGGCTTCTTCTGTACCCGCAAGCAAACTACCCATCATCACCGAATGAGCCCCCGCAGCAATCGCCTTAGAAATATCACCGGAAAAGCGAATACCGCCATCAGCAATCAGCGGAATATCATATTTGCTAAGTTCCTCGGCCACATCACCAATGGCAGTAATTTGCGGCACGCCTATTCCGGTTACAATTCGGGTTGTGCAGATGGATCCGGGTCCAATACCTACTTTGACGCCATCAGCCCCGGCCTCAACAAGATCACGAGCTGCATCTGCGGTGGCAATATTACCGCCAATCACGTCGACATCTGGGTACAGACCTTTTATACGGCTTACCCGGCTTAATACGCCTTCGTGATGGCCATGGGCTGTATCCACAATAATCAGGTCAACCCCTGCTTCCACCAATGCCGCTACTCGCTCATCGGTATCGGCTCCGGTACCGACCGCCGCGCCAACCCGTAATCTGCCCTGATCATCTTTACAGGCCATAGGGTAAAACTGGGCTTTGTAAATATCTTTTACGGTGACCATTCCCTTGAGGGAAAACTGATCATCCACGACCAATAGACGTTCGATCCGATGCTTATGTAGCAGCTCTTCGATCTCTTTGGTGGTGGCACCATCCTTCACGGTTACCAGCTGTTTTTTAGGCGTCATAATCGTCGATACGGCCGCATCAAGATCAGGCTGAAAGCGCACGTCACGACTGGTAACAATGCCGACCAGATCGCCGTCCTTCAGTACAGGCATACCGGAAATATTATTCATTCGGGTCTGTTCAATCAGTTCCCGAATGGGGGTATCCGCATCAATAGTAATTGGGTTTTGGATCACACCACTTTCATATTTCTTAACCGCATAAACCTCAGCAGCCTGCTGCTCAATGGTGAGGTTTTTATGCACGATACCCATACCGCCTTCCTGCGCCATTGCAATGGCTAACCTTGATTCGGTAACGGTATCCATAGCCGCCGAGACCAGCGGAATATTGAGTGTGATATTGCGTGAAATTCGGGAGGCAATCGATACATCCTTGGGCAGGACATTGGAGCGGGCTGGTAGTAACAGCACATCGTCAAAGGTTAGGGCTTCTTTTACGATTCTAAGCATACTGATACACCTCTATTGCGGGCCGATTGAAGGCGATTGATTATACTCAGGATTTACAGCACGTAAACAGAAACCAGCCAGGAGTTGAACGGGTTACGACAAAAGTGCCCCGGCGTTATTTTCTGGCTGGCCTGGCCCACCACAATCGCAAACCGGAACTGGCCAACAGGAGAATCAGAACAGCGACTATATCCATCAACCAGTTGCCGACAGAACCAAACAATCGGCCACTATGCAGATCAAGCAATACCCGCTCCCAACTAATATCGGTGCCCCTGTAATCGGAAAGCAAAGCAGCCTGCAAATCAGATGGAATCGCAAGCAAGGATGGCCATTCATACTGTCCCACTGGGGTGACAATCGCCCACTGAGCCATTTCCAAATTAAGTTTGTAAACCTGCGAACTGCTTTTATCTATGCCGACTCGAATCAGCACCTCGTTCGAGTCATTTTTCGATAAGCCATTGATAGGTACTGGCAGACCAAACAGCGCATCAAGTTTCTCCTCAACTTGACCCGATTCATCCAACACAAACAGGACCTGCTCACAGGCCAAAATGAACTGATTAGGCAATGCCAAGGCGCCTACAAAAGTCGCTTCATCACATTGGGCGATTCGTTTTTTCTGCTGGTATATACCTGTACCCATTTGACTGAACCAGCCCAGAGGCGTCTGGATTCCGGTAACCTGATCTGGGCTATCGACACCGTACCAGCTCAACACCGCTGAATTTCGAACCGGCTGATCGATATCAAGTTGATCGCTATGGTTGATCAGAATCCCGGTAGTCGCCAGCAGAACCAAAAACAGAACCAATATAAGCCCCAAACGGCGATGCCAACGAACTAATCGCAACATTAAGGTTCTTTTAAGTTTCATAGGGTGCTTTTTAGCTTAACGAAAAAAACAGGTACAGAACAAAACGACAGCATAGAACAACAACACAGCTACTGGAAAACAGGCGGCACAGCTTATCGTAAATGTTTAGTTATTTCGACTACGGTAGCCACCAGCCAGGCTACCGCGAAGGCTTTGTCAAACCTACAGATTTAGACTCAACTGAAGATGCAAACTGATCCAGATATAGCGCAAGCCGCGCCACTTTTTTGACCGCGATCACCGATAATGTCGCGCCGGTAATGCCGTCAACATGATCGCCGAGCTTGTTACCTGGGCTTAGGTTAAGCCCCAAAAATTGATCGGTGAAAAAGGAGTGCCGCACCTCGGAACCCCGGCTTTCCCGGAACACCAATATTTTCAGTTGAAGGATTTTACCCTGCTCCACCACCACACCTACTGTGATTGGCTCGGTTTTACCAATCTGATCAATGATCCAGGCACTGCGTGTACCCTGTTTCCAGTAACGAATGCGTTTTGCGGGATAAGACTGACCGATTATTTGTTTGATCTCTCGCTGAGCTTCCGGCGTTAACCGAACCACTTTGAGATTACTTTTAACGGCGGCATTTTCAGCCCCGGAAAAGGCACCTTCGACAAAGTCCTTTGAGCTGATATAGACGCCACGGGCACCTGCAAGTGGGCTAAAAATCAAAATGGTAACAAAAACAATCAGATATTTATTCATAAAAAAATGGCGCCCCATATGGGCGCCTAAGGAGGAGAAATAAAAATAGAAGAGGAATAAAGAAAGGAGGCTATCGCAATTTTTTCAATCAGCCTATTCAAACTACTCGTTCAGTTTGCTCGTTCAGAAACTCCAACCAACACCCAGGTTAAAACCGTTGTATTCGTCTTTTCCGGCCGGAACATCCTGGGTTTGATAATCTACTTTGACCACAACATTCTGATGAGGCCAATAGTTTAGGCCAATATCGGTTTGCTGATATTCACTGTCATTGCTGCTTGCTGCCTGGTTATCCCAAACACTGTAGCGAACAAATGCACCAATCTCAGACATAAACTTCCATGAACCTTCCAACAGATAACCTGCCTGCTCTGAGCTGCCAGCACTGCCTGACGCCGATTCAATCGCTTCATCAATATCCCAACCTGCATAAAGTGCCTTCATACCCAAAGGCCCTTTTTGATAGTTTGCGTGCAATTCGATCAACATAGCGGGTATCGTGCCGCTATAGGTATCTTGTGCTAGATCAGACTGTAGTTGCAGCGTACCGCCAAGTTCCAGACCCGGAATACCACGGTAGACCAAACGGCCCGTGTAAGCGTAAGCATCAGCTTTAGCTTTACCTACTTTTTGACGACCATCACGAATCTTATAGTCACCGGTTCCTACATCAATAAACAAACCGGTATGAACCGCCAGATCGGCGCTGAATCCGGGTGCTATTTCACCATTAACTGCAACCCCACCTTCCCACCAGGTAGCCGGGACTACATTTTTTTCAACCGAATTGCGTTCAACACCGTAGAATGTATCCGGCTCGTGGGTCTCGTTGATAAGGCCAACGGGCATCAAAAACACACCCGCTTTAACGCTATATTCTGGTGAAACATCAAATTCGATATAAGCCTGCTCGATCTCAGTCTCACCCACTTTTCCTTCACCAGCGATACTGTGTTCCCACTCAATTTCTGAGTAAAAGCGCACGCTGTCGCTGAATTGATGCCCTATAAACAAAACCAGGCGGTGCAGATCTGCCTCATCCTTGTCGGAGCCACCGGCTTTATCATTGCTGAGATGGTTCAGGTGCAACTCACCATAGCCACCAAGATGGGTTGCCGAACTTGAAGCGGGAGCAGCGCTCATTGAGTCAATCGTCTCCTGCTGCTGCTGAATAATCTCCCACATCTCATCAACCGTGGGGGTAGACGCCGAAACACCACTTGCACACACTGAAAGCGCCGCAAACCCAACTGCCTTTATTGGCAGAAAAAACTGTTTACCCATCTCTAATATAACTCCGCAAAAATACCAGATAAATCATGATTCCAATTAACTGTGCAGAATCATATATAAATCTACCTGCTATTGCAAATCATTATCATTTGTATTTTTACAGGAAGGGGAAAGAAGGGTCTAGCAGATTGAACTCGATACCGTGCAACTGCAGAGAATCGCATTTCACGCGCACTTAAAAATACTCACCACGCACAACTACGCGAATCATATCGACAATATGATTATGGGAAGGGGTTTTCCTGCCTATTGTTCAGCTTCCAAACAACCAGGAAAGCTCAATACCAAAGGTTTTTATTTTCTTTCGAACGATGTGATCTGCGGTGAGCTTCACCCGAAGGGATTCCCTTTGCCAACCGAGCTGAAGGGCCTGATTACGTATCTGCCAACCCAAACTATAGGCCACACCCCTTGTTGTGTGGGTAAACCCGATGCTGAGAAAGTGCTCGGTGGAGTAGATTTCATTAGTCGCAAACAAGCTATATTGGCCAGCTACCCGATAGGAGATCTGCATCTTGGATTGCAACGGTAATTTTTGGGTATAACTACGGTAGCCCTCGAAACCGGACAGTGCAGGGGTAGTTTCGATAAACCCATTTGAATCAAAATTAACGGTAGATGAGGTCAACTGCGCGGTGGTGAAGGGAGCCTGCTGCCATCTTACCCTGGCGGCAATATCCTTTATTTGAATATAGGCATTGATGCTTGAGCTAGGCTGCCACTGCAACTCAATATCTATTCCGTAGCCCCAACCGACCGGTGAGTCCACCTGCCTGTCCAATAATTGATCTCGGTTATAGCGATAGTCGAGATCAACAAGACCACTGAACGAGTTACTGGTGGTGTCAATCTGACCGGAGATCGTACCGTCACTCAAACCGCGGGCGTGGAACAAGGATACGGATAACCGGAGCTGCCATGAGCCATGATTCAATTGAGGCATATGTATTCGTACACCATCTGCTTTTAAATGATGAATTTTGAACCAAATGTCGTAGCGCTGATTGGTTTCCACCGGAAGATCATTCTTATCCTGATGTATCAGTCGTAGGGTGTCCGGATCAAAACGGGTGTAATAATCGTGTCGCAGAAATGCACCTATGCGCCAGCCATTTTCTAGCTGCATTCCAACCTCCCAGTCAAAATGGGACAAGGCATGCTCCTCATCACCCAGCGAAGCACTCCCTTTCATATTGTTTATCAACTGCCGTAACGGTAACGGCCCGCCATAACTGAAGGTGTCGAGCTCAGAATAGGGAGCCGCGTACCCGGCAACAGGGTTAAACAGCGCAAGCAGTGTATAAAGTGATATCAGAGCAGGGTGTAGCGGTCGCATAAAAGTTCCAGATAAAAACAAACTGTAACGTCTAAAATATCAAAAAGTCAGCAATATAAATTTGGCCTACAAAAAAGGGGGCTTAGCGCCCCCTTTTTTGATACCAGCTGGGTAAATTACAGTGATTCAAAGTTACCATCAACGTAATGGATCACACCCATATCATCAATGGTGGCGTATTGACTGCCACCATTTGAAATGGCTCCCGATAGATCACCGGCTGTATTTTCAACAAAGGTAGCCGATACACCATCCTGATTGCTCAGGGTAGCAGAGCCACCGGTTTCTCCACCGGTGATATCGAAATCCAGATGATTACCCTCCCAGGCTAGATCAAGGCTAGCTGTGCCCTCTTCGAGGCCTGTGCGGGAAGCACCAAAAGTAACCGAAACGGGGTCCGCTATACCCGTGAGGGTTGCTTCAAAAGACAGCGAGACACTCAGATCCGCATAGTTTGTCGTGGTTTCAGTGTCACTGGAGGATTCGGTTTCAGACGATTGCCAGGGAGTCGTCGTTGACCAGCTACCTCCCCAAGTACCGGAATCACTAAAGACTACACCGTTACCCGCTGCACTAAGCGCAAAGGCCGCCCCAAAGCTCTGACTTGCCTGCGTGAAAGTACCGCTAAACGAAATATTCAACGTATCAAATGTAGTATCAGATTCCCAAGTCTCAGCATCAGTACCCCCGGTTGAGTCATGGTCAGCATTGAAGGTCTCGGATTCACTTATATCTATACCTTGAACTGAAAAACCAAGCGTACCTGCAAAGGAAACAGGATCAGCAGGTGTTAAGGCAGACTGTATAGATGGAACTTGTTGAGTCAGAGAGACCTCCAAATCGAAACTAACGCTAAGCGTAGCGTCGAGCTGTTCGTCTTCATCAATGCTGGTAACCCCGTCAATATTACTCTGATCCCAGTTTTCGGTTTCATCTAGAGTAGCGCTGATATCAATGCTACCCTCAGTAATCGCCAATTCAACATCGGCATTGGTTATGGTGCCAGCTACATCAAAGTTGAGGGTAGCATCCGCATCAACTGTGGCACTGCCGCTATGGTCTTCACCTGGTTCTGGCCAGTCCGGAGCCCACATACCGGTTTCCACAAACGTACCGCCTGCAGCCAGCGTATAAGTCATGGCTACGGTATTTCCATTTAAAGAACCACTTACTGCAATATCACCGGATAAAGCTAGCGTGGTCTCTGTTTCGGTGGCTACTATGTTCGAAAGGCTAGCCACAAGACCGTTTGATGCAGTGTAAGTAGTGACTGTAGAGCCTAACGAATACGCATTCATCGCTTCAGAAACCGCTACGCCGGTTCCAGTTAATGCATCCATCGCACTTGTAGTACCAGCTTCTGTTGCTATCGATGCAACTTCGATCTGTGTTGCAAAGGCACTCGCACTGTTCGTCAAATCAATTGAGGCTGATGCACCAATATCACGAAGGTCGGAGACCATCGCTTTTACCTGGGCAAGCTCACCGTCGGCAGCGGTATCACTGGCGTCTCCGCCGTCCGGGGTATCTGGTGTTTCAGCACCGGCGTTTGTTGTTTCTGTGGTTAACGTAGTGGTTACCGCAGTAAGATCAAGATCACCGCCACCTTGCTGTGTGCTGGTTTCAGTCAATACATCCTGCGCTGCATCTAGGATTTCTTCTAAAGAGGTGGTGCCAGCGGTGGCTGTATTACCGGAGATTCCGCCATTATCGACATAATCGGTCACGAATGTTTCCAGCGCTTCTTCAATGCTCAAGGCACTATCATCATCCTGAGTCGCTTCAACAATTGCGCCGGGCAGCGAGTTATAGATAATCGCATCAGTTGAAGCGGCGGCTACTGCTACCGGGTCAGTAATATCGATGACAGGCTGCTCGTTCAAATCACCGGTAATACCAAAGCGATCAGCAGTCGCGCTGTTAGCATCGGCGATGGCCTGCTCAACCGTAAAATCGTTTGGTGCGCTTACACCACTGAGCGCATCCAGTGCCACATTAGCCGCGACATCGGTTAGCGGCGTTGGGTTAACCGTAACCGTTTGACCTGCGATTGCTTCTGGCAGGATCGCGCTCATGCTGAATCCGGTACTCGCTGCCAGTGTATAATCGTCTCCGTAGCTAACCCCAGTTCCACATCCGCTGGGAATATCACAGCGCATTAAAGTGGTACCATCGCTCGCTGGCTCAATCGTAATAACAATCGGGCTACCGTCGTAATCCGTGGGTAGTTCAAGGGAGTATTTGCCCTCAGCATCTGTGGTAGCTGAACCCAAAGCAGTCACACCTATGACGCCATTCACAAGGGGATATGCGGTGACGGTACCACCGATGATAATTCCTTTACTCGCTGTGCCACTAACAGCGGTCGAGGTCAGTGTTGAACCGCCACCGCTGCTACCGCCACCACAGGCCGTTAAAGCAGCCGCGAGCGAAAGCGCAGAGATCAATTGAAAATTTTTATTCATAAGAGCAAATCCTACTATGGTTTATTTTGAATAATTCACAACGGAAGCCTATATGACATACTCAAATCCCGCGTCACCCATATGGGGTATATTGAATAATAAATTTATTTTGCTGATCGCAACAAAACGTAGGCGCTCACCAACATCAACCATTACTGGCTTATCTGCCGTCAGATACCGATAAATAAGTAGACAAAAAAAAGCCCGCAAACCAAAGTTTGCGGGCTTTTTATTTCTTACGAGAAACGTAAGGAGGTATAGATAAAGCGAGCTTACATCATGCCGCCCATGCCGCCCATGCCGCCCATGCCGCCCATGCCACCCATATCTGGCATGCCGCCACCTGCGCCGCCTTCTTCTGCTACGTCGGTGATCATGCACTCTGTGGTGATCATCAGTCCGGCAATAGAAGCTGCAGATTGTAGCGCTGTACGAGTTACTTTAGCGGGATCAAGAATACCCATCTCAATCATATCGCCGTAGTCTTCAGTCGCTGCGTTGTAGCCATATGTATCAGGCTTTTGCTTGATTTCGTTCACAACTACAGAGGCTTCACCACCTGCATTTTCAACGATTTGTCGCAAAGGTGCTTCCATCGCGCTCAGTGCCATTTTAATACCGATGGTCTGATCGTGATTCTCGCCTTCAAGCCCTGCCAGCGCTCCTGCAACACGAATAAGTGTTACACCACCACCGGGTACTACGCCCTCTTCTACCGCTGCGCGGGTTGAGTGTAGCGCATCTTCAACACGAGCTTTTTTCTCTTTCATTTCAACTTCGCTGATTGCGCCCACTTTGATAACGGCTACGCCGCCTGCAAGCTTGGCAACACGCTCTTGAAGTTTTTCACGATCGTAGTCTGAGCTGGTATCGCCAATCTGAACACGGATCTGCTGAACACGTGCTTCAATATCCGCAGCAACACCGGCACCATCAATAACGGTGGTTTCATCTTTGCTGATCTGAACACGCTTAGCTGAACCCAGGTCTTCCAGAGTCGCATTTTCAAGGCTAAGGCCAACTTCTTCAGAGATCACAGTTGCATTGGTCAGTACAGCGATATCTTCTAGCATCGCTTTACGACGATCGCCAAAACCAGGCGCTTTAACCGCAACTACTTTTACGATACCGCGCATGTTGTTCACTACTAGAGTAGCCAACGCTTCGCCTTCAACATCTTCTGCAATGATCAGCAGAGGACGGCTGGCTTTAGCAACCGCTTCCAGTACTGGTAGCAACTCACGGATGTTGGATACTTTTTTGTCGGTCAAAAGAATGAAAGGATCTTCTTGATCAGCGGTCATGGCATCAGCATTGTTGACGAAGTATGGAGACAGGTAACCACGGTCAAACTGCATCCCCTCTACAACGTCTAATTCGTTGTCAAAGCCACTGCCTTCTTCAACAGTGATAACACCTTCTTTACCCACTTTTTCCATCGCTTCTGCAATGATGTCACCGATTTGGCTATCACTGTTGGCAGAGATGGTAGCCACCTGTGCAATCGCTTTACTATCTGCACATGGCTGTGACAACCTTTCAATTTCGCCAGTCGCTGCTGCAACTGCCTTATCGATACCACGTTTAATATCCATTGGGTTTACGCCGGCCGCGTCTGCACGCATACCTTCGGAAACAATCGCCTGAGCCAGAACGGTCGCTGTAGTAGTACCGTCACCCGCTTCATCGGAGGTGCGAGACGCCACTTCTTTAACCATTTGAGCGCCCATGTTCTCGAAACGATCTTCTAGCTCAATCTCTTTTGCAACTGAAACACCATCTTTAGTGACGGTAGGTGCGCCGAAGGCACGATCCAGTACTACGTTACGACCCTTGGGGCCTAATGTTGTTTTTACCGCATCGGCAAGAACGTTAACGCCTGTCATCATTTTTTGACGGGCTGAATCACCAAAAAGCACTTCTTTAGCTGGCATGATATTTTTCCTTTTTTAGCTGTTTAAGGTTCTGAGTATTTACGATCAGAATTCTGTTTTAAGGCTATCGCGAAGTAACAACCAGGTTACTTTTCAAGAACCGCAAAAATGTCACTTTCAGACATTACCAGCAGCTCTTCGCCATCGATTTTGATAGGTGTTCCGCTGTATTGGCCAAATAATACTGACTCGCCAACCTTTACATCAACTGGGCGAAGATCGCCATTTTCCAGCAACTTCCCAGCACCAATAGCAAGCACTTCACCCTGCGAAGGCTTTTCAGTTGCTGAACCAGGAAGAACGATACCACCAGCAGAGGTGGTTTCTTCTTCCATGCGACGAACGACAACACGATCGTGTAACGGACGAATTTTCATTGTGCGAATACTCCAGTTTTATTAAATAATTTAAGACTCAGATAACCTCCGTTAGCACTCTAACGAGGAGAGTGCTAATCATAGGTTTGAGATCTCCCGTGTCAAGCCAGTTAGGTTTTGGAGTTGATGCGGGGGATCGCGTCGCAACAATAGATCGGGGCGCTATTTTGCTTTTCAAGCGTTGAAGAGAAATTTATTGTTGTTAATCTCGTTTCTTGCTGTCCCCAGAGCCCTCTTCGTAAAACTCACCTTCGAGGGTATTACGGGAATCCTGGCTGCGGTGCTTTTGGGGTCGCCGATAAGGTGACTGTTCGGTAAAAAAATCATTCTCAACATCACTATCACTTGAATGAAAACCCTGCCGACGTATCGTGCCCATCATACTCATCCGGTGTCCAGCACGGCGAAATAACCACTTACGAATCCCCGGCACCAATAGCACAAAGCCAATGGTATCGGTTACAAAACCTGGCGTTAACAGTAACGCACCTGCAACCGCCAGCATCATACCTTCAACAATTTCCTGCCCGGGCAACTGTCCGCTTTGTGCGCGGGATTGAAACCGTTGCAGGGTTTGCATGCCCTGCATTCTCAGCAAGTTAATACCGATAAAAGCGGTTAATACCACTAACCCCACGGTGGGCAAACCACCAATGACACCGCCAACTTCAATAAGAAGCCACATTTCGATTAAGGGCACAGCAATGAACAGTAAAAAAGAAGTTCGCATAATTTTTTTAAATTTCGATTAGAACAGTTTAAATGGGGATGCCCCCCGCAGGTTTCAAGATCATTCCAATCATTTCACCCCAGGCTTCAGAAGGTTTCAGATGACCTGCCACCATCACCAACTCCATGTTAGCATCAAGGTTCGGAAAAGCTGGTTGTAACCGCTGAGTTATTCGATCAGACCGGCACAAAGCCATAACTGACCGGTCGTAGTTTGATACCCATACCATTCAAGAGAGGATTTGAGATGCCGCAGACCAGAACAGCACTTATTATTGGAGCTTCCCGAGGAATCGGATTAGGGCTAGTAAAAACGCTCCATGACAAGGGTTGGAACGTAATTGCAACCGTACGAACCGAAAACCCTGAGGGCCCACAAGCCTTTTCCGGAGTTGAGGTTCACTCGCTGGATATCACCCATCAGTCCGCAGTCAAATCCTTTGCTGAACAGATGCAAAACCAAGACCTCGATCTACTATTTGTTTGCGCAGGTATCACCGGACCGCAACATCAATCGGCTACCAACGCCGACGATCAAGAAATTCTTGAGGTATTCAAAACCAACGCCATTGCACCTTTAAGTATCGCGCAACAACTTAGCAGCTGCCTTAACGAGGGCGCTGTATTGGCTTTCATGTCGTCAATTATGGGTAGCACTGAGGGCAACGAAAATGGTGGGATGGATCTATATCGTGCCAGTAAAGCTGCTCTGAACTCAATGGTTAGAAGTTACGCAGCGAAGCTTTCAGGGCGCAATATATCCGTTCTTGCGCTACATCCAGGCTGGGTAAAAACGGCGATGGGCGGCGACCAGGCACCGGTAACGGTCTCGGAAAGTGCTGAGGGATTGGTCGCTCAAATTGAAAAAAGGCTTGATAAAGGTGAGCATAAATTCCTGGATTATCAGGGCCAATCAATCCCCTGGTAGGAATACTCAGTACTGAACTGATGATCGCTAGCGATGGCTACGCTGCTGTTCCTTAAAATTCCGCTTGGCCCGGCGTTTCATTTCGGTTTGTTCGGTAGTGCCTGTACCGATATGGCTTTCACCACGCTGCTTGGCCAACTGCATCTGTTTTTCCCGCTCAACGAAACGCTTAAGCTGCTCTTCGGAATGTTGGTCAAAACAGTGGGGGCAGCTGACACCGGGAACGTAGTGTTCGCTCTGTTTTTCCTGCTCGGTGATCGGTAAACGACAGGCGTGGCATTGATCGTATTGACCAGTTTCTAGTTGATGGTCAACGGTGACGCGGTTATCAAATACAAAACACTCACCTTTCCACATGGAGTCCTGCTCTGGCACCTCTTCAAGGTATTTAAGGATTCCACCTTCCAGGTGATAAACCTCATCAAAACCCTGCTCCTTTAAATAGGCGGTGGATTTTTCACAGCGAATGCCACCGGTGCAAAACATCGCTACTTTTTTATGTTTGTTCGGATCAAGGTGATCGTTCACATAACCAGGAAACTCTCGAAAGGTTTCGGTCTTCGGATTAATGGCGTTTTCGAAGGTTCCTATCTGTATTTCGTAATCGTTGCGAGTATCCACCACAACCACATCCGGGTCCGAAATCAGCGCGTTCCAGTCCGCTGGTTTTACATAGCTACCGACAACTTTTAGCGGATCGATCCCCTCCACCCCCATCGTAACGATCTCTTTTTTGAGCTTAACCTTGGTGCGGTAAAAGGGCATTTCGGCACTATAGGATTCCTTATAATCCAGCCCATGCAAGCGTGGGTCTGATTTAAGCCAGGCCAGCACCTGATCAATCCCATCTCGCGATCCCGCAATAGTGCCGTTCACTCCCTCAGAGGCCAACAATAATGTGCCCCTGACTTGATGATCCTTCATCACTTTTAACAACGGTTCGCGCAACGCCTCAAAATTTTCAAGGCGAACAAATCGGTACAGGGCACAGATAACCGTTTCAGACATAATTAACTCGGTAGTATTCGGTAACGTAATATTTGGTAACTTAATGTTCGGTAAAAACGGGGGATAGCGATAGAAATCTATAACGGTGGCTATTTTAACGGCACTGCTATGGGATTAAAACCAATCTATCCTCCATTGGACGATTACCCTGCAATCCCTATAGAATCGATCCTTCAACGCAAATACCACGCAGCGCACCACCCCACAGGAACATCTCACCCTTGAGCCCCCCCAGTTTTATTCGCGAAGGCGCTTCCACTCTGTTCAGTCCACGCATGTTGATCACCTTTGCAATGGGGTTTTCTTGCGGATTGCCATTGCTGCTGACGATTTCAGTGCTTCAAATTTGGATGCGTCAGGCCGGGGTAAACCTTGAAACCATCGGTTTGATGGCGCTGGTTGGTTTGCCCTACACCCTCAAATTTCTTTGGGCTCCGCTGCTTGACCGCTACAGCCTGCCCCTTGGCCGGCGGCGGGGCTGGTTGTTTTTAACCCAAATTACACTGCTGCTTTGCATCGCTGGACTGGGTTACTCCGACCCCGCCAACCATCCCTACCGTATGGCGCTGTTTGCGCTGGCGGTGGCATTTTTCAGTGCAACCCAGGATGCAGTGGTGGATGCCTATCGGCGTGAACATCTGCCCGAACGAGAACTCGGGCTGGGTTCCACCATCTATGTTTATGGTTACCGGATCGGCATGTTGCTGGCCTCCGGGGGCGGCCTGATTTTGGCGGATCAGCTGTCCTTCCCTGTTGTCTATCTGATCATGGCGGGAACCATGCTGATCGGTGTCGCCACCACCTTGTTGGCACCGGAACCGGAACTAGCGAACGGCACTCCCCGAAGCCTGTCAGAAGCGGTGATTAAACCTTTTGTAGAGTTTTTCAAAACCGAGCAGGCGGTACTGATGCTGCTATTTATTCTGCTCTATAAACTTGGAGATACCCTTGCTTCAGCGATGACAGCACCTTTTTATGTTGATATGGGTTTTTCCGCGACCGAAATTGGTCTTACCGTAAAACTCTACGGTTTTTGGGCCACCATCATCGGCGCCCTGATTGGCGCCGGTATCATATTAAAGATTGGTATTCGACCTTCGTTATGGGTTTTTGGCATTTTACAGATGGTGTCCACCGCTGGCTTTATGCTGCTTGCAGTTGCGGGACACAACCTGCCTACCCTGGCCCTTGTGATAACCTTTGAGAACCTGGCCGCTGGCATGGGCACCGCCGCATTTATGGCCTTTATGGCAAGCCTTACCGACAAACGTTTTACCGCCACCCAGTTTGCATTATTAACCAGCATTATGGGTGTGCCACGGGTAATACTGTCGGCCCCAACCGGATTTTTAGCAGCGGATATTGGCTGGTTTAACTACTTTCTTTTTTGCACGCTTATCGCCCTGCCCGGGCTTTGGCTACTGCGCAAATTTAACCCACTAACAACTACCTAGATCTCGATTACAATAGTGAAAATTCATCAGGATACCGCAATGCAAACCATACTTGAGATCAGAAACCTCTCAAAAACCTACGGCAACCTGAAGGCGGTCGATGGCATCTCGTTCAAAATACCTGCGGGTATCTGCTTTGGACTGCTGGGTCCGAACGGAGCCGGTAAAACCACCACTATTGAAATGATTGAGGGGATTACTAAACCGAGTTCAGGCGAAATCTTTTACAAAGGTAAGTTGATCGATAACCAGTTCAGCCAGGAAGCGGGGATTCAATTTCAATCCACCGCGTTGATGGATTTCGTAACGGTCCGTGAAATACTCAAGCTATTCACCAGCTTCTACGAAAAAACTCTGCCGATCGAACAACTAGCCCGGCAATGCAACCTTGATAGCTTTCTCGATCAGTACGCCACCAAATTATCCGGTGGCCAGCGCCAACGACTATTATTGGCACTGGCTCTGATTAACGATCCGCAGATTCTATTCCTCGATGAACCTACTACCGGGCTGGACCCACAGGCGCGACGCCATTTTTGGCAACTGATTGAATCGATCAAACAGCAGGGCAAAACCATCGTATTGACCACCCATTATATGGATGAAGCCGAGGCGCTCTGCGATCATCTGGTGATTGTTGATCAGGGGAACATTATCGAGCAAGGTAGCCCTCAGCAGCTACTTGGCCGCCACTTTGACACCATCTGCATACAACTTGATGATACCGAAATTAGCAGGCTACCCAGCGGTATTGCAGTATCGGTCCAACAGATCAACGATCAAATCCAGATAGAAACCGATCGACTGGAGCAAACGCTATCCAAACTGATTGAAGCAGGGGTAAACCTCTCTTCTTTACGAATCCGCAACCGTACACTTGAAGATCTATTTTTAAAATTAACCGGTAGCCAACTTCGCGAAACTCTGCAAGAAGCCCTGTAACCTATCGCCGCATATCAAGAGCACAACATGAAAAAAACCCTCTCCCTATTCCAGGCTAGAAACCGTGAATTCATCCGTGACAAAGCCTCCCTTTCCTGGAATCTGGTTTTTCCTTTATTGATGATCATCGGGTTTGTTTTTGCCTTTTCCGATGACAACAAACCACTTTTTAAAGTGGGATACCTGGAACCGGCGATCACAAACAGCGAAACCACTAAACCAGCTCACGACCCTGTCAGCTACCCGCTTAAGCACCCACACATTCAATGGATCCCTTTCGCTGATCTGAAAACCGGTATCACCCGTGTCAAACATCACCAAATTGATTTGATGATTGAGCTTAAGACCGCACCGCGATACTGGATCAATACCAACTCACGCCAGGGTGTATTTCTCGAACAACTACTACTCGACGCCGGTATCAGTACCACCTTAAAACAACCCGTCACCGGCAAAGCGGTGCGTTATATCGACTGGGTAATCCCTGGCATACTGGGTATGAATATTATGTTTGGGGGCTTATTCGGGGTTGGTTACGTAATTGTTCGGTACCGAAAAAATGGTGTCCTCAAGAGACTACAGGCCACCCCGGTAAACGCTTTTCAGTTCCTGACTGCGCAGGTCGCATCGCGATTAATTATCGTAGTGGGTATCGCCATTATTATATTTATTGGCTGCGATATTTTTCTCGATTTTATGATGCTTGGCTCTTATATCGATCTGCTGTTCATCGCAACACTGGGTTCAATGTGTTTGATTTCAATCGGCCTATTGGCCGCCAGCCGCACCGATAGCGAAGAATTGGCAGGGGGTCTTCTTAATGCGTTGAGCTGGCCCATGATGTTTCTGTCCGGTGTATGGTTTTCACTTGAAGGTGCTCACCCGGCGATGAAACATCTCGCCGACTGGTTACCCCTGACCCATATGGTAACTGCGGCAAGGGAGATCATGATCAACGGTACCGAGCTTGGACAGCTCACCACGGAAATCTGGATATTGTCGGCGATGACGCTGTTCTTTTTGAGCCTGGCTGCGGTTTTGTTTCGCTGGAATAGAAATTAAATCGGTACAGTCATTCATCCATCTAAAGCCGATGCCAAGTTAATCTCGGCTAATCCCTAAAGTTATTAAACTGTAATGGCACATCCAATTCCTGTTCCCGTAGCAACTGCATCGCTTGCTGGAGGTCATCACGTTTTTTACCGGTGACCCTGACTTTGTCACCCTGAATAGCGGCCTGCACTTTCAATTTTGAACCCTTCAACGCCTTGACAATCTTGCGGGCTGAATCAGTATCCACACCCTGACGTAGGGTAGCTTTCTGTTTCATCTGTTTACCCAGTGGATAGGGATCATCAAGATCCAGACAGCCTACATCTATTTTCCGGGCGACCAATTTTCCTTTAAGTATGTCGAGCATCTGCTGTAGCTGGAACTCAGCCTCCGCCGCAATCAGTACTTCCATATCATTTAGCTCAAAGCTGGCATCGACCCCTTTAAAGTCAAAACGAGTGCTCAGCTCTCGGTTGGCCTGATCTACTGCGTTGCGTGCTTCATGATTATCCACTTCAGATACGGTATCGAAGGTTGGCATAGTGATGCTCCTATTCTGTTGGCGATTTTTTATTGGCAATGAACCTGCGCGGATTCTAACAATGAAGAAGGCAATTGAAAAACTGTCTGTGAACCACCATCATGGTGGGGTTTTGGCTCGAAGCCAACTAATCCACCTATTTACGAGAAACAAAGTATTCAAGCGGTATGAAAACACCCAAACGACTCCAACCTCTAATCAGCGACGGGCTGATCGACGAAGTATTGCGTCAACTAATGAGCGGCAAAGAGGCTACGGTTTATGTCGTACGTTGCGGGTCAGAAACTCGCTGCGCCAAAGTCTATAAAGATGCCGCCAAACGTAGTTTCAAAAAAGCGGTGAACTATCAGGAAGGCCGAAAGGTTCGCAATAGCCGCCGCGCACGGGCGATGGAGAAGGGTTCAAAATTTGGTCGCAAACAGCAAGAAGAAACCTGGCAAAACGCCGAGGTAGACGCGCTTTACAAAGTAAGCCACGCCGGTGTCCGAGTCCCGCAACCCTATGGCTGTTTCGACGGTGTATTGCTGATGGAGCTGATCACCGATGATGAAGGTCAGGTCGCACCACGCCTTAATGATGTATCGATGTCCGCCGAGCAAGCATTGGAGGATCACGCACTGATGATGCAATACATTGTTCAGATGTTATGTGTTGGTATTGTGCACGGTGACCTGTCTGAATTTAACGTGCTGGTCGATGATTACGGACCCGTCATTATCGACATGCCGCAGGCCGTAGATGCCGCAGCAAATAATCACGCCGAATCAATGCTGGCCCGCGATGTAAATAATATGCGCAACTATTACGGGCTGTTTGCGCCACAACTGCTCGACACTCAATACGCCAAGGAAATTTGGGGGCTTTATGAAAACGGTGAATTGAAGCCCGATACCGAACTCAGCGGTCTGTATGAAGATGATACCGAAGCGGCGGATGTAGACAGCGTGCTCGAAGAGATTAAAGCTGCATTCCAGGAAGAGCAGGAACGTCTGGAGCGCGTTCGTGAGGCCGATGCAGATGCAGATGATTAAAAAGTAAATCCCACCCATAAAAAAACCAGATCGCCGTTCCCGATGATCTGGTTTTTAGTAAAGCTAAGCTGTTGGTTAAAACTCACACCTTAAACGCACTCACCATTGAATCCAGTTTGCCGGTTAGCTCTGACATCTCGCGACTTGCATCAACGGTTTCAGTAGCACCTCTGGAAGTCTGTTCACCAAAGGTATTAATCGATACGATATTCCGATCAATCTCATTCGCAACACTACTTTGTTCCTCTGAAGCGGTAGCAATCTGCTGGTTCATAGCCATTATATCGGTAACCGCTGAAACAATATGATTCAGTGCTTCACCCACTTTATTGGATTCTTCAACGGTATTTGAAGCCATATCTCGGCTGGAGCCCATTGTCGAAACCGCGTTATCAACACCGGATTGTAGTCGACTAATCATCGATTCAATTTCAGTAGTAGATTCCTGGGTTTTCTGGGCCAGTGTTCTCACCTCATCGGCTACCACGGCAAAACCTCGTCCATGCTCGCCCGCCCGGGCCGCTTCAATAGCTGCGTTTAATGCCAGTAAATTGGTCTGCTCCGCGATACTTTTAATCACATCCAGCACCTGGCTGATATTGTTACTGTCCTCAACCAGACAGTTAATCACCTCAACCGATGTGTTAATTTCACCGGATAATTGATCAATCATACCCAATGTCGAGATAACCAGTTGTTTACCGTCGTCTGCTTCTTTATGAGCCAGTTTTGCAGTGTTCGCTGCACCAACCGAATTACGAGCTACTTCCTGAACGGTTGCAGTCATTTCGTTCATTGCCGTAGCAACCTGCTCAGTCTGCAACAATTGCTTGGAAACATCTTCGCTGCTTCTACTTGCAATCTTTTCAACCTGGTCGGACTGGGATGTCACCTGCTGTGTAGTTTCGCGCACACCCTGAATCAGTTTATGTACGTTTTCAGCCATTTTGTTAAATTCAACACTAAGGTCACCCATCTCATCGTTGCTCTGCACATCTACATGAACCGTCATATCACCTTCAGCCATTTTGTGCGCAGCGTCGTAGATCTGACCCACGGTCGCTTTTACCGATACAAAAAAACCTGCATACAAGTAAGCCACCAGCACCACTACCAACGCTAGCGCCGCTGCCAACATAAATATAGAGCTATTTCTGGCAGAAAGCCTAGCTTCCAAATCAACCTTTACCACAGGAATGATGACATCAATTAACTGATAGATTTCATCAATATTTGCC
This sequence comes from Pseudomonadales bacterium, assembly GCA_029210125.1. Taxonomy (GTDB): domain Bacteria; phylum Pseudomonadota; class Gammaproteobacteria; order Pseudomonadales; family JAHRWD01; genus JAHRWD01. The sequence goes on along the minus strand of JARGPR010000011.1, from coordinate 66,834 downwards.
GTCATCTTCGTGTCGAAATCTTCGGGACTCAAAGGGGTGCCCATTCCTACAATGAGGTTGTCCTCAATATATGGACCCAGGTCGCTATACATCGTGGATACTTTTTTAATCTGGTTTACGATTGAAGGGTCAAGTTGACCTAAATCCATAATACTGTCAGCCATACTCGTGAACGCTGAGGTGTCATTCATAATGACATCCAATCCAGTTTCGAGCCCAGTAATAACATCCGTAGTTGTTCGACTGCCAAGGGCTAGCGCCGCCATACTGGTGCCACGAAGTTCCTCTAAAGAGACCACCAGTTCAGGCAGTGACTTGGTAATTAATTCCGCAAGCAAAAATATTTGGGGGTCTGAGTCCTGTGCCAAAGAAGCACCCATTGAGGCAGAACGTATTACGCGATTACTCAAGCCTATTAGCTCACGCTCGCGTGTATAATTAATGTTAGTGACCGCATCTCCCACAGGGTTTAATTGAGCGCTTGTCTTCCATAGGTCGCTCAATTTTTCCAACTGCTCTGCAGATTTATGGCCCGCTATAGAAACAAAATCACGACTTTTTTCGATCGTATTTTCAATAGCCTGATTGCTGATCCCAATATCCCGACGAAAAGAATCCACTAATGATTCAGGTGTTTCCATCGTTACTGGGCGAGCTTGATCAATCGCCCAAACAGAACTTATATAATGGCCCAGCGCCTTCCTCATCTCTATCTGGGTTTCCAATAGTTCAAGGCCCGCCAACTCATTTTTGGTGTGGGTGATCTCCTTGTTCATTTCAACAAACAGCTGATAGCTAACGCCACTCAACGCAAGAAAAAATAGGATGCTGACCACACCGAATTTATAGGCGTAACTCATGCGATTCATAAATGCGGTAGAAAAATACAATATGCTCTTCATAAAAGGTCTCTGCCATAGCTATTTAGCCTAATAGCTATATTTTTATTGAGCACCCGTACAACAATAAATTAATCTCAAACCAAAATAAGCCGGATAAATCTGAATTGAATTTTCCATTCCGATCGTCCGTTCTTATCGTCCATCGTCATCGATAGTTATCGGATGCAGCTAATAAAAAGCGTAGACTATTTCTAATTTTTTGATAGTTTTTTGAACTAAAAAATCACATCAAAAGTAAGCGTAGATCATTAAGTGCTGCACAAACCAGCCCGCAGAAACGCCCGCCATCTGCACCATTAATGACGCGATGATCATAGGAGAGTGCGACCGGTAACATTTTTCGTGGGATGAACTGCTCCCCATCAAATACAGGTTTAACCTGCATTGAAGAGACACCCAAAATGGCCACTTCCGGCGCATTAATAATAGGCGTAAACCCTTGTCCACCAAGGTTCCCAAGACTAGAAACAGTAAAGCAACCACCCTGCATTTGATCGGGTCTGAGTTTTTTGGTGCGTGCCTGTTCTCCTATTTCAGCGGTTTCAATCGCAAGCTGCCAAACTGATTTTTTATCGACATCTCGAATCACCGGTACCATCAATCCAGCAGGCGTATCCACCGCCATTCCAATGTGGCAATACGATTTCATGACCAGCTGCTCGCCACCAGGTTTGAGAGATGATTTAAATAATGGATATTGTTGTAATGCGTGGGCCACCGCTTTCAAAATAAAGGGTAGCGGTGTCAGGTTGGCGGGGGCATCTTTCAACTGTTTTTGTTGTTTACGGAATTCCTCTAAATCAGTGATATCGGCTTCATCAAACTGGGTTACGTGTGGAATAGTTAACCAGCTGGCGTGGAGGTTCTCAGCGGTTTTTCTCCCTATTCGTGTAACCGCCATCTCTTCAACTTCACCAAAACGGGAAAAATCAACTTCGTTGGCCTGGGGTAATACGCCACCCCCACTGGCTGCAATTTTTACCTGCGCAGCGATATAAGCTTTAAGGTCATCTTTTAGTACTCGTCCTTTAGGGCCTGAACCCTTCACAAGAGAAAGATCAACCTCACACTCTCTTGCCAATTTGCGTACCGACGGGCCTGCGTGGATCGAGGCATCAGTTTGTTCAGCTTGAGCGCTGACTGGCGTTGGTGTTACAACAGACTCCTGCACTGGTTCTGTTGGAGATTCTTTAATAGGCTCTTGTTCTTGAAGTTTAACGTCATCCTCTGTGCGCTCTACATCCTCTGTATTCTCTATATCTCCGGAAGCCTGGGGTTCAAGCTCTTGTTGCCTCGGAGCCGAATCCAGTTCCTCTGCGGTTTGTTTCATCACCACAATTTCATGGCCTTCGGAAATAGTATCTCCTACCGACACCAAAACCGCTTCGATTTCGCCGGCAAAAGGTGCAGGAATTTCCATCGAAGCTTTGTCTGATTCAAGCACTATCAGAGGCTCATCCATCGATATCGACTGTCCAACTTCGACGCTGATTTCAATGACCTCTACCTCATCCACTCCACCAAGGTCAGGCACCTGGACCGTCTGTGAACTCATTAGTATCTCCTTATCGCCATTTAAGTAGTCTTGTGAATTTTACAAAGTCGCCGGATCGTTCTTATCCGCATCAATACCCCAGTCAGACATCGCACCCTTCAGTGTTTTAATATCGATTCGGCCCTGCTGATGCAGGCTTGCCAGCGCAGCCTGGGCGATATAGTAACGATCCACTTCAAAGAAATTACGCAGGGCCGCTCGAGTATCACTTCTACCGTAACCATCGGTACCCAACACGGTATAATTTTGGGGAATATATTCGCGGATTTGATCTGCGTATTGCTGCATATAATCACTAGCGGCAATGACCGGGCAATCGTCACCACTCAAGCAATCGCTAACATAGCTACTACGGGGTGGCTGATCCGGGTGCAGCCGGTTCCATCTTTCGACACTCATACCGTCGCGTCGCAGTTCATTAAAGCTGGTTGCGCTCCATACATTCGCGCTGACACCGAACTGTTCTTCCAGAATTTCCGCTGCGGCTTCTACCTCTCTTAAGATTGCACCGCAACCGAGCAGGTGAACTCGCAAGTTCTTATCCGCATCGGGGTTCCACGGTTTCAGCAAATACATACCTTTGATAATGCCCTCTTCCGCGCCGCTGGGCATAGCCGGTTGTACGTAATTTTCGTTCATTACCGTGATGTAATAGAAGCCGTTATGGTCCTGCTCATACATCTGCTTCATGCCGTTTTGAATAATGACCGCCAACTCGTAACTATAGGTCGGGTCATAGGCTACGCAGTTTGGAATGGTTGCAGCCGCTAAATGGCTATGTCCATCCTGATGCTGCAAACCCTCGCCATTTAGTGTGGTACGACCAGATGTACCGCCAATCAAAAAACCTCGCGCCTGCATATCTCCGGCAGCCCATGCCAGATCGCCAATACGCTGGAAACCAAACATGGAATAAAAAATGTAAAACGGAATCATCGGTACGTTGTGATGACTGTATGAGGTGGCTGCCGCCATCCAGGCTGCAAATGCACCCGCCTCATTGATACCTTCCTGGAGAATCTGGCCATCCTTGGTCTCTTTATAAAACATCATCTGGTCAGCATCGACCGGTTCGTACAGCTGTCCCGCTGCTGAGTAGATTCCCAACTGCCTAAACATGCCCTCCATACCGAAGGTGCGGGCTTCATCCGCTACAATCGGTACGATCCGTTTACCGACATTAGAATCTTTAACCAGTGCAGAAAAAATACGCACCATTGCCATCGTGGTTGAGATCGATCGTTCACCACTGCCTTTCGTCACCGCCTCGAACGCATCTAACGAAGGTACAGTAAGGGGCTCCAGTTTTGATCTACGCTGGGGCAGGTACCCGCCTAACTTCTGGCGGCGTTGATGCATATATCGCATCTCCGGACTATCTTGCGGCGGTCTATAGAAAGGCACCTTCTCCAACTCTTCATCATTTAGCGGAATAGCAAATCGATCACGAAAATCCTTGAGACTTTCAAGATCTAATTTTTTAACCGAATGGGTCGTATTCTGTGCCTCAGCTGCTGAGCCGAAACCATAACCCTTCACGGTCTGCGCCAGAATTACCGTTGGCTGACCACTATGGTTCGCAGCTTCTGCATAGGCGGCGTAAACCTTAAAGGGATCATGGCCGCCACGATTAAGCCGATAAATATCATCATCGGACAGGTGCTCGACCAGTTTCAACAGTTCAGGATCTGTACCAAAAAAATGCTCCCGGGTGTAGGCACCGCCTCTAGTTTTATAGTTTTGCATATCACCGTCCACTACCTCCATCATCCGTTTTCGCAGCAAACCCTTGCTATCCATCTCAAGCAACGGATCCCAGTGACGCCCCCAAATCACTTTAATGACATTCCACCCAGCCCCTTTAAACTGCCCCTCAAGCTCCTGAATTATTTTTCCATTGCCACGTACTGGGCCATCAAGGCGTTGTAAGTTGCAATTCACCACAAAGATCAGGTTATCGAGGTTTTCGCGCCCAGCCAATGCGATTGCACCTAAAGATTCTGGCTCATCGGTTTCACCATCACCCAAAAACGCCCATACCTTGCGCTGACCAGCATCGAGCAAATTTCGATTGTCCATGTACTTCATCACATGGGCCTGATAGATCGCCTGAATTGGCCCCAGCCCCATCGAAACCGTGGGGAACTGCCAATAGTCCGGCATCAACCAGGGATGTGGGTAAGATGAAAGGCCATCACTGACCTCTCTTCTAAAGCGATCCAGGTCTCTTTCATCCAGACGGCCCTCAAGAAAAGAGCGCGCATAAATCCCTGGCGAAGAATGCCCCTGAATAAATACCAGGTCACCACCATGCTGGTCGGTTGGCGCATGAAAAAAGTAATTAAAGCCAATGTCATACAAGGTGGCGCTGGAGGAAAAACTGGAAAGATGACCACCTAGATCCGGGTCAGCGATATTGGTTCTCATCACCATTGCCAAGGCATTCCAGCGAATCAATGAACGGATACGCCGATCCATATAAGGATCACCCGGTATTTTTTTCTCTTCCGTGACCGACAGCGTATTAACGTAGGGCGTGGTAATAGAGGCGGGTAACTTCATGCCTTTACGATTGGCATCATCCACCAACCGCTTTAACAGAAAATATGCTCGCTCGGGGCCTTCATGGCGCAAAACCGAATGAAGTGCATCCAGCCACTCTTTGGTTTCCTGCGGATCAATATCCTGCTGCTCAATTTCCTGGGTCATTCCATTCACCTATTGATAGGTTGGCCTTTACAAAAAGGCAAAAAATACTATTTCCTAAAGCTACGCACGCCGGTTTCTTGACCTAAATTGTAGGAGAAAAAAATAACCTCCGAAACAATACCGTTTTCATTCAAATCACTAACGCCATAACCGGAAGCAACTCCAATAGACAACGAAACTCAAAAAATGTCTAGCAACTAATTAAGGTCGCTAAAAAGTCAAATAAATAATACCTACCAAACACAATTCAAGAAACACCAAGAGCAACTTTTACTAGCTAATATTTGACGGTTTATTCAAGCAAATAAGCTGCTTTTTTGACAGCAATATTAAACCCGCAGAAATGTGAATTTCCTCACAGCTTCAGACAGCAGGATCCAAACCGGCGTCTATAATTTACTCAAAATATTATCAACTTAATGAGCTGACTATATCCGTAGAGCCATAAAAATCACCACGAGTCCCCAAAAAACCAGATCATGAAAAAGCACAACATAAAGGGTTTTTCACTCATCGAATTGATGATTACTGTCGCAATCGCCGCGATCGTACTCATGGTCGGAGTGCCTAGCTTTACCGGCAGCATTAACAAAAACAGCGTTGCATCCACGGTCAATGATATCCAGACCACCCTCACCGAGGCACGCAGTGAAGCCGTAACCCTAGGCCTGACAGTTTCAGTTTGCAGCAGCAATGACCAGGCGACCTGTTCCGGCAGCTGGGCTGACGGCTGGATACTGTTTTCCGACGAAAATGAAAACGGAACAATCGATGGTACAGATAAACTCATTTCAGTCACCGGTGCCGTTGTCGGTGGCAATGATCTAAGGCTATCCGCAACAGACACATCGATGATGCAGTACCTGAACACCGGATATTCAAACCAGACCGGCACCTTCATCGGTTGCCCCGGTGATGACGATGCAAAATACAGCCGTGCAGTGATTGTATCGTCCTCGGGAATGGTACGAAAAAGCCGCGATTCTGATGCCAACAACATACACGAAGATATATTGGGGACCGATTTAACATGCCCATAACACTGGTGAATACCCGCCATTTGTCGGTCGGGCACAAGCAATCCGGTTTTAGCCTGATCGAGGTAATGGTTACCGCGACCATTCTTTCCGTATCGATGCTTGGCATCGCCCAGCTACAAGCTACCTCAATGAGAAACAGCCAGGATTCATACTACCGCTCCGCTGCCAATACCCTTGCATATGAAATTGTAGATCGAATGCGAGCGAACAAAACCATTGCCAGCACCACTACAAACTACGCCATTGCAATCGGCGGCACAGTGGTCGCATCCAACTGTGAAACAAGCACTTGCACACCGGCCCAGTTAGCGGTGTACGACCAGGAAGCCTGGAAATATCTACTTGCAGACAGCCTTCCTGGCGGCGACGGTGCTGTGGCCTTATCGCTAGGCCCTACCGGTGCTGAAGTTACGGTTACGGTTCAATGGAAGGACAACGACAGCAACGGTAACCGCAATAATTACAGCCTAAATATATCTACTTTGCTTTAAGTCATGAATATGCCTAACAAACTTTTTCAACAATCTGCGCCAACCGATAATACCGGCATCCGATCTCGAGGTTTCAGTTTGGCAGAACTGATGATCGCCATGGTAATTGGTGTAACCCTGATCGCAGGTGTTGTGCAGGTAGCTGTAACCAGCAAAACAAGTTTTGTCGTCGGCGAAGAGCTATCCCGAATGCAGGAAAGCGGCCGATTTGCCCTTGATGTCATGACCAACGATATTCGTGAAGCAGGCTACCTTGGGTTCACTATTGCCGACGGCTCCGCTTCTACCACGGTAACGGCAAACCCAGCGCCGCCTCTGCCCTTTGACTCAGCCAACATGATCAAGGGTTACCAATGGGATGGTACAAATTGGACCCCTAGCGCTCCCACCAACTCCGCTAGCCTGGGTGCGGTGGTAAGCAACACCGATCTGATCACCATTCAGTCCGGTAACTCCTGCGGTGGTCAATTAATTTCCACAATGGCAAACGTCAACAACCCGGTGCAAGTACATCAGGGAAATACCTGCAACATTCAAGATGGCGACGTAGTGGTTCTCACTGATCACACCAATATCGACGTATTCCGTGTCACCTCAACCAATGCTCCCGGCGCTGCAAAATTAAATGTCGTTCACAGCGTGGGTGTAGGAACCGGATGTAACGGCGTTGCTTGCAACAGCAGCAACAGCCTGGGGACCACCTACGGGACCGATTCCGAGATACTGGTCGTACAATCCATGACCTATTTTATTCGCAACGGTGCGAACGGCACCCCCTCCCTTTGGCGTCTGAACAATAATTCGCTGGTCGCAGAGGAGCTGGTAGAGGGTGTTGAAGATATGGAGCTGTTGTACGGTGTAGACCAGCACGCGATAGGCACCGCCGGTTACGGTGTGGTGGATCGATACGTCGATGCCAACACGGTTGATGTGGATGGCACCGGTACCTGGGACTGGGAAGATGTCATCGCGGTACGGCTAGCACTATTGATGAAAACCCCCTCCGATATCCTTACAACCGCTCAGGACTATACCTTTCTGGCCAATACAAACCCTACCACTGTGGCATCGGCCACTACCGTAACCCCCACCGACCTGGCCGCAAGACGAACACTGACCACTACCATTCAATTGCGCAATCGCGGTTTGCAATAAAACAGGAATCATCATGCACAATCATATTGGGAATCTCCAGCATCAGCAAAAAGGTAGCGTACTGATCATCGGGATGGTCATATTGCTGGTCATCACCTTTATTGGCATTAGCTCTATTTCATCCTCCAAACTGGAATTAAAAATGTCGAATAATGATCGACATCGGCAACTGGGTTTTCAGGCAGCTGAAGCAGCACTTAAGGAAGGTGAACAGGTAGCCAACTCGACCGACGCCAGAACGCTTGCCAATGATACCTGCGCCGGTGGCTACTGCACTTCACGGGGTTACTACATTAATCGCAACCAACAGGCGCGTAACAAAGCTACCAGCGCAGGCTTCTGCACAGGCGATTTTACACCTGAGCGTTGGGAAACTGGATGTGGTGGAACCAGCCTTGAGGTATGGACTACCAATGGCCGTTCGATCGAATACACAGGTACAGCGATACCCGGCGTTGCGGTAACCGCCCGATACATCATTGAATATCTGGATGACGTCGATTGCTCCGGTAGTCCCATAGGACCTCCCTACGATTGCCAATTATTCCGTATTACTGCTCTTGGCTACGGTGGCACCCCCACCAGCCCGGTCATGCTGCAATCCATATTCTCTAAAGGCTAATTTAACAACCGTTAAAGGGTAATTCCATGCGAACCATCCAAAAATTTCTCACACGCAATTTACTCTATGTGCTGCTACTGGTTTCACCCTTTGGTTATTCGATGACCACAGAGGGGAATGGAAACAGCCCCAGGTCTGGCGCGGTAAATGACACTCGTTACGTTTATACCGACCTGTTAGAGCTACACCCACAAAAAATTGTTACCAGCCATGGGACCTACTCAACACAATATATCCCAGTCCTCGATCAACGTTTGCCAACCGCCGAATCACCTACCAATAGCCAAGGGCGTACAAAGGGGAAAGTTCAGCTAAAGCTAAACCGTGAGAAACAACTGCTCGAAGTAATTTTGTACTAGTGCCATCAAGTGTTGACCCAATAAACAGCCATCCGCCATCCTAAGCTAAGCGTGGGTATTATGAATACAGTTACTACAGACAAAAAAAACACCATCCAAAACCGCCGCGCCGCGCTGGTTCTCACAAGCCTGGTTATCGCTTCAAGCCCCCATCTACAGGCTGAAAGCAATGCGGATTTTGATGCCTATCCACCTACAATCTCCAACCTGGGTGCAAGCGACCTGCCCAATGTTTTGGTAGTACTCGATAACTCCAACAGCATGGATGAGGCCGCAAGTGGCGCAGCAGTTGGCAGCGATGATCCCGGTAGCAAATCTGAAATTGCCCGTGGCGCGGTACAGAATTTAATTACTAATTTTGCCGGCCAGATGCGAATGGGGCTGATGGCATATCAGCAAACAGGGGTTTCCGGCAGACAACTGCATAATTCACCCTATGATGCCAGCTTTGATCCAGCAAACTACAACCCAGCCTCTACCGACCCGCGGGACTCACTGACTAAAAAATACCGCACCCCAAACACCAGCAGCCCCGGCGACTACGTTTATTATAATGTAGCGCTACCGTTCTATTCGGGTGGCAATGCGGGAACCCAGTTTTGTTACTCCAATACCGCTGACTTTGACAATGGCACTGAAACTACCGCAGGGCCCTGGGATAGCTATCGCTGCCTTGACAGCATGACGGGGACAACCGACCCGAATCCGGTTGCCATTTGGGGTAATAGCGGACTTGAAGCAGCTGCGGGATTTGGCGGTTCTGTTTCTACTTATACTTTTTCACCAACAGACAGCGACTACGCACAAAATATTCTTGATTTTGGTGCCTTCATGACCTGGTACCATGTAGGCCCCACCTGGTTTTCAAACAGCTCCCCGGGGCGTGGATATTTGCACACACCCATCGCCCTTCTAGACGCTACCCAAACCATCGCGCTGAATATAAAACTGGGCACTTCTCAATTTATCCTTAACCAACCCACCAATCCTGCATTTCCTTTACAAAATGCCGGACTAACCCCATTGGAAGGAACGCTACAAACCGCCCGGAACTATTTTGGCGGGGTGGTATTACCCGCAAATGAGGGTGGCCCAGCGGCTGCTATACCCGCCAACGTCTGCAGCGATAAGGATTTTGTAGTCCTGGTGACCGATGGTTTACCCTCCACCGATTCAAGCGGGAGCGCTGTGGCCAACCCTGCGGTTGCTATAGCTGCGGTTGCTGCAGAAGCCGCCAATCTGCTGGCAGCAGGAGTACGCACCTACGTGGTGGGTTACGCCCTTCCAGAGGGTGTGACACCGGGTATTCTTGATAGCATTGCAATAGCAGGGGGCACTTCGGTTTCTTATATGGCAGATGACCCAGCAACCCTGAGCAGTACACTCACCGGTATTTTTACCGATATTCTTAACCGTACCTCCGCAGGTTCTGCAGCGGCGGTGATCTCCAACAACGTTGCCGGAGAAGGTGCGCTGTACCAGGCACTGTATGACCCAAGCGTAACCATTGCGGGCAATAACGTAACCTGGGGAGGCCGGTTACACTCCCTATTTATAGACTCCAAGGGGTTATTCCGTGAAGATTCATTCCCCCCCAATGGCCAGTTAGATGATTACGCGACCGATGCCGTTGTCGAGATGAAATATGACAGCGTGGCCGGCGTTACCAAGGTATATCGATATACCAACTCAGGGGGAAATATCAATAGTGTGACCCCAACGGAGCACACTTTGAGTGAACTTGAGACCATCTGGGATGCACGGGATCAACTCAGCTCGCTTACCAACCTGACAACCCAGCGCAGCTACAATGCGATTATTACACCTACCTCCGGCCGTCATATATTTACATGGCTGGATGACGACGGTGACGCCACAGCTGAAACTACGGATGGTAATGGCATAGTCGATAGTGGTGAAACCGTTGATTTTGTGTCTGCTAGTTTTCCCACCGGCACCGCAAGCAACCTTTACCGATACCTCGACGTACCCAGTAGCGACGTCACCAATTTGGTGAACTTTATCCGTGGGGAGGAGGTAACCGGGTTACGATCCAGAACCATCGATTACGACAATGACAGTACCGATGAGGTTTGGCGACTCGGCGATATCATTCATTCATCACCAATTGTGGTCGGAGCTCCCGGTCAGCACTATCACACCCAGTACAACGACTACAGCTATCAGGCCTATATCGACCACTATAAAGATCGCCGCCAGGTATTATATGTCGGAGCAAACGACGGCATGTTACATGCGTTTAATGCTGGGTTCTGGAATGACAGTACTACCGCTTTCGATCTAACCAACAGCGCCGGGACCGCTGTTCAGCATCCACTAGGATCTGAATTGTGGGCATACGTCCCCCACAACCTGTTGCCGCATTTACAGTGGCTTAGCGACCCCAATTATGCCCATGTCTATTATGTAGATGGGGAGCCAAAAGCACATGATGTCAGAATTTTCGCTGACGATGCCACCCACCCTGGTGGATGGGGCACAATTCTAGTGGTCGGTATGCGCTTTGGTGGCGGTGAAAATCATCTCGACATCGACAATGACAGTGTGGATGACACCACTACCCGATCAGCGTATATCGTGCTGGATATCACCGACCCTGAATCAGCACCGGTGCTCATCGCGGAAATTACCCACCCTAACCTTGGCTACACCCTTGGTACACCAACACTGGTCAAACAAAGAGCAGCGAGTCTAGCTAATGGCTGGAATGTCCCTGATGTGAATAACTGGTACCTGGCCTTTGGTTCAGGCCCAATAGGTACTTCTGCATTAAGCCACGCGCGAAGCAATCAAAACGCTCGCTACTATTTATATGATCTTGGCGACGCGGCATTAGCGACTGTGCGCCCCCCTGGCATGGTCAGTGGATTCCCGCAGGCCTTAACAGATGCTACCAGTTTTGCCGGCAGCAACACCTCTGTGGATTGGGACTTCGACTATTCTGACGACGCGGTCTATTTTGGTGTGACCGGATACGCAGCAGGGGCCGATACCGGAGCCTTAAAACGGATGACTGTGAATTCCACCGCATCCAGTTCTACCTTTTCGACCCTGTTGGCATCAAGCCTCCCAGTTGTCGCCGCTCCTTACACGCTCACAGATGCATTGGGTGAACATTGGGTCTACGCAGGCACTGGTCGATTCCTCACCAATTCCGACAACGCCGGCATTAGTCAGCAAAAATTTTACGGAGTGAAGGATTCACTCAGTTCATCCATCAATACCTCAAATCTGCTGAATACTACAAACATTCAAGTATTTGCCGATGGCTCAATACTGGACCCAACCCAACCATCTCCCCATTCGGTTGTGGTTGATTCCAATACTATTTCCAATCTCGATGGTCTTAGAACCGCTATACAGGGAAAAGAGGGTTGGTACATTAATCTTGATTACGATGGAACCAATCCCAGCGCCCGGGTTGGCAATACCGCTAACTCAATCGGCAAAACATTACTGTTCGTAGATTATCAACCCGATAGTAATGCCTGCTCTCCAGAGGGAACCAGTAATCTATTTGCGTTGGACTTCCAAACCGGTACAGCACCAGAGCACGGTGCCTTGGGATTTGATTCGACGGTTACCAATAACAGCCAAAGCCTAGCGGTTGCGAGTGTATCCTTGGGGCAGGGTTTGTCTTCAGAGCCGGTAACCCATACCAATGAAGATGGTGATGTTCAGGTGATTACCCAGAGCTCAACCGCTGCAATTGGCGCCACTGGCCTGACATCTGCAACCCCTGACGATGGTCGTCAATCCTGGAGAGTCATCGAAAACTGGCGAAAATAAGTACCGAACGGCTGAGTCAGATTTCTTACTCAGAAATAGATCTTGCCCTGCCTTTCTCATATACAAGGCTTGGGCAAGGAGGCTTGGGAAAGGTTTAGCAGGTGGCTAGTATCCATTCTCCAATTTGATCAAATCAAAAGCAGGCTCTTCATAGGGATGGGCCCTGCGTAATGCCTCTACCGCAGCCGTTACCTTTTCGTCAGAACAAACCATCTCCACGCGATACTCTTCAACCTGCTCCACCCTGCCCAACTCACCAGTAAAGGGTGAACTACCCGCCAGTGCCCTGAACTGCCCTGTTCCAAGAGTTTGCCAGCAACAGCTGTCGTAGTTTCCGATTCGGCCAGCACCCGCTTCAAACAGGGCCGCTTTTACCGATTCAAGGTGTGACGCCGGCACATACAGGCAGAGCTTGTACATTTTCGATTAATCTACCCAGATCCGAGCGTTGTAGAACATCTGCATCCAGGGTGCATCTTCATCCCACTGCGCGTTCGGCTGGCTGGGATGCCAGGAGTTTTGTACGGTACGGAATACACGTTCCGGGTGGGGCATCATAATGGTTGCCCGGCCATCAAGGCTGGTAAGACCGGTGATGCCATCGGGTGATCCGTTGGGGTTGGCGGGAAACTGCTCCGTTGTCTGGCCGCGATTATCGACATATTGCATGGCGATCTGCTGGTTAGACTGCAACCTGTTCAGATTTTCTGCGGATGCCTGAACCCGCCCCTCGCCATGAGCTATCGCTACCGGAATGCTGCTACCCTCCATGCCCTGTAGCAAAATCGAGGGGGATTTTTGGATCTGGGTACGTACAAACCGCGCTTCAAATTGATCAGAATAGTTACGCACAAATTCAGGCCAGTGTTGTGCGCCGGGAATTAGTTCACGCAGTTGAGAGAGCATTTGGCAACCATTACAAACCCCAAGCGTAAACCGGTCTTCCAGTTCAAAAAATCGTTGGAATTGATCACGAACCCCATTATTTAGCAGAATAGATTTAGCCCAGCCGCCGCCGGCTCCCAATACGTCACCGTATGAAAATCCGCCGCAGGCCACTAAACCTTTAAAACCATCGTTTCCGAGGCTATCCAGTTTAACTCGACCTGAGATCAGATCGCTCATATGCAGGTCTATCGCACTGAAACCGGCCCGCTCAAAGGCCGCAGCCATCTCCACTTGACCATTTACACCCTGCTCCCGAAGGATCGCAACGCGAGGCCGAACACCAGTATTAATATAAGGCACCGCTGGGTTTTGTCGGGGGTCAAAACTAAGTTCAACGCTTAAACCGGGGTCATCATTATCCAGTAGCCGATCAAATTCCTGTAGTGCAGTTTCAGGGTTGTCCCGCAACGCCTGAATTTGATAGCTGGTTTCACTCCATAGACGCCGATATTCGGTACGTGCACCAGACAATACGGTGGCGCCCTGATTTACGATATTAATCTGATCGCTGTCGTTTAAGGTGCCGATCCAATGGCAATATTCACTCAGTTTCAGCGCTTTAATTTGCTTGTTTACCGCAGATTGATCCGATTCTTTGATCTGCAATACCGCACCCAGTTCTTCACTAAACAGTACCCCAAGCAGATTTTCATCATCCAGCTCAATATCAATGCCGGTATGACCAGCAAATGACATTTCACAAAGGGTTGTAAATAATCCACCATCGGAACGGTCGTGATAGGCCAATAACTGATGCTGGTTGCGCAGATTCTGCACCAATTCAAAAAAGCTTTTAAGACGCTGAGGGTCATCCAGGTCCGGGCATTGATCGCCCATTTGTTGATAGACTTGTGCCAATGCGGAACCACCAAGGCGGTTTTTACCAGCACCGAGATCAATCAGTAATAGCTGGGTAGGACCCTGGTCAGTTTTAAGCTCTGGGGTGCTGGTTGTCCGAACATCGCTGACCGGTGCAAATGCGGTGATAACAAGCGATAGTGGCGAGGTCACAGATTTATCTGCGGGCGAAGCATCGGCTAACTCGCTTGAAAAATCGGGCCACACGGTACGCATGGAAAGCGAGTCTTTACCCACTGGAATGGCAATACCCAATTCTGGACACAACTCCATCCCAACCGCTTTTACGGTATCAAACAGGGCTTCATCCTGACCGGTGTAACCCGCCGCCGCCATCCAGTTGGCGGAAAGCTTGATATCGGATATTTTTCCAATTGAAGCCGCTGCGATATTGGTGATCGCTTCTGCTACTGCCATACGGCCGGATGCTGCGGCATCAATCAGCGCTAACGGCGTGCGCTCGCCCATCGCCATCGCTTCGCCGCTGTAGCAATCGAAGGAACTGGCGGTTACGGCTACATCGGAAACCGGAACCTGCCAGGGGCCAACCATTTGATCCCGACAGACCATGCCGGTAATCGATCGGTCACCAATATTAATCAAGAAATCCTTGGCAGCGACGCTGGGCAGTTGCAGCACTCGCCGTACCGCTTCAGTCAATTCAATATCTGCCGCTTGTAAGCTGTCTTTGTTGTAGCTAAGCCGTTGAACATCCCTCAACATCGCGGGTGGTTTGCCGAATAGAACCGACATCGGCAGATCAACGGGGCTGTTCTGAAATTCGCTATCCTTAACTTCAAGGTGCTTCTCTTCTATGGCGGTACCGACCCAGGCAAATGGGCAACGCTCGCGCTGGCAGATCTGCTCAAAACGGCTCATCCGCTCTGGGTCAATCGCCATTACGTAACGTTCCTGGGATTCGTTACACCAGATCTCTAACGGCGACATGCCCGGTTCGTCGTTGAGCACTTTGCGCAGATCAAAACGGCCTCCGGTGCCACCATCTTTAACCAGCTCCGGCAGTGCGTTGGAAAGACCGCCGGCCCCCACATCGTGGATAAACAGGATTGGATTGTCTTCACCGAGCTGCCAGCAGCGGTCGATCACTTCCTGACAGCGTCGTTCCATCTCTGGGTTGTCGCGCTGCACGGAGGCAAAATCGAGGTTTTCATCACTGGCGCCGGAGGCCATTGACGAGGCTGCGCCACCGCCCAGCCCAATCAACATCGCCGGGCCGCCCAGTACAATCAGGTTTGAACCAGCGGGAAAATCATTTTTCTCGACCTGACTAGCGCGAATATTACCCATGCCGCCGGCGATCATAATCGGTTTATGGTATCCCCAAACCTCTTGTCCCTCGGGTCCTGCGGCCTGTTGTTCAAAACTACGGAAATACCCACTGAGGTTGGGTCTGCCATATTCGTTGTTAAAAGCTGCGCCACCCAATGGCCCCTGGGTTATGATTTCCAAAGCTGAAACAATTCGATCAGGTTTGCCGTAGTCATTTTCCCAGGGTTGGGAAAAGCCTGGAATATTGAGGTTAGAAACACTGAACCCAGTCAAGCCAGCCTTTGGTTTTGAGCCTCGGCCCACCGCACCTTCATCACGAATCTCGCCACCAGAACCGGTAGCAGCACCTGGAAAAGGCGCAATGGCTGTGGGGTGGTTGTGGGTTTCTACCTTCATCAAAATATGGATATCTTCCTGGCTGTAGCCATATTCTCTGGATTCAGAGTTAGGAAAAAAGCGCCCTGCGGTACTGCCCTCGATTACCGAAGCATTGTCGGAATAAGCACTTAATACTCCCTGGGGGTTTAGCTTGTGGGTATTTCGGATCATATCGAACAGTGAGTTATCCTGTTCTTTTCCGTCGATCACCCATTGGGCATTAAAAATTTTATGCCGGCAATGCTCGGAGTTAGCCTGGGCAAACATCATCAATTCAATGTCGTTTGGATCACGTCCCAGTTCGCAAAAACTCTGGGCGAGATATTCAATTTCGTCATCCGCCAGCGCAAGTCCAAGATCAGCGTTCACTTTATGTAAAGCCGCAGCGCCCTGCTCCAGCACCGGTACACTTTGAAGTGGCTTGGCGCTGTGTTCTTCAAAAATCCGCTCGATTTGATCCGCTGGTAACAGAGTTTCGGTCATTGGGTCATACAACAATGCTTCGATACTAGCCTGCTGCTCAGCACTCAGTGGTTGGCTGCTCTGCAGATGGTATTGCACACCCCGCTCAACCCGAGTCACCTGTGCCAGTCCACAATTGTGGGTAATATCCGTTGCTTTACTGGACCAGGGTGAAATGGTTCCTAATCGCGGAATCACCAGTATTTCGATAGCACTGTGGCCGCTGTTTAATCCTTCACTAGAGGTATCACCGCAACTTTCCCCACTGCTTTCCCCGTAGTGAAGAAGCTGCTGAAGCTTGCTGTTTTCATCCGATGATAAGGGCGCTTGTAACGACACAAAATGAACATAACGCGCAGATACCGCATTGATTTTGCCTTCGGAGTTATCCTTCAATTGACTCAGAAGTTTAATGATACGAAAGCTAGAAAAGGCTGATGCGCCCAGGAATTGAAGCATGGAGATTAGTAACCTCTGTCAGGGAAATCTCGGGGAATATTTAGGGGCGCAATGATACCGGACTCAGGTAGCGGACGCACGAGTCATAGAGGACGTTTAACAGATTATTGGAGGGCGATTATGAAGAGGGGGTTCTGCTATCTCGCAATTTAACGGGAAGAGCTCAAAACAGCTAATTTATATTCGTTTTAGTGCTAATGGGCTTCTTTATTGAGCAGATGACTCGGCCTATAACGGCATCAAAAGGGATTGCACCCATTTGCTGTGGTGAAACGCTTTCATGATTAAGGCCAGTGGCAGTAAAAGTTCGCTGTCTGGTATTTACAGAGAGAACCTTTTTAATCATTCGACCATAGTGGGGGTGGTCAAATACTAATATCCTTCCGGACCGCAAAAATCGTCCAGCATTTTTGCAATTATGACCTTTGTAAAAGGCAGTGAGTAGAACAACATAGTCACCGCAGTTGAGCTGCGGCGACATGCTTTGTCCTGCTACTCGGTGAATAGATATCACCGGATTGCCAGGAATTTATCCCAGTTTCGGATAAACCACTTGCTGAGCAGGTGGGTAGGGACATTCGGCGCTGAAGGTATCGACACCTTTGGTTGCCCAGAAGATTTCTGCAAAGCGGTTAACTTTAGTCAGCAGATCAAGTGCAGCATCTTTATCAACGTTTTGTTTGGCTTTAGAAGCTGTCAGCATGATGCTGTGGGTCAGCTCATGCAGCTCAGGGTAAGCTTCAAGTTGAGGGGTTTTGATATAATCGCCCCAGATCACCCGAATCTCATCTTTAACCTTTGCGCCGTGCTCTTCTTTCTCAGCAATCAACCGGCTGATGGTATTTTGAGTCGAGATGTTCTGCTCTTTGCCAGCTTGCTCTTCAAGAAGATCAACCATACGAATAACAGTAAGTGCAGCGAGTTGCGCGCTGATTGGATCATAAATTTTGCAGGGAATATCGCAATGGGCTGACGCGGTTTTGAATCCGATTTGGCTATCCAATCGATTGATCATTCGATGTAACATAATAAGCTCCTGTTAAAACAGAAAAGGGTGAAAAGGCATGTTGCCTAGCGTGTTGATTCTCTTACCCTAAATGCAGAAAATAAATTTATATGACATTTGGAGCAAAGGCCTACGATCCATCCGGCCAGCTTCCCAAGCACCTTATAAACCTACTATTTATAAGGGTTATGGCGAATCAGTGAGGCCGGTGCATCATTATATAAACCCCTGCGGTAGCGTCAAACGCAGTTGTTTGATCGCAACAATTTTGAATGATATTCCCGAACAGTTATCACAGAGAAATGTTCGGGAAGTTACCGCGAGAACCGCGCTAATTATATTTAGTCGCCATCAGAACAAACTGCACAATTTTTCCATATCCAAAACATAGGCGATGCTGCCGCGCACATCAATCCTCGCTACGAATGGCCAGTCATTCGTTTCCCTATCCTCCTCAACAACAGAGAAGGATGATTCGTCGATAAATACCAGCCTCGGCAGCCGAAAAAAATCAATCGCCACGTAGGCATCTTCCTCGTTAAAAGAGAGTGTATGACAGATCAGTACACGCCTGGTCTCATCGGTCACATGGGCTGGCAAATCAGGAACTCCATCAAATGATACTAGCGGCACCGTTTGTCCGCGCCATTCCACACCACCCTGAATCCAACTCGACTCGTGTGCTAACGGAATGATTTCCAGGTGATAAAGTGTTTCGGCAATTACGGCATTAGGTAGCAACAGGTTAGCGCCCTCACGCCAGGGTACTACGCACGCGTGCAGCTCTCTGCTACTTTGATCTACAGCTTCATCCATTTGATTTTTCTTCTAACAATTTGTGAACACACTCCAATAGTTCAGGCTCGTGGAAAGGTTTACCGAGGTAATATCTCACTCCGAGCTCCAAACCTCGCTGTTTGTGCTTCTCGCCTGTTCGGGAGGTGATCATAATGATCGGAATATCCTTTAACAGATCGGAGTTACCCATCTGTTGTGCAAGCTCGTAGCCATTCATACGTGGCATTTCTACATCCAGCAACATGACGTCGGGAATATGTTCCTGCAGCATAGCTACCGCCTCGACACCATCTTTCGCGGTCACAACATCCATATTCTGGCGCTCAAATATACGTGAAGTAATTTTACGCAAGGTAATCGAATCATCGACAATCATGATGTTTGGTTTCTTCTCGGCAGCTACGCCGATAACGTCATGTTTCAGTTGTGGTTGTGTTTCTCGCTCGCGCAGTAGTGTCTTAACATCAAGCAGCAGTGCTATTTTGCCGCTGGACAATAGCGTTCCATCAACAAACCAGGGGAAGCGCTTGAACTGGTCCCCTATTGGGATAACCTGTATTTTCGAGGTGCCGATTAGATAATCCACCTGAACGGCAACCGCACGCGAGCCGACCTGAGCCAACAACAGTGGAACTTCACCTACTACTGCCGAAGCAGATGGGGGCGCAGAAAGACCAAGCATGGAGCCTAAGTAATACAGCTCATAAATCTTACCTTCGTATTCCAGTGAAGGGTTTTCCTGCTCATAATTCGGCACGACATCAGCGGCTCGCATTTTAATTACACTGTCGACACCACCGTGGGGGATAGCGTATACCTCGTCAGCAACCTCAATCATTAGCGACTCAACCAGTGATAACATCGCTGGTAATCGAATGGTAAACCGTGTGCCTTTCCCCAACTCTGATGAGATCACAATAGAGCCACCCAGTTTCTGGATACCCTCCATAACCACATCCATTCCAACGCCGCGCCCGGCAATTGCCGACACTTCACTGATAGTTGAAAATCCTGGGGCCATAATATACTGATACAACTCGTTATCGCTGATTTCAGTATCGGGTTCCAGCATGCCCCGCTGAATAGCTGCCTCACGGATCAGGTCGGTGTTTATACCGGCACCATCGTCGGAAACCACAATTTCCATATAGGAAACTTCCCGCGCAAAAGAGAGCTGGATTTTCCCTTGTCGAGGTTTGCAACCTTCTCGTAGTCGGCCTTCACGAACATCGGGCAATTCAATACCATGCGCTACTGCATTTCTTAACAGATGCTCGATTGGAGCAACCATTTTTTCAAGCAGATTACGCTCAATATGGCCTTCACCGCCCAACATTTCTAACTCAACTTCTTTACCTTCACCCTGCGCGGCCATACGTACCACTCGCTGGAACCTGGTAAATTGATCCACTAACGGAATCATAAGCGTTTTTTGCAGACCGTCGCGCACGTCCCTGGCGGCAAGGGATGCCTTTAGCATCAAGCTATCGGTTTCGTCGGAAGATTTATCCAGAATATCGCCAATTTCCGATAAGTCGTCTACGGTCTCTGTAATCGAGCGGGTTATTTGTTGCAGAGTGGAATACCGATCCATTTCAAGCGGATCAAATGAGGCATCGTGCTGTTCTGAATGTTCGCCCTGGTGCCGGGATATAATTTGAGCTTCTGTCTCCAGATTCAACGTTCCAAGTTGGCGCTGCAAACGTGCAATCGTTGTCTTGAGTTCCAGCAGGTTATATTTATCTTTGCTCTGCTGGATATCAAGATGAGTCTGGGTAATGCTGATCTCGCCCGATATATTGATTAACTTGTCCAATGCGCTCGATAACACTCGAACACGTTGATCTTCGCCAACATCTTTTTCAGCCTGCAAAGGCGCGGGGGCTTCGGCTCGGATCAAATTTCCGTCAAAAGCGGGTTCTTCTGCTTGCTCTGATGAGACTGAAATGCCGACTGGCTCAAGCTCGACCTCTACTCGAGCTTCGCCATCGTGTGCATCCCCGGTTTCTATATCCTGATTTGTATCGTCAGAAATCGAGTAATCGCCCCATTCCTGGCCTAGAATGGCCGCTTTAACGGCATCGATCAACGGTTGCAACTGTGGTCGAGGTTTATCCTTGGCAAGCCTGCTAACACTGGTATGAATCCCGTCAAATGCAGCTCGAATAAGCGCCGATAATTTTTCGCTATAGACCTGCTCTCCAGATACGAGTCGCTCGAATAACGATTCCAGTAAGTGACCTAAACCACCTAAGGAACGCAGGTTTGCTACCAGTGCATTCCCTTTCAACGTATGCAGGTGCCGCAGCTGTGCATCCATCGCATCTATAGAGCTCGTATCAAGCAGCCAAGCGCCATACGCCTCCTCTAGTTGATCGACCAGCTCTCCCGCTTCCTCCAGGAAAAGTTCTAGAACCTCTGGATCGATCTCTTCATCGGTATCAATAAAGTCAAACTCAAGGAAGTCAAAATCTTCATCTGCTTCCTCCTCATCTACCGTTTCTATCGTTTTATTCGATTCGTTCCGCAAGTCTACCTGATCTTGCACAGCAACCGTTTCAGTCTCACTCTCTTCTTGGTTCTCCTCTTTATATGAGTCCAATTCCCCTTGCAACTTGTCTATTATTTGCTCGAGTCCCGTGAACGGCTGTTCGAGGTATAAAGTATCTAGTGCATCCTCTAGGCAGCTAAGGCCTTCATGAATATGCGCAATGACCTTAGGGTCAAAATTTGGTGCCGCATTCAGCATAGATTCCATTAAAAGAATCAAATTAGCCATGTCGGTAAGCTGAGCAACCTCAACATTAGTTCTGAATTTATTTAGCGCTACACCAAAGTTAGCTCGAGCCTTTGAACAATCCGACGAAGCGGTCCATGCGGCGAAGCTCTCATGCAGTTCCGCCATGTTACCGATCGCTTTCACAAGGAATACTGAAGCATCCATCTGAGCAGAATTTTCTGCTGCAACGGTGCCGTTTTCCTGCTCAGCAATCGAGCTTATTAGAGCTTGCTTGGTACGTTTTATTTCTTCATATAACGGTGACCATTCTGGGGCGTTTTCTAACGGTGTATTAATTGCACACACTGCCTCACGCATGGTGCTCGAATATTGACTGAGGAGTTCCAAGCTTCCAGAATCACAGATTGCTGATAGTTTTAGTAAGGAACTGCAGTATCCCTCCATCACGTCACTTAGCGCGGTCATCGCTTCCGCGCCCGCCAAGCGTGAACTACCATGTAGCGTATGAATAGCGGTCGCCAACTCGGCGGTCACTGTTTGTGGGGATTCATTAGCACTCTCGATAAAGGCCCTGATGGTATCGATATGTAGATTAGATTCAGGAACAAAAATCTCGTATAAACCATCTTCCATGCTGCAAAACAGTTCGATGTCATCTGGTTGAGCCTGTTCGTCACTTTCACTATCCCTGTCACTTTCAACCAAAGCGACCACGTCAGGCTCTTGATCGGCGGCTGATGCTGAGGAAGCGGTAACAGGTGTGGCTTGTTCGCCCTGGGGAAAATTAATGGCGCGTTCTTCGATGACACTCATGCCGGCCAATGGCAGCGACTTACCACTGAATAAACGTTCAATAACAGTAGCAAGGGTTGCCACGAAATCGTCCAGTAATACTAGTAAACCAGGACTGTGTATCAATTGACCAACTATTACACGACCAAAAAGCGCTTCACCTGATGCAGCGAAACCACCTAAAGTCGTTGCGCCAACAACATTGCCGCTACCCTTGATCGTATGGAAACTGCGGCGCGCGGTTTCGATGGCCTCTTTATCAGTGGGATCCCGTTTCCAGATCGCGTATTGACTCTGAATCGCCTCCAGCTCTTCAACCACCTCTTCCTGAAAAATATCAAGAATTTCTGGGTCAATATCATCAAGCTCGTTGCCTGATTGCTCTGCTTCAGTAGTGGTTTCGTTGGCAAGATTGTTAAGTTCTGAGGTTAACTCTACCAGCCCCGTTGGTTCATGCTCAGCTGACAAGCCTGAACCATCTAAAACCGCTAGCGCTTGAGCAGTTCGATTCGCTGTAAGTGTATGGTCAACATCGGAGACAGATACGTCTCCCTGCAGTAACATTAACGAGGATATCGCCTCGCGAGAATATTCAAGGCTTTTTGAAACGATCTCTGGGTTATTGGAACAGCTGGCAAGAAAAGAATCTAACCCAACAAGCGCATCAATTAGCGCACTCCAATGTTGTTCTTCAAATACGAGCGCCTTATCGACTACCTGCATGATGGTTATCGATATACTGTTGGTTACTTCAGCGGCCTCACGCAGCTCAATAAAGATGAGCAAATTCATCAATTTGTTGAGGCTGGTCCGCGCAATATCAAGACCTGTACCATCCTCAAGGTAACCCTCTACGCTGACCATCACGAGGGATAACTCTTTGCGCGCACCTTCGACGACTGTTTTATTCATAGGCTGCAAAAACCGTGTCCGCATTGTTGGTGATAGAGAATGTCTCTATTCATTGAAGCCCCGATACCACTAACATCTGGTAATAAAATTACCCGTAAACGATACTTCTTGTGGCTAGTACCCAGCCTGAGCGGCCGAGCGGTTCGATCAAGCTTCACGAAAACCCCAAACGGATCAGGTTATTGTTCCTCCGGCAAAGTAAATTCTGTTACTGAGTTCCGGAGCTTCTGAACGTTATCGGCCTGATAGACGATTCCGCTGGCCGTAGAGCTAATACCCTCGGACATCTGTTCGGTGATTTCCTGAATCGTGTGCATCGTTTCCCGTAACCCCGAGGCCTGTTCAGATTGATGTTTTGCGGACTCCACCATTTCCATGGTCTCTTTGGTAACCTGATTCGACGCTTTTTGAATGTCGTCGAGTGCTCTTCCGGCTTCCTCCGCCAGACCGGTACCATTTAATACCTCACCAATACTCAGCTCCATTGACGCGACCGCTTCAGAGGTATCAGACTGAATTGCATTCACGAGTGTCTCAATTTGTTTGGTCGCACGACCAGACCGCTCCGCAAGACGCTGTACTTCATCCGCAACAATAGAAAAACCCCGACCGGCATCTCCAGCTGCAGCAGCCTGCATGGAGGCGTTCATCGCCAAGATATTAGTCTGATCGGTAATACCATTAATCAGACCAACAATACTGCCAATTTCTTGTGAACTCTCACCCAGACGTTTAATCCGTTTTGATGTCCCTTGAATTTGCTCTCGAAGTACACCCATACCATCAATATTCTTGTGCGCAGCCCCACCACCTTTTTCCGCAAGCTCAAGAGAATTGGTTGCGACTTCCGCCAAAACCTCAGCTTTAGATGCCATAACTTGCAGGGTCTCGGCCATGCTTTTACTGACCTCTGTCGCACCTACTAGATCTTTATCTTGCTGTTCCGCCGCGACAACCAACTCACGAATAGTTGACTGGTTTTTTTCCGCCGCACTAGACACTTTCTCAGAGGTATCATTAATGGAAAACACCACGTCACGCATACTCTCAACCGACGCGTTTATCGAATCAGCAATAGCGCCAGTAATGTCCTCGGTTACGGTCGCCTCAATAGACAAATCACCATTGGCAAGGTTACCCATTTCACGTAGTAGCTTCCGAATCGCAGCCTGGTTACTTTCATTTTGTTCGCTCACCTCTCGCTCTCTAGCCCTCGCTTGATACACAATCAAGTAACTCAAGAATAGAAAAATAGATGTGGAAACCACAACTAGCGCAATGGCGAAACCCGAACCTACGGTAACTCCTGCTAGCTGCACCTCACCAGCTGAGGTTCTATAAAAATCCATTAACTCAACATCCAGTGATGCCAAATTTTCTGACGCCACGGTAAGCACCGAACTGCCACCGGTATCTTTATAGTCATCGTTTTCTTCGTCATCAATAGCGCCTAGAGTACTCAATGCTGGCAACAATTCAGCAATCATACCGAGCAGTTCATCACGATAAACCCGGATACCATCCAGTTGCCGGAGAATTTCAAGCAACGATTCTCTAACCACCTTGTTCTTAACCGCCTGTATTCCGAGCGCTTTATCGCCCTCGGTCAAGGCTGTGACAACAATCTCCAACCTATCTGTATTTTGTGTAAGTTGATCAAGTGCAAATACAGTGGTCAATCCACCCTCGAGCACTTCGCCAAGGTTGGTATCAATACGTTGAGCGATATAGAGAAGATTGGTAGCGTGATAAACCTGACTATTGGTGCCTTTTCCAACCAGTTGGTCGGCTGCTATGCCCACGATCTGTTTAAAGTTGGGTAGAACACTTTTCATATTCCCGACGATCTCATCGGCATGTACGATAACTGCCTGGCTCAATAGAATTGAGTTAACATGGGTTTCGAGGTCTTGCCATGCCGCATCCACCTTAAGCAGGGTAGGCCGAATCTCTTCAGGCGAGGGTGGTAATCCCCTTTCAGGCGAACCGTCTTTTAAGGCGGTTATCAAACTAGCCGAACGGTCTCTGGCTTTCTCCAGAGACTGGAATGAGCTTTCGATGCCCGAACCAGATTCAACCGCATATTTTGCAATCTGGTGGGCCAACACCTGCAGCTCGGAGGCATCGGACAAATGTTGATTAAAATTTTCCTTATGTATGCTTTGAGCAACGAAAACCCATATGGTCATTGCTAACGAAATGGCCAATGCCAACGAGACAATAATAACCATATAGTTGGCAAGTCCTGTGCCAAACCTAAATACCTTAGCCATTTCGATTGTTCCTCATATGTAATTTATCGCTGTAAGCGTTCACGTACATCAAATTCAATTATCGATTTTTTATATTGCGTACAGTAAGCGACACACCAACCTACTCCATCAAAAACTGTTTATCGGCCAATATCGCAGCCATACTGACTACAGGCCAAACCTGCCCCTCAAACTCAAATTCATCGTAGATAAAAAGGTCGAGTCGATCATCGAGCGCCTGGTATTGTCTCTTGCTGTTTTTTGGGAAATATCGAATACCCAGCACCGAGGGCACCATCAAACCAACATACTTACCACGGTTTTTTATAACGAGAATTTTGGACTGGTAATCCCGTGCAATCGGTGACCCGCCGACAAAACACTGTAGATCTGAAATGGGCAATACTTCGCCATGAAAATTTGTCAGCCCCACCATCCACTCCGGAGTGTCAGGAACCATAGTGATCGACTCAGGTATTTCGATAATTTCCGTCATTTCGCCAGACGCAGCGGTCACTGTTCGCCCACGTAAAATAAATGACAGAGCTCGCCAATCATCCTGGTGCTCAGAAAACAAATGATCATTAGCCTGTTCACGCTGCGCACGCTCATTCATGCGCAGTAAGCTATCGAGGACTATTGAAGAATGATTGCTCACGTTTAGCTATCCACGGTTCCCAAAAGAGTATTCACTTTCTCTCGAAATAATGTTGAGTTAACGGGTTTAGCCATATAATCCGCAGCCCCCTGACTCAACCCCCATTCGATATCGGTATCCTGATCTTTGGTTGTAACTATCATGATAGGAATCTCTTTGGTTGATGAGTTTCTATGGATTTTTCGAGTGGCTTTAAAGCCGTTCATCCCAGGCATAACGACATCCATGACAATCAAATCAGGTAACTCTTCAATCGCCATCGCCAGCCCTTCTTCACCGCTTGACGCTCTAATTGATTCGTGCCCATCCAACTTCAAAATTTCTTCCAACACATGAGCTTCTGCTGCCGAATCATCGACAATCAAAATTTTCGCCATAACCTTGTTCAAACTCCAAATATTTTTTGTAGAAATGTACTGATAATTGAACAACCAAAATAGAACATTCTAATTTACTGCAGTAATATTATTGATGGCTGAAATTAGACCATGTTCATTAAACGGCTTTGTAAGACACTGATTAAATCCCGCGAGTTTGCTTCTTGATCGGTCAAATCTGCTATTTTTTCCAGACAACATAATTATCGGTATATTCCTAAATTCTCGATGCTGTTTGATTAGGGTGCATGTTTCATAACCATCAATATCTGGCATCATAATATCCAGAATAATCAAACCGGGCCGGTACTCGACGATCTTTGATAACGCGTCAAATCCGTCCGTAGCCAAAACAACATCGTACCCTGCTTTGAGTAGTATTTTTTTTGTGGTAACCCGAATCATTTTGCTGTCATCAACTACAAGAATTGTCATACAGGTATTGTTTTCATTTTTATCTGCCAACATATACTGGTCCAACCTGTCTAAATTAGCACCGCAACTTTACAGTAACGTTTAACGTGCAAAAACCTAAAAAAATCGTTCCTTTCCCAATTATTCCTAATCACTGGAGGATACAATACTAGCCCCCAATAGCTTCTTTACGAAAAAAACCATGTATTTTCCCAAGCTCCTTTTTTAAACTTGAAGAAGAGGCCATTACAATTACCGGTAGCGACCCCTCTTCCACACCAAGAAAGAATCGTTTGGCAATTGGCCAGAATCCATTTATTTTTTTCACACTAGATTTCTGAGTTGCGTGAAACCCCTTATACACCGTTATTTTTATGAGATTTGATTCAAATTCATCTACCGCCAATTTGAGCTGTGAAACATTAACCTCATCTTTCAATCCTGAGTAGTGAGCGATATAGAATTTGTTGATTCTTTCCAATAGAAATTCCATTTTTTCTACAGTTACCAGCATGGTTTCTGATATTTCATTCAAGTTCTTATGTTTAGCGGAAATCAGCTCAGCCCCCTCTAAAAGCGACTCACTGTAATCCATTATCAACGCTCCGTTTTCAAGACTGTAGTCCTCAGCCAGAGCCTCCTTCATTTCATCTCGCGTGAAGCCAAAAAATAGCATTACATTTTTTTCTTCAGCGCCAAGAACCACGCTCTCTAGATACTTAAGGTCTTTATCAAGATCCATCAAGCCATCATTTATATTTCGTTTCGCAACCGACGCTCGAATACCCTTTCCTTTATAAAAATAAGCCATTGGAAGTTTCTGACTAATAAATGCAATATTTTCGGCTGCCTCCAATATATGCAATTCTTGTTCATTAGTTGCAGATGCAATAGTCACTTGAGATAACAATAAGATGACAACAATTTTTGTTAGTAGAAGCCGGTAGATGTTTTTCATTGTAGCAATTCCTCTTCCAGTATCAGGATGTCACGAACCTCATAGAATACATCCTCGGAAATTTTTTCAGCTCTAGTAGGTTGAAATCTCCCGCTTTTACTGCTGGCCAGAAACCCAAAAACCAAGAATTGGTTATCAAGTTTTTTTAGTGCCTTTTTGAGCTCTTTAGATCCAATAGTATTTTCGGTCTCAGTCAACTTCTCATAATTTGTTTTGAACTGGGACTTTATCTTATCAACTTCTGAGTAGTACTGAGGTTGCTCGGCTCCCCATGCCTCAATCATATATAGAGCAGCAAGACGCTGTACCTCCATACCCAATTTAGCGGTAAGTACAAGATCTTGCTCACCCTCGATCTGAGTGTCGATCGCTAATGCCTCTACAACAATTTCACATTTTTTTGAAAAATTCTCGATTTTGATGCGTAGATCCAAAACACTTGCCTTGCTTGGAGTATTAGTTAGCAACGGTTCAATTCCCTTCCAATCCTGGTCTAACTTACGAAGGGAATTCCCTAACTCTTCTTTTAGGCCCTGACTTGCTAGGGCACCGTTTGACATATACATACTCATTTCAACCATACCCGCCTGTAAATCCGCAACAGGGTCCTGGTAAACTACACCCATTCCTATCAACGCGTAGTTCTTCAACATACGGTTCGACAACATACAAGCTTCTACAATTTCTTGTACGTCCTCACTTGATGCATTGGCTTCGACGCGTTGGCCAGAAGTTATCAACCCTAGCCCCAATAGAGCTGCCAGCACATAGGGAATCTGCACCCCCATATACTGATGTTTCTTCCCGTGCCACCATTTCATGCTTTTTGCTCCGGTATCATAGATTCCACTATTTGACTGGCGATTTCAGCCACGTAATTGATCGGACCCTGCTATCGATTTTTTGCGTGGAGTTAGGTAAGCGTAGATGTCGATTCCAATTTTGGCCGAATAACTTAGCCGATATACTCTCGGATTTTGACCCTATTCACGACGTAAATTTGGGTCTCATAGCAGGTCTGGTCACCAGAGTTAATTTTTTATCTGGTGTACAGTGTCTCTACGTAAAACCCTAGATCTATCGCTCATCAGAAGTAGCTAGACACAACAAACAGGCTAAACTGTTTTGCGATATCATCTGGCGATTGAGGAGGGGTTGCGCTAAATAATCCTAGTTTTTGAGCTTTGCTAGTTCTGCTAACTTACTAGTTGTTATTATTTTGCAGCATCCGTTCCACAGTCGTCTCATCATTCAAAATCCTAAGTAATACTATGTACTCTTAGTACCACCTGATGAATAGGAAAAAAGTATAGACGAACATTCTGCAATGGCTAATTGGGAACCATTTCGACATTTTTTATCGGATGTTTTAAATGTAGTAGCATATTTCCATCAATCTGAGTTAGATATTCAAATTTGAGATACAGGTCACTAATTTGACCTGTTTAGGTATGCAGAATAGAAAACAGTTATGCAGCAAACTCGCCCAGCATTCTTTGTATTGATCCCCAAGATCACGGGTACTCCATATTAGTCAAATATGAGGTTGCGTAGAGGGAAGTCGCGGTTTTGCATCAATGGGTTAAATGCAAAGTGCTAGCCAGAACGAGTAAAAACAAGCACAGCTGAAGGTGGGCTCAATCGGGGGTTATTGGCACTGAAGATATTTCAATTTTTCTCAACTAAGAATGATTTTAGTTAAGCGTTATCCTTGAACGCTCTTATACAACAAAGCCCGCGAATGCGGGCTTTGTTGTATTCACAATATTAATTTAGTCAGCCTGACGACGTAAAAAGGCAGGAATATCCAGATAATCCATATTCAATTCACCATCTTCCAGTACCGCCTCAACCTCCCTTTTTCTGGATTTTGCTGTCGCGGCATGGCTCTCTGCCTCGTAAACAGGTTGCTCCAGCTCGACATATTCATGGGTTGGTTCTTGAGCGGATGCACCCAAATTTGAGGGCTGTTCTACTCCTACAGGTGGCACAAGGGTCAATTTCGTATCACCTATACCTGTTGCCACGATGGTTACCCGCAAGGTGTCGCCAAGGCCTTCATCGATAACTGTGCCCGTAACTACTGTGGCGTTGTCCGACGCAAAGTCTTCGATGGTATCACCAACTGTAGAGAACTCACCCAGGGATAAGTTAGGGCCGGCAGTAATATTAACCAGAATGCCCTTGGCACCTTGAAGGTTGATATTTTCCAATAACTTACTGTGCAGTGCTGCTTGAACCGCTTCGTACGCTCTGTTTTCACCGCTAGCCTCACCAGTACTCATCATCGCCATACCCATTTCAGACATGACCGTACGAATATCGGCAAAATCGACATTCATCATGCCAGGGTTGACGATCAGTTCAGCAATACCTTTAACCGCACCCTCGAGTACATCGTTCGCTGCCGCAAAAGCTTCTACCAATGAAGTTTGTTCACCTAGTACCGCGAGCAGCTTTTCATTTGGAATCGTAATTAACGAGTCCACATGTTGGCTTAACTCCTCCAGGCCTGAATCCGCAATGCGGGCTCGTTTTTTTCCCTCAAACGGAAATGGCTTGGTGACCACCGCAACCGTCAGGATACCCATATCCTTGGCAATCTGCGCCACCACCGGTGCTGCCCCGGTTCCCGTTCCGCCCCCCATCCCCGCGGTAATAAACACCATATCGGCGCCCTTAAGTACCTCGGAAATGCGATCTTTATCCTCCATCGCTGCCTGACGGCCAACCTCAGGATGCGCACCTGCGCCCAGTCCCTTCGTTACGCCGGTGCCGAGCTGCAGTAGCGTTTTTGCAGTCAGGCTATTTAATGCCTGAGAGTCCGTATTGGCACAGATAAAATCCACACCGTCGATATTGCTGTTGCCCGCCATATGTTCGACGGCATTTCCGCCACCCCCGCCGACACCAAACACTTTTATTACAGCGCTTTGCGGTACGTTATCTACTATTTCAAACATGGTCACCCCCTTATGTGAACCTGAACAGCCAAACTTTGTTATAAATTTTGTTTAAACCAATTTCGTATTCTTGAAAAAACATTTTCAATTCTATGTAAATGATCGTTGCGTTTTTGGCCCTCTTCCTGGGCCTGCTTCCCATACATTAACAACCCGACTCCGGTCGAATAGATCGGATTGGAGACGATATCTGTCATTCCGGAAATGCCGTGGGGCGCACCTAGCCTGACAGGCATATGAAATACCTCCTCTGCCAGCTCCACTACGCCTTCCATTTTTGATGAGCCACCGGTCAGCACGATTCCCGCCGGGATTTTGTGCTCGAATCCGCTTCGTTTTAAATCTGCCTCTACCAAAGAAAACAGCTCCTCGTAACGGGGTTCGACGACCTCTGCTAACGATTGCCGTGATAATTTTCTTGACGGCCTATCGCCAATTGATTGCACATCAATGGTTTCTTCAGCACGCGCCAGTTGCTTAAGTGCACAGCCATATCGCATCTTCACTTCTTCTGCTGAATCCATTGGTGTTCTGAGGGCCACTGCGATGTCATTGGTCACTTGATCACCGGCTATCGGAATTACACCGGTGTGAACAATCGCGCCATCAGAAAATATGGCTATGTCAGTTGTACCTCCACCGATATCAACAAGACAAACACCTAGGTCTCGCTCGTCGTCAGTTAACACGGAATAACTCGATGCCAGTTGTTCAAGAATCAAATCATCAACATCGAGACCGCAACGCCGAATACATTTTTCAATATTTTGTGCTGAATTTACCGAACAAGTGATCAGGTGAACCTTAGCTTCCAGGCGCACGCCGGACATCCCTAAAGGTTCCTTTACCCCTTCCTGATCATTTACGACGTAATCCTGGGGCAAAATATGCAGCACTTGCTGGTCAGCAGGAATCGCAACCGCTTGAGCGGCATCAATCACGCGATCAATATCTGTTTGTTGCACCTCTTGATCCCTGATAGCAACAATCCCATGTGAGTTCAGGCTGCTAATATGACTACCGGCAATGCCACCGTACACAGAATGAATATCGCAATCAGCCATCAATCCTGCGCTCTCGACTGCTCGCTTAATTGACTCAACGGTGGATTCAATATTGACGACCACACCTTTTTTCATCCCGCGTGATCGGTGGGAGCCCATGCCGATAATTTCAAGCTTCCCATCCTCCTGGACTTCTGCGACCAACGCCACAACTTTTGATGTCCCTATATCCAGAGCAACAATCATTTTTCCGGCGGCACTATTTGCCATTATCGATATACTCCGTGCGCATATTTTTGGTCACGCCTTTTCGAAACGGCAACGCCATTGCTGTATCGAAAATCCATCGTAGAAATTCTCTTGATCTGCTCAGGCTTGAGTGTTTTCCAAAGTACAAAAAAACGTGCAACCCGAAGATCAAACTGTTGTTTACCTAGTATCACCATTGGGCCATCTACTAATTTTATTGACCAGCTATCAGCCTTGGTTCTAATCATCCGTTCGATCTTAAGATTTGATCTATTAAATTTTTCAAAAATCATCTGGAATTTTTTTACTAGTGCTGAGTCCTGTTGCTCCGCCGATTGTAGAATCGGCAAACTTGAAAATTTGTCTAGCCTTCCATCGACGGAAAATACTTGACCATATTCATCTACCAATGCATTCGTTCCCCAACGAGCAACAGGCACCCGTTCTGTCAGCGTTACACTTATTCGATCCGGCCACTGCTTTCTAACCTGAACATCCTGTACCCAGGGCATTTGTCGAATCCTCCGAGCAATACCATCGACGTCCAACTCAAAAAAACGTTGTTTAGCCATACTCGACAAAACCAACTGAAGCTTTGATCGGTCGATATTATTGGTATCACCACCCACCGAAATAGCAGCAACTGGCTGGTTGAAAAAATCATTTACAACGGCTCGGTGGTCATAAACAAACAGTGCAATCAGTACAAAGAGCGTTAATATCAGTAGTCGATATAACCCTCCTACCAACCAAAAAACCACCCGTAATTTGGATGACCAACTTACAGACTGAATCTTTGTACTGGCCCCACTAATTCGATTTTTTTTCCGTTCTGAACTATTCTCTGAACGGTTTTTATTACCTCTTTTCGTCGAACGCGAATAATTGCTGAACGCACCCGCTTCCATGTTAGTTAAAACTACTCGCCAAGATTTCTAACACCAGTTTTGAATACTGAATGCCCGCTGCGGCAGCGGCCATCGGCACCAAACTATGGTCGGTCATTCCCGGAACTGTATTTACTTCAATTACCCAAAACTTGCCCTGTGTATCACGTATCAAATCGACGCGGCCCCAACCAGTACAATCGAGAGTACGAAAAGCCGCTAGGGATAATTCTGCCATCTGTTTTTCCTGCTGTTCTGTAAGACCACAGGGACAGCTGTATTCTGTATCGTCATCTTGATACTTTGCATCAAAATCAAAAAACTCATGGGTTGTACTCATACCAATCGCTGGCAGAGCCTGGTCTTTTAGTATTGCAACCGTGTACTCATCGCCTTCCACCCATTGCTCAATAAGGACAGTCTCACCAAATCTCCGTGCACCTGCGAGGCCGTTTTTTAGCTCTAGTTCGTTGTTAACCTTATAAATACCAATACTGGAACCTTCAGAAACAGGTTTTACAGCCAGTGGATATTGAACTTTAAGCTGCCAGTTTTGACGAGCCTCTTCATGCTCGTGTAGTAACTGGAAACTCGGTGTAGCAATATTTAGAGCCTGCCATATCAATTTACTTTTGGCCTTATCCATCGCAATCGCGGACGCCATTACACCACTGCCTGTATAGGGAATACCGGCGAGCTCTAGAGCCCCCTGTATCGTTCCGTCCTCACCTCCGGGGCCATGTAAGGCAATAAATACCCGATCAATTTCCCTCTGCTTTAACTGCTCAATAAATGTTGGACCGGGTTCCATCTCAACCGTATCAATTCCTTCACTCAGCAACGCCTCAAGCACTGCCTTACCCGTTTTCAGGGAGATCTCTCGCTCAGCAGACTTTCCACCCATCACAACAGCAACGCGACCAAATTCCTGAGGCCTAATGGATGACGGTGCAACGTTAACCATCGACCAAACCACCCTGGTATTTCTCAAGAATTTTGTTGGAAACCTGGTTTACGTTTCCAGCCCCCTGAACCAAAACAATATCTCCGTCTGCATGAATGTTTTCCAGGGTCGTAACGGCCTCATCTAGCGACTGAACATAAATAGGGTCAAGTTCACCACGTTGACGAATGCTTTGGCTTAAACTGCGGCTATCGAAGCCGGGAATATGCTTTTCACCCGCTGGATATACATCCAACAATATGAGTAGATCAACCTGTGACAGTACACGTACAAAATCATCGTAAAGATCTCGAGTGCGGCTATAGCGATGAGGTTGAAAAATCATAACCAATCGTGTTTCTTTCCAGCCATCCCTGACCGCCTGAATGGTCGCAGCTACCTCATTCGGGTGATGTCCATAATCATCAACAAGCATTATTCGTGTATTCTTATACTCCAGATTATTAATTTGGAATCGACGTTTAACACCTTCAAACTGTTTTAGCCCTGCAATGATTGCTCGATCAGAAACCCCTTCGTCAGTGGAAACTGCAATCGCGGCAAGGGCATTCAAAATGTTATGACGGCCAGGCATGTTTAGATCGATTTCAAGGCCTTTCTTATTCCCCGGGCGCTCTATCAGGGCAGATATTCTATTCGCCACCTGAACTACTTCAGTCGCACGGTAATCTGCATCTTCAGAAAATCCATAGGTAACGATTGGGCGACCAAACCTGGGCAGCAGTTCTCGAACGGTTTCATCATCGATACAAGCGACTACTAATCCGTAAAAAGGCAAATTGTGAATAAAGTCTACGAAGGTACTTTTTAATTGCTCAAAATCCCCTTGATAGGTAGGCATGTGATCCATATCAATATTGGTAACAATCGATACCATCGGCTGGAGGTGCAAAAAAGAGGCATCGCTTTCATCGGCCTCCGCAATCAGATAACGGCTTTCTCCCAGTTTGGCATTGGTCGCAGCACTCGTAAGTAGTCCGCCAATTACGTAGGTCGGATCGCGCTCTCCCTCCAGAAATATCGAAGCCAATAAACTGGTGGTGGTGGTTTTTCCATGGGTACCCGCTACTGCAATACCGTGCCGATAGCGCATCAACTCGGCTAACATCTCTGCGCGAGCAACCAGAGGAGTACGCGCTTTGATTGCAGCAACTATTTCAGGGTTTGTTTCGGCTATTGCAGTAGATCGTACCACCACATCAACCCCTTTGACGTTTTCTTTTTTATGGCCAATTTTTATTTCCGCGCCAAGTTCACTTAAACGCTTGGTTGCCGCATTTTCCTGTATGTCAGAACCACGAATCTTATAACCCTGGTTTAGTAACACCTCTGCAATACCGCACATACCCGCACCACCAATGCCAATAAAATGGATACGTTGAATTCTTCTCATTTCTGGAATGGGGTGTATTCGGTTTTGCATAAAATTGCTAACTTCTTTATTTAGTGAATCAAATAATTTTTGGCGTCTAATGTTGGACGACACTTTTTCTTTCGAGTTTTATTACCAGGCCCATGTGACTTAATGCACGAGCTCTTTACAATAGTTTGCGACCTGATTTACAGCATCGGGTATCGCAACACTACGCGCTTTTTGCGCCATCTCTTTTAGCTGCTCTGGATTAGAACTAAATCCATCAATAAAACTAGCCAATTGTTCTTTGTTCAGATCATTTTGCTGAATAATCAGCGCAGCATCCGCAGACTTTAAAAAACCTGCATTTTTAGTTTGGTGATCATCAACGGCCTGCGGGTAGGGTATTAAAATAGCCCCCACCCCTACTGCAGCCAGTTCCGCTACGGTAAGTGCGCCCGCTCTGCAGATTACCAAATCGGCCCATGCATAGGCTGCGGCCATGTCATCGATAAAATCCTCAACCTTGGCCTCCACTCCCAATTCGGTATAGAGCTCACGAGTAACCTGGTCTTTACCTTTTCCCGCCTGATGCCAGATCACTGGTCTCGGTGAAACTTTCATCTCTACTATTGCTGGACCTACCACCTCGTTTATGGCTGCTGCTCCCTGACTTCCACCGAGTATCAAGAGATGTATTGGTTGTCCTTTTGCGATGGGTGATTTCCTATCCCCATACTCCAAAATTTCACTAAGCTCCTTTCTAACCGGGTTACCCGTAACCCTCAACTTGCTATGCTTTATTCCAAAGGCATCAGGAAATGCCTGCAACACCCGGTTTGAGAACTTGAATAATATTCGGTTCGTCAAACCCGCCACGGCATTTTGCTCATGTATCACTAAGGGTTTACCCAACAGCCATGCGGCAATGCCACCTGGTCCCGCGGCAAAACCACCCATGCCGATTACACAATCTGGTTTTGAGGTTTGAATAATTTTTTTTGCCTGCATGATCGCGCGAATTATTTTCAGGGGCGCTTTCATCCAACTTAAGACCCCTTTGCCCCGCAATCCTTTAATTGAAATATTGTGAAGAGGAATATTTTCAGCCATAACATACCGCCCCTCGAAACCATCTTCGGAACCAATCCACTCAACCAAAAAACCATCGGATTGCAGCTCACGAGCCAAGGCTAATGCAGGGAATAAGTGACCACCCGTGCCACCAGCCATCAACAAGAACTTTTTGTTTTCGGGTTGATTCATTAAAACTACGCCGTTACCTGCTTTGACGTTAACGTTGACTTCGATTTTCCCTTCAATTTAGCTTTGGCTTTTCTTTTGGGTTTTACCTTTGATTTCTTGCGTTCAACCACTGGTGATCGCAATTCATAACTAATTCGTAACGCTAACCCCATCAATACGCAGTTAGCCAATAGGCTGCTTCCACCGTAGCTTACAAAAGGCAGGGTTAAACCTTTGGTCGGCAAAAGGCCGATATTTACGCCAACATTTACCAATGACTGAATGGCAATTAGTAGCGCCACTCCATACAGCAAGTAAGAGTGGAACAACCAGCCGCGTTTCTCCGCCTGATAACCTAACTGAAAGCAGCGAAATACCAATACACTAAACAGTGCAAGTAACACTGCAACCCCAATAAAACCTAACTCTTCTCCAATAATCGCAACAATGAAATCAGTATGCGCTTCGGGTAGGTGAGCCTGTTTCTGAACACTATTGCCCAATCCAACGCCCCAAGGATGGATTCCACCTCTACCAAAAGCAGCGAGTGCCTGAACCAATTGATAACCAGTATCATTTTCATCAGCCCATGGGTTTCGGTATGCGGTAAGTCTATCTACGCGATAGGGCTGTAAAACAGCTAACAATCCACCAAGACTCAAGCTGCCCAGTATTAGCAGTATAAAGCGGTAAAATTTCATCCCTGCCAAAAATAACATGCCCATAATGACGCTAAATAAAACCACCAAACCACCGAAATCAGGCTCCATTAATAACAACCAGCCAATAAACCCCAGCAATACCATTGGTTTTAAAAAGCCACTCCAGTACTCTTTTACATTATGACCGTGGCGCACCAGGTAACCGGCGACATAAACCACCATAAAAACTTTGACCAGCTCCGAAGCCTGCAGATTTAGAAAACCCAGACGTATCCAACGTGTACTTCCGTTTACGTTTTTTCCAATACCGGGAATGAGCACCAGCACCAGTAATACAAAACAAAAGGCTAACCAATAGCCGCTGGTTTTCTGCCAAAACACGGTGGGTATCATAAAAATAATTGCGCCAGCAACTACCCCCATAACTACTTTAACAAGGTGATTTTTAAGATAAAAAAATGGTTGCCCGTGTGAAGCCGCAGCGCTGATATCAATAGTAGAAGAAGCTACCATCACCAATCCTAATGCCAACAAACTGCATACCATCACCAATAGCCATAGGTCCAGGCC
Source organism: Pseudomonadales bacterium (assembly GCA_029210125.1). Lineage (GTDB taxonomy): Bacteria > Pseudomonadota > Gammaproteobacteria > Pseudomonadales > JAHRWD01 > JAHRWD01. Next base: position 28,991 of record JARGPR010000011.1, on the reverse strand, counting down.
AGCTCCAGAATTTGGTAATATGCTGGTGCGTGCAGGGCTCATATCAAGCAGCTTCCTCTATCTGACTTACCAATGCTTTGAATTGGTCACCGCGCTGCTGATAGTTTTCAAACATATCCAAACTAGCACAAGCGGGGGATAACAATATTTGATCTTTTGGCTCAGCGTAATGCCACGCTTGCTCAACCGCCTCGGCAAGATCTTCTACCAAAAAGGTAACGGTTACGCCCTTTAAATCTGTTTGTAATTTTTTAGCATCACGGCCAAACAGGAACAATTTCGATACGTAGTTCTTTACGGGTTCAACAAGGGGTAAAAAGTCGCTTCCTTTACCATCACCCCCTGCAATCAGTAGAATTTTCCCCGCTTGATTTTTTCCCAACCCTTCCAGAGCAGCAATACAGGCGCCGACGTTGGTCGCTTTGGAATCATTGTAAAATCGTATCTCGTTTATCGTCGCTACCCATTCACAGCGATGCGCAAGGCCTCTGAATCTTTTGAGGCAGCTGATCATTTTTGTCATCGGAATTTCAACAAATATCCCAAGAGCAATAGCGGCCATTGCGTTCAAAAGATTATGCTCACCTTCAATCAACAGTTCTTTGGTATTGATCAATAGCTGATCTTCAAAGGCGATATAGCGCCCATCATGCTTATTTACTAACCCTAGTTGTCGTTTGCCCGGTGCATCCAAACCAAAGCTGATCGATTTTTTGTTTCGGTTAGGCGCCGAAACCAAATCAGGTTGATGCCGATTAATCACAAGAGCCGAGCAACCTGAAAAAACTTTTTGCTTGGCTTTTTTGTAGGCTTCAAAATCAATGTAACGATCCATATGGTCGTCACTTAAATTCAATATGGTTGCGACGCTAGCATTTAGTTTTTCGGTAGTTTCCAGTTGAAAACTCGACAGCTCAAGCACATATAACTCTTGCTGGCCCTGTTCCAACAAATCAAGAACCGGGGTCCCAATATTGCCACCCACCCCAACCGATATATTGGCCTCTTTGGCCATCTCTCCCACCAATGTAGTTACGGTGGTTTTAGCATTTGAACCGGTAATCGCGACGATTGGAGCGTTCACCGCTTTCGAAAACAGTTCAATGTCACCCAGGATTCTGCCTCCATTTTGAATCACCGCATTCGCAATCCGATTGTCGGACGAAATACCTGGGCTTATCACCAGATTCTCTACTCGATCCACATTTACCCGGTCAGAAAACAGGTCGATATTGGTCAGGTAGTTCACTTCTGGAAATTCAGTTTTGAGTTTCTCCAACATAGGTGGATTTTCGCGACTATCCACAACCGTAAAATTCGCCGCGATTTTGCTGAGATATTTCACACAAGAATATCCACTCACCCCTAGACCTACTATCAGCCAGGGGGTATCGATTTTTTGGTCGTGGTTTTGCCTCATGAATAATAAATTCGTTATCTCAATTTTAGGGTTGCCAACCCAAATAGAACCAGCATTACGGTAATGATCCAAAATCGCACAATCACCCTTGGTTCAGGCCAACCTTTTAGTTCGTAATGATGATGTAGTGGCGCCATTCTAAAAATCCGTTTTCCTGTCATTTTGAATGAGGCGACCTGCAATATAACTGACACTGTCTCCATCACAAATACACCGCCCATGATGAATAATAAAATCTCCTGACGAATAATGATTGCGATCGCACCAAGCGCTGCACCAAGGGCTAATGCGCCCACATCACCCATAAATACCTGAGCGGGGTATGTGTTAAACCATAAAAAACCAAGACCGGCTCCTGCAATTGCGCCGGAAATAATAAGTAGCTCACCCGCTCCAGGAATATGGGGAATATGTAGATACTCAGAGAAATTTGCGTGGCCACTTAAGTACGCGACAATACCCAGCGCACCACCCACCATTACGGTCGGAAGAATCGCGAGACCATCCAAACCGTCGGTGAGGTTGACCGCATTGCTGGTTCCAACAATCACGAAATAGGTCATGACAATAAAAGCCGGCCCGAGATTTATCGCCACATCTTTAAAAAAGGGTACGATCAGTTGTGTCTCGGCTGCAGTTTGGGCGCAGCTATACAAATAGCACCCAGCAGCCACAGCGATCAAAGATTGCCAGATAAGTTTCCATTTTGCCGAGAGGCCTTTGGAATTTTTTTCTACCACTTTGCGATAATCATCCACCCAGCCAACTACACCGACTCCAGTTGTTACGGACAACACAACCCAAATATAGTGATTAGTCAGATCGCCCCACAACAGAGTGCTGATTACAATCGCTACCAGAATAAGCGCACCGCCCATAGTAGGAGTGCCTGCTTTACTCAGGTGACTTTGGGGGCCATCTTCCCGAATGGTCTGGCCAATTTGATTGGCCTGTAGGCGTTTAATCATGGCTGGGCCAATTTGTAACGAAATCGCCAGTGCTGTTAGCACACCAAGAATTCCACGCAGGGTTAAATACCGAAATACTGTAAATGCACTTTCGTACTGACTTAAATATTCGGCAAGCAGCAATAACATTAACTCACCTCCAGCCCAAGTTCGTTTGATCCTGCCGTATTTCCTTGCGTAACTTGCCGTAGCGCTTCAACCACTTTTTCCATATGAGAACTTCTAGAACCTTTAATCAATACTGTTGTTTTTTCATTTAATTTTGATTGTAGGGCGTCCACTAATTTTTCACGGCTATCAAATACTCCACCTGTACCCAAATAACTACCAACATATTCCGCGTAGGCTTCGGCGCTTTTTTCTCCGAGCGTAAACAATGCATCAATTTTGTTTTGCGCTGCTATGCGGCCCATCTCACGATGAAGTGCCTGGGACTGTTCGCCCAACTCACCCATATCACCCAAAACCAAAATACGTCTACCTGGATACTTTGCCAGGGTATTAATTGCGGCGGTTACCGAACCGGGGTTAGCATTGTAACTATCGTCAATGACTGAACACCCTTTTAGCCCTGCATAGGGAGTCATCCTCCCTGGCACCGGTTTCATTTTTTCTAGTCCGGTTTTCACCTGTTCAATACTTGCTCCCATCGCCATTGCCGCTGCCGCAGCAGCTAGTGCATTACCAAGGTTATGCTGGCCGGGCAGTGCGAGGCTTAGATTAATTTCGCCTATCGGTGTCACTAATGCAAAATTCGAGTGTGTCGGGTTTTGGGTATCAATATCAGCGCAATAAAAATCCACATGGGTATTTATTTTTGTTGGATCAGTGCTGAAAGCAACTACTGAACTGCCCTCAGACAATGCTTTAAGTCTCCACTGTATATAGAATTCATCATCGGCATTGAGTACCGCAGTGCCCCCTGGAGTAATATCGGTCAATATCTCGCCCTTGGCGTTTGCGACATCGGACAAGCGACCAAAGCCACTTAAATGAGCGCGAGCAACATTTGTGATAATCGCTACTTCAGGTTCAACAAGAGAAACCAGATAACCAATTTCACCACCGGCACTGGCACCCAGTTCAATTACGCCATATTGATGTTCATCAGTTAGCCGAAGCAGGGTAAGCGGAACACCAATTTCGTTATTAAAATTTCCCTTTGTAGCGAGGGTATTTCCCATTTCGGAAAGTATTGAATGCAGCATTTCTTTAACGGTTGTTTTGCCACTACTACCGGTAACCGCCACCAGCCTGGCTCGACTGGATTCACGGTTCAACCTGGCTAATTGCCCTAGTGCTATTCGGGTATCTTCAACTTCAAGTTTCGGGAAAGAAGCGGGAATTGCATCCGACACGGACTCGGAAACCAGCAGTGCTGCTGCGCCAGCTTCGTAGGCCTGTTCCGCAAAATCATGGCCATTAAAATTCTCACCATGTAAAGCGATATAGAGTTGCCCGGATTGCAGCGTTCGACTATCAATGCTGACCGAATCAAAAACCGCATCGCCGCCTGATACTTGAGCGGCCAGGCTCCCTGCAATTTGCGATAACTGCATGCTATTCATCACAGTTAACACTCCCATTTAGAATCTTCGATACTACTTCTCGATCACAAAAATGGTTCGAAGAAGATGCGTATTCCTGGGTTTGTTCATGACCTTTGCCAGCGATCAAAATGTAGTCCTGTGGACCCGCTCCGTTGATCGCATGTTCAATGGCATGGTAACGGTCATGAATGACTTCGTGGCTTGCAAAGCCTTTGAAACCATCCGCGATCTGGTCAGTAATATCTTTCGGGTTTTCACTGCGCGGATTGTCATCCGTCAAAATAAGATGATCACAAAGGCTGTCGGCAATCGAACCCATCATCGCTCTTTTTCCGTTATCCCGGTCACCACCGCAACCAAATACACAGATCAATTTGCCATCGCAGACCTGCTTTAGTTGCGTGAGTGCCTTTTCCAGCGCATCCGGTGTATGCGCAAAATCAATAATTACGTTCGGCTGTAATTCACCACCAAAGGGTTCCATCCGACCTTCAACAGGCGTCAAGGTTTCGATACCCAGCAATACTTTTTCAAGTGTTAATCCAGATATACAAAGTGCAGCCGTCGCTGCCAGCAAGTTGGACAAATTAAAATCCCCCAGCAGGGTAGATTTTATTTGTCCATCGCCCCATGGGGTTTTGATATCGGCACAAACTCCTGATCCGGCATCTATTTTTTCCGCATACAAATCTGCGGCCGCTGAATCAAGGCTGTAGCTATAACTGCGCACCGAGCTCGGCATATTGGCCAACAAGTTTCGACCAAACGAATCATCGAAATTTATAACGGCGTGGCTTAAGCCAGGTAAATCAAATAACTTTCGCTTAGCGTCACCGTAGGATTTCATCGAACCGTGGTAGTCGAGATGATCTCTGGTCAAATTTGTAAACAAGGCGGTATTTACCTGAATACCCGATAAGCGTTCCTGCTCCAATCCGTGGGATGAAACCTCCATCGAAACCATTGATGCGTTCTGCTCCAGCCCCCAGGCCAGCATTTTTTGGATATCGATGGCATCCGGTGTTGTGTGACTCGCGCTCGTTAGATGGTCTGAAAAACCGTAGCCTGTCGTACCGATCACCATGCATTTTTGATCGAGCTGCTCTGCCAGTTCAGCAATGATTCGACCACAGCTGGTTTTACCGTTGGTGCCTGTGATCGCAATTATATTTAATGACTTTGAGGGCTCACCGTAGAATCGACCGACAATCTCACCCACCTGCCTGGTTAGGTTATCCACGGCAATTACCGGTATCGAGAGCACTTCCATTTCCGGTTGAACACCCTTCGAATCAATCAGTACGGCATAGGCTCCCTTCTGTATAGCCTCCTCTATGTAGCGACTACCGTCGGTCAGTGTTCCCGATAGGGCAAAAAACAGGTCACCGGAATCTATTTTGCGGCTGTCATTTTGCAAACCAGCGACGACAATATTTGCCTCCTCAGATTTCAACGAGTGCATCGGCAGCAATGCTGCCAGTTTTTGGCTGTGGACAGTGGACGGCTCAAGCATCACTGCACCTTACCTTCAATCACTGAGCCACTTGCCAACATCGGAATGACCGCCTGATCAGGTGCGATACTTTTTAGTCGCAGCGCAGCTGCCATTACCTTTGAAAAAACCGGCGCAGCTACCTGGCCCCCGTGATATTTCTCACTAGCAGGGTCATTGATCACCACTACCGCAACCAATCTCGGATCCGTCGCGGGAGCTAGACCTGCAAATACTGCGATGTACCGGCTATCTTCATAACCGTTTCGACCGACTTTGTGCACCGTGCCAGTCTTGCCCGCTACACGGTATCCGGGAACGGATGCCTGGGTACCGGTTCCGCCGGGAGCGGTTACGCTTTCCATCATAGCGATCACCTGCTTGGCAACCTTCGGATCCATCACTTGCTCAGCCATGGGCGGTTGCTCGAGCTTGAGTATTGATACCGGTTTTTTTGTACCGCCAGATGCAAACACTGAATAAGCTTGAGCGAGCTGAACCGCGGTTACGGACAGCCCATAACCATAGGCCAATGTAGCTCTTTGAACCGGTCGCCATCTAGGGTAATTAGGTAAGTTCCCTAATCGCTCACCCGGAAAACCGCTACCAGTATCCGCCCCCATACCCATGCGGCTCAGATAATCACGAACTCCGGTTTCGGGAAGCGCCAACGCGACCCGCGTAATACCCACGTTGCTGGATTTTTTAATGACTCCAGAGAGGTTGAGATCGCCATAATTTGCAGCATCGCTTATCAGTTTGCCGTCCACTTTGATTCGACCGGGACGAACATTAATGCTGCTTTTTTCATCAAACAATCCACTTTCAAGTGCCGCTGCAACACTAAAAGGTTTTATCGTTGAACCTGGCTCAATCAGATCGGTCATTGCCCGATTTCGAAATGCACCAAAATCCATATCGCTGCGATCGTTCGGATTGGCAGCAGGCTGATTCACCATTGCCAGCACTTCATTGGTTCTTGCATCCAGTAATACCAGCGACGCGGCGCGGGCTCGATATTTATGCACTGCCTTTTTTAGCTCATAGTGCGCAATTGACTGAATACGCATATCAATACTGAGATCAATATCTTCACCTGGTTTGTGCTGTTTACCCTCTTCCCAGGGCAACTCCCGCACAACCTTTTGCTTAATACCCAACATCACCGGACGCCTGCCCGCAATGCTAGTCAGATGCGAATCATAGGCTAGCTCCACACCCTCCTGACCGCGATCATCTACATCGGTATAGCCCAGAAGATGGGTCGCCACTTCGCCTGCGGGGTAATATCGCTTATAGGTAGATTTCGTCGCGACACCAGGAATATCAAGGGACATTATCTTTGCGCCCTGCTGAGGGGGTATGCGCCTTTTCAAATACACAAAGGTACCTCGGCGCTCAGATTTGAGTCTGATTTTTTTGGCCATACGCTGGTAATCAAGATCAAGCTGCTTCGCTAACTCCCTCCAGCGCTCAGGGTGTTGATTCAAAATAGACGGATACATACCAACGTTCAAAACGGGCGTACTGATCGCTAACGGTTGACCATTTCGATCATTGATAACGCCCCGCTCAGCAGATACCACCCGGCTTGGCTGCCAGCGTTTATCACTGTAATACTGATAAAATTCCGGCTGGATAAGACAAAGATCAACCAATCGCCAGACAATAGCCACCAACACAGCGCTCAACAGAACCCCGAGCAGAGCAAGTCTCCACTGTGTAGCGATCATTGATACGGATTTATTCGGCATTGATTACGATCACCCACTCTGAGGGCTTAGGTTCATGCATGTTTAATTGATTGTGAGCCAGCGCCCATATTCGGTCGTGGGATGACCAGGTACTGCGTTCCAGTAATAATCGCCCCCATTCAAGCTGTAACTGCCGCTTATCTTTTTTCAGATGTTGCAATTCCGCCGATAACCAACGACTTTTATGAGTCGTGTAGACCACCGCAAGCGCTGAGCCCACCACGCAAAAAGCCAGCAGGATCGTTATCACCGCTGGCATAAAGGTTGTTGAGTGGGCGGCACCCACTGCTGAGGTTATTTTTTTTGTTGGCATCCCGTATCACACGATTTTTTCAGCTATACGAAGTACTGCACTCCTTGCTCTTCTATTTTTTTCCAGCTCATCTTTTCCTGCTTTAATCTGCTTACCAATTCGTTTCATTCTTTGATTCAAGTCTGCGGTTAAAACCGGCATCTTCGCAGGGTATTTATCACCCTTCTCATTCTCTTTGATAAACCTTTTAACAATTCGATCTTCTAACGAGTGAAAACTGATTACCGCTAACCGGCCGCCCGGCTTCAGTAACTCTAGCGCTTGCTCCATTGCAGATTTAACTTGATCAAGCTCACCATTTACCTCTATTCGAATCGCTTGAAATGTACGAGTCGCCGGGTGTTTGTTTTTTTCTTTTACCGGTATCGCCTCAACGACCAAATCAACCAATTCAGCGGTAGTGGCAATCGGGCCGTGTTCCGCCATATGAGCCAATACGCCCCGGGCTATTCGTGTCGCGAAACGCTCTTCCCCATATTTTTTTAATACCCGTACAATTTCCTCTTCAGAAGCTTGAGCCAACCACTCGGAGGCACTTAACCCGCTACTTCGATCCATCCGCATATCCAGCGGGCCATCCTTAGAAAACCCAAACCCCCGGGAGGCGTCGTCAAGCTGGGGCGATGAAACCCCAAGGTCAAACAACATCCCATCAATCATTCCGGAATAGCCGGCTTTTTCGATACAGCTGGTCAGCTCAAAAAAATTTGCGTGACAGATGGTGACCCGTGGATCATTGCCAAACCGCTGCTTTGCGCATTCAATCGCCTGCAAATCCCGATCAATTACAATCAGGCGACCCTGTGCACTTAGCTTCGAGAGGATCACGCTACTGTGCCCCCCTCGACCAAAAGTTCCGTCGACATATACGCCGTCGGGTACTATCGCCAAACCTTCGATCGCTTCATCACACAACACCGGGTGATGGCTGAATTGCTGTGATGCTGAGTCCGTTATAACTCTAACTCCGAGAGCTCTTCGCAGTCGTCAAATCCACCCTGCGACCCCTCAGCAGTCCAGTCGCCGCTACGACCTTTAAGGTGGTCGCCGTCCCATAAATCAAATCGATTCACCATACCCACTAGCACTGCATTTTTTTTAATACCGGCAAAGTCCCGCAAGTAGGGGGAAATCAGAATGCGGCCACTACGATCCATCTCAACTTCCTCTGCATTACCTAGCAGTAACCGCTTGAGGTTTCGAGTGGCGGACTTAAAATCACTTAATTTTACGAGCTGCGCTGCAACGTTCTGCCATTCATCGCTGGGATATACACGCAAGCATTTTTCATGGGTATCGACCGTGAGAACCAATTTACCTTCACAAGAGGACAAAAGAGGCGCACGTTGACGGGTGGGGACAGCTAAACGCCCCTTATCATCCACCGTAATCGCTGTGCTACCAGTAAACACCTGCTACCCCACCAAACCACACATTTTTCCCTATTTCCCCACTTTTCCCCACTAATGCCCAACTATAGGTAGTGCTAGAGTGGCCTGTCAACAACAAAAGTGCGTCAAGGAAACAAATAAAACGGCTTAAAAATCATATATTTAGGCTTTAGCCTTAGCAAACAAAAAGCTAAGCAAGTTACTTTACAAATTACTTTAAGTTTGTTGTCTTGAAGGGAAGGTCTATCGATTTTCGAGGGGGTATTGAGAGCAATTCCAGCGCGTCGAAGCAACAACTGGATTAAATTTAGAAACGCCGGCGCCTTAGCCGATCAAAAACAGTAGGATAAGTAAAAAGTGAGAGCCGGCCTGTAAGCCGGGTTCTGTCGAGGACAATCATTCATCTGTGATGCAAATCGCTTTGCACCTATAGCGACCTACCCGAACCCTGCGCGGGCCACGCATCGGATTCCTATTTGGTCTTGCTCCAAGTGGGGTTTACATTGCCACGAAATGTTACCATTCGCGCGGTGCGCTCTTACCGCACCATTTCACCCTTACCGAGCCTTGCGACCTGGCGGTATATTTTCTGCTGCACTTTCCGTAGGCTCGCGCCCCCCAGGCGTTACCTGGCACTCTACCCTGCGGAGCCCGGACTTTCCTCCGAATAGCATCAAAAATACTAAACAGCGATTGCCCAGCCGACTCTCGGCGCACAGACTACTTAAACAGATCACTAAACTCAAGGATGACGAGTACTAGTTTCGGCTTAGATTAGAGCTCTCCTATGCTTCGTCATCATTTTGAAAAGATAAGGCCCAGGAATAGAGAGCGTTTTTTTTCTCTCCGGTAATTTGCGCGGTAAGCCTGGCGGCCTGCTTGAGCGGCAGCTCTGCAATCAATGTCTGCATGATCGCAATCGCATCCTGGGGTAAACCCTCCCCCCTTACAACTTCACAACCTTTTATCAATAGCACACACTCACCGCGTCGCAGGTTATCGTCCGCATTAACCTGACCAACCAATTCAGACAAAGTACCGGTTTTAATCTGTTCATGAAGCTTGGTCAGCTCGCGAGCAATCACCGCGACCCGATCAGCTCCAAATATCTGGATCATATCCCTAAGCGTGTCGACCAAACGGCGTGGCGACTCGTAATAAACCAGCGTAGCGATCTCATCGATCCGCGCACTTAAAGCATCAAGCCGAGCACCTTTCTTTGCTGGAAGGAACCCTTCGAACAGAAACCGGTCTGACGGTAAACCAGCCGCACAGATCGCTGCAATAGCGGCACAGGCTCCGGGCACTGGCACCACTTTGATCCCTAACTCTCTTGCTTCGGACACCAGACGATAACCGGGATCAGAGATCAGCGGCGTTCCCGCATCACTTATCAACGCAACACTATGACCCTGCTGTAAACGTGCGATTATTTTTGCGCGCTGGGTTGGATTGGTGTGATCGTGATAGGGCGTCAGGGGTGTATTTATTTGATATTTTTGTAGCAACCGGGAACTGTGCCGAGTATCTTCTGCCGCTATAATGTCCACCTGTCCGAGTACAGCGATAGCTCGGAGGGTAATATCCTCAAGGTGGCCTATCGGTGTTGCGACAATATACAGTCCGGAATCAAGAGCCGTACCTGCTTCACTACTTAATGTAATCGACATGGAAAAACCTGCGAATGAATTTCAGGAGACCAATCAACGCACAAAACCCCGCTGGGTTACGCCGTACTTGTATCTATATTTTATCTATTGCATGGCTCGTCAGCAGCTGCACCAGCCAGCCTAAACAACCTCAGTCGAGCAGCAGCACCAAACTAACTTCTGTCACCCAGCAAACGGCACCTACTGACCAGTACAGCGTAACGGAGCTACTGGATCTTGCGGAACAATCTGCTTCGCCGAAAATGGAATTGTATCTATTGGACGCAATGACGAGATTGCTTCAACAGAACAAACTTGTGGAGGTCCAATCATTAAACGCGCGGATCATACCAGAGACGCTTCCTGCGCAATTAAAAATTCGCTACGAACTTACCATCGCTGAGTTAGCACTAGCGAATTCCGAGCCTGCACAGGCACTTGATCGATTAGCCGAACTTGAACGTCACTCCTATAGCAGCATCCCACTCTACGAACAGATAAAGATCGCGCAGCTTCGATCTCAAGCCTACGAATTACAGCAGAATTATCTCGATAGCGCTCGCCAACTAATTTACATCGAGCCCATTATCCATGATTTGGGCGAACAACCCTACCAACAGAACAACCAGGCTATTTGGCGTGCACTCATGAACACTTCACTTGAGCAGCTACAGGCTTATCTACCTAGAGCACAAGATACCGAAATCAAAGGTTGGCTTGAGCTCGCTCAAATCAGTAAAAACCTTGATATAGGTATCGACATGCAGGTAAACCTATTGCGTGCATGGCAAGACAAACACCCCTACCATCCATTAAACAAGCTACTGCCGGAGGAAATTAGAGTTCTGTCGGAAATCAAGCAGTCTCCACCTCAGAAGATTGCGCTGTTACTACCCATGCGCAACCAGCTTTCCGGTGCTGGAAAGGCGGTACTGAATGGGTTCATGAGCGCCCTATACCATAGTCTGGCGCTAGGGAATAACCAACCAGTTGTGCGCATTTACGACACATCAGAATCTGGCGATGTGGCAACACTATACTGGCAGGCTATCGAGCAGGGAGCCGAGCTAGTCATCGGACCATTAAAACAGGAACATGTAGAACAACTTGCTAATATCGATCTGCCGGTACCCGTGCTATCCCTAAACTATATACGCAATTCCGCCAGCAAATCCGATAACCTCTATCAGTTTGGCCTCGCCAGCGAAGATAGCGCGAGAATGGCAGCGCAACAGGCATGGGTTGCCGAAAAAACCAATGTGATCATCATCCATCCAGTGGATGAATGGGGGCTGAGAAACGCCACGGCTTTTTCAGATGAATTCACCAGGCTCGGTGGTAAAGTCATAGCAACGCACCCTTTTAACACCCCTAAGCAATACGCAAAAATCATTCAGCAGACCCTGCATGTCAGTAATAGCAATACTCGTATACGGCAAGTATCACGGGTGCTTGCCAAATCACCGATAACCCAAACCCGACGACGACAGGATACCGATCTCATATTTTTGGTCGCACTACCCAGCCAGGGTCGCCAGATTAAACCCCTGCTCAATTATTATTATGCGGATGATTTGCCCGTTTATTCAATATCCAATATTTATTCTGGCGAGCCTAACAAAACGAAAGATGTTGATCTTGACGGCATTGTTTTTAACGAAACACCGTGGCTTGCTGAAGATCACGGGGCAATCAAAATGAAAATTCAAACAAACTGGCCTCAATCCTATAGCTCATACCCAAGACTATATGCACTGGGAGCCGACGCATTTCGGATATACCCACGCTTAAAACAACTTGAATTACTGCCATTGAATGGTATGTATGCGTACACAGGGAATTTAAAACTATCCGAGACCGGAACCATTGAACGGTCTCTAAAACCAGTTATGTTTAAAAGTGGACTGGTCAAACCTCTGCCTCCGATCGCGAGCCCACAAGCTGATGCTCAATAGAACCTCAAAAGCGGTAGATAAAGGAGCAGCAGCAGAATTATTGGCGCTTCAGCATCTGCAAAACCAGGGTCTTACGTTGGTAGAAAAAAATTTCAACCTCAAGCAGGGCGAAATTGATTTAATCATGATGGACTCGGGAGTGCTTGTGTTTATAGAGGTGCGATTTCGCCGTAATTCAAATTACGGGACAGCCGCAGAAACCGTAAATACCTCAAAACAAAAGAAATTGTTACTCGCGGCCACTATTTACCTACAACAAAAAGGCCTTACTGATCGCTACCCGTGCCGATTTGATGTGGTCGCTATCACGCATACCGAGAGGAAAATGGCGAACCAATCCGGTCAACAACCCGAACTTCGCTGGCACAAAGATGCTTTTCCAGCATTCTAATCAGACCCACATTCACACTATCAGGGACCTATATGCTTGACCGCATCAGCAAATCATTTTCGCAAACCTCAAAATGTCTTGAAAACGCTGTAGACGACCTAAGTGCTGCGATTCTCACGACGGCTGAATGGATGACTGATAGTTTACTCAACGACCAAAAAGTCATGTCCTGCGGAGTCGGTGGAGCCAACAGTTTAAGCCAATATTTCTGTCATACGATGCTCAATAGCCTGGAACGTGAGCGACCAGCCCTGCCAGCCATTAACTTGTGCAGTGAAAGTGCGTTGAGCACTATCACCGAGAACCCGAATAGCAGCGAGCTATTTTCAAACCAAGTGCAGGCTCTAGGTCAAACCGGCGACACGTTGTTAATCATCGCGAATACCGAACAAAACGTATCGCTACACCATGCCATTCAGACAGCAGAGCAACGGCAGATAAAAGTTGTATTGCTCAACTGCAATCGTGAACGTTGGTGGGATCAAGCACCCACTTCCAACAGGATAGAAATATATACGCCAATCGCATCACCGGCACTGGCCCAACAACTTCATTTACTGGCAGTTCAAACTATTTGTGAATTAGTAGAATTCAAACTGTTTGGAGAATGAAGTTAGCGCCAGAACTTCAATCGACTAATTTTAGATGAGAACCAGCACCCTTTGGAGGAGTCGGATTTTCCGGAGGGCTGTCACCACCTTGATCCTCGACCTGAAGCATCATGCCGCGCCCATTTTCCCGCGCATATACACCCAATATTGAGTTAATTGGCAAAAATACCTGATACGGCGCTCCACCAAACCTGCACTGAAAACTGATGCTATCGTTATCCATTCTCAATTGCTGGACCGCGCCCGGGTTTACATTCAAGACTATTTGGTCGTCATGAACATGCTCAGCGGGCACAGACACATTATCGGCGCTAGCATCAACCAGCAGGTGCGGCGTACAACTGTTATCAAGAATCCACTCGTAAACCGAACGAATGAGGTACGGGTTTAGGGGGGTCATATCATCCATCGCCAATGCTGATCATTAAAATGATTGTCTTTGGCAAACTGCAAAGACTAAAACAAAAAAAGGCCGCAATAAATACGACCCTCTTTCTATGAAATTTAGTATGGTAAAACTCCGCATCACCACCTTTTACTATCTTTCTTCAAAGGAGCTACTACGCCTTAATTCGTGGTGCTCGCATATCTTTTTCATCTTCAGTAAGACTCGCCTGAAAAGATTCCAGATTAAACATACGGTCCATATATTTTAGCAATGGAGCAGCTTTCTTTCCGTTCAATTCTATACCTAACACAGGCAGGCGCCACAGGATCGGAGCGATACAGCAATCCACGAGTGTTAACTCTTCACTCATAAAAAATGGCTTGTCTTCAAAGATCGGCGCAATACCTACCAAGCCCTCAGTCAGCTCTTTTCTAAGACGCTCCAATTCCGTTTTTTCTGGGTTTGCTAGTATTTTATCAACTAGAGCACCCCAGTCCTTCTCTACCCGACAAATCAAAAGCCGGACTTCTGCGCGGGATACAGGATACACAGGAAGCAACGGTGGATGAGGGAATCGCTCGTCGAGATATTCCATCATTACGTTCGGTTCGTAGAGCGTAAGTTCGCGATCGACCAAGGTTGGCAAACGATGGTAGGGGTTTAGCTCAGCCACCTCGTCGGGGATAGTGCCAACAAGATTAATAATTTCAACTGCAACACCCTTCTCAGCCAAAACAATACGAATGCGATGACTGTAGTGATCTTCACCATCGGAATAAAACACCATCGATGATCGCTTGGTTACTACTGACATTTATTCTCTCCAATTGCGAAACGTGAAACCGAAACACAACAAACAATTCAATAAACTAATTAAACACCATCGAACAGAATCAAAATACTAGCCATACATGGCTAGTATTCGGGGCACTGCTTAGTGAATATCTTTCCAAAACTCTCGATTTAAAAACCAGGCAAAGATAAAGAAAATAAAGATAAATATCAGCACCTTCACTCCAAGCGCTTCACGGTATTCACGGCTAGGGTCACCCATGTAGTGAAGAAAATTGACGAGGTCAAAGGCAACTTGGTCATACTCTTCTGCGCTTAACGTTCCACTACCTTCAATCAATTTAAGGTCGGTACATGCGTCGTGATCGGTTTCGCTTTGCGCATCACCACAATCCTTAACCTGTATACCCTGCAGTTCATGTAGCACATGAGGCATACCCACATCTGGGAATATTTTATTATTTACTCCCCAAGGCCGCGATTCATCCTGATAAAAGCCCTTAAGATAGCTATATAGCCAATCAACACCTCGCAATCGTGTTACCAGGGTTAGATCAGGAGGAGTTGCACCGAACCATGATTTCGCGCTCTTGGCTGGCATCGCAATGTCCATCAACTCACCGATTTTAGCGTCGCTAAAAACCAGGTTCTCCATGAATAGCTCATGGGGAATTTGAAGATCATCCGCGATACGCTCATAACGAGCATATTTGGTCGAGTGACAACCAAAACAATAGTTCAGATAGGTTTTTGCACCTTTCTGAAGAGAAGCTTTGTCCGCGAGGTTTGGCTCCATATGCTCAAGAACCACACCATCACTTGACGCCCAGCTCACTGCCGAAAACAGTGAGAGAAAAACAACAACAACTAGTCTATTTTTCATCAACCTGTCACCCTCTCTGGAACTGGCTTGGTTTTTTCTGCCTTGCTGTAAAACGGCATTAGTATGAAGAAAGCAAAATAAATAAAGGTACAGACTTGAGCTAACAGGGTCCTGCCATCAGTGGAAGGTAATGCACCCAAAATACCAAGAATGATAAAACTGATTGCAAATGCAACTACAAAGCCTTTGCTCATCCAACCTTTGTACCGTATGGACTTAACCGGGCTGCGATCCAACCAGGGTAGAACAAACATAATCGCGATAGCCCCACCCATCACTACAAGACCACCAAACTTATCAGGGATTGCCCGTAACATTGCGTAGAAAGGTGTGTAATACCAAACCGGCGCGATATGTTCCGGGGTTTTCAAGCCATTTGCCGGCTCAAAATTGGCGTGTTCCAGGAAGTATCCACCCATTTCAGGGAAGTAGAAAACTACAATACAAAACACAAATAGAAACACCGCTATACCAACAAGATCATGTACGGTGTAAAAAGGATGGAACGCTACGCCGTCAAGAGGGATACCGTCTTTGTCTTTAAGTTTCTTAATATCAACGCCGTCAGGATTATTCGAACCGACTTCATGTAAGGCCAGCAGGTGAAGTACTACCAACGCGATTAATACGATCGGTAGTGCAATGACATGAAGCGCAAAGAATCGGTTCAGGGTGATACCGGAAATGAGGAAATCCCCTCTCACCCATAGAGCAAGGTCTTCACCTACCACGGGAATAGCACCCGCTAAAGATACAATCACCTGAGCACCCCAGAATGACATGTTGCCCCAGGGCAGCAGGTACCCGAAGAAGCCTTCGGCCATCAGAATAAGGTAGATTGCCATACCGAAAATCCAGATCAACTCCCTGGGTTTTTGGTAGGAACCGTATAGTAAACCTCTAAACATATGGAGGTAAATCACGACAAAAAATGCCGAAGCGCCGGTTGAATGCATATAGCGCAACAGCCAGCCCCACTCAACGTCCCGCATGATATATTCAACCGACGCGAAAGCACCCTCGGCGCTCGGCTCATAGCTCATGGTCAACCAGATACCCGTAAGTATCTGGTTAGCGAGCACAAGCATCGCGATGACACCGAAGAAATACCAAAAATTGAAATTCTTCGGAGCATAATATTTGCTCATGTGTGTTTCGTAGGCTTTAACGACGGGTAATCGAGCGTCAACCCAGCCAAGAAGATCTGTCAACACTTTCATTTAGGCTTCCTCCTCGTCAACACCAATGATAATCGTGGTATCGCTGATATATTTATACGGCGGCACCGTCATATTAGTTGGCGCAGGTACGCCTTTATATACTCTGCCCGCAAGGTCAAAACGTGATCCATGGCACGGGCAAAAGAATCCACCAAGCCACTCATCACCTAGATCTTCTGGTGCGATTTCAGGGCGAAATTTTGGCGAACAACCCAGGTGCGTACAGATCCCGGTTAATACCAAATACTCAGGTTTAATCGACCGATGTGTTTTGGACACATACTCCGGTTGCTCCCCTTGCTCACAATTGGGATCACGCAATGAATCATCGCGTTTGCTGAGATTGGCAAGAGCTTCTTCGGTTCGCCGAACTATAAAAACGGGTTTGCCGCGCCATTCAACAATAACCATTTGGCCTGGTTCCAGCTTACCAACATCCGTCTTTACAGGAGCACCTGCAGCTCTCGCACGAGCACTAGGGCTCCATGAGCCTATAAACGGAACGGCTACGCCGCCAACACCCACAGCCCCAACGGCAGAGGTCGCTCCAATTAACAATCGGCGCCTTGTTTGATTTATTTGGTTGTCACTCATCGAGTTAAATCCCCAACTACATTCGATCGGGTTGCAGAATAAAAACGTTCTTTTAGCCCCTGTTAATAGAGCAAATATCTATCGCTTGCCAAAGATCTGAGCACTCCGCCAAACCGGCAAGCCAAAAAATCCGCGACATTCTATCACAGAAAACCTGTCAAATTCTCAGGTTATACAGCTCAACTAAAAATAACGCCGACTAAACTTTCGACATAAAAAAAACGCCCTGACCCATACGGGACCGGGCGTTCGATCTGCCTAACGTGACCAGCACCAAGAATATGCTGACCAGAAAAATCTAACGCTTGGAAAACTGAGGTTTTTTCCGAGCTTTTCGCAAGCCCACCTTTTTACGCTCAACGGCACGCGAATCCCGCGTTACGTATCCCGCAGCCCGGAGAGCAGGCTTCAATGTTTCATCATAATCAATCAATGCTCGAGCAATACCGTGCCGAATCGCGCCAGCCTGACCAAAACTTCCACCACCTTTCACGGTCACGAAAAGATCAAACTTACCAACAGAATCCACAACCTCGAACGGTTGGTGCACGATCATACGCGCCACTTCTCGACCAAAATACTCGTCGATTGAGCGGTCATTGATAGAAATTTTGCCTTCACCAGGCTTGATAAAAACCCTGGCGGTAGAGGTTTTACGACGTCCAGTGCCGTAATATTGAGTGACTGCCATACTCTATCTTACCTGTATCAAGAGATGTTTAGTTCTTGAGGCTGTTGAGCCTCATGAGGGTGATCACCACCCGCATAAACTTTTAATTTCCCAAACATTGCGCGACCCAGCGGGTTTTTAGGCAACATGCCCTTAACCGCACTTTGGATTACGCGTTCCGGGGCTTTATCGATCAACTTATTAAAACTGATCGACTTCAAACCACCAGGATAACCAGTATGGTGGTGGTAGATCTTATCCGTTGCCTTTTTACCCGTCACACGGATTTTTTCCGCGTTCACGATCACAATGTAATCGCCGGTATCAACGTGAGGGGTGTATTCTGGCTTGTGCTTGCCGCGCAGACGAGCAGCCACTTCAGTGGCGAGACGCCCCAATGTTTTGTCTGTAGCATCTACCAGGAACCAATCTCGTTGGACTTCGGCAGGCTTGGCGCTATAGGTTTTCATCAATTTTTGACCCAACAGATCCATGCGAAATAAAGAGCGCGGATACTACCCGAACCCATGTTTTCTGACAAGCACTTTCTCACTAACTATTCACTTAAGATCAAACTCTGTCCAGACTGGACAGTGATCCGATGGCTTTTCCATCCCGCGAGCTGCATAGTCGATACCCACTTCAGTGGCACTCTGGCACAGCCTCGCGGTCGCCAGTATAGCGTCAATCCTCAAGCCACGCTTGGGTTCTCGATCAAAACCTTTGCTGCGATAGTCGAACCAGCTAAAACAATCATCTTTATTGGGATTCAGGCATCTGTACGTATCCTGTAACCCCCAATCACGCAGCACCCCAAGCCACTCCCTCTCCTCAGGCAGAAAGCTGCATTTACCTGCCCTCAGCCAGCGCTTGCGATTATCATCGCCAATACCGATATCGATATCTTCCGCAGAGATATTCAGGTCACCCATTACTACAACGTTTTCGGTCGGATCCAATTGCTCGCGCAGATACTCGGCAAGATCCGAATAAAATTTCTGCTTAGCCGGGAATTTGGTGGGGTGAGCTCGGCTATCACCCTGCGGGAAGTATCCATTCATCACCGTGACCTGATCACCGTTCGGGGCCAAAAATACCCCGGTAATCATGCGCCGCTGCGCATCTTCGGCATCACCTGGGAAACCATAAGCTATCGACAATGCCGGCTCACGAGAGAGCAGCGCTACTCCATAGTGGCCTTTCTGACCAAAGCGATAAATCTGATACCCCATCGCCTCAACCGCTTCAACGGGAAACTCTTCATCCCGCACCTTGATCTCTTGCAGCCCAATCACATCAGGCTGATGCTCATGTAGTACTGCCTCAAGCTGATGAAGCCGCGCTCGGATACCATTGACGTTAAAAGACATTAGTTTCAAAACAACTAGCCCTGGGATAGTAGTTCGCGGAGATTGATAATGGCCGCGTTAGCCCGGGAAATATACGATGCCATCACCAGCGAGTGATTAGCCAACATACCAAAACCACTGCCATTTAATATCACTGGAGCCCAGACTGCCTCTTGACACGCCTCTAGCTCCCGCACAATTTGTTCAAGGCTGACGACTGCGTTCTTTTTTTCTAACACATCCGCAAAATCAATTTGTGCAGCTTTTAACAGATGAGTCAGCGCCCAGGCCGTACCTCTGGCTTCGTAAAAAACATCATCAATTTCTAGCCAGGGTGTTTTCACCTCTAATTCTGAAGATACTTTAGTCGACTGCGTAGCACCAGGATCTCCCGCCAAATCTGTATTCAACCGCTTCTGACCAACTGAAGCACTGAGGCGCTGGGACAAGCTACCAAGCCGCGCTTCGATCGTCTCCAACCACCCGCGCAAATTATCCGCCCTTGCGTAGAACTGAGCGTTACTTTGATCCTGATCGGATAGACGAACCAGATAACGATTGAGTGCCACCAGGCCTTTTTTATACTCTGACTCGCTAGAAGGGATTATCCAGCTATCGCTGTTAAAGTTGAATTGAGGCTCAACGATCGCTAAATCACGATCCTCGGTCGATTGCGATTGTGAGCGACTAAGGTTATCTCTCAAAACACCCGACAGGTCTCGCACCTGAACCAATACACCAAACTCCCAGTTGGAAATATTATCGAGCCACAATCCCGGAGGAAAACGATCATTTGAAACATAACCACCGGGCTTGTTTAGCAGTGTATCCGTTACCTGAATTAGAGAAGTGGTGACTACTGAGCCAGTCGGCAACTGATCTCGCCCGTCCCCCAGATAGTCTGTTGTAGCCTTCTCTACATCAAATGAATCGGGTGAGATGCTCCAATAAACCCCAACACATAGAGCTATCAACAGATACAGCGCTAATCCAACACCTACACCAATTGCAAGTTTGTTACGTTCAACAGCCATTATAGAATCGCTTTTTTGGGAGTGAAAAATAAAGTCGCAAGATTATAACCAAGTCACAGCGGTTACTGTAACGAGCTCGCAACCATCTGATCAATGGTAGATGCCAGTAACTCTGGTTCACAGACCATCGCCATATGCCCGGCGGCAATATGCGCGACTGAGTCGCAGGGTAACGCGGCAACCATTCCAGACTGCTCCGCTAGCGGAATTACCCGATCCAGATCACAATGGATATATGCTCGGGGCACTGAGCCAAAGCACTCATCACTAACAGCAAGTGGTGTAGCAAAGGGTAAGGCTGCCTGAATCACTAATTGAGGCTTGGCCCAGGCTCGATCCTCCACCGAACAATCGCTATAAAAGAATTCATTAAAGATCTGATCAGGGACCATTAAACCAGCGCCATTATCCGTAGCAACCGCCAGAGACTGCCCTTGCTCACTCTGCATAGTAGAGAGCAGGTTCTCGCCATTCGCTAGCAAAAATGCTGTCACGTAGACCAACCGATCTACCCGCTCAGGTATCTGCTCCGCCACCTGACTGATCACCAAACCAGCCATACTGTGACCTATTAATACTACTTTGCCATCAAACGCTTCTACCGCCTCAATTACACGGCGCACGTAACGCTTCATGGTGACCCGAGTGTAGGGGGTTTGATCACCCCCATGCCCAGGTAAATCCGGTGCTGATACGCGATGCCCTCGGGCTATCAGCAAAGGTGCCAACTTTGACCAGCACCACGCGCCATGCCAGGCTCCATGTATCAGCACCAGATTCGCCATCAATCAAATTTTCTTAAAACGATCAACCGTATTAAACAAAAATCAAACCGAGTGTTTCTGCGATCATTGCTGGCTTCTCTTCACCTTCGATCTCGATAACCGCCTTCGACTTCATCAAATACTGTCCTGGGTGCTTCTCTTCAACCGAAACCAGCGTGCTGGATAAACGCACACGTTTACCCTCTTTGACCGGGGTCAGAAAACGTACTTTATCAAGTCCGTAATTCACACCCATTTTTGCGCCTTCAACCTTAATCGAAACATCCTTCTGCAAAACCGGCAGCAATGACAGCGTCAAATAGCCATGTGCAATCGTGCCGCCAAAGGGGCCATTTTTTGCTGCTTCCTGATCCACGTGAATGAACTGGTGATCACCGGTCGCTTCAGCGAACTCATTAATCCGTTTTTGGTCGACAGGAAACCACTCACCTGGCCCCTGGGTTTTTCCGATATACGCCTGCAAATCTTCAAGTGTTGTAGCCATCTTTCCCTCCTTGGGGAATTTGAGTTTTGGTTGGATTATTCTTATTGCTGCTAGCCTTGCTACTTATCTAGCGACCTAACAAATAACTTTGATACTGGTCACGTAACGTCATTTTCAACAATTTGCCAGTCGCAGTATGGGGCAGTTCATCAACAAAAACTACCGCATCAGGCAACCACCATTTGGCTACTTTTCCAGTCAGATAGTCGATCATATCACCCTCGCTGACGGTTTCACCGGGCTTTTTAACCACCAGCAGAATCGGCCGTTCGTCCCACTTTGCATGGGCTACTCCAATCACACAGGTTTCCGCTACACCCGGATGTCCTAGTGCTACGTTTTCCAGTTCAATTGAGCTGATCCACTCGCCGCCTGATTTGATGACATCTTTACGGCGATCCACAATTTGCATATAGCCGTCGGGGCTGATGGTGGCTACGTCGCCGGTATCAAACCAGCCGTCGATAAAGTTCTCTGAGTGATCTTCCCTAAAATAACTATCGGCAATCCAGGGCCCGGTAATGAGCAAGCGACCAAAGGCTACGCCGTCGCGGGCCAGCTCGATTCCCTCATCATCGACAATCTTGATTGAAACACCGTAGATAGGCCTGCCCTGCTTTGCCTGTAGCTGATAGCGCTCCGCAAGGGGCATGGATTTCATCACCCGTGAATTTGAGTTCACGGTTCCCAGCGGGCTGGTCTCTGTCATACCCCAGGCATGTATCAGAAATATTCCGTGTTTTTCCTCAAATTGCTGAATCAGGCTCATCGGTGCAGCTGCGCCACCTACGACCACCGATTCAACCGACTCAAGGGTTTTACCAATCTCATCCATGTAGGCCAGTAAGCCCATCCAAATGGTCGGTACGCCCAGCGCCAGAGTCACCTGCTCCGCATCAATCAATTCATGTAACGACGCGCCATCCATATGAGGGCCAGGGAATACCATTTTGGCCCCGGTTAAGGTGGCGGCATAGGGTGACCCCCAGGCGCAGACATGAAACATCGGCACCACTGGCAGCACGGTAGTATCCAGCGATATATTGAGCGCTCCGGCCTGACAGGATGCCTGCGCATGCAGTACGGTAGAGCGGTGGCTATAAAGAACCCCTTTTGGGTTACCTGTGGTACCGGAGGTATAACAAAGCGATGCGGCGGTCTCTTCAGAAAAAACGGGCCATTCGTACTGGTCCGATTCAGCATCCAGCAGCTCTTCGTAACAGATCAAACCTTTTATCGAGCTATCGGGCATATGGGCCCGGTCCGTCATCACTACAATACCTTCCAATGAGGTGAGCTGCTCAGCCATTGGCTCTAGCAGCGCAATAAAGGTTAAATCAACAAACAGCACACGGTCTTCAGCATGATTAATAATGTAGAGGATTTGCTCTGGAAATAAACGCGGATTAACCGTATGCACAATCGCACCCATACCGGACACCCCCATATACAACTCATAATGGCGATGGGTATTCCAGGCCAGAGTACCGATTCGATCGCCGGAGCTTACCCCCAAACGAGCCAGTGCATTTGCCAGTTTCCGGCAGCGTTTTGCGGCGTCGGCATAATTATATCGATGAATATCACCCTCAACCCGACGGGTGACAATTTCGTTATTAGGGTAGATCCGTTCCGCAAATTCCATAAGCCCTGAGATTAGCAACGGGCGATTCATCATTTGGCCTTGCATAGTGGTTTTCCCTTTTTCATATTCTGTTAAAAGTCCATACGAGATCGGTCAATCACCCCGTTTCGCACAAGAACCTGCGTTAGCGCAGTTTCATCTCAGCCGGTATCGCATACAATATGCAGACGATCAACTGAAATCTATAGATCCATCAAAACAATACTATTCCAGGGTAGGCTTTGAAGGCAATGACGCAATTCACTCGTAAGCTGATCATTCTCGTTCTCGTTCTTACCGCTGCAGCACTGGGTTGGTGGCAATTCGGTCCGACACCGGAAACATCAGAAAACCAACTCAGCGCCAGTGGCCGAATCGAAGGTCGCGTGACCACTATTAGTGCAAAAACCGGTGGGACCGTCACCCATATTCATTTCGATGAAAGCGACTCTATCAAAAAGGGAGATCTGCTGGTTGTTCTTGAAGATGAAGCATTATGCGCCCGTGCCGATGCGGAGCTCAGCACCATCACCGCAAACGAACTTGAACTACAGGCGCTGGACACCCAGCTGGCCTCTACTAGCCGCGAGGTAGAGCTGCAAATCGAACTGGCGAAAGCAGCGAAATTAGCTGCCAATGCTCAGCTCGCCAAAGCCAGGGCCAGCTACGAACTAGCACTTAAAAACAATGAACGTACTGAAGCGCTGCAAAAACAAAAGCTGGTATCAACACAGACCAAGGATACCAACGCACTGCAGGCAACTATCCAAAAAAATAGTATTGATGAGGCCCGAGCCAACCAGACCAGAGCCGAGAAACAGTATGACCTGGCTCTCCTCGGAAAAAGCCGCATCGAGGCCCTTAAGGCCAGTCGTGCCGCCTATGCCCAGCGTATCGAGTCAGCAAAGCTGCAACAATACGCTACCCAACTAAGCGTAAATGATATGAGTGTCTATAGCCCGGTCGACGGCACCATGCTTACCCGCAATATTGAGGTGGGTGAGCTGTTGCGCTCCGGTACACCACTGATGACGCTGGTTGATATGAACCAGCTTTATTTGAAAATTTATATCCCAGAAATCCAGATAGGCAAACTCGCATTAAAACAGCCTGCAAAAATCTACGTCGATGCATTTCCTGGAAAACCCTTCGAAGCTTATGTCAGTAAGATTGCCAATCAGGCGGAATTCACGCCCAAAAATGTCGAGACCAGGGAGGAGCGCGTCAAACTGGTATTTGCGATAGAGCTGGCGGTTAAACAGAATAAACAGGGTCTGCTCAAGCCGGGAATGCCGGCGGATGCGATCATCGAACTGCAGTCCATCGATTAGCAGCCAGGTAATCAAAATGCCTGCATCATTGATTCAAGTTAAAGATCTTTGTAAAAACTATAAAAAATTCAACGCTGTAAAAAGCGTTTCTTTTGACATTCCACGGGGTCAGATTTTTGGTTTGATCGGCCCCGATGGGGCGGGTAAAACCAGCATTATTCAGTGCCTGGCAGGTGTGCTCAGTGCCAACCGCGGCGAAGTCAGCATTAACGGTATTAACTGCCTAAAAAATCCGGAAAAAGTGAAATCCATTATCGGTTACATGCCACAGGGGCTTGGACTAAATCTATACGACAATCTCAGTGTTGAAGAGAATATAAATTTCTTCAGGGAGCTACGGGGCGTATCCGACAAAACCTTTCTGGCTAACCGAAACCGCCTGCTGGAGATGACCCGGCTTGCCCCGTTTCTAAAAAGGCCAGCGGGCAAGCTGTCTGGCGGGATGCGACAAAAACTGGCTCTAATCTGCACCCTGATTCATCTCCCCGACATCCTGCTGTTGGATGAACCCACCACTGGTGTTGACCCAATTTCCCGACGTGATTTCTGGGAAATTATCCACGATATTGTCAGTGAACGTGGAGTTACCGTTCTGCTTTCAACTTCTTATATGGATGAAGCAGAACGCTGCCATCAAATCGCGATGATGCATCAGGGTGAATTTATCGCCCAGGGCACCCCCGCCGAGCTGGCCAAAACCATGCGGGGACAACTGTTAGATATTTCTACCCCGACCGGCGACAACCTGTTGCAAACGCTGCGTGACTGGCCAATGTGTGAAACGGTGGTTCAGATCGGCCAGCACTATCGACTATTGGCAGCAGACAATATCGATAATCAGCTGGATCTTGAAAGCTCTCTTCGAGCATCGCTAAAGGGCTCGCTATCCCAGCAGATCCGCATTAAGCACCCCAGCCCCTCGCTGGAAGATATTTTTATTCAGCACACCAGCACCGAAAAAACAGCACACCTTTCGAGTCATATTTTTGAGAGTTCATGGGCCAAACAAAAACAGATTGAGAGTGCAATTCACACAACTAATATCAGTTGCCAATTTGGTGATTTTAAAGCCGTCGACAAGGTCAGCCTGACCGTGAAACCCGGTGAGATTTTTGGATTATTAGGCCCTAACGGAGCAGGCAAAACCACCCTGATTAAAATGCTCTGCGGCCTGCAAAATAACAGCGGCGGTAGCGCCCAGGTAATTGGCTACGATACCGCCTCAGAAAAAAGACAGCTAAGACATCGTATTGGTTATATGTCGCAAAAATTCTCGCTCTACCGAGACCTTAGCGTAGTGGAAAACATGCACCTTTACAGCGGCCTGTACGGTATAAAAAAAGCAGTGCGCGAACAACGTATAGAGGTATTACTCACCCAGCTTGACCTTGCCGGACTCGGAAACCGCAATACTCTTTCGTTGCCGCTGGGAATTCGCCAACGGGTGGCTCTGGCCTGTGCGCTGATCCATCAACCACTGTTACTGTTTCTCGATGAACCGACCTCCGGCGTTGACCCGGTTGCACGTCGTCAATTTTGGGAGATCGTACATGCACTGGCGGAAAATGAAGGGGTTACCATTATTGTTTCGACCCACTACATGGATGAAGCGGAACACTGCCATCGACTGGGGTTTATGCAGCAAGGCCGGATGGTGATTACCGGCACGCCGGATCAACTTAAACAACAGGCCGAACAGATTGACGGCAGTTTGGTGACGATTGAATCTGAGCAGTTTTCTGCCGCTTTTGAAGCGTTAAAGCCAGAGTTCAGTAACGCCATCTATTACGGTCGCCGTGTTCAGTGGCAGTCCAAAACCCCGCAACAGGATCAAAATCACGCGACTAAAATCCTTGAGCAATCCGGAATTGCAGCCACTGTCGGCTGCCACCCGTTATCCATTGAAGAGGCCTTTGTCAGTTTTATTCAACATGATCTGTCTCTTCAAGACCAGTTGGGGGCAGCCTGAACCCAATGAAGTTTTTTCGCCGCAGCAAAGCACTGGCAGTAAAGGAAACCCGCGAACTGTTCCGTGACCCAACCTACCTTGGACTGTCCTTTTTTATTCCTGTGTTATTGCTGCAGCTATTTGGCTACGGCCTCAGCCTTGATGTAAAAAACCTGCCCATTGTTTTTGTAGATACCAATAATAGCTCTATCAGCAGGGAATATATCGATAGCTTCGTACACTCGGAATATTTTGATCTCATTGACATCACACGAAACGCTGAGCAAGCGCATGAACTTATGCAGCGTGGTACCGCCAGGGTTGTGGTTGAATTACCCACGAATTTTTCGCGCAATCTTGTCAGCGGTAAAAGTGTCGCTGTAGCGGTGACGGTTGATGGCTCATTCCCTACCCGTGCCAGCATTATTCAATCCTATATCAGTGCCATTAACGCTAAAAACAACCTCGAACTGATTCAACAAATGGCGGATCAGTATGGTTTAAATGCGGATGCCTTAATGCCAATTGAGATGCGCCTTTCGGTCTGGTACAACCCGGCGCTAGAAAGCATAAATATGATCGTACCGGGCATACTGGTACTTATTTTAATGTTGTTTCCCGCCATACTCGGCGCGCTGTTAGTCGTGCGCGAAAAGGAGGACGGCACTATCTTCAATCTCTACAGCTCTCCAATTCGGAGCTGGGAGATTGTACTGGGTAAAGCAGCCCCCTATGTGGTGGTGAGTTTTATCGATTATCTGATTATTTATGCCGCCAGTATTTTGCAGTTTGATGTACGTTTTGTTGGCAGTTTCTGGGTGATTTCCAGCGCCGCCTTGCTCTACTGTATCTGCACCATTGGTATGGGCCTGCTGTTCTCAATCATCACCCAAACCCAGCTGGCGGCTATGTTACTGACCTTTCTACTAACAGTAACCCCAGCATTCAGTTACTCTGGTTTTACCACGCCGATAGCCAGCATGGATTCACTCGGACAGTTTATCGCTCACCTGATTCCCGCCACCTATTTTATGGATATTGTGCGCGGCAGTTATTTAAAAGGCTTGGGGTTTGAACACTACGCCAGCGATATCGCGTCACTGGCCATCTATACAGCCGCCATATATACGCTCTGTATCGCTCTTTTGAAAAAGAGGATCGGCTGATGTGGTTTCGTCTATGGGTTTTAGTCGGCAAGGAGTTTCGGCAACTGTTTAGGGATATACCGATCATGCTCATCATGGTCTGGGCTTTCACCGGCGCTATTTACGTGGCTGGGCACGCTATTGATTTAGGTATTAACCAATACCCCATCGCGATCTACGATATGGATAAAAGCAATGCCAGCCGCGAACTGGTCTCGCTACTGCGCAAACCCTATTTTAAGATCGTCGCCGACCTAGAAAGTGACCAGCAGGTCGCACCTTTTCTTGACCTTGGGAAAGGTAGCCTAGTAGTCATTATCCCGCCGGATTTTTCCCGCGATATTGAGGGCAATAACGCCCAGTTTCAGGTAATCAGTGACGGCACCCAGTCCCAGACCGCAATGTTGGCAATTAGTTACATTGGTATCATTACTAACCAATACAACATGCAACTATTACTAGATAATCCCAGCGCCAGCCTGGCGGGGATTTCGGCAGGTTCATTGCCGGGTATCGACTCCCGGGTTCGAGTAGAATACAACCCCAATATCGACCACACCTGGTTCACCAGCCTGCTCGAAGTATTCAACATGATTACCCTCATCGGCATGTTGCTTACCGCCGCCGCACTGGTCCGGGAAAAGCTCTACGGCACTCTCGACCAGCTCATGGTCACACCGGTTCAGCCGTTAGAGCTGTTTCTCGCCAAAATCATACCTCCGCTGGTTTTAACGATGGCGCTTTCATTGGTTGGGCTCTTTGTGGTCGTCCACCAGATATTTGGCACTCCACTGCGGGGCAATATACTGCTGTTCTACGGGGTCGCGGCGCTGTACTGTTTTTCCATCTCTTCGCTCGGTCTGTTAATTGCGTTATTTTCCCGCAATATCGCCCAGGCCATGTTAATTCTTTTTATGATCTTGATACCGATGCTATTTCTCTCCGGTGCCATGACACCACCGGAAAGCATGTCGCCAATCATGAGCTACATCAGCTTGCTATCGCCCATGCGTTACTTTATGGATTTTGGTTATCAGGTACTGTTTAAAGGCAATGGTTTTGCCTACGTATGGCTGGATATTGTTGGCATTATTATTTTTGGCACGATTATTTTTTGCGGATCGCTGTGGCGGTTCCGGAAAATGATTGGGTAACGATCAACTTTTCTCTTACGTTTTTTTAATCTGCTTAATCCTCCTGTTGTTAGTCGGCGCTGCTATGGAAAAATTAATGCACAGTGCAGTTGTAAT
>JARGPR010000022.1 GCA_029210125.1 Pseudomonadales bacterium | reverse complement strand
CATGGTCAACGTGACCAATTGTGCCCACGTTTACGTGGAGTTTATTACGCTCAAATTTTTCCTTCGCCACAATTACACCTCTCTATAAAATCTATAACTATCTTTTTTCAATGATGGCCGCAGCGACAGCCGCCGGGGTTTCCGCGAACTTTTTGAATTCCATTGAATAGGTTGCTCGACCCTGAGTAGCGGACCTGAGATCAGTGGCATAACCAAACATCTCGGCGAGCGGCACTTCAGCATCGATAATCTTGCCAGACGGGGATTCCTCCATCCCAAGGACAACGCCCCGCCGCCTATTCAAATCGCCAATAACATCACCCATATAGTCTTCCGGAGTGACCACCTCAACCTTCATAAGCGGCTCAAGCAATGCAAGATCAGCCTCTAGAGCACCCTTCCTTAAAGCCATAGATCCAGCGACCTTAAAGGCTACCTCATTAGAGTCCACATCATGGTAAGAGCCATCAAATAGCGTGACCTTCATGGCCAGTAGAGGGTACCCAGCAAGAACCCCATTAGCCATCTGCTCCTTGACGCCCTTATCGACAGCACCTATATATTCTTTAGGTACCGCGCCACCCACAATTTCGTTTACGAACTCGTACTCATCTTCCAAGCCCAACGGCTCAAGCCGCAGCCATACGTGCCCGTATTGCCCCCGCCCTCCGCTTTGACGAACAAACTTACCTTCAACCTCAACCGTTTTTTGAATCGTTTCACGATAAGAAACCTGCGGCTTACCAATATTAGCCTCTACACCAAACTCGCGCCGCATACGCTCAACAAGAATATCGAGGTGTAGTTCGCCCATCCCCGAAATAATAGTTTGACCGCTTTCTTCATCGGTCTTTACCCTGAAAG
Source organism: Pseudomonadales bacterium (assembly GCA_029210125.1). GTDB lineage: Bacteria > Pseudomonadota > Gammaproteobacteria > Pseudomonadales > JAHRWD01 > JAHRWD01. Next base: position 14,768 of record JARGPR010000022.1, on the reverse strand, counting down.
AAGGATCTTCTTGCGCCAGCTTACCAAGCGCGACGCCCATTTTTTCCTGGTCTGGCTGGGACCGTGGTTCTACCGCGACGGAGATAACAGGGTCCGGAAAGTCCATCTTTTCAAGCGTGATAATCGCAGCTGGATCACACAGAGTCTCGCCGGTGGTAACATCCTTCAAGCCAATTGCAGCAGCAATATCACCCGCACGAACTTCTTTCAATTCTTCACGCTCGTTAGCGTGCATCTGAACCATTCGACCTACGCGTTCTTTTTTTCCCTTAACCGGGTTGAACAACGCATCACCGGATTTGAGGATACCGGAGTAAACCCGAAAGAATGTCAGAGTGCCTACGAACGGGTCAGTAGCAATCTTAAATGCCAAAGCAGCAAACGGCTCATTATCCGATGAGACCCGCTCGCCATCAGCTCCATTCTCCAATACGCCAGTAATTGCCTTCACTTCATCAGGCGCAGGCAGGTAGTCAACAACCGCATCAAGTACGGCCTGGACACCTTTGTTCTTAAAGGCCGATCCACATAACGCGGGCACGATTTCGTTCGCTATGGTCCGTACACGCAAACCATGCCGAATCTCTTCAGCGCTGAGATCACCTTCCTCAAGATATTTTTCCATTAGCGCGTCATCAGACTCCGCTACGGCGTCGAGCATCTTCTCTCGGTATTCTTCAGCCTGCGCTAGCATATCCTCGGGGATATCGCCTAGCTCGAAGGTCGCGCCGCGATCCTGTTCGTTCCAATGAATGACCTTCATTTGAACCAGATCAATTACACCCTCAAAGTGCTCTTCAGCGCCCAACGCCAGTTGAACCGGAACTGGTGTAGCGCCGAGGCGTGTTTCAATTTGCTCGACAACGCGAAGAAAGTCAGCACCGGTTCTATCCATCTTATTGACGAAAACGATACGGGGGACTTGATAACGATTAGCTTGACGCCAGACTGTTTCGGATTGAGGTTCGACGCCAGAGGTTGCGCAAAACACCACAACCGCCCCATCCAACACACGGAGGGATCTTTCTACTTCAATAGTAAAATCTACGTGACCAGGAGTATCGATAATATTGATTCGATGCTGATCATACTGCTGGGTCATACCACTCCAAAAACAAGTGGTAGCCGCCGAAGTAATGGTAATACCTCGCTCCTGCTCCTGCTCCATCCAATCCATGGTTGCAGCACCGTCATGCACCTCGCCAATTTTGTGAGAGATACCGGTATAGAACAGCACACGCTCGGTGGTAGTAGTCTTGCCCGCATCCACGTGAGCGCAAATACCAATATTTCGATATCGGTGCAGCGGTGTGATGCGAGCCAAGGGAGCTTCCTCTAAAAAGTGCTAACTATCGAAGCGTGAGGATTAGAAACGGTAGTGCGAGAACGCTTTGTTGGCTTCAGCCATACGGTGCGTATCATCTTTCTTCTTGAAGGCTGCACCTTTTTTCTCGGATGCATCAACAATTTCACCAGCGAGCCGCAGCGCCATAGACTTCTCACCACGCTTACGGGAATAGTCTACCAACCAACGCATAGCCAGCGCTTTTTGACGCGCCGGTCTTACCTCAACAGGTACCTGATAGGTAGCGCCACCAACTCGGCGAGATTTAACCTCGACCATCGGCGCAATCACTTCTAAAGCAGTTTCGAAAACTTCTAGTGGATCGTTACCGGTTTTCTTCTGAACAGATTCCAACGCACCGTAAACAATTTTTTCAGCAGTGGATTTTTTTCCATCAACCATCACATGGTTCATGAATTTAGCCAGGGTTTGGCTACCGAATTTTGGGTCAGGAAGGATCTCGCGTTTCGCGACGACTCGTCTTCTAGGCATTATTAACTCCTTATCATCTTCAGGTTATTCCGGAATGTGCACAGAATGTTTTGTGTATCCGGCCTTACTTAAAACCAGCCCCGGGGTGGAGCTAGCCACTAACTTTTCGGCTTTTTAGTCCCATACTTGGAACGGCCAGCCTTACGATCGGCAACACCAGAGGTATCTAAACTACCTCGAACTGTGTGATATCGCACACCAGGAAGATCCTTTACTCGACCTCCACGAATCAGAACAACTGAGTGTTCCTGCAGGTTATGGCCTTCGCCACCAATGTAGGAAGAAACCTCATACCCATTGGTCAATCTAACCCGGCACACTTTACGCAACGCTGAATTAGGTTTTTTTGGTGTGGTGGTATACACACGAGTACACACACCGCGGCGCTGAGGACAAGCCTGCAGCGCGGGTACATCACTCTTTGCTACCTTACGCTTCCTTGGCTTTCGCACCAGCTGGTTAATCGTAGCCATGCAAACGGACTCCGTAATCTTTTCGATTTATATAGTTAAAATGGCAGCAACAAATTGTTCCTGCCGAATAGCGGATGCGGGATTCTATAGACCGCACCCATAAAGGTCAAGCAATTAGCCGCATGACCCGAGGCTCATGCGGTATACGTTGTGGCCAATCCAATGGTTAGCTACCTTCTCCCGTTGAGTTCAGAGCTTCACTCAGCAGAGTTTCTGCATCAGATGCAGAAACGTTGCGGCGCTCGCCCAACTCGAGCTCTCTCTTGCGCTTGCGCTCATTGTGGTAAGTCAATCCTGTACCAGCAGGTATCAAGCGACCAACCACAACATTCTCTTTCAAGCCCCTCAGGTTATCTCTTTTTGCGGTAACGGCAGCCTCTGTCAGAACTCGTGTAGTTTCCTGGAATGACGCTGCAGAGATAAACGACTCGGTGGCCAGTGATGCTTTGGTAATACCCAGCAACACACGCTCGTATTTGGCTGGCGCCTTGCCTTCAGCCAGCGCTTTCTCGTTCGCCTCAAGTACCTTGGAGTACTCCACCTGATCACCACGGATCAGATCCGTGTCACCCGCATCGAGCACGTCGGCTTTTCGAAGCATCTGCCTGACGATCACCTCAATGTGCTTGTCGTTAATTTTCACACCTTGAAGCCGGTAGACTTCCTGGATTTCGTTGGTGATGTAATTAGCTAATGCTGTAACACCCTTCAGACGCAAAATGTCGTGGGAGCTTGAAGCGCCGTCGGAAACCACTTCGCCCTTTTCAACCTGTTCGCCATCAAAGACGTTAAGGTGCCGCCACTTGTGTATCAGCGCCTCGTATGGATCAGCATCCGGTGGGGTAATGATCAATCTACGCTTACCTTTAGTCTCCTTACCGAAACTAACGGTACCGGAAATTTCAGCAAGAATTGAAGGCTCCTTAGGTTTGCGAGCCTCAAATAGATCCGCAACCCGAGGCAAACCACCTGTAATATCGCGAGTTTTAGAACTTTCCTGAGGTATTCTCGCCAGAACACCACCACATTCAACCAGTGCTCCATCGGTCAAACTGAAAATAGCGTTGGCTGGCAACAAATAATGCGCCGGCACATCCGTACCCGCAATATTAAGATCGTTACCATCTTCACCCACTAGGGTCATCGCAGGCTTAAGCTCTTTACCCGCAGCTGGACGTTCCGCCGGATCAATCACAGAGATACTTGCCAAACCAGTCATTTCATCAACTTGGCGACGCACTGTAATACCCTCTTCCATTCCGGAGAATCGGACAGTACCCGCTACTTCTGTGATAATGGGGTGAGTGTGGGGATCCCAGGTCGCAACGGTCTCGCCTGCATCAACAGTTGAACCGTCAGAGACACTCAATACTGCACCATAGGGCAGTTTATAGCGTTCTCGTTCTCGGCCGTTTTCATCCGCGATCGCCAATTCACCAGAACGAGATACCACCACAATAATATCTTTCTTTTGCTCAACAAACTTGATGTTATGGAAACGTACTGTACCGCCGTGCTTAACATGGATTCGATCATCAGCAGATGTCCGAGATGCCGCGCCACCAATGTGGAAAGTCCGCATAGTCAGCTGTGTACCTGGCTCACCAATCGATTGCGCAGCGATAACACCAATCGCTTCACCCTGGTTGATCATGTGACCACGACCCAAATCACGCCCGTAACACATCGCGCAAATACCGTAGCGGTTTTCGCAGGAGATCACCGAGCGCACCATCAACTCATCGACGCTATTTTCCTCAAGTACTTCAACCCAGGCTTCATCGATCATCACACCGCGCTCGACAACCAGATCATTTGTGCCTGGCTTGTAAACATCAGCCGCAACTACTCGACCCAGAATACGCTCACCCAGGGTTTCAATAATGTCACCACCGGCAATAACCGGAGTCAACAACAAACCCTCTTCAGTTCCACAATCGACCTCAGTAACCACGAGATCCTGAGAGACATCGACCAGCCTACGAGTAAGATAACCTGAGTTTGCGGTTTTTAGCGCCGTGTCCGCCAAACCTTTACGAGCACCGTGAGTAGAGATGAAATACTGCAGTACGGACAATCCTTCACGGAAGTTCGCGGTAATAGGCGTCTCAATGATCGACCCATCAGGCTTAGCCATCAAGCCGCGCATTCCGGCCAGTTGACGGATCTGCGCAGCAGAACCCCGCGCGCCCGAATCGGACATCATATAAATCGAGTTAAACGATTCTTGCGGGACAGTCTCCCCGTCGGCGCTGATAACATCTTCTGTTCCCAGCGTATCCATCATCGATTTAGCGACCATATCGTTCGCGCGTGACCAGATATCGATAACTTTGTTGTATTTTTCACCTTGGGTTACAAGCCCGGAAGAGAACTGGTCTTCAATTTCTTTAACTTCGCTATCAGCCTGCCCAATAATATCGTTTTTGTTGGCTGGAATAACAAGATCATCAATTCCCACAGATGAACCAGACCGCGTTGAGTAGGCGTAACCGGTGTACATCAAACGGTCAGCAAAAATAACCGTAGATTTCAAACCAAAAGTTCGGTAGCAGTAGTTGATAACTCGTGAGATTGCTTTCTTGGTCATGTGTTGATTGACCAACGCAAAATCGAAACCTTCCGGCACAATCTTGTACAGAAGCACTCGACCGACGGTTGTATCTTCAATGGTACGAGTAACCGTTTTCTCACCTTTATCATCGGTGGTCGCAACCTCAATCCTCACCTTCACGATGGCCTGCAGGCCAACCTGTTTGTTAAGGTAAGCGCGCTCAACTTCATCGGGATCAGAAAATATTGAACCTTCGCCGAGGTCGTTAATACGACTACGGGTCATGTAGTACAAGCCTAAAACAACATCCTGAGAGGGTACAATAATTGGTTCGCCATTAGCAGGCGACAGAATATTGTTTGTCGACATCATCAACGCGCGAGCTTCTAACTGAGCCTCTATCGTCAGGGGCACGTGCACCGCCATTTGATCACCGTCAAAATCGGCGTTGTAAGCGGAACAAACCAATGGGTGTAACTGAATCGCTTTACCTTCGGTCAGTACTGGCTCAAAGGCCTGAATACCCAATCGGTGAAGAGTCGGCGCCCGGTTAAGCAGTACTGGGTGCTCGCGAATGACATCTTCGAGCACTGCCCATACTTCCGGTGTCTCGTCTTCCACCATTTTCTTGGCGGCTTTAATCGTGGTCACCAAACCTTTGCGCTCTAACTTACCAAATACGAATGGCTTAAACAGCTCGAGAGCCATCTTTTTAGGCAAACCACACTGATACAATTTAAGAGAGGGACCAACCACAATCACGGAACGACCGGAATAATCCACTCGTTTACCCAGCAGGTTTTGACGGAACCGGCCTTGTTTACCCTTAATCATATCCGCTAGTGATTTGAGTGGTCGTTTATTGGAGCCTGTGATAGCTCGACCGCGACGACCGTTATCTAACAACGCATCAACGGATTCCTGCAGCATACGTTTTTCATTTCTGACGATGATGTCAGGCGCATTAAGATCCAGTAATCGCTTCAATCGGTTGTTCCGGTTGATTACGCGGCGGTAAAGATCATTCAAATCGGAGGTTGCAAAGCGACCACCATCCAACGGTACCAACGGACGAAGATCCGGTGGAAGTATGGGCAGAGCCTCAAGAACAAGCCATTCTGGCTTATTCCCAGAATTGCAGAAACCTTCCATTAGCTTAAGTCGCTTAGAGAGTTTCTTAATTTTGGTCTCAGAATTCGTAGCTGGAATTTCTTCACGTAAAGTAGCAATTTCGGCATCAAGATCTATATCTTTCAGCAACAGCTGAACCGCTTCAGCGCCCATTCTGGCATCGAAGTCATCGCCCCACTCTTCCATTGCTTCAAAGTACTGCTCGTCGGTCAACAGCTGACCTCGCTCGAGAGTAGTGAGCCTGGGGTCAACGACAACAAACGATTCGAAATAGAGAACTCTTTCTATATCCCGAAGGGTCATGTCCAACAACAAACCGATACGAGAAGGCAGTGACTTCAGAAACCAGATATGGGCAACTGGACTTGCCAGCTCAATATGCGCCATGCGCTCACGGCGTACTTTAGCAACCGCGACCTCGACACCGCATTTTTCGCAAACAACACCTCGGTGCTTGAGTCGTTTGTATTTCCCACACAAACATTCATAGTCTTTGATTGGACCAAATATCTTGGCACAAAATAGTCCATCCCGTTCGGGCTTGAATGTACGATAATTAATAGTCTCTGGCTTCTTTACTTCACCAAAAGACCATGATCGGATCATTTCAGGTGATGCCAGGCCGATGCGAATAGCATCAAACTCATCCGCTTGATTTTGTCTTTTCAGTAAGTCTAGTAGGTCTTTCAAGACAATCCCTCCATCGGGGTTTTACACTTCATAGTCACAGCAGTAGTGGTGAACGAACAGCTTTCTGGGACAAACATCAATCGTTTTCAAGCTCAATGTTAATGCCGAGAGATCTAATCTCCTTGGTTAACACATTGAAGGATTCCGGCATACCGGGCTCCATACGATGATCACCATCAACGATATTTTTATACATTCGTGTACGGCCATTCACGTCATCGGATTTAACCGTTAACATTTCTTGTAGCGTATACGCTGCTCCGTAAGCCTCGAGAGCCCAAACTTCCATCTCTCCAAATCGTTGACCACCAAATTGAGCCTTTCCTCCTAACGGCTGCTGTGTAACCAAACTGTAGGAGCCGGTGGATCGAGCATGCATTTTGTCATCGACCAGGTGATTCAGTTTCAACATGTACATGTAGCCGACGGTAACCGTCCGATCAAATACATCGCCGGTTCGGCCATCGTAAAGCGTGAACTTACCCGATTCGTCTAGGTCACCTAGCTTCAGAAGGTGTTTAATTTCTTCTTCACTTGCACCATCAAACACCGGCGTAGCCATAGGTACGCCACCCGCAAGGTTATCCGCTAGATCCAGAATTTCGTTATCGGACATCGACTCGAGGTTAGCAGCCCTGCCACCGGTTTCATTGTAAACCTGAGCCAGTACTTCACGAACCTTTGCGGTCTTCTTCTCGGTTTCAACCACCTTGGTGATTTTCCGGCCAAGTTCTTTGGCTGCGAGGCCCAAATGAGTTTCAAGAATCTGCCCGATATTCATTCGAGAGGGTACACCCAATGGGTTCAGTACGATATCAACCGGCTCACCCTTCTCATCGTAGGGCATATCCTCAACCGGCATGATCGCAGAGATAACACCTTTATTACCGTGTCGCCCGGCCATCTTATCGCCAGGCTGGATGCAGCGTTTAACCGCAAGAGAGACCTTAACCATTTTCAAGACACCCGGAGCAAGATCGTCGCCACGGGTCAACTTGTCGTGCTTAACATCATAACGCTCGTCAAGCTCCTGCTTAAGCTCCGTAAGTTGACGCTCAAAACCTTCAAGCGTGAGGTTCAGTTCATCATCCACCATTCTAACCTTGAACCACTGATCATCTGTCAGCTCGTCAAAATAGTGTTCTTCGATTTTTTTACCTTTGGCCAGACCCGGAGCAGAAACAACCTCTTTACCAGTAAGAGCAGACTTTAGACGCGCCTGAATTGCCAGCCGCACAATCCGCAACTCCTCGTCAAGATCATTACGGTACTCGCTAAGTTGAGCCTCTTCGATACTCTTTGCTCGTGCGTCTTTTTCTAGACCATCACGGGTAAAGACTTGGACATCGATCACGATACCGCTTGCACCAGAAGGGACTCGAAGCGAGCTATCCTTAACGTCAGACGCCTTCTCTCCGAAAATGGCACGCAGGAGTTTCTCTTCTGGCGTTAACTGGGTCTCGCCCTTTGGCGTAACTTTACCAACCAAAATATCGCCAGCGGCAACTTCTGCTCCGACATAAACGATGCCAGATTCGTCAAGCCGCGACAAGGCTCCTTCTCCAACATTCGGAATATCAGCCGTGACGTCTTCAGAGCCTAGCTTAGTATCACGAGCGATACAGGTCAGCTCCTGAATGTGAACGGTGGTAAAACGATCTTCCTCGACAACCCGTTCAGAGATAAGAATTGAATCCTCGAAGTTATAGCCATTCCAGGGCATGAACGCGACACGGATATTTTGACCGAGAGCCAATTCACCCATATCAGTAGAAGGCCCGTCAGCAACGATGTCGCCACGCTCAACGATATCCCCCTTACTCACAAGGGGACGCTGATTAATACAGGTGTTCTGGTTTGAACGGGTGTACTTGGTCAGGTTGTAAATATCAACGCCAGCATCGCCGGCTTCCGATTCATTTTCAGCGACCCGAATGACGATTCTGGAGGCGTCAACGCTATCGACGACACCACCACGGCGAGTAACTACACAAACCCCCGAATCACGAGCGACAAACTTTTCCATACCTGTCCCAACAAGCGGTTTTTCCGCCCGAATGGTGGGTACTGCTTGCCGCTGCATGTTTGATCCCATCAGCGCCCTGTTCGCATCATCGTGCTCAAGGAACGGGATAAGTGATGCGGCAACCGAAACAACCTGCTGGGGTGATACATCCATGAAGTCCACTTTTTCAGGCGGCATCAGGGTGAATTCATTCATATGACGGACAGCAACCAGTTCGTCGGTCAACCGATTATCCTTGTCCAAACCCGCGCTAGCCTGCGCGATCACGTGGGTTCCTTCTTCAATCGCGGAAAGATACTGAATTTCATCCGTCGCAATACCATCAACTACCTTGCGGTATGCGCTCTCGAGAAATCCGTAAGGGTTGGTTCGGGCATAGGTCGCGAGGGAGTTAATCAAACCAATGTTTGGTCCCTCAGGTGTCTCAATAGGGCATACGCGACCATAATGGGTAGGATGCACATCTCGAACCTCAAATCCGGCACGCTCTCGCGTCAAACCGCCTGGCCCGAGCGCTGATACACGACGCTTATGAGTCACCTCAGAAAGTGGATTATTCTGATCCATAAATTGAGAGAGTTGACTCGAGCCAAAAAATTCCTTCACAGCGGCAGCAACCGGTTTGGCATTGATCAGATCCTGAGGCATCAAGCCCTCAGACTCCGCCATACTCAAACGCTCTTTAACTGCACGCTCAACACGCACAATACCCACTCGGAACTGGTTTTCAGCCATCTCGCCAACCGAACGAACCCTTCGGTTACCGAGGTGATCAATATCATCAACCACACCCTTGCCGTTACGAATATCAATCAACGTTTTTAATACGTCAACGATATCTTCGTTGGACAATACACCTTCGCCAGTTTCAATTTCCCGCCCCAACCGACGGTTAAACTTCATCCGGCCTACGGCAGAGAGATCGTATCGCTCAGAGGCGAAAAACAGATTTCCGAACAGGTTTTCAGCGGATTCTTTTGTAGGTGGCTCACCCGGGCGCATCATGCGGTAAATCTCAATCAGCGATTCAAGGCGATTTGAAGAGGGATCGATACGTAGCGTATCGGATATAAAAGCGCCACAATCCAGCTCATTGGTATATAGCGTGCTAAATGAGGCGATTTTAGATTCTACAAATTGCTGCGCTAATTCTTCGGTAATCTCAGTGTTACAGGCACACAACAACTCACCGGTTTCCGTATTAACAATATCGTGGCTGATACTCTGACCAACAAGGTATTCAACCGGCAAAACGAGCTTTTTAATTTTAGCTTTTTCGAGCTGACGAATATGTCGACTAGTAATTCTTTTGCCCTGCTCGACAATGATTTCGCCGTTCTTATCGGTAATATCTATTGGCAAAGATTCACCGCGAAGGCGAGCGGGAACCACATCTAAAGCATAGCCGTCTCCGTCCAAGCTATAGGAGTTCGTGTCAAAGAACATATCCAAAATCTGTTCTGTGGAATAGTCCAGAGCACGCAAGAGAATAGTTGCAGGGAGTTTTCGACGGCGATCAATCCGTACGTAAACCATGTCTTTAGCATCAAACTCAAAATCGAGCCAGGAGCCACGGTACGGAATAACGCGAGCAGAATAAAGCAACTTACCGGAGGAGTGCGTTTTGCCCTTATCGTGGTCGAAAAAGACCCCCGGAGAGCGATGAAGCTGCGAAACGATAACCCTCTCGGTACCATTGATCACAAAAGTACCGTTGTCAGTCATCAGAGGAAGGTCTCCCATGTAGACCTCCTGCTCTTTTATATCCTTGATCGCACGACTAGATGATTCTTTGTCATAAATAATTAAGCGTACTTTTACACGCAGCGGTACAGCGTAGGTAACACCCCGCTGCTGACACTCTTTAACATCAAACGCCGGCTGCCCAAATCGATAGGAGACGTATTCAAGGGCAGCGGTACCGGAGTTGCTAATGATCGGAAAAACCGATTTAAAAGCGGCTTGCAACCCCTGGTCTAAACGACCGTCACTAGGACGATCTTGTTGCAGAAACTTTTTGTAGGAATCCAGCTGAATGGAAAGCAAATAGGGTACATCCATAACCCTCGGCAATTTTCCAAAATCTTTACGTATGCGTTTTTTCTCTGTGTAGGAGTAAGAACCCATCAAGTTTCCCCGCGATGATAATGAGCTGATGCAAATCAGTTGTGCAGGGTTGAAATACCCATGGACAACATCCAGTTTTCTAACGCGTTTCTAACAGCTATGTACAACGCAGCTGCACACGTTTATTGCCATTCAAATGTGGCAAATCAGAAACGGCGAAAGGCCGGCGAATAATCCGCCAGCCAATCCGCATGCAGGCTATCTAACGCCTGCGGTCTATCATGTATCTTACTTAACTTCGACAGAAGCGCCTGCTTCTTCAAGCTGCTTGGCCGCATCATCAGCTTCTTCTTTGCTAACGCCTTCCTTAACAGGAGCTGGAGCACCATCAACCAAAGCCTTAGCTTCTTTAAGGCCAAGCCCGGTAATTGCACGAACAGCTTTAATTGCGTTAACTTTCTTTTCACCAGCGCCGGTAAGAATAACGTCAAATTCGGTCTGCTCAGCAGCAGCGCCACCCGCAGCGTCGCCGCCGGCAGCAGGAGCAACGGCAACAGCAGCAGCCGCCGCAGAAACACCAAATTTTTCTTCCATTGCCGAGATAAGCTCAACAATGTCCATTACACTCATTTCCGCAATTGCTTCTAAAATATCTTCTTTTGAAAGAGACATCTGTAAATCCCCAAATAATCAAATTAACTAATAAAATACGGCCAGGTTTTGACCGCCAATAATATAGACAAATATGTTTCGTCCTAAGCAGCTTCCTGCTTCTGATCTTTAACCGCTGCAACTACACGCACGAACTTGGATGGTACTTCGTTCATAGTAGAAACCAGCTTCGATACAGGAGCTATCATCGTACCCATAAGGATAGAGATCGCTTCATCACGAGTCGGCAGCTTGGCAACGGCATCGAGCTTGTCAGCGCCCATCAATTCACCACCAATAGCAAGCGCGCGCACTTCGAAGGTATCATTTGCGTTAGCAAAGTCCTTCAGCAGGCGAGCGGCTGAGCCGGGATCATCAATAGAAAGCGCTAGCAAAGTCGGGCCCACGAAGGCCTCAGTCATGCACTCAAACTCAGTACCAGCTACAGCACGTTTTGCCAGGGAATTCCTGACTACACGCACGTATACACCTTGCTCCCTAGCCTGGCTACGAAGCGAGGTAAGTGCTGACACGTCAGTTCCGCGATAGTCCGCAACCACAGCAGACAGCGCAGTGCCGACAGCTTCGGTTACTTCAGAGACGATTACTTTTTTGTCTTCGAGATTCAACGCCATTGGCATCACTCCAAGATAGAACAACTACACAGATTGACTTAAAACCAAATCAGACAGGTAGTATTTAATGAATATCAACCCATAAACAAAAACTAAGGTAAATGGATGCCTTACGGTAACTAAATTCTTTATGAATCGGGTTACGCTATCTACACGGGCAACAAATTAACCAGCTTATTCAATAAATCAAATAGCTGGACCCGTGGTCTTTGATAGGCCTTGCTGAGTCCGAATCGCTAGACACGAGCTCAACAAAAACCCCAAAGTCTACACCCAGCGCAAAATAGCGCCGGACAAAAATTATTCCAGCGTCGATAAATCGATAGCTAGACTTGGGCCCATCGTCGAAGATAAGGCAACTTTTTTAAGGTACACGCCTTTTGCAGAGGCCGGTTTCGCTTTCCTTAGGTCCGCCAAAAGCGCCTCGAGATTAATTTTTATGTCAGCTGGAGCAAAGCCAATCTGCCCAATGCCGCCATGAATAATCCCACCTTTATCAGTACGATAGCGAACCTGGCCGGCTTTAGCATTGCTTACCGCAGCACCAACATCTTTGGTCACTGTACCTACTTTAGGGTTGGGCATCAGGCCACGAGGGCCCAGCACTTGGCCCAATTGGCCCACCACTCGCATTGAATCAGGAGTAGCGATCACCACATCAAAGTCAAGTTCGCCGCCCTTAATCCTTGCAGCAAGGTCATCCATACCCACAACATCGGCACCCGCATCAGTTGCAGCTGCTGCATTATCCCCGTCAGCAAAAACAGCAACACGAACAAGTTTTCCGGTCCCCTTAGGCAAAACGGTCGCACCGCGTACTGCTTGATCGGATTTGCGTGGATCAACGCCCAGATTGACAGCGACATCAATCGACTCTTTAAATTTTACAGTAGAAAGCTCATTCAGAAGACTAACGGCCTCATCGACGGAATGCAGCTTAGTTGGATTTATTTTTTCACTGATTACTTTATTTCTTTTAGTTACCTTAGCCACTACGCGTTCTCCACTTCGATGCCAGCGCTGCGTGCGCTACCAGCAATAATACGAACAGCCGAATCCATATCGACGGAATTAAGGTCTGCCATCTTGATCGTAGCAATCTCTTCAAGCTGCGCACGCGTGACCTTACCGACTTTATTAGTATTCGGTGTACCACTGCCTTTTTGGATGCCAGCGGCTTTCTTTAGCAGAAACGATGCAGGAGGGGTTTTAGTCTCGAAAGTAAAACTACGATCCGCATATACCGAGATAATCACCGGAATAGGCATGCCTGATTCCATACTCTGGGTTTTAGCGTTGAACGCTTTACAGAACTCCATGATATTAACACCATGCTGACCCAACGCTGGGCCAACCGGTGGACTGGGGTTTGCCTGACCCGCAGGAACTTGGAGTTTAATATACGCTTCTATTTTCTTAGCCATTAAGCTTACTCTCCTATCGGGTCAACGCTGACCAACAATCAGCTACCCTGTCAAACAACAAAAAATTTCCTAAAACGAGTCCCGACTAACCTTTTTCGACCTGCCCAAACTCCAATTCAACTGGAGTAGAGCGCCCAAAAATCAAAACCGATACCTGTAAACGACTCTTCTCATAATTAACTTTTTCAACGACCCCATTAAAATCATTGAAAGGACCATCCACCACCCGGACCATTTCACCTGGCTCAAATAGCGTTTTTGGTTTCGGCTTCTCGGCACCCTCTTCAACCCGCTGAAGAATTTCCTGAGCCTCTTTTTCGGTTATAGGTGCGGGCTTCTCTGCAGTGCCGCCGATAAAGCCCAACACTCGAGGAGTTTCCTTAACTAAATGCCAGCTATCATCATCAAGCTCCATTTCAACCAAGACGTATCCCGGAAAGAATTTTCGCTCGCTTTTCCTTTTCTGACCCGCACGAATCTCAACGACCTCTTCAGTAGGCACCATAATACGACCAAAACTATCAGCCATACCCATCAACTCAATGCGCTCTTCAAGGGTTGCTTTTACCCTTTTTTCATAACCCGAGTAGGCGTGCACTACGTACCAACGTTTAGCCATGGAAATTTCCTAACCAATCAACAACGAAACGAGCCAACTAAAAAAGGAGTCCAACCCCCAAAGCACTAACGCCATTACAAATACAACAGCCACAACAATCAATGTGGTCTGGCCAGTTTCAGCACGAGTAGGCCAGATAACTTTGCGTATTTCGGTGCGCGCCTCTTTAACAAGCTTAAAAAAACTCTGTCCGCCAGTTGTTTGAAGCGCAACAGCAACAGCGACTATAGACAGCGCAACAAGGGCAAGAACTCTATAAAGAAGAGACTCCGAGGAAAAATAGTAGTTTCCACCAACCCCTACCGCAACGAGTGCAACCACTAGAAGCCATTTAAGGAGATCCAATGAACCAGATTGAGACTCAGATTTACTGCTCATGCTCTATAGATCTACCCTACATAGTCAAACGATTTTTAACCAAGCTCAACCTGACACCAATAAATATGGCAGGCCAGGAGGGAATCGAACCCCCAACCTGCGGTTTTGGAGACCGCTGCTCTGCCAATTGAGCTACTGGCCTAAGTTAAAACTGATATACCCATAAACCACTAGCGCAGTTAACGAAACAAATCCGCTAACCGCGCAAACACAAGAACGAGCTGTCTATCACTCGATAATTTTAGCCACTACACCTGCACCAACGGTACGTCCACCTTCACGA
>JARGPR010000010.1 GCA_029210125.1 Pseudomonadales bacterium | reverse complement strand
CATACCTAAAAAACAGGTATAACTCTCCAGTTGGCTCCTCAACGCCGGGCCGTTAAGTTGGCTATCTGATTAGGGGGACACTTTCACTCTGATCACAATCAAATGATCGATGTTCTCACAAAGTAGGGCGAGTTTTAGTCCAGAGTTTTGACTTGATGAATGGCGCTGGCTATTCGCCCGCGTCAGGTCCCATAGCTGTGACGGAATTGCGTAAGCGAAAAGCCAAAGGGAAGGGTATGAGGCTTTGCGGGTATCGGTGCTAAAGCGATTTCATGGCATCCCTGGATGTGTATTCAATCCGAGTGATTTCCACGATACGCTGCTCTATCGCAGATGAAAGCGCAAATTGCTGGCCGGTCATCTGTAGCGCAAATTGAAGCTGTTTCTTTGCCTGACTGAAATTTCCCACTAACTGAAAAAACTCAGCCCGAGCTCGGTGAACGCCGAGTTTATCATCTGCTAGCCCCCTTGCTTCTGCTAGCTCAAACCAGACGTAAGGATCTTCTGTTCGATTTTTAGTGATGCTTTCAATGATTTCTGCGGATGCTTTCGGATCTCCGTTAAGGCGATAGGCTTTGGCCAGTTGCATCTCCAGGGGATAGTATTCAGGTTGCAATTCGAGCTGTTTTTTCAAAAGTGCGACCGCTTCTTCAGTGTTGCCGGTTTGAAGTTCAATTTCAGATTGCGCCATCAAATATTCAAGCTTATCGGAGCTTGAATTCAGTAGTTCTTTTAGGAGCTCTCTGGCTTCTTGATACTGCTCCGCTTTGGTATAAGCCAACAGTAAACCGTAGCGATCTGCGTCGTGATAGGGCGACAGACCTTCCGCTAGTTTAGCCTTAAAGTATTTGATCAGCTTGCCGGGGGAACGCTCGGAAATCGTTTGAATGCGATTTCGTATCAACTGATATTGCAGGGTATCCCGTTTCAGCGACGGACTATTTGCATATTGTTCCGCCCTGTTTCGGGTATCCGCGATCCGTGATTCGGTTAACGGGTGGGTGAGTAGAAACTCTGATGGGTTCTGACCTGAATAACGTTTGGCCCGTAACATTCGCTCAAACATCGTGGGCATGGCCAACGGGTCATAGTTGGCTTTCATTAAAGTGACTAAACCCAGTCGGTCGGCCTCGGCTTCATTTTTTCGACTGAACCTCAGATACTGCTGCTGCATCACCGCCTGGGTGCTGGCCAGTGCAGCAAACCCCGCATCACCACCGGTTGTTGCAATAAGCAAGATGCTGGCTAGCATCGCCGCAAGAGCGGGTACCTGATTGCTTTTTGCTTCCTCAACACCGCGGGCGAAATGACGCTGGCTGATATGCGCCAGTTCATGTGCAATGATGGATGCCAGTTCACCTTCTGTTTCGGCGTATCGTAGAGTGCCAGTGTTGATGCCAAGTACACCGCCAGGGGCTGCAAAGGCATTGAGATCAGAATTATCGACCACCACCAGCTCCAGGGGCCAGTTTCCAAGGCCGCTACCGGGCACCAGCCGATAAACCAGTTTCTCGAGGTAATGACTGATCAATGGATCATCGAGCGTACTGACTTGACGTCGAAACTGCCTGAGCCACGCACGCCCCAGCCAGTATTCCTGCTGTGGTGACACAATGGCTGAACTGGCATCACCAAGATAGGGTAGATTTGGCTCTTTGGGTTGGGTTGGATTCGCGGCACCCCAAGTACTCGGCGCGTAGCTAGCAAGCACGAAATAAAGTAGCAGCAAGCTACGAATGGGTGGTTTCAATCTGCTAATCATTCAAATAAATCATAACGTGCATCAGAAAATGGCTTTGGCGGCTGGGCTCATTCGATACCATACCACGGGATTCAAGCATTCCAAGTGGGACTGTTTATGATCAGATTAATTCCTGGTCTTAGCTAAAAAGCATTCGGCGCGATTCGGAGCGCTATTTTGGCTACAAAACACGTTCACAACTTGCCGTTAGCTTCTATATACTGACGACTTTGTAATCAGGATAGACTAAATGGAAGCTGAACCAGAACTACCTCAGCAGCTGGATTTTTCTGGCTTAACCTGCCCATTACCGCTGCTTAAAACTAAACTGGCGTTGAATAAGTTACCTTCGGGAGGCCGTGTTCAGGTGCGGGCAACCGACCCAGGTTCAGTTCGGGATTTCCAGGTGTTTGCTGAGCAAAGCCAGTATGAGCTGGAACGATGGTGGCAGGATGGTGAGCATTATATTTATCTGTTATTTAAGCCCTGATTAAAAAAATACTCTGACGAGAATTCTATATGTTTGGCACGATTCGTAAGTGGGCAAATTACTACTTTCAAGATGAAGAGGCGGTGCTGCTTATCGCATTGATTATCGGTTCAATGGTCGTTATTGCGGTGTTGGGACAGGTTCTGATCCCGTTTCTGGGCAGTTTGGTTGTAGCCTATTTGCTGCAGGGGTTGATCAACAGTCTGGTTGCACGGAAGGTTCCGTACTGGATTGCATTTACCTTCTGTTATGTGTTGTTTCTGGGTGTTTTGACCGTGGTGATTTTTCTGGTGTTACCCCTGGCCTGGAATCAGTTGGCTCATCTATTTAATGCGTTGCCCAGCATGTTTATAAAGGGACAGAAAGTACTGTTTCAATTTCCCCTGGATTATCCTGACATTTTGTCCGCCGAACAACTGAATGACTGGGTGGAGTTAGCTAAAAACGAAGTGGGTGCATTTGGGCAGAAACTGTTGTCGTTTTCCTTCACTCTGTTGCCTAATTTGGTGAATATTCTGGTCTACCTGGTTCTGGTTCCGGTGCTGGTTTTTTTTCTGCTCAAAGATAAGACATATCTAGTTGAGTGGTTTGTTTCGCGTTTGCCAACTCGTCGTCCGTTTCTGAGCAGTATCTGGACAGAGATGGATCAACAACTGTCGAACTATGTGCAGGGTAAGGTGATTGAAATCATCATTACCGGAGCTGCAACCTTCATATTATTTGTAAGCTTAGGCTTGAACTATGCAGCTTTGCTGGCACTGCTGGTAGGCCTTTCTGTAGTGGTGCCCTACATTGGCGTGGCGATTGTTACCATACCCGTAGCCCTAATTGGCTACTTCCAATGGGGTGCTACTGATCTGTTTGTTTATCTCATGGCAGGTCACTTGATTTTACAAATACTGGATGGCTACGTTCTTGTGCCACTGCTGTTTTCAGAAGCGGTGAACCTGCACCCGGTTGCCATCATTCTCTCGGTTCTGGTATTTGGAAGTTTTTGGGGTTTCTGGGGGGTGTTTTTTGCGATACCGTTAGCAACCTTTATCAAAGCGGCGATGACATCATGGCCTCGAGCGATAAAACAGGTGCATCAGGAAAATGCTGAAACTTCTGAATAGTTTTTACGGATGTAGTAACGATTCCTGGTTCGTTAGCTCAGTCTCGGAATTGAGGTTAATGAAACTCGACTGTTCATCTGAAAAATCTACGCTCTGACTAGTTTGGGTTTTAAGCCAGCCGTGAACCGAGTGCCCGCCCTCTGCCAGATAGCTTAGGATGGAAGATCGGCAGCTACGGGGCAGGATCATGACCAAAACCTGGAGTCTCTGACCATCATGCGCAACGGTTATCAGATTGGTTTTTTTCTGACTTATTTGGTCCGCAACTGGTTGCCATAATCGTTCAATCAAATGATCAGGCAACAGGGGCATATCGCATGGAATCACTACCAAATAGGGGGTAGTACATGCAGCTAGCCCCGCCTCTATTCCCGCCAACGGGCCTGCAAAGTCTGATTGTTGATCCTTGACCAGTGGGCAGCCAAATTGTTGGTATTGTTCAAAACTACGGTTGCAGCTGATGGATATGGATTCAAGCTGGGGGGTGAATCGATCAATCAAATGTTTCACGAGCGGCATCTGATCAAATAAAACCAGTCCTTTGTCTTGCTCGCCCATCCGTGTAGCGCGACCACCGGCAAGGATTAATCCGCTAAGTTCTGCTATTTTCTGCATGGATTTAAATCTTGATTTTTTATCTCTGTACTTATGTATGTATTTAGACTGCTGATTACAGAGCGAGCATGCCATATAATGCATGGTCGCTTATTTATCTCGGATATACGGAACATAGATGTCAGTCTATCAGGTTGAAAAATTGATGGAAGAAACCCGCAGGGTTGCGGCGGAATTCCGTAAAGCTACCGGGCAAACCCTGCCGGTGGGCCCTGAGCTGGCACGATATGATGCTAATCGGCTGCTTAATTTGGAATCGCCCCCCGATGGGCTTTCGGGTGTTGATGCGGTGTCTGGCGATGATTTGCGCTACCAGATTAAAAACCGCGTAGTGTTTGACGACAGTAAGGGCGGCCACCGAATTGGTCAGCTCAACTTTCATGGCGACTGGAATGTACTGCTGCTGGTGCTGCTCGACGAACAGTACAACACCGTAGAAATCTACCAGATGGATCGCGAGACCGCCGTTGAAGCGGTCGATGAACTCAACAACGATACCCGCAAAAAACGTGGCCCAATGTCTGTAGCCAAATTCAAAGCACTGGGAAGTCTGGTATGGGACATTGATCAAGGCTTGTTGAATGCAACCTAGTAACAGCGCTGAAGTACTTTCGAAAGACGGTGTTTTTGATCAACAACTTGATGATTTCGAAACTCGCATAGAGCAGCAAACCCTTGCTGCATCGGTTGAGCAGGCTCTGCAGGATCAATCCATTCTCGTTGCAGAAGCGGGTACCGGCACCGGTAAAACCATCGCATATCTGGTTCCAGCATTACTTTCTGGTTTGCGAACCATTATATCTACCGGTACTAAAAACCTGCAGGACCAGCTGTTTTTGCGGGATCTTCCGAGGGTTCAGGATATTCTCGGTGTTACCGTTAAAACCGCATTATTGAAGGGCCGTGCCAACTACCTATGCCCGCATCGTTTACGCATCTGGATGGAAGAAGTTAATTTTGTCACCGATCGTGATGAACTGCTTCAAATCGCCGATTGGGCAGAATATACCGATACCGGTGATTTTTCTGAGTTATCGAACATCTCGGAAGATGCGCCAATACTTGCCAAAGTAACCAGCAGCAACGATAACTGCCTGGGTCAAAAGTGCCCGGATATTGCAAAATGCCCATTACTTAAAGCGCGTCAAAAAGCCCAGAAAGCTGATTTGGTAGTGGTGAATCACCACCTTTTTATGGCTGATCTGGTATTAAAGGATCAGGGTTTTGGTGAATTATTGCCCGCTGCCGATGCGGTAATTATGGATGAAGCCCATCAAATTCCTGATGTGGCGAGTCGCTTTTTTGGCGAGTGGATCTCCAGCCGTCAGCTTCAAGACCTTGCCGGTGATAGCCTGGCTGCCGCAATTCAGGATGCACCGGATGACAGCCCTTTAATGGAAACTGCAGAAATTCTGAGCACGGGCTTAGCGTCTTTCCGGCTGGCATTTGGAGCTACCGGCCAACGTGACCAGTGGGATAAATTTTATCCTAAGCCAGAAGTGCAGCAGACGATTGAAAATACCCAGCATAATCTCAGCGAACTGTTACGAAGACTCAAGGAAGCGAGCGTTCGATCAGAGGATTTGGAGCACTGTTATCAACGTGCCCAGCAGCTAAATGCTACCTATAAAAAACTAACGGCGGAGCTTATCGAGGGACAGATTCACTGGGTTGAAATCCACAAGAAGTCCGTTTCAATTCATCTTACGCCGCTATCAGTGGCGGAGCCCTTTAGTGCCGCGATTATCGAATACGATTGCGCCTGGGTGTTTACCTCCGCAACCCTGGCCGTGGGGGAGGATTTTTCCTATTTTAATGGTCAGCTAGGCTTGTTTCCGGAAAATTGTGGTCGTCCGGTTCGGGACCTGCTGCTTGGGAGTTCCTACGACTACTCAAATAAAATGTTGTGTTATCTGCCGAGTTCAATGCCCGAACCGTCGAATCAGGATTTTACCAAAAAATTTATCGAAGCGGCTCTGCCGGTACTTGAAGCCAGTCGTGGTCGAGCATTCCTGTTATTTACCAGTCACCGCGCACTAAGAGAAGCGGCACAATTATTGGAAGAGTGGACCGATTACAAGCTCTATGTGCAGGGTGACTCCTCTAAAAGAGCGTTGATTGATGGTTTTGTCGAAGATGATGACGCGCTATTACTGGGAACCAGCAGTTTCTGGCAGGGGGTAGATATTCAGGGTGATGATCTTTCATGCGTATTGATCGACAAATTGCCCTTTGCCTCTCCCGGTGATCCAGTGATGCAGTCCCGGCTTAATGCGTTGCGTAACCAGGGTTTGAATCCCTTTGGCAGTTACCAGATTCCGCAGGCAGTGATCAGTCTAAAACAGGGAGTGGGGCGGCTGATTAGAGGTGCGCAGGATCGTGGTGTACTCATGATTGGTGATCCTCGCCTAAAAACCAAAGGATACGGAAAGACCTTTATTAAAAGCCTGCCGGATGCACGGTACAGTTCAGAGATATCCGATGTGATACAGTTTTTTAAAGCCGACTCCGCGAAAGCAAAGACTAAAAAGTCAGTAAAAACATCAATGGGTAATACCTAATCATGACGACGATACTCGCGCTTGATAGCTCGACCGAGGCCTGCTCGGTAGCCCTGCTCCGTGGCAGTGGTGAGCAAACCGACATCGTTGGCCAAACTCAATTGGCAATACGGCAGCACAATCAAGTTTTATTGCCGATGGTTCAGGAGGTGCTGGCTGAAGCGGGTTGTTCGCTAAGCCAGGTCGATCTGATCGCCTTTGGACGTGGCCCCGGTTCTTTTGTAGGGTTGAGGGTTGGTTGCGGGGTTGCTCAGGGATTAGCTTTTGGTATCGATTGTCCGGTTGTTGCGATATCAACCTTGCGGGCGATGGCGCAGGGCGCTTATCGAACATTTGGTGCCCAGGCGGTAATGGCGGCAATTGATGCGCGAATGAAAGAGATCTATTGGGGGGCATATGCACTGGACGAGCAAAATTACATGCAGCCTCTGGTTGATGAAATAGTTTGCCCGCCTGAACGCGCACTATTTTCAGAAGCCTGTGAAGCTATCCGTTCTGATTGGAGCGCTGTGGGCACAGGTTGGTGTTACCGCGAACGCATCCTGGCTGAAATATCTGTTTCTCCCTCGAATATTGTGCGAGTTGAAGAACAGTGGTTTCCCGATTCCAGAGATATTGCTGTGCTGGCAGCTCGCGAATTTGAAGCGGGAAATGCAGTGAATTCGGAGCAAGCACAGCCGATCTATCTGCGTGATCAGGTAGTTCAATCTCCCGCTAAAAAGAAAAACCCGACTAATTAAAACCTCCGGCCAAATAGAAACAGGAAGAGATGTAGTGTGATTGAATTTGTATCCAAAGATAATCTGGAAGAGATACTGCCCCTGATCAGGAAATATCAGGAGTTTTATAAAATAGCGGATATTTCTGATGCTAGAAATCGGGAGTTCTTTTCTCAGTTTGGTGAATCGAATCCCTTTGGCTGCCAGTTTTTGTTTCGTGAAGAGAAGCAGGTGCTGGGTTTTGCTACCGTTTATTTCACCCATAACTCTACGCTGCCCGCAAAGGTTGGCGTATTAAATGATCTGTATTGTGTGCCTGCTAGCCGCGGTAAAGGTATCGGAAGACAGTTGGTTGAGCATTGTCATGCCTATGTGGTAGATAACGGCGCCGCACGGTTGCAGTGGGTCACCGCTCCCGACAATGAGCCGGCTAATCGTTTATATAAATCTATGAATACTCAACAGAGCAACTGGCATTTTTATACGTACAGCGGCTAACAGCGGGTTGCCATTTGATCAACCTAGGCTAATTCCGTTCCCATCAATACTTCCATTTAGGGGTTGAATCCGTTGGATCTGTTTCAAGCAATATTTTTGGCCATTGTTCAGGGTCTTACTGAATTCCTGCCGATCTCCAGTTCCGGCCATCTGATCGTTCCTGCGGTGGTTTTTGGCTGGCCTGATCAGGGTTTGGCTTTTGATGTCGCTGTCCATGTTGGCACATTGCTGGCGGTGCTGGTTTATTTTCGTAAGGATGTGATCGCTATTCTTAACGGTTGGTTTGCACAGGTATTCAAACAGATCCCAAGTCACGAAGCACAGCTCGGTTGGGCGGTGATCATCGGCACGCTGCCGGCTGTGATAGCGGGTTTGTTTTTCGGCGATCTGGTGAGCGGCTATCTACGAACCATCGGGGTGATCGCTACCACCAGTATTTTGTTTGGATTGCTGCTGCTTTACTCCGATGTAAAGGGCGCGAAAAACCGAACCATCGAGAGTATCGACTGGAAGGTCGCATTATTGATTGGTCTGGCTCAAGCCGTGGCGTTGATCCCCGGCACGTCACGATCCGGCATCACAATTACCTGTGCATTATTGCTGGGTTATACCCGTGAGTCCGCTGCACGGTTTTCATTTCTGCTCTCTATGCCAACCATTTTGGGGGCTGGGCTGCTGATGACGCTGGAATTGATTGAAACAGAGCAAGCCGGTACCGGCATCTGGCAGGATTTATTGATAGGAGCCGGGTTTGCCGCGGTCAGCGCTTACCTCTGCATCCACTGGTTCTTGAAACTACTCGATAAAATTGGATTTATGCCCTTTGTTGCCTACCGAGTGGTGTTTGGCGGATTGCTATTCTGGATCGCTTATAGCTATATATAGAACTGATTCTGGCTACGAAATCGACGAGCTAAACCCGGATTCTAAAACCGTTGGATATCACTATTCAAAAACCTGGAAACTACTGATATTACATGTCATGCGATGGGCTGTTGTCGGCTCTTGTACTTGGCTTCGGCTACCAGTACCATAGCCCGTTTTGAGCGGAGAATCTTATGATTACCGGTAGTATTGTTGCATTGGTAACACCAATGGATTCTGCGGGCGAAGTGCAGTGGGATGAGCTCGACCAACTGGTCGAATTTCACGTACAGCAGGGTACCGATGCGATCGTTGCGGTGGGCACAACCGGCGAGTCCGCAACGCTGGAGTTCGATGAACATTGCGAAATAGTACAGCGTATTGTAAATGCCAGTGCGGGACGAATTCCTGTGATTGCAGGAACCGGCGCCAACAGCACTAAAGAAGCGGTTGATCTGACCAGTGCCTCAAAATACCTCGGTGTTGACGCTTGTTTGCTGGTAACACCCTACTACAACAAACCTACTCAGGAAGGCCTCTATCAGCACTTCAAACAGATAGCTGAAGCGGTTGATGTACCACAAATTCTATACAACGTACCCGGCCGAACTGCCTGCGATATGCTGCCAGAAACCGTCGAGCGATTAGCCTCGATCAAAAATATAATTGTTAAAAAAGAAGCGACCGGTGATCTTGATCGTGGCCTTGAGGTCATTAAACGTTGTCAGGCAGTAAACCCTGCTTTTATGGTTTATTCCGGCGACGACCCCACCGCAATCGAGCTGATGTTGCTGGGCGCTAAAGGCAATATATCGGTTACTGCTAACGTTGCGCCGAAAACCATGAGTCAGGCCTGTGCTGCTGCCCTTGTGGGTGACGCTGATAAAGCACGACAGTTGGACAGCCAGATCAGAGCATTGCACGCAGGACTATCTGTAGAGTGCAACCCGATTCCTGTGAAATGGGCTTTACATCAGATGGGAAAAATTTCTGCAGGGATTCGATTGCCGTTAACACCCCTTGCTAATTCTTACCGTGAGCCTTTGAAGAAAACGCTAGCTGATGCTGGTTTACTGTGAAGCAACAGACTGATTTTAAGTGGTATGTATGGGGCGTGAAGTGATTGGATCGAACAAATTAGTCCGTAATTTGCTGTTGCCCGCTGCCCTGGTTGGATTGACGATCATACAAACAGGCTGTGGAATTGTTCCTGGTGTACGGGATCGTCTGCTCGATTACCGAACCGAACAACCTCGGACTGAACCACTGGAGTTGCCGGATCACCTTGAACCCCGTGTGTTTGATGAGCTGCTCATTATCCCAGACGTGGATCGTGATACGACTCTATCCAGTGATGAAGAATTTGAAGTCCCCCGGACTCAACCACTCATGACAGTAGAAACCGAAACAAGGGTCCTACTGCGTGAGAGTGAGGCCGATCAGTGGCTGTTGGTATTGCTGCCGCCGGAGGAAGTGTGGATAAATGTGCTTGCCTATTTTGACCGCAAAAAAATCCCGCTGGCAGAGATAGAACCGCAGAAAGGCGTCGTCATTTCTGACTGGTTAAGCGATGGTAATTCCGACGAGCCTGCGCGATACCGCGCTACCCTGCGGGAAGGGATTCGTGCCGGTATTACTGAAATCAGATTACACCAACAAAAACAGAATCAAAATGATTGGGTTCAGGTTGTTGATGATCACAAAAGTACAGACACTGAGCAGACGTTCAAACTGGCAAGTATTCAGGAGTTTCTGACGGCGAGTATTAATCCCGCAGACACCGCGGTCTCCTTCCTGGCTAGAAACCTGACTACCGGTAATCGCACCCATATAAAGCAAACAAAAGAGGGGGTACCCCTGCTTTTTATTGGTGCTGAATTTCCTCGGGCCTGGTCATTGTTGGGGCCAGCACTTCGTGACCTGGAAGTGGAAATAGAGGACCGAGATCGCAGCGCCGGAAGATTCTACCTGAATATCGAGAGCGTTATTCGCGCTGATGAGCCTGGTTTTTTTGTGCGTCTGTTTTCAAATGATGACACTGAGCAAGCCCCGGCAATATGGTTACAGGTTAAGCGGGTGAAAGATGGTGTTCAAGTTCAGCTTGAAATAGAAAGTATCGATGACGAAGATGAGTTTAATGATCAGGCTGAAACATTTCTGAAGAACCTTGAGTCTCGGTTAGGGTAGCAGCATGGACGTTTTGGAAACAATATGTAGCGCAGAAGCTAGTGAAATTTGCGTCTCTGGGTAGCGGCAGCCGAGGTAATGCCACCATTATTGAAAAAAACGACACTTGTGTGCTAATCGACTGCGGGTTTAGTTTAAAAGAGACCAGTCGACGATTAGCAAGGCTTGGAAAAACCCCGGAAGATATCGACGCGATATTGATCACCCATGAACATGGTGATCATGTACGCGGTGCGCCGATGTTCGCAAAAAAACATGGTACAGAGTTATGGATGACAGAGGGTACTTTCCATAATTATCGATATTTTGAAGGCTATTCGCCGCATTTCATCGGCGTAGGTAAACCCTTCGAAATTAGAGATATTGAAGTACGGCCCGTTGCGGTGCCGCATGATGCTGCGGAACCCTGCCAATTTCTGTTGTCCGATGGTGATATTAATTTTGGCGTACTGACGGATCTGGGCAAAATTACCCAGCCGGTGATTGAGCATTTTATCCGTTGTGATGCACTACTGCTGGAATGTAATCATGATTTGGAAATGCTGCATACCGGTAGCTACCCCGCTTCATTAATTCAGCGTGTGGGTGGTGATTTTGGGCACCTCAACAACCAGCAGTCAGCGGATTTTTTAGCGTCGATTGATCATAGCTGGTTGCAACATCTGGCTATAGCCCACGTAAGTGAAAAAAATAACTGTATGAATAAAGCAAAAAAAGCATTGATTTCAGTGCTGCATTGTCCGGAAGAATATATCGACGTCGCCGACCAGGAACTGGGTCTCGACTGGCGTCATATCCAATAAACCACTTTAACTAATTTAAACACGGAGAACCCATGCAAAAACGGGACGAACTCTACGCAGGAAAAGCCAAGTCAGTTTACAAAACCGATGACGAAAAGGCCCTGATTCTGCATTTCAGAAACGACACCTCTGCATTTGATGGCAAGAAAATCGAGCAGCTCGACCGCAAAGGAAAGATCAACAACCTTTTCAATGCCTTTATATCCGAAAAGTTGGAACAAGCGGGTATCGCCACACACTTCATCAAATTGTTATCGGATGAAGAATCACTGGTCAAAAAACTCGATATGTTCCCGATTGAATGTGTGGTCAGGAATATCTCCGCAGGCAGCATCTGCCGACGCCTGGGTGTAGAAGAAGGGCTTGATTTGAACCCTCCAACCTTTGAATTTTTCTTAAAGAATGATGACCTCGGCGACCCAATGATCAATGAATATCACATTGCATCCTTCGGTTGGGCAGAGCCACAGCACATCGAAAAAATGAAGGACCTGACCTTCGCCGTAAACACAGTACTGAAAAAACTCTTCATTGATGTAGGTATCCTGTTGGTCGATTACAAACTGGAATTTGGTTTGTACGACGGTGAGGTCATGTTTGGTGATGAATTTACTCCCGACGGTTGTCGACTGTGGGACGTTGAAACCCGCGAAAAACTGGATAAAGACCGCTTCCGGCAGGAACTCGGTGGTGTAGTTGAATCCTACGAAGCAGTCGCTCGCCGAATCGGCGTAAATATCGACTAAATATTGAAGAGGGCGGGCTGTTCACCTTGACGAAAACAGCCTCTTTCAATATAGTACGCCCCCTCAGCGCCCGTAGCTCAGCTGGATAGAGTACCTGGCTACGAACCAGGCGGTCGCACGTTCGAATCGTGCCGGGCGCGCCAAATGTATAGTAATTAAAACAAACGGTTACCGATTTATTCGGTAGCCGTTTTTTTTGGCTTAATTTTATTGCCGGACTTTTGCCGGGCATCGTTTCTGCTTACAGCATTCCCCTACGTGTTAATCAGGGGCAGTCTCTCTCCCAGTCCGTAATGCAAAATTCCCCCTTTCAATGGCCAGAGTCCTTGAGGCCTTGAGTGAGGCGCATGGCGCCTCAATATGCGGTAAGAGGTGCATGTAATTTAATGCGGTTCTTGCGGGCAGCACACATATTTCGATATCGCGCTTTCACTTTGGCTCATCACGCTGCTGGCGGTTAATGTGAGAAATGAACTTACTGGAGCGCCGGTGGTTTTGAGCATTTTGGCTGTCCATGTATTGCAGGTGTTCGTAATAGAGTATTTCCCCACGCCCTCAAAGAACAAGCTTGTCCCATACAGGCCATTTTTAGTTCTAACTACATGCCCATTTTCTCTCTTGAATGAAGCTGCCAGGGCAGACTTTAGTTTTGCAAGTCCGCTCGTCGATATATTAACTGCGATAGCACCACTGTGTGGAAAATATTTCTGGGGTTCTACAGGTAGCGATTCAATGTGCATAACACTCTGTGTTGGCCAAAAAATGGCTCGCATTGTAATTTTGCTGGTTATTTCCTTGGCTTCATAGAAGCCTCGATCACCCCAGCCAAATTCATAATAATTGCTTTTACCAAAGTGTTCTTCTAAAAAGGAAAGTTCACTGCCTATATGACTACCTTCAATTACAATACCTGTATGCCAACCGTGATTGACAACAAATATAGTCGTCTCGTGTTCTTTACTTGCCGGCAAGTTATCCCATTTCATGAATGTGCTACACCCACTTAAAAGAAGAAAAATAACTACTACAAAATATTTTTGGTATGTCTTCATTTTAGTGCTTTGCTTTAGGGGGAGTAGCAAGAGGGGAGCAGTTACGAGATATAAGCCACTTCACTGGTGTCCGAACCAGCTGGAGCGAATTTAAGAAATTGGATCCGCATTTCAAAAGTCCCGGTTTCTTTACTAGCCAGCTCGTTGGTATTTTATACCCTCAATAGCATAAATGCCCAGGCTATTTCCGCTGGCCAACCTCTAGTTAATAATCGATAACACTATGGTTAACCTTAGCTACGATTGGGAATTATCTCAGTAATATATCGCTGACAACGGCGCCAGTATGGCCGACGTAATTGAGCGCTGTGGTTTTTTATCGCTTGAGATCAAAAAACATCAAAATCCCTTTGCCGCCTTGACCCGATCGATCGTTTGTCAGCAATTATCTGGTCGCGCCACGGGTACTATTCACCAGCGGATTCTGGAATTATATCCAGCAAAAAACAGAATCACTGCCAAAAATTTCCTGAGAGTAAGTGAGGAGCAAGTGAGAGCTGCCGGCATTTCTGCTAATAAGTTTCGCGCCATCACTGATCTAGCCGAAAAAACTGTGGATGGATTTATTCCCGGTTATTCCGGGTTAAACAAAATGGATGATCAGGAGGTGGTTGATTTACTGACTGACTGAAGTACGTGGCTTTGGATGCTGGACTGCGGAAATATTGTTGATGTTTCAGCTAGGTCGCCCGGACATATGACCCAGCTCTGAGCTGGGTATTCGTAAGGATTTTGCGATTATGAAAAAACTTGAAGAACTACCTACACCCAAACAGCTTGAACAGGCTACCCAACACTGGAAACCGTACCGATCGGTGGGCAGTTGGTATTGTTGGCGGGCTACTGAGTTGTAGTTAAATCACTATTTGACGGTTGCTGGAAAATTCAGAGACTGAAAAAATCTCAATCTCGCTATCAAAAACGTTCTTCTATATAGCAGCCAATTTTGCTGGCGATTTTGACATCAGGCTATATAAGTTGCCATAGTTATTGGAATCAATGATAGGCTTGTACGGATATGGTCACCACCTTTCTTATCGTCGAAGGTGCATTCGTGTGCGGGTAATTTGGAAAAAATATAGAGGTTGATATGAGTAAAATAAATTGTCAGATTGCATTGGTAATCGTTATCGCTGTATTTACGGCTTCTTGCACAGATGTTTGGCATCAGCTGCAGGGCGGCAGCGTCCGGCATGGTGTCTCCAGTAGCCTGGTTGATTACCTCTACCCGAACGGTGAAGTCCCGCCGGAAATTGAACAACAAACACCTAATCTGAACTTACCCCTGCGCGTGGGCTTGGCATTTGTGCCTACGCGGTCTAGTCGGGATCAGGGACTGTCCGAGGCGAGTAAAAATTTGCTGCTGGAAAAAGTTAAGGCGTCGTTCGCTTCGCAGGAATTTATTAAGGATATACAGGTAATCCCCGATACCTATCTACGTTCTAAAACTGGTTTCCAGACCATTGATCAGGTCGCGCGCTTGTATGGTCTCGATGTGATAGCCCTTGTTTCCTATGATCAGGTGGCACATGTTGACGATAACAATCTTTCAATCTTGTATTGGTCGGTTATCGGTGCATACACCCTCAAGGGTAGTTTGAATGAGGTGCAAACCTTTGTGGATACCGCTATTTTTGATGTCAAAACCCATAAATTGTTATTTCGTGCAGCGGGAGTAAATAGTACCGAGGGCAGTTCAACGTTGGTTGAAAGTGTTAAGGAGATGCGAGAGTCCAAAGCTAAAAGTTTTTCCTTGGCGATGTCTGATATGACCACCAACCTGGTTGCTGAGCTGGATCGATTCAAAGAGAAGGTGAAGCAGAATGAAGGCGAAATTCAGGTAACTCATCGCTCGGGGTACAGCGGCGGCGGTGGCGCACTCGATTTCATTTTATTGGCGCTATTGGCCTGCCTCGTGCTATTCAAGCGTGCTTGGACTACCAGGAAATAAATGCTTTGCAACTGACGCGCCGGTCATCAAATATAGGTGCAGAGCTAGATCGATTTTCGATAGTTCTAGCGCTTGTAACCATTTTCTTGGGTTTTGGTCAGCTCGTTCCAGCACTGTTTCGGTATGAGCGCTCGTTGGTTATAGAGGGTGAATACTGGCGCTTGGTTACCGGTCATTTCACCCACCTGGGTTGGTGGCATCTGCTGCTGAACTGGCTGGGTTTGGTTTTGATAGCGCAACTATTCATCAGTCTATATTCCTATCTCTATTGGCTTATCAGTGCGTTGCTTTGCTTGCTGGCTATTAGTTTTGGTTTTCTTTTTTTGAACCCCGAGTTGGATTGGTATGTAGGCCTTTCCGGTTTGTTGCATGGCTTATTTGTGATCGGTGTTGTTGGAGAGCTACGCAAAGGCAGGTGGCTGTTCGGATTTGCGTTGCTGGTATTGGTGGGCAAACTGATTGCCGAGAATCTGGCGACTTTACCTGTCGATATGAGCCGGTTTATCGGTGCTAATGTCGTCGTTGAGGCGCATCTTTACGGGGCGATATCCGGTGGATTGATTGCAGTGTTGATGATGGTTTTGAATGCCATATGGACGCGGCGATTTGGCGATAATTCAAGATAGTTCAGAGATACGGTCCACCTAACTTCCCGTGCGCTGGCGGTGAATATAGCTTGTACTAACAGCCCGTCAGCAACCGAGATAACATAACCCTGATTGACATCAACGAAGAACCCCAATGTGGTACCAAGTGCCAGTTGGGGTTTTTTAAAGTTCGTGCGGATTCACTTTTTCTATAGGTAGCAGTGAAGGAGGCGGCAACGAAAGTTTATGTTGCGAGATTGGCTAAATTGTTGGCCAGTCGTTAAATTGGGCGGGAGCTGGAGCAAAGTTGTCGTTTTTATGTGGCGGGGCAAGACTATTTACTTACATTTTTGGCAGCAATAACGGCGAGTAACGCGGTTTTATTCTATTACTTGATGGGTAGTGTTATTGAACAGGTTCCGCATAAGAGCTTTCTCCATTTCAACCAACACAAACACACTAGCGGCAACCAGCACCGCGATTCCCCATATCTCTATCGCCAACGCCTCGGTCCCAAAAAGCAGCTGAAGAGGTGACCAATAGGTGAATCCAAGCTGAAATACCAGCAAGGCAAAGATGGCGACCAGCACCCAGCGGTTGCCCGTTAAGCCATTCCAGTTGACTACAGATTCCCCGATGTAGCGTGAATTAAACAGGTAGAAACACTCGAACAGCACCAGTGTATTTACCGCGGCGGTGCGGCCGTGTTCGATGCTATGGCCTTGCGCCATGTCCCACAGAAACACCCCGAAGGTGCCGACCATCAAAATCACTGAAACAAAAAGTACACGCCACACCAGCAGGCGCGACAATATTGGTGCGTCGGCTTGTCTGGGTGGGCGTTGCATCACACCGGCTTCAGGGGGTTCGAAGGAAAGCGCCAGTGCCAGGGTCACGGTGGTAACCATGTTGACCCACAAGATTTGCACCGGTGTTAGTGGTAGTTGTTGAAAGCCAATTAGAATTGCCGCGATGATGATCAGGGCTTCGCCGCCGCTGGTGGGCAGGATAAATAAAATGGCTTTGCGCAGGTTGTCGTAAATCGTGCGCCCTTCTTCTACTGCATCGACGATGGAGGAAAAGTTGTCGTCGACAAGTACCATTTCGGAGGCTTCCTTGGCGGCTTCGGTGCCCTTGTGGCCCATGGCGATGCCGATGTCGGATCGTTTCAGCGCTGGGGCATCGTTGACGCCATCGCCCGTCATGGCGACGATCAAACCCTGTTCCTGCAGCAGCCGCACCAGTCGTAATTTATGTTCGGGGCTGACTCGGGCATAAATAGCTACTTTGCGCACCTGTTGACGTAATTCATCATCGTTCATGGCTGACAGTTCCGAGCCGGTCAACACCGTATCGGCATTGCTGAAGCCGAGTTGCCGGGCGATAGCGCTGGCGGTCGCGCCGTGGTCGCCGGTAATCATTTTCACTTCGATACCTGCCGACTGACATTGGCGTAGCGATTCGATCACTTCGGGGCGCGGTGGGTCAATTAGGCCCAACAGGCCGAGCATGACGAAACCGTCTTCGACATCGCCGCGCTGGAGGCTCTCCTGAGCGGTGGATAGTGACTTCGTTGCGACCGCCAAAACTCGCTGACCTTGTGCGGCCAGCTCCGCAATTTTTGTTTGCCAATTATCTGTTTCTAGCGGTTCGTCACCATTGAGGCTGCGTTGCAGATGGCACATATCCAACACCCGTTCGGGGGCTCCTTTGACCAATATGAGTGAACCTTGCGCAGGGGCTTGATGCAGGGTCGCCATGAAACGGTTTTCGGATTCAAAGGGAATGAGGTCTAGGCGCGGCATTCTCTGGTTTTCATCGCTCTGAGTTTGCTCGGCCTTGAGGCCTGCCACTAGCAATGCCCCTTCCATCGGATCACCATGCACTCGATAGCTTTGGCCGTCCTGCTCGAGGCTCGCATCGTTACACAATACAGCGGCTTGCAGCGCGCCGGTGAGCAAGGGGTGGTCCGATATTTGAGCGGCTTCGCCGGCCAACAAAATGTTGCCATTGGTCTCGTAACCACTGCCTTCGAATTGATAGTCTGTATCGGTGGTGGCCAGACTGCGCACTGTCATTTCGTTGCGGGTGAGGGTGCCGGTTTTATCGGAACAGATAACGGTGACCGCACCCAGCGTTTCAACTGCGGGCAAACGCCGAATAATCGCCTGGCGACGCGCCATACGCTGCACGCCGATGGCGAGGGTGATGGTCATAATGGCGGGCAAGCCCTCGGGAATCGCCGCCACCGATAGCCCGACGACGGCCATAAACATGTCGGTCATCGGATAAGCCCGAACCCACACCCCAAAGCCAAAAATCAGCACCGCAACGATCAAAATCACCAGCGTTAGCCAGCGGCCGAATCTGCCCATCTGCCGCAACAGGGGCGTTGACAGGGATTCGACACCCGCGACCAGTGAACTAATGTGACCGATTTCGGTATCTTGGCCCGTCGCGACGACCACTCCCGTGCCCTGTCCTGCGGCCACCAGCGTGCCGCTGTAGGCCATGCACTGGCGGTCGCCCAATACCGCATCGGCCGCGACCGCATCGCTGAATTTTTCCACGGCGGCGGATTCGCCGGTCAGGGCGGCTTCCTGAATCTGCAGATTTTTGCTGTGAATCAGGCGCAAATCAGCGACAATTTTGTCGCCCGATTGCACCAGTACGATGTCGCCGGGGACCAAATCGTGCGCGGCAATACTGGTGGGTTGACCGTCGCGCACTACTCGCGCTTGTGGTAACAGCAGTTGCCGGATCGCCCGCAGTGCGTCGACGGCTTTGCCCTCCTGTACAAAACCGATCAGCGCATTGACAATCACGACGCCGAATATCACGCTGGCATCAAGCCATTGGCCCAACAGGGCCGTGACGATGCACGCGACCAACAACACATAAATCAATACATTGTTGAATTGCTCGGCGAACCGCCGCAGCGGGCCGCGGGTTTTCGGTTCGGGCAGCTTGTTCGGTCCGTATTGCGCTCGACGTAGGTCGGCCTGTTGCGATGACAGGCCATTATCATCGACAGCCAGCTCGGTTAAGACTTCATCGCTCGTTAGCGAATGCCAATCGGGGTTCATATCATTGATGATTGGTGGCGATGAAAAGCAATGGCCTGAGTCGCAGGGTCGGTTCTGTGTGTTTGCATTTTGCGATTGTATTCAAGGAGGCAAATAGAAATTACAGGTCTGCGGCGCCAGCCATTAGCTGACTGACCCGTTAGATGCCGCTAGCGAATCCATGTTACCAAAATACAGCGGTATGATTCTTTGTAAATTGGCGGCCAACGCCAAAACAATAGATGCTTTAGCTTGCAGCTTGTATTCGGGTCTGCTCCATTTTTAGCGATGACACAAAGCTGATAAAGAGATTCCAAAAAGGAAACGAATGGTATTAAGAATAGCGACAGGGCGATAGTCAGTACGCTTGAGAGATGTTCTTTTTTACAGTTGCTTTGCAATCACTTGGCAATAAGTACAGGTATATCGCTGCGGCTAATCATATTGGTTGTGTGGCTTCCGACAAAAAGCTGATGGAGGCGTGAGTGACCGTAGGCTCCCATTACCAGTAGCTCAATGCGGTTTTCGTTGCCGTACAGGCGTAGAGCATTTTGTACCGAACCCTCGATAACCTGAGCAGTTACACCGAACCCCGCATCGGTAAGTTTGGCAGCGGCGGCAGCAAGTGCTGGTTGCCGATCAGTACTGTTGTTATTTACAGATACGATATGGCAGGCAAGGTCTTTTAATAGTGGGCTTTTGACAAGGCCTTCAATCGCTTTTTCGGTGACGTCTCGGCCATCGTAGGCGATCATGAAGCGACGAGGTACTTCGAACTTTTCAGGTGCGATTAGAATAGGCTTGCGTGATGTGCGGATTACACTTTCAAGTTGGCTGCCAATGGCTATTTTTTTACCTTGGTGATCTTCCCCGTGGTGACCGATGACCAGTAGTCGTATTTCATCATCCATCTCTGTGAGCGTTTCTGAGAGCTTGCCGTGACGCTGCATTGTACTGATGTGCTCAATGCCCTGTTCGCTGGCGCGATTCCTGGCGTCTTCGAGCATATGCTTGCCATCTTCAAGGGCAAGCTTGCTGTATTTTTCCTCAAGACCGACCAATTCCCTCAGTAGTTTTCGACGACCCTCAGGTAAAATATTGCCGGATAGGTTGCTCCGCGATTGTTGTTCGCCTTTCTCCAGTACGTGTAACATTTTGAGCGGCGCGCCGGTGCGTTGACTGGCCCATATGCCCGCATCACAGACAGCGTTAGCAATACTTGATCCATCAATGCAGGTTACGATGTTGGTCATTTTGGTTTCCTCAGTGAGACTCTAGCATTTGTTCGACTTTCTCTGGTTTGTCGTGTACTCCAAAACCATCAACGATGGTGGCACTAGCTTCGTTCATGCCGATTACATCCACAACCGCTCCCTCTCGTCGGAATTTTAAAACCACCTTGTCCAATGCAGCAACTGCAGTGATATCCCAAAAATGAGCATCGGTAACATCAATCGTGACTTGCTCAAGTACCTCTTTAAAATCAAAGGAGTCTACAAACTGTTCTGATGAAGCAAAAAATACCTGGCCGATTACCTTATAGGTGCGGGTGCTGTCTAGCTCGCCTGGGATACTTTTGACCGCCATGAAGCGACCAATTTTGTTTGCAAAGAATAGCGCTGCGAGTAGCACTCCAACCAGCACACCCAGCGCGAGATTGTGCGTGAAGACTACTACAACGACTGTAGATATCATCACTATGTTGCTGGAAAGCGGGCTTTTCTTGAGGTTGATCAATGAACTCCATGAAAACGTACCAATCGATACCATTATCATCACCGCGACCAGCGCAGCCATAGGAATTTGGCTAATCCAGTCATCGAGGAAAACAACCATGATGATCAGTAACACCCCGGCAATTAGTGTTGAAAGGCGTCCACGGCCACCGGATTTTACGTTAATGACCGATTGTCCGATCATCGCGCAGCCCGCCATTCCTCCCATCAAACCAGCACCAATGTTGGCAACCCCCTGACCTTTGCACTCACGGTTTTTATCGCTGCTAGTATCGGTTAGATCATCGACAATGTTGGCGGTCATCATTGATTCCAATAAACCTACCACCGCCAGCGCAAGGGCGTAGGGTAATACGATATAGAGGGTTTCCAGCGTAAGCGGAACATCAGGCCATAAGAAAATAGGTAGGGTATCAGGCAGTTCACCCATATCACCTACCGTGCGGATATCAAGTCCCATATATATCGCTATCGCGGTCATGGAGAGAATGCAAATAAGCGGAGAGGGCAGGGTTTTACCTATCACAGGCAGTAGTGGGAATAGATAAATAACACCAAGTCCTGCTGCCGTCATGGCATATACGTGCCAGGTGACATCAATCAACTCAGGTAGTTGTGCCATGAAAATAAGGATGGCCAGTGCATTTACGAACCCAGTGACGACAGAGCGCGACACGAATCGCATCAGACTACCTAATCTTAAATAGCCTGCGCAGATTTGAAACACACCTGTCAGCAAAGTTGCGGCCAGCAAGTATTCAAGCCCATGTTCCTTAACCAATGTCACCATCAACAGTGCCATCGCGCCGGTAGCTGCGGAAATCATGCCTGGGCGGCCACCGGTAAATGCAATCACTACCGCAATGCAAAATGAAGCGTAAAGCCCAACTTTTGGATCAACGCCGGCGATGATAGAAAAGGCAATGGCTTCAGGAATAAGGGCTAAGGCGACGACTAGTCCCGCTAGGGTGTCGCCGCGGATATTGCCGAGCCAATCGTTTCTGGTGGATGATAACAACATATTTTTCACACAAGTTAATACATTAATTGGAGTGTCGAATACCGGTACGGTGTTCGATGCTGTATTCGCAAAATTCGGGTTATTTGCCGTTTCTGGGTGAGATGTTTTAACTCACAAAGAGTAGCTGATCTAAACGGTTTTTGGGGACGAGGGCATCACTAAAACCTGATAGGCGTAGCCATGTTTGATGAGGGCTGTTACCAAATCGAGTGCTGAAAAAACGTTTGTGTTTTTGAAAGGGGCAGCACAAGCAGCGCGAATTCTACCGGAGCGATTACCAAACCTCAAACGGCGGTCGATAAGGTGCTAAAAGGCAATGCTCATGTAGTGCATATTCTGGGTTGATGCTGGAGGGTTTTTATCTTTTTGGGTGGTTAATCACTGGATTTTTTCAGGCTTAGGAAGTTGCTGGCTTGGAGTAGCTATATATGGATCTTTTTTGAGTGCCGATAAGATGTGAATACCCTTCAATAAGTTGAGTGCTTCATATAATTGAAAATCACGCTCGACCAGAGTTTTAGGGTTCTTTTCTGTTTTTGGGCTTCTGTTGCTTAAACGTGATGGTTTTTCTGCCGGTTTGCTTTGGGTGTTTGTCCCACGATCATTGGTATCCTGGTTTTCCAGGTGACGATTGAGATCTTCTTCTCGGTAAGGGATAAATTCTTTGTCGATATTTTTGACGTTGGCACGTTCGACCTTGATATCGGGTTCAATACCCTGTGCCTGAATAGAACGACCGGCGGGGGTGTAGTACAACGCTGTGGTGAGTTTTACCGCTTTCTCTGGTCCGAGGGGCAAAATGGTCTGAACGGACCCTTTGCCAAAACTACGGGTGCCCATGACCACGGCTCGTTGATGGTCCTGGAGCGATCCGGACACAATTTCAGACGCCGAAGCAGAGCCGCCATTAATGAGGACAACGAGAGGAGTATCAGCAGCCGGAGTATCTTTAGTTGCGGAGAACTCTTTTTTTGCGCTTTCTACTCGGCCGCTGGTATATACGATCATGCCCTCTGAAATGAAAGCGTCCACAACACCAACCGCCGCACTTAACAGGCCCCCGGGGTTATTTCTAAGGTCTAGCACGATACCTTTGAGAGGATTATCCGCCGGATTGAGTTTGTCGAGCGTAGCGAGCAGGTCTCTTGTAGTATGGGCCTGGAATTGTGCAATACGAATATAAGCGTAACCCGGATCCAGTATTTCGCTTCTAACGCTCTGGATTTCGATCACACCACGGGTAATTGTGATATCAATATTTTCGGTTTGATTACGAATGATCGTTAGAATGATGTCAGTGCCGATTTCGCCGCGCATCATGTCAATACCCTCATGAAGCTTCATGCCCTTAACCGGTTTACCATCAATCTTGATGATCAGATCACCGGCTTCAATGCCTGCTTTGGCAGCAGGTGTGTCGTCGATGGGTGTGATGACACGGATATAACCATCCTCCAGATCAATCTCGATACCGAGTCCACCAAATTCACCCTGGGTGCCAACCTTAAGCTCCTCGAAATCATCCTGATTTAAAAATGATGAATGGGGGTCCAGTTCATGCAGCATGCCGATGATGGCATTTTCCAGAAGCTCGCTATCGGTGATGGGGTTTACGTAGACCGTACGAATGTGGTCAAACACTTCAACAAAGGTACGTAGCTCCTCCAGAGGCAATTCTGTGAGTTGAGCCTGTGTTTTTGTTGGGTCTTCTGCTGCGGATTGTGTGGCTTCAGCTTGTTCGGCCCTTGCATAGGGGGCCGCTAACGTCAGGGCAAGTAACAACGACAATACCGTGCTGGCGGCTAACATACGCGGGAACATTTTTCTTTGCATGGGTCGGTGCTCTTATTTAGGCCGATTAACGTTTTGGGCTTGTTGGTCGGTTCAGTGACGATTGTTAAGGGTCGGTTGGACCGCGAAAATCCGATAATGATCCATCCATCCATCAATCCACCTTAGTGTTAGCGGCGGCGGTCAGAAGAACACCATAATTCAGGGTTCAGGGGATTACCATCTTTTCTGATTTCGAAATAGAGTGCTGGTTTTTCCTGACCTCCGCTCATACCAACGGTGGCAATCCACTCCCCAGCGGTGACCCAATCACCCACCTCCTTTAACAGGCTTTGATTGTGAGCGTAGATGCTTAAATAGTGTTGGTTGTGCTCAACCACCAAAAGCAGGCCATGACCCCGTAACCAGCCAGAGAAAATAACCCGGCCATGATATATCGACCGCACATAGCTGCCCTCTTCAGATGCGAGGGTGACACCTTTCCAGCGTAGGTTGCTGGGTTTTTGAGTGCTTCCGAAACGGCGAGTGATTTGCCCGGTGGTGGGCCAGGGAAGGGTACCCCTGGCTGTCGGGAAGGGTTTCGACAGTCCTGCCGCTGCCAAGTCAGCGGTGGTTTTTGCTAGCGTGTTGAGCAGAGTTTCGAGGCGTTTCTGATCTGCATCCAGGGTTCCCAGACGTTTGTTGCCAGATTTGATTTGACTATTGAGTTTGCTGAGTAGGGTTTTACGTTGTTTGGATTGTTCAGCCAGGCTGAGATGTTGTTGGGTCAGCTGTTGTTGTTTTTTAGACAGCAGATTTTGTTCTGCTTCAATTTTGGTTTCAAGCTCCTGTAGGGCAACAATATCTGCTTGATAGAGCTCGATTTGCTGAATACGAGCGCGATTAAAATATTCGTAGTAACGGCTTAATCGTGAAACCTTATCTGGGTCTTCTTCACTAAGAAGTAGCTTTATATAGGGTTCCTGACCCATTTTGTAATGGGCTGAGATTTGTTCAGCAATTAGCTTTTTTTGGCTTTTCTGCTTGGCCTTGAGTTGCTTTCGTTGTTGGTTGAGTCGGTGGAGCTGGTTTTTGCTAGTACTGACCTGTTCGCGATTTTTCCGAATATCAGTTTCGAGACCTGCCATTGCGATTTCAACTTGCTGCAGGGATTTAACCAGTCCTGAGCGTTTACCTTCAAACCGGTTAAGCTTTTTTTTAAGCTGAAGAATCTCTTTTTTGAGCGTATCCAATTTTCGCTGGTCGGGGCTATCGTTGCCATCGGCCTGCACAAAATTAAAACCGCAGAGCAGTACCAGCAATAACCACCAGCGATTGCGGCTGATTTTGAGTTTTAAAGGTATCAAGTGGGTTGGGGCGTTGATGATGGTTTCGGACGCTTATTTGTCGCTTTTGAATAGCGGGTGCCCGGTCATTTCTGCAGGTTGGGGCATTTTTAGCATGTTCAGCATAGTAGGCGCGATGTCGGACAACTGCCCTGACCGATCATTGAATTGCCGTGGCTGGTCGCCAATATAGACCAGTGGAACCGGATCGGTAGTATGTGCGGTGTGGGGTTGGCCGGTAACCGGATCAAACATTTGCTCTACGTTGCCGTGATCTGCGGTAATCAGCGCTTCACCGCCTGCTTCAAGGGTGGCTTGTTTGATGCGTGCAAGGCAATGATCTACGGCTTCGACCGCAAGCTTTGCCGCATCCATGCTGCCGGTATGGCCCACCATATCGCCATTGGGGTAGTTGCAGATGATGACATCAAATTTACCGCTGCCGATCGCTTCAACTAACTTGTCGGTCAGTTCTGGAGCACTCATTTGTGGTTGTAGATCGTAGGTTGCCACGTTGGGGGAGGGGATTAAAATGCGTTCTTCACCGGGGAATGGTTGCTCCTGCCCACCGTTAAAGAAAAATGTAACGTGAGCATATTTTTCTGTTTCAGAAATTCTGAGTTGGGTTTTGCCTGCATCAGATAAATATTCACCGAGGATTTGGTGCAGCTCAACTGGCGGGAAGGCGCAGGGCAGGTCGATATCTGCAGCGTAACGGGTGAGCATCACAAAACCACCAAGTTTTGGAGTATTTTTACGCTTAAAACTTTGGAAATTTTCTTCACCAATAGCGCGGGTGATTTCGCGGGCGCGGTCAGCCCTGAAATTCATAAATACAACCTGATCGCCATCGACCATTTTTATCGGCTGGTTATCTACTAGAATAGCGCTGGGTTGAACAAATTCGTCGTTTTCATCCCTGGTATAGGCTGCTTCCAGGGCCTCGATGGCTGAGCCGAATTGATAATCTCCTTGTCCATCAACCACCAGGTCATAGGCGCGTTCGACACGATCCCAACGGTTGTCACGGTCCATTCCATAATATCGGCCAGATAGCGATGCAATGGAGTAGCCAGGGAATTCAGCCAATACCGCTTCAAGTTTTTCGATCGACGGTTTAGCGCTTCGTGGTGGGGTATCGCGCCCGTCCAGAAATGCGTGGACATACAGCCGTTGTACGCCGTATTGGTTCGCCATTTTTATCATCGCGAAAATATGCTCTTCATGGCTGTGTACTCCGCCTGGGGACAACAATCCCATAACCTGTACCGAATTATTGGACGCAGCGGCGGATTTTAGTGCGGCTACCAAAGCGGGGTTTTCAAAGAAATCTCCGTCTTGAATGGCTTTGCTGATGCGGGTGAAATCCTGATATACGATACGCCCTGCACCGAGGTTCATGTGTCCGACTTCAGAATTCCCCATCTGTCCGTCTGGCAGTCCCACCGCTGTGCCTGAAGTTGCAATTAGCGTGTTGGGTGAGTGAGCGATGAGTTCATCCCAAACTGGCGTATTGGCGAGTTTAATCGCATTGGAGGTAGATGTTTCACTGTGGCCCCAACCGTCGAGAATGATCAAGCTGAGGGGTTTGCGAGGCTCGGGCATGAACTACAACCTGTATACAATAGTAAGTGGAAAAACTGGAAAAGTGGCAAGCTGCAGCTGGATGGATCAGTCCATCAGTTGAGCACGACAGGCGCGAGCAATTTATATTAAATATATATTAAAGGTACCGCGTATGCGTCTTGCCAAAGAGTCCAATTTTAGCTTGATCGAGGCTGTTGCGCTATACGTTGATCCGAGTGCGAGAGCGTAATGGGTGTGGACGCTATGCTGAGCAATCGTATGGTGTGTATAATCTGCCTTCGTTTTATTTGGGCACCTGTTGCTGAACGCTGTTTTAGCGTGGCAGTTTCGCTGGCCTTGAGCACCTAGCTGGAAATCTAAACCATGTATCAAATGTATGAATTTATTGGCAATCACTGGTCGTTAGTGGCTGCCTTTTTGGTTGTGTTGGGACTATTTATTTTTACTGAGCAGAAAAAGAAGGGCCAAAGTATTAATACTGCGGAGTTATCCCGTTTGGTCAATAACGAAGAAGCAATCGTAGTGGATTTGCGGGATTCAGGAGAATACCGCAAGGGTCATATTGTTGATTCGATCAATATACCCAACACAAAGCTGGCTGAACGTTTTGGTGAGCTAGAGTCCCATAAAGACAAGCCCGTGATTCTGGTTTGCCCTATGGGCCAACTATCGGGTGCTGCAGGTGGTATTTTGCAGAAAGAA
Organism: Pseudomonadales bacterium; assembly: GCA_029210125.1. Classification (GTDB taxonomy): domain Bacteria; phylum Pseudomonadota; class Gammaproteobacteria; order Pseudomonadales; family JAHRWD01; genus JAHRWD01. The sequence goes on along the minus strand of JARGPR010000010.1, from coordinate 74,307 downwards.
GGTTTTACTAAGGTATCGCGCCTGAGCGGCGGTATCGGCACCTGGCGTGGCGAAAATCTGCCGTTGGTGAAGTAATGGCTACCATTCAAATCTACACCACACGCGTCTGTCCATACTGTGTAGCGGCGATACGTCTGCTTAAGAAAAAAAATGTAAAATTCGACGAGATTGCAGTCGATGGTCGCCCGGACCTTCGGGCAAAAATGGCCAAAAAAAGCGGCGCCACCAGCGTGCCACAAATTTGGATCAACGGGCAACATATTGGTGGCTGTGATGAACTTTACGGGCTCGAGTCTCAAGGAAAACTGGATCAACTGTTGGCAGATAGCTAAGCTTAAACAGTGCATCGATACCCGGTGCTAACTGACCCCAACCACAAACAATAATACTATTTAGAAGTTAAGGAACGCGTTATGGCTACTCAGGTTGAAGAAGAAGTACAAAACCGGTTTGGAATTCAAAAACTGTACATAAAAGATGTTTCATTTGAATCCCCTGTCTCCCCAGAGGTTTTTCGCAAACAATGGAAGCCCGATATCAAAATGGAGATGAATGCAGCTAATGCCAAGATTGATGAGCATCTTTTTGAAGTGGTTTTGACGATTACCATTACTGCTAACCTGGAAGAAGAAACCGCATTTCTTGTCGAAGTCCAGCAAGCGGGTATTTTTGAGATTCAAAGTAACTCGGAAGAAGAGATGAAAAGGGCACTAGGTAGTTTTTGTCCAAATATCCTGTTTCCCTATGCTAGGGAAACGATCGATAATCTGGTGACCAGAGGTGGTTTTCCTCCACTGATGCTAGCCCCGGTTAACTTCGATGCGCTGTTTTTACAGGCGCAACAAAACGCAGCTTCAGAAACGGCAGCGAAGCCGGCTTCAACTACAGAGCACTAGAGAGCACTAGTCTACAGCGTACTTGAGTGATGGTTCTAACACAGGACTATCGCTTAACGGTTAGATTAAAACGGACTGTAAATAATCGTAAAAATTGTGGGTTGGGTTAAGGGTTTAGGTCGCTTTATTTGGTAGAAATAAATCCTTTATACAGGTCGTTGACTTATCAACTCAGTTCTGTAAAATGCGTCGCTCTTGGCACGGGGTGAATAGCTCAGCTGGGAGAGCATCGCCCTTACAAGGCGAGGGTCGGGGGTTCGATCCCCTCTTCACCCACCATGCTTGTCGAGAGATGTTAGTTCAACGGAGCGGTAGTTCAGTTGGTTAGAATACCGGCCTGTCACGCCGGGGGTCGCGGGTTCGAGTCCCGTCCGCTCCGCCAACTAATTTCATCAGTTAAAAGAATTTTCCTTTTTTGCGGTTCGTTCCTTCGAGCCTGAATAAACTCATCCAATCCAGCCCCATTTTGTATGGGATTGCCCTGTAAGCTCCAATTCCTGATCTTTGGACTGTGATATATTTGCAGCTCTGAATTTACAGCGATGACAGGAGTAGTCTATGAATGGCCGATTTATGAATGTTCCCCAGCTTCAGTTGAGGGCCATATTGTCTGCATTAATCGTGATGCTCTTCGCGTTTTTGTCGTCCGTCACGGTTTTAGCTGAAGAATTAGAGTCTCAATCTTCAGATCTCACACCCCAATCACCACCTCAAGTAGATCAACAACTTGTCGCAAAGCCAGATTATTCGGACGCAGACAATGCGGCGAAGGTTCTTCAGGTCCAATTTGATTTGCGAAAGCTGGGTTATTACACCGGCGTGCTTGATGGTGTACTGAATAGCTCTACCCGAGACGCAATTCGTAGTTTTCAGCTTGAACAAATGCTCGATATCGACGGCGAGTTATCCGATCAGTTGAGCAGTTCATTAGCTGAAAAAGTCGGCAGGCTATGAATAAAAATTTGGTTGTTCTAACCATTGCCCAGTCACTTGGTATGTGTAGTGGCCCCGTTGTGATTTTACTGGGCGGTATATTGGGTGCTCAACTCGCTTCGAGTAGTGAACTAGCGACCTTGCCAATCGCATTTATGATTGTTGGGTCAGTGCTTTCTATTACGCCTGCCACCATGATCATGAAACGATTTGGCCGCAGGGTTGGATTTTGTATTGGCTCGCTAGTGGCGTTTTTGGGCTGTATGTTTGCCGCCTATTCCATTTACATTGCCTACTTTCCGCTGTTCTGCCTCGCCACAACTTTGATCGGTTTTAACATGGCGGTGATTCAGCAGTATCGTTTTGCTGCGGTTGAAAATGTTGCGCCAGAACACTCTAGCCGTGCGATTTCGCTAGTAATGAGTGGTGGCATATTGGCGGCTTATATCGGACCAGCGCTGGCAACCGGATCACAAGGCTGGTTAGATTATGGTTTGTATAGCGGTTCTTTTGTGAGCTTGGCTGTAGTGTTGGGTATTTCCGGAGTGATCCTGTTATTTTATACAGAAGGGGTCGCTGATGAGCGGGTTGCAGTGGAAACTAAATCTGAAGGTTTTTGGGCGCAGCTGTTATCACCCTATGTTTTTATGCTGGCAATTGCATCCAGTGCCGTTGCTTTTGGTGTGATGAGCCTGGTGATGACCGCCACGCCGGTGCATATGCATTTGGGGCATCATTTTAGTGTTGAAGATACCGCATGGGTGATTCAAAGCCATATCATGGCGATGTTTATTCCTTCACTATTTAGCGGTTATTTAATCTCGTTACTTGGACTTTCAAGAATATTGGTAGCGGGAATTGTCCTTCTGCTTACTGCACTTTTAACCGCGATGACAGATATCGGGTTAAATGGATACTGGCTGGCGTTGGTGCTTTTAGGGGTGGGATGGAATTTTCTATTTACCGCTGGAACCACGCTGTTAACAAGCTCTTATCGAAGTGAGCAACGTTACCGTGCCCAGGCGACTCACGATCTAACCGTATTTGGTTTTCAGGCAAGTGCTGCTCTACTTTCGGGCGTGATTTTACATCAATTCGGCTGGTTTAATATCCAGTTGATTAGCATGGTGGTTCTGGTGCTACTGGCTGCTGCGTTTGTCTCAATGAGAACGAAGATAGCTGTGGATTAATTGATTATAAGAATTTGGCAGGCATTTTTTCTAACTTGCACAGTTAAAAATGCACTCCTTGTTTATTCGCATACCTTCTATCTGAGAGCTGGTTTCTACATGTTCGAAAAAGTAATGCAATGGCTTAGCGCTCTTCTTTTTGTCTCACTGATTTCTGTCTCGTTGGTCTCTGCTCCTCTCGCATTGGCCGATCCACAAATTAACTCTGACAAAAGTAAATCTCATCTGATCTGGAAGGGTTCGATTGCCCAAAGTACCGTTTATTTAATGGGCTCGATACACTTTGGATTGCCTTCAATGTATCCACTACCAAAAAGGATTGTCGCTGCATTTGAGCGGGCGGATGTATTGATGGTTGAGGTGGATATTCGTAAAACAAATCAGGCCGCTACCATGGCTCTGGTTGGGGAAATGGGCTTTTACCATGACGGTAGTACCCTGCAGGACCATCTTTCTGTGTCGCAATATCAGCGCTTTGGTAATGCCATGCAACAATTTGGTCTGTCGATTGAGGCCATGTTGCCACAAAAACCATGGTTGGTTGTGCTGACGCTCAGCGCTGCGGCGGTCAAAGCGCAGGGCTTTTCCGAGCAATTTGGAGTGGATCAGTATTTTCTAAATCGAGCATCCAATAAACAAGTGATTGAGATTGAGTCTATTGCGCAACAAATTACTTTGATGGATGGTTTTGGTGTACAGGAGCAGCAGTGGATGCTCGATCAAAGCCTGGATGAACTTGACCGCGCTGATATTGAATTAAAGGCAATGGTGCTCAATTGGCAGACAGGAAATGAAACCGCATTTATAGAACAAACCCTTAAGGAGTTCCCTGAAGGTGAAATCAGTCAAAGGGTTTATAAAGCGGTATTTGTAGATCGAAATATAAATATGACGCGGGTTATAGAGAAGGCCGCAACTACCACGCGAGGTATCTACTTTGTTGTAGTGGGGGCAGGACACTTGATTGGAACAGAAGGGGTGCCTGCGCTGTTGCAAAAAAAAGGTTATCGCATCAGTCGCTATTAATCAGAATTTTATTTTTATACGAAGGAAATGGATTTGAGCGAGGCAATTTCAAAAAACACCGGTTCCGCAACCGAAGCGATTTTGTATGCTTTTAGAAAAATGTGCCCGAAACCGGTTGGTGTTTTGTTGAGCCTGATATTGAAAGAGTGATAAACCAATAAAAGGAGATTGATACTATGAAAAATAACAGAAAAGAATTTCAAATCAGTATCTCTGTAAAAGTAAAACAGATCGTCACAACCTGTTTGTATGCACTTAGTTTTTTATCTGTGAACCTGTTTGCTGCTATCCAGACAGAAACGGTACGCTACAGCGATAATGGCACCGAACTCGAAGGAGTGATGGTTTGGGATAACGCGGTTACGGGTAAACGTCCCGGTATTTTGGTGGTTCATGAATGGTGGGGTTTGAATGAATATGTAGTTGATCGCGCCAAAATGCTTGCTAAGCAGGGCTATATTGCCTTTGCGGCGGATATGTATGGTGCTGGAAAAGTAACAACCCACGGAAAGGAAGCAGGGGCCTGGATGAAGCAAATTTCTGGAAATGTTGAGCAATGGCAAAATCGTGCACAGTTAGCTTTAGATGTACTAAAAAAGCACCCCATGGTTGATGCAAAAAAGACTGCTGCTATTGGTTACTGCTTTGGTGGCGCAACGGTCATGCAGATGGCATATGCTAATGCTGACCTGGATGGTGTTGTCAGTTTTCATGGCTCATTACCCGTAGCCGATGAAAACGTTACCAAAATAAATTCTCGAATCCTGATTGCCCATGGCAATGCGGATCCTTTTATACCACGCAAACAGGTTGCCGCTTTTCAGGATAGACTTGAGGCACTATCGGCAGACTGGAATATGCTGGTATACGGTGGAGTTAAACATGGTTTTACCAACCCTGGCGCTGCATCTCATAATATGGACGCATTAAAATATGATGCTTATGCCGACCAACACTCATGGCAGGAAATGTCCGAATTTTTTCGGGAAATATTTAAGTAGGTGGAGTTTGTTTGGTGATTAGTTGTAGAGGAGCACCCCGCGCGAATATTGGAGTAGTTGAGTAAATGGATGCATTTGAATATGTAATGGTGATCGTTTCTATCATCACCGGGCTGGGGTTATCTACAATTTTGACCGGGGTGGGGGAGCTGATCCAGGGTCGAAAAATCATCCGCATATATGGAATTCATCTTATCTGGGTGGGTTTTATTTTTTTACTGCAGGTTGAGCTCTGGTGGGTATGGTGGGAACTTCGAAGTCGCATAGAGTGGGATCTGGCATCTTTTTTTCTACTGTTGCTTCATCCAATTGTACTATACGTACTTAGTATTATGGCGTTCCCCAATATTTCGATGGGGGATGAAATTGATCTGCGTGAATATTATTACGATAACAAAACTTGGTTTTTCGGGGTTTTTAGCATCTATCCAGTACTGAATATAGTGAGGGATTTCGTGTTTCTAGATGCGCCGATGATTGATGTTAGGCATCTGTTTTTACTCTGTTTTATTGGTATTACTATCGGCCTGGCCTGGACCAAGATAAGATGGGTTCACCGATATACGGCCTATACTACGGTGTCAGTCGCGATGGTATATATGTATATGTTTGTGGGTGGAATCGCCGACTGACTTTTACAGACCTTCGTACAATTCCACCGTTCTACTACTTGAAGAAGCAGCTTGAACAATCAGTAGCTAGTTATTCCATTGCTCAAGCGCATTTTTGAGAATCTTGGTGAACTCAATAGGCTGATCTAAAAATACATGATGCTGCGCATCGGGAACCGAAATAAATGGTACCTGTGATCCGTATAAGCCGCGCATAAACTCTAAGGAATCCGGCTGGAAAAAGAGGCTGTTTTCGCCATGAATAACGGTGGTGTTGCAGCGGATATTGGGAATATCCTGTTTTAGCTCGCGGGTATCGGTTTTAGGTCCAAACAGGTGGTCGAATTTCCACATCACTCCATTCTCAACCGGCTGCAATGAGTGACGACCAATATAATCCAGAATATAGTCGTTTTCACAAGGCTGTGCGGGTAAAAGCTTAAACCGGAGCATTGCATCATCAACACTGGGGTAAACTCTTCGTGGTTTAAACCCTCCATCTTTCTGGTCTTTTTCCTGCTCAAGGAATTGTGGCGACAGAACCGTATCTACGATCACAACACCCTTAAGTTGATCTGCATATAAGGCCGCAGTTTTTAGCGTACAAAAACCACCAAAGCTATGCGCAACAATTGTTTTATCATCACCAAATCCACATGCATCAGAGACTGCAATCATGGCGTCAGCGTGGGCAGTTAAGGTGTACTCATCAAGGTGATCGCTATCGCCCATGCCTGCGATATCAATGGCCGCTACTGAATAGTTATCCATGAAATAGGGTGCAATAAAATCCCACCAATGACTGTGTGCTCCACCACCATGTACAAACAGTAGACCTGGTTTGTTGGCTGAGTTTTCATCAGGCCACCGCACGTAGTGAATTTTGGCTCCGTGGACTTCGATAAAATAATCGTTCTGTGGTGTTGCAACCACCTTTCTAAACCAGTCAGGGGCGTTGGGATGTACACTAGTGCTCATTGCAGTGTCTCGTTTTAGTAGCGTGAATTAGAAGACCATCAAACGCCTACAGGCGCTCGGAAAAACGCGAGATTATACCCTAGAGAGCAGAGAAATGCTGGCTAGCGGGGTGTGTAGGGGTTGGTGCGTCGTTCGTGACCAAAGGTTGATTCTGGCCCATGACCGGGAATAAAGGTGACATCATCCCCAAGTGGCCAGAGTTTATCGACAATAGAGTCCATCAGCTGGTCGTGATCGCCTCCAGGAAAGTCTGATCTGCCGACTGAGCCTGCGAATAGTACATCACCGACCTGTGCGAGTTTGGCTTCGCGATTGAAGAAAATCACATGGCCTGGGGTATGACCGGGGCAGTGATAAACTTCCAACGTAATATTGCCGAAGGTGACCTTGTCACCATCGTTAAGCCAACGATCAGGAACAAAAGAATCGCCATCTAGCCCGAACATTTTACTCTGTTGTGGAATCTGTGTGATTAATCCCTCTTCGTTTTTATGGGGGCCTTCGATAGGAATGGATAGCTTTTTGGCGATGGCCGAGACCGATCCGGCATGATCCATATGTCCGTGTGTTACCAGAACTTTTTCCAGCGTTACGCCAAATTGTTCAACCATTTGGAGGATACGATCAGGATCCCCACCAGGGTCAATGATTGCGCCCTTCATGGTTTCTTCACACCAAAACAGCGTGCAGTTTTGTTCAAAGGCTGTGACGGGCAATACGGCAAATTTCATCTGTTTTTCCTTTCGCAAAATTCTGTTGGGGCGATTGACGGCCATTGAGGGGGAATTATACCGAGCAATCCATATGTTCGGTAATACGACCTGCCGAGTGAAACGATTACAAGATTAAGTGTACGGCTATTTTCGCTAAATTGTATGGATATTGCGAACTGGATTGCTACAGATACTATCGGCGGGATTTGAGTATTTGTTGGGAATAGTGAAAATACAGGTAATTTCCGTTTAGACCCTTGTGAGTTGTAGATGATGTCAGTGTTGGTGCAAAACGCCTATTTTATGTTATTGATCGGTTTAGCGGCTGGCAGCCTGTTGATCGCTATTCCCGCCCAATGGCTTAGAGCAAAAGAGCAAAGGTCCCAACAGCAGGTAAACCAGACCCTTGCCGAACAAAACCGTGGGTTATCGAATCATATCGAAGTTTTAAATGCACAGATTTCAGAAAAGGTGCAAGAGCTGCATACAGAGCAGCTTTCCATTGCGGCGCTGGAGAGCCATCAACAACAGCATCAGCACCAAATTTCAAGAATAGAACAGCAATTAGCCGAAAAAGAACAGACCATCGAGAAGGTGCGAAGCAGGGAGTTGGAACTCGCTAAGCAGTTATCCAGACTTGAAATTGAGCTCGCTAAAGAGCAGCAGCAAACCCAGGATCAGTTCAAAGTACTGGCGGATACGCGGGAGCAGTTAAGCGCACAGTTTAAAGAGCTTGCGAACCAGATTTTTGAAGAGAAATCCCAGAAATTTGGACGACAAAATATCAATAGCCTTGACCAACTATTGAAGCCGCTGAAAGAGCGGATCAAAGAGTTTGAGAAGAAGGTGGAAGAGACCTACGACAAAGAAGCTAAGGAGCGCTTTTCCCTTGCAAATGAGGTTCAGAAGCTTCAATCGCTGAATGTACAGATAAGCGAGGATGCGGTTAATTTGACCAATGCACTGCGGGGCGAAAGCAAAACCCAGGGAATCTGGGGTGAGGTTGTTCTGGAGCGTGTGCTGGAAAAATCTGGGCTGGTTAAAGGTAGAGAATACGAAGTACAGCTCAGCATGAAAACAGAGCAGGGTACCCGTAATCAGCCGGATGTAGTGGTACATCTTCCAGACCAACGGGACGTGGTGATCGATTCGAAAGCTTCCTTGAGCGCTTACGAGCGATTTTGTTCGCTACAAGAGAATTCGGAAAGTGGAAACGAGGAGCGGAAAAAATATTTGCGTCAGCATATTCAATCGATCCGAAATCATATCCGCGATTTAAGCGGCAAGAACTATCACCATCTTGATGGTGTTCGATCACTGGATTTTGTGTTGATGTTTATGCCCGTCGAAGCGGCCTTTACGTTAGCGATACAGGAAGATAATCAACTGTTTCAGGATGCCTTCGATAAAAATCTAATTATCGTCGGTCCCTCAACCTTGCTGGCAACCTTGCGTACTATTCAGAACATATGGCGCTATGAAAATCAGACTCAAAATGCGCAGGAAATTGCCCGCAGAGCCGGTGGCCTCTACGATAAATTTGTGGGTTTGGTGACAAATCTGGATGAACTAGGCGATCGGCTCGACAGAACTCGAGATAGTTATGAGGGTGTCGTGAATAAGCTTTCGAAGGGTAAAGGAAATTTGATCCGCAGAACCGAGTCACTACGGGAACTAGGAGCAAACACCAGCAAAGTGCTTCCGGATAAACACCTCAAAACGGGGTTGGATGAGCACACTAACCAGTCGTTAAGCATCCCTGACTCAGGAATAGACAATCACGGTGAAGAGGTTGAGCCTTAAACGTTCGCTTTTAAATTTGCCTTTCATTGTTTGTCGGCACCTGTATAGCTGTATAAGTGACGCGGCAGTTAATGCGTGGTTTTCTCTGATTTTGTTTCGTTGCTCTCCTGCAGGTGAGTCCAAAGGCAGTTGCCGCCACTTTGTTTGTCGATTTTATCCAGGCGCTGCTGGTGCATAGATTGCTCATCTGCGGTGGCCATCACGACCCGCAGCGGGTTCGTGAGGGTTACCGGCAAAGGTTTTTGTTGACGCTCTGTATCTGAATGTTCGGCATGGCTATCCAGCGTTAAGGCAACCTGGCCACCGGTCATGCGCAAATAGACATCCGCAAGAATTTCAGCATCCAGTAAAGCGCCGTGTAAATCTCGGGTTGAGTTATCTACCTGATAGCGACGACACAGTGCATCCAGATTGTTTTTCTGGCCGGGATGTTTGCGCCGAGCCATCACCAGGCTATCAATAATGTTGTTGGTTTCCCCTAGCGGCGTAAAATCGGGGTCAATTTTGGTGAGCTCCATGTTAAGGAAACCAAGATCAAAGGGCGCGTTGTGGATGATCAGCTCAGCACCATCTATGTAATCAAGGAAGGCCTGACTGATACTGGCGAAAAGTGGTTTTTCCGACAGAAATTCATTGGTGAGCCCGTGGACAGCCAGGGCTCCCTCCTCCACTTCCCACTCTGGATTGATGTATTGGTGGTAATGATTGCCTGTGGGTTTACGGTTGATCAATTCGACAGCACCAATTTCGATGATTCGGTTGCCTTTTTCAATTTCCAGTCCGGTCGTTTCGGTATCTAAAACAATTTGTCTCATGGGTTGCTATCCAGAAAAGGTTGTACGCCATCGTTAGCGAGCTGGTCGGCCAGCTCATTTTCAGGGTGGCCACTGTGGCCCTTGATCCAGTGCCAGTTTATTTGATGGCGAGCAGTTTCCTTGTCCAGAGCCTGCCACAGGTCTACATTCTTCACCGGTTTTTTGGCTGCGGTGCGCCAGTTGCGTTTTTTCCAGTTTGGCATCCATTCGGTGATACCTTTTCGAACGTATTGGGAGTCTGTTGTTAGTTCAACCTGAGATGCACGCTTCAGTGCAGCTAACCCCTTGATGGCTGCGGTGAGTTCCATGCGGTTGTTGGTTGTCAGCAATTCGCCGCCACAGAGTTTTTTTTCATGCTCACCGAAACGCAGGAACGCTCCCCACCCACCGGGCCCGGGGTTGCCCTTGCAGGCACCGTCGGTAAATATTTCTACTTTTTCATTCATGTTTTTTGTTCTGAGCTCCTTTGGGAATCTCTATCAAAGTTTTTATAGCTGGGTTTGGGGATGATCAACGGTTTCAATTCAGGGCGCCTCCAGCGGCTCCGTATCGAGATTCTAGCCCTGGTTTTCTTGGTGGCTGTGATCACGTATACCGCTCCAAAGGGCAGATTATAACGCTCCGAAAGAGTGCCGATAAAACCGAATTTTGCGCTAAGGCTGCGTTGTTTGAACGCGGGTTTGTAAATAATGAATTTTTTTTGTTCTACCTTACAGTTAAGTAAAGTTAGCCAATCGCTCATCCGTCGTGGGCCGATAAAGTTGGCGCGCCAGGGCATCGGTTTGAACCATAGGGCAAATAACCTCCACAGTCCCCATAGACTTAATGGGTTGAAACCAATGACGATTAGCTTTCCCTCCGGAGCAAGGCTGAGTACCGCTTCGCGGATCACTTGCTGGGGATGATCTGAAAAGTCACAAAGATGATGGAGAATCATGAGGTTGGCATTATCTGGAACCAGCGGCAATTCGACGCCATCGGCAAGGATTACACCGGGCTCGCACGGCTTTACTGGACTGGATACAACTTTGATTAGAGGTAGTTGATCACCAAAATCAACGAGTGCTGTGTAACAGTTGGCAATTTGGAAGGATTGCTGCCCTTTTGTATGAGCGCGACTACTATTATCTAAAGGTGCATGCATCAGCGTTTCAATAGTCTGCTTTTCAGCGCTAAGTAACTCTTGTCCAAAAGCACTCTGAAACCAGTGGTTTTGGCGCTGGACGGTGCATTTTAGAGTGGTGCTTTGGGTTAAGTTATTCAATCGAATCGGTCCGTGTTGTGGCATCGGTTTTGAGCTGAATGATCGGTTGTTTCGCGGCATGGCTCCTTGGCATGGAGAGGTTAAACGATTATGATTTGCGGCCGAAAAATAAACAGGGCGGTGCTGGCTCGGTTGCTATCGTCGTTCATAGCTGCTGATATGCTGATTATATCTGCTTCATTTACCGGTTTGATAGTCTAAAGGGTAATGGCTGTGTTTAAGGTGATGCTTATGTTTATTGTTCAAAAATGCGATCAATGGCCCCTATCTTATGGATCAACAGGTTAGCCAAATGGCAGGAATCTTATATTCAGCGGGACAATTCAGGCATGTTCGTTCTGTCAGGGCAGGGCTTGCTGTTGCCGTGGTATGCCTCGCAACAGGTTGCGGGTCGCAATTCTCTTCTATTGCCACAAGTGATGACCCTTTATCTGATTTTGTTTTAGCGACCGAATATAGCGAAACAGCCGAACCGAAGAATAAAGATCAGTCGAACCTTGTCAAAGAAAACCAGCAAGCCGGTGTTTCTAATCTCACCGCTGAGTTATGCGAATACGATAATCTTTGGGTAACGGCCCAGAATTCCTTTGGACTTGATCTGTCATCTACGGATACTCGGGTTGATAGGCACTATCGTTGGTATGCAAAGCATGGTTCTTATATTACAAGGGTGAGTCAGCGTGCAGATCGCTACCTGCACCATATTCTTTCTGAGTTAGAAAAGCGCGATATGCCGGCAGAAATTATGCTGCTACCTATCGTGGAAAGCGCCTATGATCCCTTTGCGTACTCCCATGGCCGTGCTTCTGGTATGTGGCAATTTATCCCGTCTACTGGAAAAATATACGGTCTGAAGCAAAACTGGTGGTACGACGGGCGACGAGACATTGTGGCTTCAACCGCCGCTGCACTGGATTATTTACAGATGCTAAGCCGTCATTATAAGGGTGACTGGTTATTGGCTTTGGCGGCATATAATTCCGGAATCGGTACCGTTAATCGAGCCATTCGGCATAATAAAAAAATAGGTAAAAAAGCCGATTTCTTTCATTTGAAACTGCCGGATGAAACCAGTGCCTATGTGCCCAAACTTTTGGCACTGGCAAAATTGATACAGGAGCAGGAGTTTGCCCAGCAGTATTTTGTACCCATTCCGAATACACCCTATTTCGAAGTAATTGATACCGGTAGCCAGATTGACCTTGCGTTGGCATCGGAATTATCAAGCACAAAAATTGAGGAAATCTATCGCCTGAACCCAGGCTTTAACCGCTGGGCAACTGACCCGGAAGGCCCTCATCGACTACTTGTTCCGGTTGAGAAAGCGTCGGTATTTCGTTCAGGGCTTTTAGCGCTTTCGGACAAACAGCGCGTCACCTGGAAGCGTTATACGGTCCAACAAAACGATAATTTGGGGGACTTGGCGAAGCGATTTTATACCTCGATGGGAGCTATCCGGTCCGCCAACGAGCTTACTGGGGATGTTATTCGTACCGGTGATGCCCTGTTAATTCCGGTTGCGTCCACCTCCCTGAAAAACTATAGCCTTAGCTCAGATTTACGTCGCAAAAAAATTCAATCAAGCAGGGCAGGAAAAATCAATAGAATCAAGAATTATTATCAAGTCCAACCCGGTGATAGTTTCTGGAAGGTTGCCCAAAAATATAAGGTCGGGGTACCAGAACTCGCTCGCTGGAATTCGATGGCGCCAAAGGATCTATTGATGCCCGGTACACGGCTGGTAATTTGGTCCAAGAAAATTAAATCCAGGTCAGAACGGCTAGCAGGTAGAAGTGGCTCAAACCTCACCAGGAAAATCTATTACCCAGTTCGTAATGGTGACTCTGTAGCCAAAATTGCATCTCGGTTTAACGTAAAAACCAGTGATGTGATCCGTTGGAACTCATTGCAGAGTAAAAAATATATTCACGCTGGAGATCAGCTTGTTCTCTATGTGGACGTAAGCCGCACCTCCATTTAGCACCCCTATCCGTTGTACCTGTTTACCGTGCTCGCTGGATCAAGAATGAAAGGCACAGGTTGGCCTGGTTTACAAAATGATGAAAGCTCTGCCAATTGTCATCTGTGACTTGCGTTGGGCGGGTAGCACAGATCACACCGAATGGTTTTTTCCCCGCCAACAAAGGCCCTAGCATCACTGGATTGTCGGAAAATATTCGCTTGAAGCCAGGGTTCGGTAGCACGCTGGCGTTTTGATACTCCGGGATATTTACCGCAACTACCTGGTTTTTAAGCATACAAAATGCAAGTGGATTGGCAGATGCAGTGCGTGTTGGAAAATCAAAGCTTTCACGCCATGATTCGGTATTTTCGCCAACAATGTACTTTGCGTGAAGTTGTGAATTTTTTGGATTAAGGACGGCAATCGCGACCTGATCCATCTCTATTGCTCTATGTATTCCCTCAACCAAAATTTGAAAAATACTGTTGATTGAAGCTCCCTCAAATACCATAGCGGCCAGGTCACGAAGGATATGAAGCTGAAGTGACGACTGCTGCTGTGCTTTGGTGTTCGCCGTGGCATCGGTATCTGGGTTCGTGGTTCGTGCTCTATTAGTCGAGTTGATGCCAAAGGAACGTGCTACGTCGCTGGCCTCTTTTGACCACTCTTGAACCTGCTCAAGGGCGTTATCACGATCAGTATTCAGATGTTTAGCAATGACCGTAATTGTTTTGTTCATGGGCTCGGAGTCCCAGCCAAGTTCCATCTGTTGGCTGACACGATCGCCGAGTACCACTGATCGCACCTTGAAGTCAGGGTTGCCGGAAAATGACAATGAGGATTGGAGAAGGTCGCCCAGCTCCCACTGTTTAACCAGCATTCTTGATAGTTGTTTTAACTCGATACCAAGTACCTGTTGAGTCGTTTTTGTGCGACTCTCATTGGACGACTCCAGCGCACTACAGAGTGCATCAACGTCTTCACGATCACAGCCCAGTAGTGCGAGTTCGCCAATATTGAATAGCAGGGCGGCGACAAATATTTCTTCTCGTTCTGAATCTGATAGCTGATGCGCAAGGTTTTTGGCCTGTACCGCACCATGAAAAGCGCGACCCAATGAATCGATCAAAGCAGGCTTAGGGTTATCTTTTACTAACTGATCTGTCATTAGCGCGGATACCAAAATAGTGTATAGGCCCGTGAAGCCGATAACCACCACCGCTCTACTGATAGTGTTTAGTGGTGTTTTTCCCGGGTTGTAAAACACACTATTAGCAATTTTTAGTACTTGAGAAGTGAGTACTGCATCCTTGAGAATGACCTCGGATAGCTGATCTACCCGTGTATCGGTGTTCGATGTGAGGGAATTTAGCTCCTGCAATACACCGGACATCATGGGTAGCTCGGTACCCTCGATATGCGCAAGCCACTCTTTTAAACTGATTTTTTTCGTTGAAGGCATTAATCGTTATCTGATATTAGACGATTTGTAAGTGTAGTCCAGAGTCCGACATTTAAAGGCCCTCTATCCAAATTTAAATACCTGCAAATTGGATGAATTTTCAGATAGGCTCGAAATGAGTGATTTGGTTTAATAGTGTTCGACTAATATATTAGATAGGATTTGTGGCGCGTTAATTGAGAATGGAGCTATCGCGACGGAGCACCTTATGGCTGGAACCTACCAATGTTCTCATCGCCTGAGGGTGGCGCCAAACCCTTACTGAATTCAACATGGAACGATCCACGGAATTATGCCTGGAGCTAGGCAAAATGGTTAACAGTGCTACGCACTATTTTTTGGTTAAACCTATGACGCAAAGACAGTTCACTTCAACCACCAGTTTTCAATGTTTGTTAATTGCCATGGTTGTCGTCCTATCGTTATTGAGTTTGTACTCCGAATATTCGGTGGCAGAAGAGCGAAATGTTCAAGGTGGGGAATCTACTGTTTCCTATCGATTCGGCTATCGGTACGACCAGCTCGACTGGAATATTGCCTCGGACCTTTCCGGTAGTTTTACCCCCAATATTCTTTCTGAGTTAACCTGGGATGAAGTCCGCTCAGCACAACTAGAAATTAACCTTTCGGGGCTGCTTTCGAATCGTTTGTATTACCGTGTAAGTGTGGCGCTAGCTTCAACACAGAAGGGTGAAAATCAAGACTCAGATTATGATGGGAATGATCGTTCGCTCGAGTTTTCTCGTTCCAATAACAATTCATCTAATGGGTATTTAGGTGATGCAAGCGGGGCTATTGGCTATCCGATAGTCTTTGGGGCTAGCAATGCGCCATCGCTACGCATCACTCCTTTGGTTGGGTATTCCTACCATCGTCAGGATTTCACAATGACCGATGGTATGCAGACCATCGCATCCTCCGGAAGAACGCCTGTGCTTGGGCCAATTACGGGCCTTGATAGCAGTTATCAGGCAGAGTGGTATGGCCCCTGGTGGGGAATAGAATTGGTGCTTGGTATCACCCCTGATGTTGAAATCAGTTTGTTGTTTGAGCACCATGAAGGGGAATACTTAGGTGTGGGCAACTGGAATTTACGATCTGATTTTCAGCACCCGAAGAGTTTTGAGCACGTAGCGGATGCAAGAGGAGACCTTGTAGCGCTGAATTTAATGATCACTTCAAATTACAGTTGGCGATGGTTGTTTTCAGCCCAACTACAGGACTGGCGGGCAGAGCCGGGTATCGACAGGATATTCTTCTCCGATAATACCATTGCAGTGACTCGATTAAACGAGGTTAATTGGCAGGCGACCTCCGTATCTGTTGGATTTTTGATACCGTTCTGAAGAACTCAAAACTGATTCCAATATTGTTCCACTGGCTCTTTTTAGTCAGGGCTCAGTGCTGGTGTCTATTGTTTTTGTATGGTTTCGCTGATAAGTTCCGAAACTTATAATAATAGCGATGGTTAGTCGTTGCTCAACCTGATGTACACACAGTGATCAATATGCTGAATATTACTTCCCGCCTAAAATATTGGGCGAATTTTCAACGCGCGCTAGTTGGTTTGTTATCCATATCATATCTTCTCGTCCCATTAGTTTCTTATGCTGACGGTGCTCCTGAAAAACTGAAGCCGATCACGGTAGTGGTTAAAAAAATACGCAGAGACCAGCGCAGCATTCCAATTGATGTCAGTGGGCGCTTACATAACAAAATCGAAATAAAACTTGCTTTTAAGACCGGTGGGTTAGTTGATCAGGTTTTAGTGGATGAAGGTGATTATGTTGAAGAAGGTCAGTTGTTGGCCCGGTTGGATCTGGAAGAAGTAGAAGCTGCGGTTGCGCAGGCAGAAGCGGCTTACCAAAAGGCAAAGCGTGATATCAAACGTGTAGCTAGTCTGAATAAACAAAATGTACTCTCTAAACAAAAGCTGCAGGATGCTGAGACAGAATTAACTCTCCGTAGAGCCGACCTAAAAGTTGCGAAATTTAACCAGAAATATTCTGAAATTCGTGCTTCGGTTGCCGGCTATATTCTGCGTCGTGAATTGGAGGTTAATGAACTGGTGCAGCCTGGCCAAACTGTTTTTGTTATGGGGTCAAAAAACGGTGGCTGGATTGTACGGGCAGGTTTAATTGATCGAGATATTGTTCGTGTTTCTTTGGGTGATCGGGTTGAACTGTTTTTGGATGCCTACCCAGGGGAAAGCTTTGATGGACGGGTCGCAGAAATTTCCCAGGTCGTTGATAGTAAAAGCGGGATTTTTTCGGTTGAAATATCTGTGGATAGTGGCGAGCTAAAATTATTTTCCGGCATGGTGGCCAGCGCTATTATTAACCCTGAAAAACGTCAGGAACTGTTTTATGTGCCAATTGAGTCACTGGTAGATTCCAATGTGGATGAGGCGCAGGTATATCTTTTTGACCGTTCGACCAGTCGAGTTGAACGAATACCTATTGCAATTTCTTTTTTGTATCAGGATGAAGTGGCGGTTAGTGATGGTTTAGAAGGCCATCATGAAGTGGTGTTGAGTGGTGTAAAACGATTGCAGAGTGGTGACTTCGTTCATGCGGTAGATCAGCAGGGGTTTCCTGTTCCTTCCCCTCGCATGGGAGCTGCAGTTAACCCATGAAGCTTCCATATCATGCCTTGAACAACCCCCAGTTTACGTTGGTATTGCTGATTTTAGTGCTATCCCTTGGTGCTTTTTCATTCTTTTCAATGCCGCGATCTGAAGACCCTCAGTTTGACTTTGCGTCTTCAACTATAGTTGCTGTATACCCAGGCACTACACCCGTCGATATGGAAAAAATGATCGTTGATCCGATTGAAGATGCGATTAATGAGCTGGAGGATGTAAAAAAAATTCAATTTAACATTCGCGATGGACTGGCCACCGGTTACGTTGAATTTCTCTATGGCAGTGACCCTGATGATAAATATGATGATGTGCAACGTACCCTTGCAGAAATACGTGGTCAGTTACCCGCAGGTTTAAGAAAACTAGAAGTAAAACGAAACTCCCCCTCCAATGTCACCATGTTTCAAGTGGCTCTGGTTTCAGAGTTTGAAAAATATGCGGAATTAGAAATTATTGCTGAAAAACTCGAAAAACGTTTTGAACGGGTTTCTGGTGTTAAAAAAGTTGAAACCTGGGGTTATCCGGGCCAGCAAGTCCAAATTGTAATTGATCCCGACAAAATGCTGACCCTCAATATATCGATCGATCAGTTAAGTGATGCGATCGTATCCACCGCAAAAAATATCCCTGGTGGTCATGTCAATATGGGGACACGACGTTTTAATGTGCGCTCCAGCGGTGACTATGAATCCCTCGATCAGATCGGCTGGACTGTGGTAAAAAGTGTTGGGGACAACCTGATCTATTTGAAAGATGTTGCCAATATATTAAAGGCTGATGATATTCAAACCTACCGAACCCGCTTCAACGGTAAACGTTGTGTATTTGTAACGGTTGTTCAGCGGGAGGGGAGTAATATATATCAAGTTACTGAAGGACTTAATGAAGCGCTTTCTAAATATTCAGAAGAACTGCCTGTGGGTGTTACCTCTGAAATTGTGCTGGAGCAGGCGCAAAGCGTCACCAAGCGAATTAACGGCTTCTTTCTAAATTTAATACAGGGCCTTGCCCTGGTTGCGATTGTCGTAGTGCTGGTGTTGGGGTTTCGTGCTTCATTTATCGTTACCGCAGCGATTCCATTGTCGATATTAATTGCAGTGGGCTGGCTGGATCTAACCGGTTTTGGCCTGCAGCAGATGAGTATTGTTGGGCTAGTGATTGCGTTGGGCTTACTTGTAGATAACGCTATCGTTGTCATTGAAAATATCGGCCGGCATATCGACAAAGGGGAGAGAGGGTTAACTGCGGTTGCGGCAGGTACTAGTGAAGTGGGTTGGGCGGTTGTGAGTGGTACGGTGACTACGGTGTTGTCATTTCTGCCGATTGCCTGGCTACAAACGGATACGGGTACCTTTATTCGATCAATGCCCCTGACCGTTATCTTCGCACTGATTTCCTCTTTGGTTTTTGCATTGACCATTACCCCATTACTGTCGAGTAAAATACTACTCTCAAAAAAAAGGCGTAGTGATAGGTTGGTAGCGACCGGAGTGGTCAGTTTAAGCTGGCTGGCAAATCTGCATGGACGCACAGTACGGCGCTGTCTAAAGCATCCATTCGTAGTTATTGTTATAGCCGTACTGTTATTTGTGGCGAGCCTGTCGCTTTTTCCTTTAGTAGGAGTCAGCCTGTTTCCCAATGCAGAAAAACCCCAATTCCTGATTAATATTTCTCTGCCCGAAAACAGTAATTTCGAAAGTACCAACCGAGTTACGGAGGAGGTTGAGCAATACCTGGCAACCATTCCTGAAATTACGGATGTGGCCACGAACGTGGGTCGTGCAAACCCAGCGGTCTATTACAATGAATTCCCCAGCTCTGAGACACCGACCATCGGTCAGCTATTTGTTCAGCATGAAGATATCCCAATGGCGCAAAGCCAGGCGATGATTAAAAAAATTCGAGCCCACTTAGACAGCTACGTTGGGGCAACCCTAAACCTTCGTGAATTTCAGCAGGGCGCAGGCAGCGGTGCACCCATTGAGGTACGCATTGTTGGCGATGAACTAGAGACACTTAAACGATTAAGTATCGAGCTGGAAAATGTAATTCGTAGCATACCTGGTACCATCAATATCGATAATGGTATCGCTAAAACCCGGATTGAACTGCAGGTAAATATCAATCGCGATAAAGCTGCACTCTTAGGTGTGCCCCTGAGTCGCATTGACTCGGTGGTTCGAGCAACATTGGTCGGTAGTGAAGTCGCCTCCTACCGGGATCCGTCCGGTGAAGATTATCCGATTGTTATCAAACTCAATAACCGAGGTGAAGCCAGGCTTGATGATTTGCGCAAGGCGAATGTCTCCAACATGCGAGGTCAGTTGGTACCGTTGCGACAGCTGGCTACCTTTGAGCTAGAGTCTGCACCTGCCTATTTTCAGCACCGTGATATGGTGCGGGCGGCAAAGGTTTCCGCCTATGTTGATATCGGTTATTCGATAGCCGAGGTAGGAGGTCAGGTATTTGAAATGTTGGATCAAGTTGAGTTGCCACCGGGTTATCGGTTTTTAATTGGTGGCGAACAGGAAGATAGGGATGAGAGCTTTAACGGGATGATGAAAACCCTGATTATTGCGCTGTTGGGGATATTTGCGGTGTTGGTGCTGCAATTCCGTTCCTTTTTACAGCCGCTGATCGTGTTTATTGCGATCCCGTTTGCAATTACCGGCGCCATTTTGGCGTTGCTGGTTACGGGTTACACCTTCTCTTTTACGGCTTTTGTTGGGCTGACCAGCCTGATTGGTATTGTTGTGAATAATTCGATTATTTTGGTGGACTATGCCAACGGGCAGATCGCTACTGGTCAGGCGGTGACAGAGGCGATTCTGCAGGCTGCGAAAACTCGCTTTCGCCCCATTGTGTTAACCACCTTGACCACCATCGGTGGGTTGCTACCGCTGACACTCTCAGGGAGTACAATGTGGGCTCCGATGGGATGGGCAATTATCGGAGGGCTCATTGTGTCGACTTTCCTCACTTTGCTGCTGGTACCCGTGTTGTACAAAATATTCACCCCTGCTTTGAGTGAACGGGTAAAAATTCTTAAGCCTGAGTGATACGCTGTGATTCAATTCAGCTAGTTAATGCACCTTCTTTTATTAGATCGATGATCTGCTGTTGAATGATGGGGTCGTCGTAGAGTGCGCTGTGCTCATGTTCTGAATAGAGGGTTTGATGCTCAAAAGCGGTAAATGATTCAGGAAGCTGAGCCGATGAAACCGTAACGTTGTAGTCGCCATCGCCGTAAATACGATGGGGGTCGGGGATCTCTGGGTGTCGCTTTGCATCTTGACTGCTGAGAATACTCCAGCCGCCGCTTTCATTTCGATCAACGTAAATTTGCTCCGGTGTGTCGTAACCCCTGCCAATCACGTTGAGGACCTCAAGTTTTTTGGGAACTTCCTGTTCTGCAGGTTTGTGAATCTGTTTTATAAACTGCGAAGCCCTTTCCAACTGAGTATTGGTAAATAGTCGCTCGGCCTGTTGCTTTCCTGATTCGAACAGCCCCCACTGATTGTCAGACCAGTTTTGTCCGCAAAAGATATCCTGTTCCAGAGGTGTGCCGTCGAGCTTGCTGAGAAATGAAATACCTGGTTTTGGCATCAACTGGTAGCTGGATGGAAACGATGCAACAGCAGGTTGGCATAGCAGCCTGCGATTTTGCTCTGTGCGCATGCCAATCTGAATGCTTCTAAACATCGAAGCGGTGCCGCGAAAAGGCACCCCGGCAAAGATCATATGGCCGACCTGTTCTGCACCTTTCCAGTTTTCCTGTGCCGACTCAAAATCCTGACCCCCATAGCGCAGATAGTAACTTGCGATCAGGCCACCCATGCTGTGGGATATCAGCGTAATAGGCCTGTCGTGATGTTGGTTGAGTTGTTTGATCAGTTGATCGAGCTTTTGAATAGCCTCAAAATTATCCAGCCGCCAGTCATAATCAAAACCGATAATCTGGTGGGTTTTACCAAAATTCTGTTTAAGTATTTTTAGCCAGTAGTCATAAAATTTAATCTCAAAAAGTCCCGGAACTAGAGTGATTTTATGCAATACCTCGCTCGAATAAAGTTCAAGTAAACCTTTCTGGTTTGGCTGGATTGGCAGCTGTAGTGATTTGTTTCCGAAATAGATCTGCCAGGGGGATGGCCATACCAGTCGGCGACTGCTGTGTTGGCGCAGAAAGCTACCCTTAAAGCCGGGTATAAAGATAATGACGGGTTTTTTCATGGTTGAGGCTTTCTAGTTTGATTCTTAGCTGTGTAGGCCAGTAGTTTTTCGTATAAAATCCACTTTTTGTAGGGTGTTCAAACAGGCATATCGATGACTCAGGAATTTTCTAAAAAACAGCGGACTGATATTAACAAGCTGAGTAAACGATTACGCAGAAATGTCGGCAGGGCGATTGAAGACTTTAGTATGATCGAGCCAGGTGATCGCGTAATGGTTTGTCTGTCTGGCGGTAAAGATTCCTACGCGATGCTTGATGTCTTAATGAATTTGCAAAAACACGCACCGGTGGAGTTTGAGCTGGTGGCAATGAATCTGGATCAAAAGCAGCCGGGGTTTCCAGAACATATATTGCCTGAGTATTTAGACAGTATCGGTGTTGAATACCATATTGTAGAGCGGGATACCTACAGTATTGTGAAGGATAAAGTACCGGAGGGTAAAACGACCTGTGGTTTGTGTTCACGATTGCGACGTGGGATTTTATACAGTTTCGCCGATGAAATTGGCGCGACCAAGATTGCCCTGGGGCATCACCGTGACGATATTATGGAAACCTTGTTTCTAAATATGTTCCATGGCGGCAAGTTAAAAGCGATGCCACCGCGGCTACAAAGTGACGACGGTAAAAATACGGTTATTCGCCCGTTAGCATATTGTAAGGAAAGTGATATTGAGGCTTACGCCGCGTTAAAGCAGTTTCCTATCATTCCTTGCAATCTTTGTGGCTCTCAGGAAAATCTGCAACGACAGGTCGTTAAAGGGATGTTGCAGGACTGGGAACGTAAGCAGCCCGGTCGACTCGATGTGATTTTTTCCAGTATTCAGAACGTTGTGCCGTCACATCTGGCGGATCGGGCACTGTTCGACTTTGAAGAAATGAAGGTTAATGGCGGTTCCAAGGATCTGCCCAGGGTCGCCAGTTTTGATCCTGACCTTCAATCGGAAGAAAAACAACAGTACGGCAAGCTCAATATTCTTAATATCGGGCAATAGGCATACCGGCGACCTCTATTCGATACCTCCCCAGAGGTCATACTCATCCGCTCCGGCAATTCGCACTGAAACCATATCCCCGGGGTTAAGCGCCAAATCTGTTTCGATGTGAACTTGGCCATCGATTTCCGGGGCATCCGCATAGGTGCGCCCTATCGCACCAAAATCAGTGATCTCATCGATTAAGACCTGCTGAATTGAGCCAATTTTGTTCTGTAGTTTGGCAGCGCTGATCTGCTGCTGAAGCTGCATAAACTGGTCGAAACGTTGCTGTTTGATCTCATCCGCAACCGGGCTAGGTAGCTCATTGGCATCAGCGCCATCGACTGGGGAGTACTGGAAACAACCGACTCGGTCTAATTGTGCTTCTTCAATAAAGTCCAGCAACATCTCAAAATCCTCGTCGGTTTCACCGGGGAACCCAACAATAAAGGTGCTGCGTATACATACGTCGGGGCAGATCTCTCGCCACTTTGCGATGCGTTTTAGTATTTTATCGGTATCACCAGGCCGTTTCATCAGCTTTAAAATACGAGGGCTGGCGTGCTGAAAGGGAATATCCAGGTAAGGGGCGATTTTGTTTTCTGCCATCAATGGCAGCAATTTGTCGATATGAGGGTAGGGGTATAGATAGTGCAGTCGCACCCAAACACCCATATTGCCCAGTGCAACCATCAACTCCTGAATCCGGGTTTTGATTGGCTGGCCGTTCCAGAAGTCCATTTTGTATTTGGTATCAACGCCGTAGGCGCCGGTATCTTGCGAAATCACCAACAACTCTTTTACGCCGGCATTTACTAGCCCTTGAGCTTCGGTCAGCAGATCACCAATAGGGCGGCTGACCAAACGGCCGCGCATAGAAGGAATAATGCAGAAGCTGCAGGTCTGATTGCAGCCTTCCGAGATTTTCAGATAGGCGTAATGGCGCGGGGTGAGTTTGATTCCCTGGGGTGGCACCAGAGATTGCAGCGGGTCGTGCTGGGCTTGATAGGGCAGGTGTTCATGTACCGCAGCCATCACCTGTTCGTATGCCTGGGGACCGGATACCGAAAGCACCCGGTCGTCAATTTTTGAGATGTCATCATCCCGAACCCCCATACAGCCGGTCACAATTACACGACCGTTTTCTTCAAGTGCTTCGCCGATAGTGGCAATGGATTCTGCCTTAGCTGCATCAATAAACCCGCAGGTATTAACGATAATCAAACCAGCGCCTTTGTACTTCGGCGTGATTTCATAGCCTTCAATTCTCAGCTGGGTGAGAATTCGCTCAGAGTCAACCAGTGCTTTAGGGCAACCGAGACTGATAAAACCAACTTTAGGTGGATGCATGATCTGATCAATACCAAAAAAGCGGCCATTGTAATCATGGTTTGGGTTAGCTCCAAGTGTCTCGGGTAATATTGTAGGACAATTAGACTTGAATCCTGCTGTTCCATTGCTTAAGCTCGATCTTTTTTTAAAGCCTAAAAAAGGGAGTTGACCCGTGGCAGCAGACAAGTTTCCGGTTGAGGCCGGTCATATCATGCTATTTGCACATGCGATAGGCGATGCGAACCCAATCTATCACGATGCTGAAGCAGCCAGCAAAACCGAGCCAGGTGGCGTAATTGCGCCACCGACCTTTGTGCAAGCGAGCGCTCAGTTTAACCCTGACAACACGATGCGCCCCAAGATTGGTCAACCATGGTTCGGTTCTGGTAAGGAGGCAACCGGCATCAAAAAGAAAGAGGGTGAAGATACCGGCAGCGGCCGCGGTCTGCATGCTGAACAACACTACGAGTACCATCGAAACCTGGAGCCCGGTGATGTATTAACGGCGATTACTAAGGAAGGCAAAACCTGGGAAAAAGAGGGCCGACGATCCGGCAAGCTTAAGTTCCGTGAAAGCATTACTGAGTACCGCGATCAAAACGGTGAGTTGGTAGTGACGGCCCGCTCTGTGGGTGTTCAAACTGAACGAGCTGTAGAGCAATAGGAGGCTGAGATGGCATTAAGTGCAATACAACTAAGCGTAGGTGATACCTACTCAGAGGTTATCGTAGAAGATTTGAAGCGTACCCAGCTCGTACAGTACGCAGGCGTATCCGGTGACTATAATCCTCTCCACAGTGATGAGGTTTTCGCGACACAGGTAGCGGGTTATCCCACTGTATTTGCCCACGGAATGCTGACTATGGGTATGACCGGAAAAATGCTGACTAACTATGTTGGCGATGGGCGATTAACCAACTTCGGCGTTCGGTTTTCCAAGCAGGTTTGGCCTGGAGATGACCTGACCTCAACCGCAACGATTAAAGAGTTGCGAGAAGAGGGTGGTGAGCATTTTGTTGATCTGGTGGTTTCCACCAAAAATCAGAAAGGAGAAGAGGTGGTATCGGGAACTGCATCCGCGAGAATTGATGCGTAATTGATATCGATTAGTTTTCATTGGGAGTGGTTGTTTATAATCGCCCGGTTTGGGTTTTCAGTCCCTTTTTATTAATTAGAAACACAGATAAGTAGTAAACACAGGAGTAAGCATGGCAATTGTAATAATCGGTGCAGGACAAGCAGCAGGACAGGCAGCAGCCAGTTTGCGACAGGAAGGTAGTGACGAAGAGATCATCATTATTGGTGATGAGTCTCATATTCCATATTCTCGACCTCTTCTTTCAAAGGAATACCTTGCCGGTCATGAAAGTGCGCGGCTATATCTGCGAGCAGAGAAATTCTATACCGAAAAAAATGTCACTATGAGAACCAGTACACGAGCAGAGAAAATTGATACTGCTGCTAAAACAGTGACGGTTGAAGGTGGAGAGGTGATTGAGTACAGCAAATTACTCATTGCGACCGGTAGTCGAGCCAGAATTCTGAATATCAAAGGCAGTGACCTGGGTGGAATCTACTATCTGAGGACACTGGATGATGTGAATCGAATTAAGACCGCAATGGCTTCCGGGAAAAATCTGGTAATCGTTGGTGGCGGTTATATTGGCCTTGAGGTGGCAGCTGTAGCGAAAGAGAGCGGCATGAATGTTACCGTTCTGGAGGCTGCAGATCGGATTTTACAGCGTGTAACGACGCCGGAAATGAGCGCGTATTATGATGAGCTGCACACTAGTAAGGGTGTCAATGTGCTCACAGATACCGGTGTAAGTGGTTTTGATGGTGAAGATAGTGTTACTCACGTTTGTTGTGGTGATGAGCGTATCGAAGCGGATATGGTCATTGTTGGGATAGGTATTATTGCGAACACTGAGCTGGCTTCTGAAGCGGGTATCGAATGTGATAACGGTATTGTAGTCGACGAACGGTGCCGCACTTCAGCTGAAGATGTGTACGCAGCCGGTGATTGCGCAAACCACCCGAATCCTATTTTGGGCCGTCGATTGCGCCTGGAATCTGTACCCAACGCGGCGGACCAAGCCCGTGTGGTTGCGGCTAACATGATGGGTAAAGATAAAACCTATGCGGCTGTACCCTGGTTCTGGTCTGATCAATATGGGCTCAAGTTACAGATGGTTGGTTTTTCAGCTGATGGTGATACGCAGGTAGTTCGTGGGGATAAATCAGCGAATAAATTCTCAGTTCTATATCTAAAGGATGGAGCGCTAGTAGCGGTTGACGCTGTCAATTGTCCTGGTGATTTTATGGCTGCAAAACAGCTATATGGAAAGAAATTAAATCTTGATGGTTTGTCTGATGCGGATACCCCTCTAAAAGATCTGGTTTTATCTGAGTAGTGTTAATAAATTGACGGAGATCAACTTTTGCTGATCTCCGCCGATATATAATTCAGTCATTGTCGAATTGTCCTACTATCTTGCAATGTAACAAGAAAAGCTGATAAAGTGCTGACTTGTTGGGTTCAGTGGTGGGTCAGCTGGCGAATATCAGCCTAAAGATTACATTTTAGGCGGCTTTTTGGCAGAGGTTGTAGTACTAGATTTTGATGAGTTTTAATTACTTGGAAGATTTTAATTATGAGCGTAGCAAGAGATCAATTTAACACCATGTTTGGCCGTGATCCTTATAGTATTCCTCTTGATGAATATGATATGAATCAGCCTGAATTGTTCCAATCTGACACCCAGGATGCGTATTTTACACGCCTTCGTAAGGAGGCTCCGGTTCACTACTGCAAAGACTCTGAGCATGGCCCCTACTGGTCAGTGACACGCTATAAAGACATCATGGAGGTTGAGAGTAATCCTGAAATATATTCTTCTGAGCCGAGCATTGCGCTGGCGGATCCAGAGCCAGATTTTGATATTTCAATGTTTATTGCGATGGATGAGCCAAAACATGGTGACCAACGTAAGACAGTTCAAGATATTGTTGCGCCGAGCAGTCTAGCTAGCCTTGAGCCCGTAATTCGGGAGCGTATCGCAGGTATTCTTGATACGTTGCCTGTTAACGAAACCTTTAACTGGGTAGATAAAGTTTCTATTGAGTTGACGGGGCAGATGCTGGCTACTTTATTTGATTTCCCGTTTGAGCAACGTCGTAAATTAACCTATTGGTCGGATGTCGCTACAGCCATTCCAGAGCCGGGTGGATTGGTTGAAACAAGAGAGCAGGGCCGTGATATTCTTCTTAATGAATGCTTGCCTGCTTTCGTTGAGTTGTGGAATCAACGGGTTAACGAGCCGCCTAAAGGTGACTTGATCTCAATGCTGGCGCACGGTAAAGAGACTCGCGATATGAACCCTATGGAGTTCATGGGTAACTTGGTTTTATTGATTGTTGGTGGTAACGACACTACTCGTAACTCGCTTTCTGGTGGTGTGAAATTTTTGAATGAAAATCCCGATCAATATGCAAAATTGATGGCGGACCCTTCTTTAATTCCGACAATGGTGCCTGAAATTATTCGTTACCAAACACCGTTAACTCTTATGCGCCGCACCGCAACTCAGGATACGGTTCTTGGTGGCCAAAATATCAAGAAAGGTGACAAGGTCGCTATCTGGTTCCTTTCCGGAAACCGTGATGAAGAGGTGATTGATCGTCCAAACGAATTTATCATCGACCGAGCACGCCCTCGTCAGCACCTGTCCTTTGGTTTTGGCATTCATCGCTGCATGGGTAACCGTTTAGCAGAAATGCAACTGCGCGTAACCTGGGAAGAGATTCTCAAACGTTTCGAGAAAGTAGAGCTTGTTGGTAAGCCGGAGCGTGCATACTCTGTTCTCGTGAGAGGTTTCACAGAAATGCCTGTTCAACTTCGTCCTAAAGCGAAGTAAGTATTTAGAAGTCTATATTTAGTATCCAAGAGGATAGGAACAAGTGTAGTGGGTATGTTTTTTGATCGGATGTACCCGCTAATTTATAAAGATTGTTAAGTAAGGATAGAGCAGTAAAATGACCAAGATTACTTTTGTAAAACATGATGATGAAGAAATTGTGGTTGATGCCGAGAACGGCACCAGCGTGATGAATGCAGCGGTTGATAACCTGGTACCAGGTATCGATGCGGATTGCGGCGGTGAGTGCGCATGTGCAACCTGTCACGTATACATTGACGAAGCATGGTTTCCAAAAGTTGGAAATACTAATGATGCGGAAGAAGCGATCATGAGCCTTAATCCTGATCGTCAGGAAACGTCTCGCCTCTGCTGTCAGATTCCGGTAACGGATGAAATGGAAGGGCTCAAGGTACGTTTGCCCGAGTTTCAATTTTAGAGAATTTATAGCAACCGGTTTGGTTGTAGAGTTTGAAGCGGCATGGGTGTAAAATCTCAATGCCGCTTTTTCGTGTGTGGAATGCAGCGTTTTATAGTTGGGTTCCCGTATTTTTTAACAGAACTAGGAAGATTTAATTATGAGCGTAGCTGAGCAAGAATTTAACCACATGTTCGGTAAAGATCCGTACAGTATTCCTCTAGAGGATTACGATGTATCTCAACCCGAGCTATTTATGTCAGGAACGGAACTTCCGTACTTTGAGCGATTGCGTAAAGAAGCGCCTGTTCACTATTGCAAGGACTCTGAGAATGGCCCGTATTGGTCAGTGACCCGATACAAAGATATCATGGAAGTGGAAAACAACCCTGCTGTGTTTTCTTCGGAACCATCTATCACGTTGGTCGATCCAGATCCTGACTTTGATATTTCAATGTTTATCGCTATGGATGAGCCAAAACACGGAGACCAACGCAAAACCGTTCAAGGTATCGTTGCGCCGCCTAGCTTGGCAGTGTTGGAGCCAGTTATTCGTGAGCGTATTGTAGGTATTCTCGATACCTTGCCTGTAAATGAAACCTTTGACTGGGTAGATAAGGTATCTATTGAACTGACAGGTCAAATGCTTGCAACTCTTTTCGATTTCCCATTCGAAGAACGTCGTAATCTGACTTACTGGTCTGATGTTGCGACTACTATCCCCGGCCCAGATGCACTTATTCAGTCCATTGAGGAACGTCAAAATATTCTTCTGACTGAGTGTCTGCCAGCCTTTACTAAATTGTGGAATCAGCGCGTAAATGAGCCACCCAAGGGTGACCTCATTTCCATGCTCGCCCACGGTAAAGAAACTCGTGATATGGGTCCTATGGAATTCATGGGTAACCTGATGTTGCTGATTATTGGTGGCAACGATACGACTCGTAATTCACTGTCTGGCGGTGTTTTGTTCCTGAATCAAAATCCTGATCAATATGACAAATTACGTGCGAACCATGGCCTGATTCCAAAAATGATTCCTGAAATCATTCGTTACCAAACGCCACTGACCCATATGCGTCGTACTGCAACAGAAGACTACGTTCTGCAAGGTCAAAATATTAAGAAAGGTGACAAGGTTGCTATGTGGTTCCTGTCAGGGAACCGTGATTCCGAGGTAATCGAAAATGCGGATGATTTCATCATTGACCGTAAATTACCGAGGCAGCATCTATCCTTTGGCTTCGGTATTCACCGCTGCATGGGTAATCGCTTAGCGGAAATGCAGCTGCGTGTAACATGGGAAGAAATTCTCAAGCGCTTTGAAAAAGTAGAAGTGGTTGGTGAGCCGGTACGTAACTACTCTCCTTTCGTTCGAGGTTATGCAGAGCTTCCTGTTCAGCTTCGTCCCCTGGCTAAGTAGGCGTTAGGATCCACTAGGCGGGCATTGTCTTAGTTTGTTAAGATGCTGTCCGCCTAATTTATAAAAAATAGTTAACTGGAGTTAAACCGATAAAATGACCAAGATTACTTTTGTAAAACATGATGGTGAAGAAATGGTAGTTGATGCCGAGAACGGTACCAGCGTGATGAATGCTGCGGTTGATAACCTGGTACCAGGTATCGATGCAGATTGCGGCGGTGAGTGTGCATGTGCAACTTGTCACGTATACGTTGATGAAGCATGGTTCCCAAGAGTTGGTAATACCAATGATGCAGAAGAAGCGATCATGAGTCTTAACCCTGATCGTCAGGAAACGTCTCGCCTCAGCTGTCAGATACCGGTAACGGATGAAATGGAAGGGCTTAAAGTACGTTTGCCTGAGTTCCAGTTTTAGGAAGTAGTTTAAATCAAATAGATTTGAGGGCGGTGCTGATTTTCAGAATGGGCATCGCCCTTTTTTTGTTATATGTGAATTATGAGTCACAAAAAAGGATAATAATAAAATGACAGATGCTGCAGCCAATAATGCCATAGAAATGGCATCTCAAGATTCCCGTAATATGTATGGAAAAGACCCATATTCCATACCGTTAGAAAAATACGACATTGCTCAATCAGCTCTATTCCACACAAATACTATGTGGGGGTTCTTTGATCGACTCCGTAAAGAAGATCCAGTTCATTACTGTGAAGATTCAATTGAGCATAGCCCCTATTGGTCGGTCACAAAATACAAAGACATTATGGAAGTGGAGAGTAATCCTGAGATTTATTCATCTGCTTTAGGTATATCAATTCGTGAAAACCGTGATAGTTTTAATACCACTAGTTTTATTGCGATGGATGAACCTCAGCACGGCGACCAACGAAGAACGGTTCAGGGCGTTGTGGCGCCGACCAACTTGGCTATTCTTGAACCTCTTATCCGAGGCAGGGTTGCTGAAATCCTTGATTCATTACCCGTTGGTGAAACCTTTAACTGGGTTGATAGAGTTTCAATTGAATTAACCACTCAAATGCTGGCAACTTTGTTTGATTTTCCCTTCGAAGATCGAAGCAAGCTGACCTACTGGTCCGATGTGGCGACTTGTAGCCCGGAAATTGATAAATTCGTTGAATCTGAAGATGAGCGAGAACGTATTCTCATAGAAGAGTGCTTGCCGGCTTTTACTGAACTGTGGAATGAACGTGTGAATGCAGAACCCACCAGTGATCTGATTTCAATGCTTGCTCACGGGAAAGAAACTCGCCACATGCAGCCAATGGAGTTTCTCGGGAACCTGATTCTGTTGATTGTTGGCGGTAACGATACAACCCGTAACTCACTGACTGGCGGTGTATTAGCACTTAACGAAAACCCGGATCAGTACCAGAAGTTACGCGAAAATTTGGATCTGATTCCAAAAATGATTCCAGAAATCATCCGATGGCAAACCCCCTTGACACATATGGCGCGAACAGCTCTTTGCGATACTACCCTCGGAGGCAAACAGATCAAAAAAGATGACCGCCTGGTTATGTGGTATGTATCGGGTAATCGTGATGAAGAGATGATCGACAATCCCTACGAGTTTATTATCGACCGAGATAAACCTCGGCAACATCTATCTTTTGGTTTTGGGATTCATCGCTGCATGGGTAATCGTCTGGCGGAAATGCAGCTTCGTATAGCCTGGGAAGAGATCTCTAAACGCTTTTCTAAAGTTGAAGTTGTAGGTGAGCCTGTGCGCAATCGTTCCACTTTTGTAAAAGGTTATTCGGATCTGCCTGTTCGAGTACATCCTTTATAGCCTCGAGGGTGAATATGATCGATTTGTCTGGTTGAGTTTCCCCAGCTGATTTGATTCTTCGTTAGTAAATAAGCCCGCTGCATAACAGCGGGTTTTTTTATGCCTAGCTGATAAGGTGCCCTTACCCTCAAGTGGTGTATAGTGGTTGTTGTTATAAATGTTACAGCTGTGCGCTTTATTTAAATTGAATTCCACTTGTTGGTGACAGATGGCTTGCCAACAACGTATCCAACCTAAGGAGAGACGCGATGAGTGCAGTAATGAACGAAGAAATTGACACAATGTTGGGCCAGGATCCCTATTCTATCCCTCTAGATGAAATTGATGTGGCGCAACCCGCGCTATTCAAGGCTGACGCATTTTGGCCGTTTTTTGAACGCCTTCGTAAAGAGGATCCTGTGCATTACTGTGCAGAATCACAGTACGGGCCATATTGGTCGGTGACGAACTACAAAGATATCATGGAAGTCGAGAGTAACCCTGAGATCTATTCTTCTGCCGACGGTATCGGCATTGTTCAGATGTCAACGGAGGAATTTCCGGTCACCATGTTTATTGCTATGGATGAGCCACAACATGGCGATCAGCGTAAAACGGTTCAGGGTGTCGTTGCACCCACTAACCTTGCAATGCTAGAGCCGGTCATTCGCGAAAGAGTGTGCAGCATTTTGGATTCACTTCCGGTAGGCGAGACTTTCAACTGGGTTGATCTGGTTTCGATTGAGCTTACAACCCAAATGCTTGCAACCTTATTTGATTTTCCCTTTGAAGAACGTAGAAACCTGACCTGGTGGTCTGATGTCGCTACCACAACTCCGGGGCCTGATGGGCTTGTTGAGACAATAGAAGAGCGCCGAGCTGTATTGCTTGAATGCCTGGAGGCCTTTACGAAACTCTGGAATGAGCGCGTGAATGCACCACCACAAAACGATCTGATCTCCATGCTTGCCCATGGTGAATCCACTCGTAACATGCAGCCCTATGAGTTCTTAGGTAACTTAATGTTACTGATTGTCGGTGGTAACGATACTACTCGTAACTCCCTTACCGGAGGTGTGTTATTTTTGAATGAAAACCCAGATCAGTATCAAAAACTACGGGAGCACCCTGAGTTGATTCCCAAAATGGTACCTGAAATTATTCGTTATCAGACGCCATTGACCCACATGCGCCGCACCGCTACGCAGGATACTGTCCTGCATGGCAAGCAAATTAAAAAGGGTGATAAAGTCGTTATGTGGTACGTTTCAGGTAACCGTGATAGCGACTCGATCGAGAATGCCGATGATTTTATTATCGATCGTGAAAAACCTCGTCAGCACCTTTCCTTTGGTTTTGGTATCCATCGTTGCATGGGTAACCGCCTGGCGGAAATGCAGTTGAGGATTGTCTGGGAAGAGATCGCAAAGCGGTTTTCTAAAGTCGAAGTGGTGGGTGAGCCAGTTCGAAACGCTTCCACCTTTGTAAAAGGCTACACGGAATTGCCTGTACGAGTTCATCCACTCTGATAGAGATTTTTTGTAAAAAGCACCAACCATCAACCCCTTTAAAAATTCGTTATTTGGCGAGTGGCCTAAAGGGGGTTGATATCCAATAAGTCTCGAATTTTTCATTGGATCTAATTGAGATACAGTATTACATGTTCTAAAAGAAAAATTGCCGAATATTGACTCGTTGGTCGATCTATAAAAATAATAATCCTCGAGGTGAATCAGATGAGCGCAGTTGTTCAAAATAATAATATGATAGGGCGTGACCCATACTCAATTCCACTGGATGAATTTGATGTGGCTCAGGCCGATCTGTTTGAAAGCAATTCCTTCTGGCCCTTTTTTGAACGTCTGAGGAAGGAAGATCCTGTTCACTATTGTAACAACTCAGAACACGGCCCCTATTGGTCGGTTACCAAATACAAAGATATTATGGAGGTCGAGAGTAATCCAGATATCTACTCCTCTGCTCAGGGTATCTCCCTCTTAACCCGGGCAGTTGATAATCTTCAAACCTCCAGCTTCATCCGTATGGATGAACCAGGTCATGGTCAGCAGCGAAAAACCGTTCAGGGCGTAGTAGCTCCAACTAATTTGGCACTGCTAGAACCGCTGATTCGAAGTCGTGTCTGTGGCATTCTGGATTCTTTACCGATCGGTAAAACCTTCAATTGGGTTGAACGAGTCTCCATTGAACTCACCACCCAAATGCTAGCAACCCTGTTTGATTTCCCCTTTGAACAGCGCCATAAATTAACCTACTGGTCTGATGTTGCGACATCTGCACCCGGCCCTGAAGGGCTGGTTGGTTCTGATGAAGAACGTGAAGAGGTGATGTTGGAATGTCTGGCGGCATTCACTGAAATCTGGAACGAACGAGTGAATGCGCCACCTCAAAATGACCTAATTTCGATGCTTGCCCATGGCGAAGCCACACGAAAAATGAAACCAATGGAGTTTCTAGGAAACCTTATATTGCTGATTATTGGCGGTAACGATACAACCCGTAATTCCTTATCGGGCGGTGTGTTGGCACTCAATCAAAATCCTGATCAATATCAAAAATTACGTGAACACCCAGAGCTGATTCCTAAGCTGGTCCCCGAGATTATTCGCTGGCAAACACCACTTACTCATATGATGCGGGTAGCGACCTCGGATACCACATTGGCTGGCAAGCAGATTAAAAAAGGCGATAAGGTAGTGATGTGGTATGTCTCTGGGAATCGTGACGAGGAGATGGTTGATAGAGCTAACGAATTTATTATTGATCGTGATAAACCTCGCCAACATCTATCCTTTGGTTTTGGTATCCATCGCTGCATGGGTAACCGTTTAGCTGAAATGCAGATTCGTATTGCATGGGAAGAGATCCAGAAACGTTTTAGGTTGGTCGAAATAGTGGGCGAGCCAGTCCGAAATCATTCGACTTTCATTAAAGGTTTTGCTGAGCTACCAGTAAGAGTTCATTCACTGTGAATTGAATACTGCGAGCCTAGTTTATTCACATATACAAAAGTAAATAAAACAGTTCCACCCCTAAAGAACACCGGAAAATAAAAATAATATTTCGGAGAAATAATATGAGCAAGATAGCAGAGAAATTGATAAAAAATGCAGAAAGCGATCCGCGAAGCATGTACGGAAAGGATGCCGATTCTATTGATTTGAGAGATTACGATATTGCACAATCTGCGTTATTTCACACTAATAGCTTTTGGCCGTTTTTTGATCGAATGCGTGATGAAGCACCGGTACATTACTGTACCGATTCGATTGAAAATGCTCCCTACTGGTCGGTAACAACCTACAAAGAGATCATGGAAGTGGAAAGCCATCCGGAGATCTATTCTTCTGAGGTAGGAGGTGTTTCAATTCGAGTTCGGGAGGAGAAATTTAACCGACCTAATTTCATTGGAATGGATGAACCTGAACATGGCAAGCAGCGCAAAGCGGTTCAAGGTGTGGTCGCCCCAACCAACCTGGCTAAACTTGAGCCTATTATTCGTGAACGTTGCGCATCGATTCTGGATTCTTTACCGCTAGATGAGACTTTCAACTGGGTTGATAAAGTATCCATTGAATTAACGACCCAGATGCTAGCTACCTTGTTCGATTTTCCCTTTGAAGAGCGTCGCAATTTGACCTATTGGTCTGATGTTGCAACATCAGCTCCCGAAATCGACGGAATCGTTTCCTCGGATGAGGAGCGAGAACGAATTTTATGGGAAGAGTGTCTACCTGCATTCACTAAGCTCTGGAATGAGCGAGTGAACGCACCGCCTAGTTTTGATCTGATTTCAATGCTTGCCCATGGCAAAGATACGCGGGATATGGATCCGGCGACGTTCCTGGGCAACTTGACATTGTTGATTGTGGGTGGGAACGATACTACTCGAAACTCGATCTCAGGCAGTGTATTGGCTCTCAACGAATTTCCTGAGCAGTATGATAAGTTACGTGCAAACCCCAGTCTTGTTTCCACAATGGTTCCAGAGATTATTCGTTGGCAAACGCCGCTTACGCATATGGCACGGACAGCAATGGAAGATACAATTTTAGGTGGCCAGCAGATCAAAAAGGGTGATCGAGTTGTGATGTGGTATGTATCTGGAAACAGAGATGAAAGAATGATAGAGCAGCCCTACGAGTTTATTATCGATCGTGAAAAGCCGCGTCAGCATCTATCATTTGGTTTTGGTATCCACCGCTGCATGGGTAACCGTTTAGCTGAAATGCAGCTGCGGGTAATTTGGGAGGAGATTCTAAAACGCTTTGACAAAGTTGAAGTGGTTGGAACCCCTGTACGCAATAAATCTACCTTTATTAAAGGGTTTTCCGAACTTCCCGTTCGATTACATCCAATCAAAAAACAGTAAGTTTTTTTGAAAGACCTCTGCTTTAAAAGGCCGGTTCTGACCTTCAGATCAGAACCGGCCTTTTTTATACGGACCAAAAATTATTTTTGAGGTGTGCGTTTGCTGGTTGCATTATCCCATGGTGAAGGTTTTTTTTTAGCAGGAGCAGGAGCAGGAGCAGGAGCAGGAGCAGGAGCAGGAGCAGGAGCAGGCGTTTCTATTTCTAATTGAATATTCGATGAAGAATTGGGTCGAATCTCCCAGCAATGATGAATTTTTTTGTTGCGTTGGAAATCCCGGTCAGTAAGTTGTTGGGATACATTTTTTATGTCAAATTCGGATAGCGCAACTTCATCGAGTTTGAAACGCCTAAAATTATTCGAAAACAGTAATATACCACCCGGAGCCAAACGAGCAGTTGCTGATTTAATCAGGGCAACATGATCCCTTTGGATCTCGAGCGTATCTTCCATCTTTTTAGAGTTTGAAAAAGTCGGTGGGTCCAAATAAATTAGATCAAACTGTTCATTATTCTGCTCTAGCCAAACCATGCAGTCGGCACGAATCACCTGATGCTTTCGGGTATCAATATCATTTAGCTGAAGATTATCGATAGCCCAACTACAGTAGCTATGGGACATATCAACACTGACCGATTGCTCCGCACCGGCAATGGCGGCGTAAACGGTTGCAGTTGCGGTATAGCAAAATAGATTTAGAAATCGGTAGGGCCGATTCGATTTGCGGTTGGATGGTTGAATAGCCTCTTGAACCCGGCGGGCAATCTCATTTCGCATCGGCCGGTGATCAAGAAACAGGCCGGTATCCAGGTAGTCATATAGATTTACTAAAAACCGCCGTTGCCCCTCTCGCACCTCAAGGAACTCATTTTTTTCCTCAAGACGCTGATACTGACTATCGCCCCGTTGTTTGGTGCGCTGTTTTACTGCAATATCTTTCTGGTCGATATCGAATATTGCAGCGACTGTTTTCACTGCACCCATCAAACGTTTTTGAGCGGTTGCCGGGTCAATGGTTTTAGGGGCTGCATACTCCTGAATGCAAAAAGCATCCTCGTAACGATCAATAGCAAGAGAAAATTCAGGAATATCAGCATCGTATATTCGGTAACAATGGATATCGTTATTCTTGACCCATTTAGATAAATTGCGCTGATTTTTTTTAATACGGTTGGCCAATGAATCGCAAAATTTGGGAATGGTTTTTTCATCACGATTCGCCAAGCGCTCTGCAGTATCTTCATCCGAGCGTCCATAATGCGCGAGTACACAGGGGATCGCGCCATTTTTCATTTTATTAGTGCGTTGCTGTTGAATTCGAATTTCGTGAACAAGCTCAGGGTTGCCTGAAAAAATACTGGCCCGCCAACCCTGCATTTGTGCGAATTTTTGCCCCAGGATTCTATACACAGGCACCAGTTCAGTCTGGTCGCCGATTCGTTCACCGTAGGGTGGGTTAGTGACTAACAATCCCCGACCGATATTTTGAAATAGCGTCGGATCGAGGTTTTCTACTGAACCCTGCTTTACCTGGATAAGCGCCTCAAGCCCTGCAGCTTTTATATTACGTTTGGCAATCGAGATCATTTTTGGATCCTGATCGTAACCGTAGATAATAGGGGTGTTGGAGTCGATAGTTTGGCGTTTGGCAGTAGCGATTGCCTGTTGTTCCTGCCATAGGTCCGGTTGGTGGCCAGTCCAGTTTTCAAAGCCAAAGGATGTTCTCAATAAACCCGGCGGGGTTTGAGTCAGTATGAGCCCTGCTTCTATCAACAGGGTTCCTGAACCACACATAGGGTCTAACAGGTATTCCTGCTGTAATTGAGGGTCTGGCCAGCGGCAACGCAGCATAATAGCAGTGGCCAAATTTTCCTTTAGTGGTGCAGCGCCCGCCTGTTGACGATAACCTCGGCGATGCAAACTATCGCCGGTTAAGTCCAATCCAAGAGTCAGTCGATCCTTTTTAAGATAACCAGTTACGCGCAGTTGTGGTGTTTTGGGGTCCACATCAGGGCGATCGCCGGTTTTTGCCCGAAACCGATCGACCACACCATCTTTAATTCGGAGCCCTGCAAACATACTGTTGCGAATCCAGTCAGCTTTACCGTTAAAGGTCACCGCGAAGGTGGTACCGATCTTGAAATGTTGTTCCCAGGGTACTGATTCGGTGATGTTGTATAGATCATCGCCGGTTAGGCAGTTCTCCTGTGCTAGTACCAAAGTCAGCCGGTTAGCGACTCTGGAGCACAATAAAAATTGATAGGCCTGGGCTAGCTCGGAGCTGAAATAGACCCCACCCGGAGTAACCTTTGGGGAATCGATGCCTAATTGTTGTAACTCTGCGGTGAGTAAGTCTTCAAGGCCAGGAACAGTGCTAGCAAAAAAATCGGTCATTTTGTAGATCGGCGAGTGTGTGATTAGGAAGGGCGGACTATTCTACGCAACTCAGTATAATATTGCCGCGATATCTAGTAATGGAGCCTATTGGCGTATACCTTATTGCTGAACCTTCACACTGAAGCTCTACCTGACATATGAATACAGATATCAGCTCATTGAGTTTTTTTCGCCTATACAATAGGCTGAAAACCTGCTGAGAAGATGCCCCTCCTCCCCGACCCTAGCTCTTATTGGCCGCCTTTATGGCGATGAATAAAACTACATGAAAAGGAATATCAATGTTGAAGGACATTCAGAGTACAGAACGGAACGTACATCGTTTGCTTATTTCTATCGGTGGTGTGATTACCATTTTTTGGTTCTTGTTAGGTGGGTATTACATTGTAGAAGTTGTTGGCTGGCGCGAGTTTGTTGTACAGCCCGCTGATGCCATTGGTGGCTTCCTAGAGGGTGGTTTTGCTCCGTTGGCATTTCTTTGGCTGGTGATTGGTTATTTTTTACAGCAACAGGCACTCCAGGAGAATACAGTGGTGTTGGCCGAACAAGCTAAGCAATCCCATCGAGACAGCTTTATAAAAATGTCAGAACTAGTATTGAATCAGCTTGGTGTAATCGCCGGTTTTCTTTATATATCCAGTCAGGGTCCAATGGGAAATCAGCGACATACTGCGACGGAGATGGATGAATTTTGGTTGCAGGTCACGACTGGCAATACATCGCTTTTTGTGGTGATGCTGATCAATATGCGGTTCAGTGATGATGGCACGACGGTACCCGTGCATGACTTGTATTTTGGTACCGAGATACGCCATCGTCACAGCGCCACATTCATCGATACGTTTGAAAGGCTTTTGCGGTACGCTGAAGAAGTTGATCAGGAGGAGATGATTCAACAGTCTCTGCTAATCGGCACGGCTCAAGGGCTACTCTATCGAGCTATGCTTGAAGTGAGGGATAACCCGGATTTATAGGTGATCTGTTGTTTTATTTATGAATCGAAAAACCCCTGAGTCCGAAACAGGAATGAGGGAAACAACTGGTTCTTTGACGATGAAATGTAGCGCCATAAACCTTGAGTTTATGGGAAGTAAAATGCTGTAGATATATAAGATTGATGAAATGAGTGACGATAATAAAAATAGCGTAAATCCCCCCAGTATTCCAAAAGACCAAATTTTGGTGGATCCGGTTGAGATCGGCAAAGCGCTTGCAGCCGTTGTAGAAAGCCGCAGTCAATTGACCCTGCGTATTGAAGACAGGCTGACACCTTATGTGAGTTTGCTGGTTAAAGTGGATAGCGAAAATCAGATCCTTTATATTGATGAACTGCTTCCAAAAAACGGCAATGAAGCGTTGAGCAATGGCGAGATTTTTTCGATTCGTGCCCTGTGTCGCGGTATCCCTGTTTTTTTTGGAGGCAATCAGATTTTATCGGTGGATGGCGAAAGTGGGCTGCTTACCTATAAACTGCGATTTCCAGATCGATTGGTCTACCAGCAGCGTCGGCAGTTTTTTAGGGTGTCCGTGGGTATTACCCAAAACTGCGAGGCGGTAATTATACGTTCTGAACGTAAGCAAGACTCAGATGCTATTTCCACTCGAGGCAGAGTGATTGATCTGAGTCAGCGTGGTGCGCGCCTTCAAATTCCCGGTCAGTTATCGCCTGAACTGGAGGTCGGTGAGCAATTAGCTGAGTGCGAAATCAGCTTGCCTGATTGCGATTATTTAAAAAGCCAGGCTGAAATCCGCCACTTTTTTTATGATGAGGAACGTGATGTATCTTATTGCGGTTTGCTGTTCCACGGTCTCGGAAAAGTTGAGCAACGTAAACTGGATAGATACGTTTTACAGCTTCAGCGCGAGGCACGAAAAAATGCTGAGAACTGAGAACGAACTCAGCATAGTCTGTCTAGGTAGTTTGAGCGGCTAGTTAGCTCCGTTCAAATAGCAGCCGTTGACCCTTTTGATCCGAAACAATTTTACGGTTTTGGTACATCAATTTACCATTCACTAAGGTGCTATCGATAGTTGACCTAAAGGTATAACCGTCGAAGGGTGACCAGCCACATTTTGAAAGAATTGACTCGCGTTTTATAGTTTGGGGGGTATTGAGGTCAACCAGCACCATATCCGCCCAGTACCCCTCGCGAATATAGCCACGTTCCTTGACCTGGTATCTCTGCGCAACTGCGTGACTGGTTTTTTCAACAATGAGTTCAAGGCTGAAAATACCATTATGAAAATGCTCCAACAGACTTTGCAGGCTGTGTTGAACCAATGGTAGCCCGGAGGGTGCCTTCATATAGTGGGGGTTTTGCTTCTCTTCCCAGGTGTGAGGTGCGTGATCGGTTGCAATTACATCAATAATGCCATCAACCACCGCTTGCTGTAGTGCGGCCTGATCGGCTTTAGTTTTGATGGCCGGGTTGCATTTGATCAGCGCACCTTTTTCAGCATAGTCGGCCTCGTTGAAAAACAGATGGTGACTACAGGCCTCCGCGGTGATCTGTTTGTCCGCAAGGGGTTTATCGTCAAATAGGGCCAGCTCCTTTGCGGTAGTCAGGTGTAATACGTGAAGTTTGGTGCCAAAGCGTTTGGCAAGCTCAACTGCCATCGAAGATGACTTGTAACAGGCTTCTTCGGATCGAATCAGTGGGTGAAATTTGAATGGGATTTCGTCGCCGTACCGTTGCTGATACACCAACTCATTTTCACTGATCATCGGTGTATCTTCGCAATGGGCCGCCAGGAGGATCGGTGCGTGATCAAACAGTTGTTCAAGAATCTTCGGATCGTCTACCAGCATATTGCCCGTTGATGCACCCATAAATACTTTAATGCCGCAGCAGCTTTCCGGGTCCAGGCCTTTGATTAATTCCAGATTGTCGTTGGTAGCACCAAAATAGAACGAGAAGTTTGCCAGTGAGCGGCTCGCAGCCAGTTTGTATTTGTCTTCAAGCACCTGGTAGTTTGTGGTTTGAGGGTTGCAGTTTGGCATCTCCATAAAACTGGTGATGCCACCGGCAACTGCAGCGGCGGATTCGTGGGCGATATCACCCTTATGGGTCAGGCCTGGCTCGCGGAAATGAACCTGATCATCAATCAATCCGGGTAGTAAATATTTGCCGCTGGCATCAATATGCTGCTTCGCTGCTATATGCTGGAGGTCTGCACCAATCTGGTCGATCCGGCCATTGTCGACGACAACATCTAATGTCTCAATTTTTCCTTCGTTTACGACCTGGGCATTGCTAATTAATAATTCTTTCATGGCGCAGATTCTATCCTGATGGTTTGAACTTAGGTATGCTTCCTGATCTTACCAAACTGCATCGAACCTTGGGTCAAAAAAATCGTTATGTTCAAAAGTTTTGAAAAACAACCTGTCGGTACAAAGCTTAATTTCGAGGAAGTGCTGGGTTCTTTGAAGTTTAACGACCAAGGGCTAATTCCCGTTATTGCACAGCAGTTTGATTCAGGTGAGGTGCTGATGATGGCCTGGATGAATCGCGAGGCACTGGATGAAACCCTGCGTGCCGGCCAGGTTTGTTACTGGTCGCGCTCCAGAGCAAAGCTATGGCGTAAGGGTGAGTCCTCTGGGCAGGTGCAACTGTTGAATAAGCTAAGGATTGATTGTGATGGTGACACGCTGCTAGCAATGGTCGATCAGACCGGGCCAGCCTGCCATACAGGGCGGCATAACTGCTTTTATCTCGAAATTGGCAGCAAATCCGTTGAGATTATCGCTGAGGTATTAATTGATCCTGATGAGCTTTATCGATCGTAAAGCATCGTCAGGGTCATGAAAATAGGCTGGTTTGCCTATCAGGACAGTGCGTCGCGCTCTTCGGTTGTTAGTTGTCGAGCCTCAGATTCCAGCATCACAGGAATATCATCGCGAATAGGGTAGGCAAGGGCGCTGGCTTTGCAGATTAGCTCTTGCTTCTCTTTATCGTAGGTCAGAGGTGCTTTGGTGACAGGGCAGACCAGGATTTCCAGTAGTTTTGGGTCGATCATTTCTTGATGGCTCTCGGATTATTTGCGCGTAGCATTTCTAACTTACTTAGAAGTAGCTATATAAGTAATTTAAATGGAACACGGAAGTGTTTTACGACTGCTTCCTGGTTCTCGTTTCCGCATTATTTTTGAATACGGCTTCGAACTCCATTGGAAGGCTACTTTACTGCAAGCCCCGCCCAAACGCCATTGCGAATCTCGTTCAGTTTTCTGTTAAGCGATTCAATTTAATGGGGTTAGTTATTTGGCCTGAGTCAATTGATATCCGCGTAAAAATCATACTTATCAGTATTTGTGAACTGGTCGTGGGTGTTGTCTACCGGGATGACTAGACTCCTCAGACAACATCGTAATCGACCGAGAGTTTAGTATGAGAAGTTCGATAAAAACGATTATCGCCTTAACTATCATTGTTTTGCTTTCTGGTTGCAGTGGTAGCGATGATCCCGATCAAGCAATAGACATCGCAGCCCTGAAAATTTCTTTAGGGCAGGCCATTTTCGAGGATGCCGGGTTATCCGAGCCGGCGGGACAGGCTTGTGCCGATTGTCACCAGGCCAGTGCTGGTTTTGCTGAGCCCACTGTATCCAGTGCAACACCGGTTTCTGAAGGCGTCGTCAGCGGTCAATTTGGTAACCGCAATGCGCCCACCGCTGCGTATGCCTCCTTCACGCCTGAATTTCACTATGATAATTTTGAGAGAGAATATATCGGAGGTCAGTTTGTGGATGGCTGTGCGACCAATTTGGTTACGCAGGCAAAAGGCCCGTTCCTGAACCCGGTCGAAATGGCAAACACCAGCGAAATCATGGTGGTCGAAAAAATTCGTTCCGCGAGTTACGCGAGTATTTTTCGTCAGGTATATGGTGCAGATAGCCTCGAAGATGTAGGGGAGGCCTACAACAACATTGCCGATGCTATTGCGGCCTTTGAGGCTACCGAACTATTTAGTCCTTTTAATTCCAGATTTGATGCCTATCTAGCAGGTAGTTATACGTTGACCACTGAAGAAGCGAATGGCTTCGATATTTTTAAAAACAAAGCCTTATGTACCGAGTGTCACGTGCTGAAAGAGGGAACTCAGCTGCTACAGTTGGGTGACCAGCCACTATTTACCAATTTCACCTACAGTAATATTAGTGCACCAAAGAACCCGGATAACCCTGTTTATGGAGCTAACCCTGGCTTTATCGATATCGGGCTTGCTGCCAATCCCAATTTGAGTACTACTGTCAGCCTGGAAAAAGGTAAGTTTCGGGTACCTACGCTACGCAATGTTGAGCTTACGGCGCCCTATTTTCATAACGATGTACTACAGATCCTCGAAGAAGTGGTCAGCTTTTACAATACTCGCGATGCTGATCAATGCTGGGGTGCGATGGGTGAAATTCCTTTAGTGAACTGCTGGCCAGAATATGAAGTCTCTGAAAATGTTGATATTGCCAGCATGGGGGATCTACTTTTGACTACGCAGGAAGAAGCTGATCTGGTGGCTTTTATGAAAACCTTAACGGATGGGTATAGCAATTGAGTACCTTTAACCCTGTTGGCTTCTACTTCGTTTGCTCATGTTCAGTTCAGCATGTAGGTTTATTGTACGACTAAAAATTAGATTAAAGGGCTGATTCAGGTTTTGCTGGCCGACTAGACCAACTATTAGATCTCTCCACAAGCAGAAGGAATGCTTGCAAAAAAAAGTGCTTTCAGTGACAATTCGCCGTCTTGTGAGGGGGCTCATTAACGCTACAGATTGTTATTGATCTTTAGCCTGTAAAGTTAACCCCAAGCATGTTTTCGATGGTGGCCCCTGTTGGTCCCCTCGCAACGATAGGTTGTGAACTCCGCCAGGCCCGGAAGGGAGCAACGGTAGTAACTGATTCGTGTGCCGGGGTGTGGCTGGTGGGGGTCGCTTCCAGTCTTTCGGCCGCTGTTCTTGCGTTACACAATAGTTTACGTGAGTTTGCGTGCAGCCTAACCTTTGCAAGTAACCCGCGTATGACTCATCAGGTTCTGGCTCG
Source organism: Pseudomonadales bacterium (assembly GCA_029210125.1). GTDB lineage: Bacteria > Pseudomonadota > Gammaproteobacteria > Pseudomonadales > JAHRWD01 > JAHRWD01. The sequence continues at coordinate 30,096 of JARGPR010000010.1, read as the reverse complement.
TAAATGGCGTCCCCGCAGTTTCTCCGAAACAGTCGGTCAGGAATTGGCGGTTCGGGCGTTGGTCAATGCCCTTGATAATCAACGTTTGCATCATGCTTATCTTTTTACCGGAACCCGCGGTGTCGGTAAAACCACCATTGCGCGGATATTGGCAAAATGCCTGAACTGCGAAACCGGTATTACCTCACAGCCCTGTGGTGAATGCTCTGCTTGTGTGGGTATTTCTGAAGGCCGCTTTGTTGATTTGATTGAAGTCGATGCGGCATCTCGCACCAAAGTTGAGGATACCCGCGAACTGCTTGAAAACGTCCAGTACGCCCCTTCAGCTGGACGCTATAAGGTGTACCTGATCGATGAAGTACACATGCTTTCCAATCACAGTTTTAACGCCCTGCTAAAAACGCTGGAGGAGCCGCCTCCCCATGCGATGTTTCTATTTGCGACCACTGATCCAAAAAAATTACCCGTCACTATTCTGTCCCGCTGCCTGCAGTTTAATCTCAAGCGAATTATGCCGGAAACTATTGCCGGGCAACTTCAGTTAGTGCTTGAACAGGAGCAGATTCAGTATGACGAGGCGGCCTTAAAATTATTGTCCCGTGCTGCCGATGGCAGTATGAGGGATGCGTTAAGTCTTACCGATCAGGCACTGGCTTTTGGTGCAGGTGAAGTGCGAGATCAAGATGTTCGCATGATGCTCGGCACTATTGATCGGGATATTGTGCGAAACCTGCTTGAAGCGCTGCTTGCTGAGGACGCCGAGTCCACCCTGAATATTGTTCAGCAAGTCTCCGAGCACACATCGGACTACATCAGTCTGCTGGCTGATCTGATTAGCTGGCTGCACCAAATATCGGTGGTTCAGATGGTTCCCGGTGCTATCGACGAAAATCAATGGGAGCCTGAGGTGATGCTCGATTTAGCCCGCCGAATCAGCCCTGAGGATTTGCAACTGTACTATCAAATCGCCTTAACCGGCAGGCGAGACCTGCCCGATGCACCGGATATGAAAAGTGGGCTAGAGATGGTTTTGTTGCGTATGCTGGCCTTTCGTCCGGGGGCTTCATCTGGTGCTGGTGGCTCGCCTATTAAAGCTAGTAATAGTGTTGTAAATCAGTCACAACCTATTGAAAGTAAAGAAAATAATAAATCTGTTCGTGGTGTGAAGCTGGATTCGGGTTCACCGGATTATTACGGTGCGGCTCCGGAATCAATCCCTTCAGCTTCTGATTCTGTAAACCAGGGTGTTGTTAGATCTGCCAGGCAAGCACTGGCTAGCAGCGTCGCGGCGAGTGATCGAATGGGAAGTAAAACTGCACTATTAGATAGATCGGTTCAAACCGACCAGGTTCGCGAATCGCCGCATCAAGCCTCTGTTCCAATTGCCTCGCCCGCTCGCGAGGATTCGTCAACTGGGCCTCAAATTACTCAAGCTGAACCTGTAGGCCAAAAAGTAGAAGGCGGCTCCCAGTTCGACGGTGAGTGGGCTTCCATAGTTGAGCAGATTACCCTGCAGGGCGTAAGCCGTATGTTGGCGATTAATAGCGCGTTGGAGTCTCGAACCGAAGAGTGTTTCTTCTTGTTGCTGGGTAAGGGATATTCAACTTTTTTGAACTCGGAAAACGAGCAACGAATAGCGGCGGCGCTTTCAGAGTACGTTGGGAAAAGCGTTAGGGTTCAGTACAAAGTGCAGGACGCACTGGAGGCATATCGAACCCCTTCACAAATACAGCAGGCAAACCAGGCGGCGCGTCAGGCGTTGGCGGTTGAACAAATTGAGCAAGACCCCAACGTACAACAACTGGTAAATCAGTTTTCCGGAAAAATAGACTACGATTCGATTGAACCGTTGGGTTAGTCGTTATTAACACGTGGGTAACGAACAAGTAACGGGCAAGCAAGAGATGAGGAACAAAAAATGTTGAAAGGTGGAATGGGCGATATGCTAAAGCAAGCCCAAAAAATGCAGGCAGATATGCAGGCAGCGCAGGAGAAATTAGCAAACTCTGAGGTGATAGGCGAATCCGGTGCCGGCCTGGTTCGTATTGTTATGACGGGTCGCCACGATGTAAAGAAGGTTGAAATCGACTCGGACTTGATGAGCGAATCAAAGGATATGCTGGAAGATCTGCTGGCTGCAGCGGTTAACGATGCGGTGCGTAAGGTTGAGGCCAAAAATAAAGAGATGTTGTCAGGTTTGACCGGTGGGTTAGAGATGCCTGCTGGTTTCAAGATGCCATTTTGAAATCAGCGTCATCGTCACTTAGCCCTATTCTGTACTCGTGATTGAATCATGTTATTAAGCCCAAAAACAGACCAGCTGATCAAAGCTCTTCAAGTATTGCCAGGTGTTGGCCCCAAGAGCGCTCAGCGAATGGTGCTGCACCTGCTTGAGCGAAACCGGCAGGGTGGATTGCAGCTGGCAGCGGCTGTTCAAGATTGCCTACAGAGCGTTGATCATTGCGCGCGTTGCAGGGTTTTCACTGAAGAGCCGGTCTGCCGTTTGTGCAAGGATCCTCGACGTAACGCTAAAACCCTTTGTGTTGTCGAAGCGCCGGGTGATCTGATGGCTGTTGAGCAGGCCGGTAGTTATGATGGCCGGTATTTTGTTTTGATGGGTCGCTTGTCACCAATTGATGGTATCGGCCCCGCTGAACTTGGTATTCCCCAGCTGCTTAAAATTATTGAAGAGGATGCGGTGACCGAGGTGATTCTTGCTACCGGGTCAACGGTTGAAGGGGAGGCTACCGCTTACTACATCTCTGAGCAATTAAAATCTAGTCCGGTTCAGGTCTCCAGAATTGCCCACGGTATCCCTATGGGTGGTGAGCTTGAATATGTGGATGGTAATACTTTGGCCCATGCGTTGGCTGGTCGACAGGTGATCGAGAATGACTGAAGCCCCGGAATATGCCCAGCCGGAACCTGTTGATGCGGAGCTGGTTACCGATCAGGCCCGGCTTGCTGAGTTAACCGAGCAGTGGGCGAAGTGCGATTGTATTGCTATTGATACCGAATTTGTTCGGACCCGAACCTTTTATGCCATACCGGGTTTGGTGCAGATCCATGATGGTGAAAATGGTTATTTGATTGATCCAATCGCGATCCCCGATTTTTCTGATCTGGTGGATCTGTTTGAAAACCCGGAAGTCGTTAAGATTTTACATGCTTGCTCAGAGGATCTGGAGATCTTTGATCAACTGGTGGGTATGGTGCCAACCCCACTTTTTGATACACAGGTTGCCGCTGCCTTTTTGGGCAAGGGCTACTCCCTTGGTTATCGTGGGCTGATTGAAGATATGTTTGGTGTCAGTATCCCCAAGGAGGAAACACGTTCCAACTGGGTGCAGCGGCCATTAACGGATGCTCAACTCGATTACGCGATATTGGATGTGGTGTATCTCCCCGAGGTTTATCGGCGCTTTAGTGAAGCGCTGGAATCCCAGGGTAAATCTGAGTGGTTTGAGCTAGAGATGGCTCGGATCGCCGAAGCACGTAACTGGATTCCTGATCCGGATAATGCCTACCTCAAGATTAAATCCGCATGGAAGCTCGATCAAAGCAGCCTGAAGTTATTGCAGCAATTGGCTAAGTGGCGTGAAAAAAAGGCTGTGTCTGAAGACAAGCCTCGTTCTTTTGTTTTGAAAGATGGTCAATTGATGGCGATTGCCCGGCTACAGCCCGAGAGCTTTACCGAGCTTTCGGGTATTGAAGATATTCACCCTGGCGCATTAAAACGTTATGGCGATGATATTTTGGATATCGCGCATTCAGTGGCTGAGGGCTCGACTCCTCTATCTATCAAACCCCCTCTGGCACCACTGAGAGGCCAAGCTTCCGCCTGTTACAAAGAGTTTGTTACTATTATTAAGAATGTTGCAGAACGTATTGATATTGCTTCAGAATTATTGGCTACTCGCAAAGATCTTGAAGCTCTGATCAGTAACTATATGGGTTCATCTGATACACCATTACCTGCGAGTTTATCGGGCTGGAAAGCACCGTTAGTTGCGGAGCCATTGCTGAAATGCGCCGAGCGTTACCTGAGTCCAGACTGATATTGGTCAGTTGTTCCCACGCCGGATGACGGTTGCCCTTCAATTTAAAACATGAATACATGTCGAGTGAAATTCCTTTGAGCAACGTTTTTAAACCACTGATCATTTCCATCTTCAAAAGTACCCGTAAAGATGAAATGTATCTCTATGTCGAAAAATCAAAAGGTACCGCCGACGTGCCAGATGCCTTGAAAGAGATGTTTGGGCCAACCACACTTGCTATGACCATGCTGCTTAAGCCTGATCAGAAACTGGCTCGGGCAGATACGAGCAAGGTTATGTCCGCAATTCGAGGTGAGGGTTATTACCTTCAAATGCCGCCCAAAATTGAGAGTATGTTGAAGCCCCCCGAGTAAAATCGATCTTCCAGCCTACGGCTGAAAAATATAGCGCACGACATGAATCAAATTTTTAAACCCTGAACTGAACTCCGAATTATGGAACAGCCCTTCTGGAAAACTAAAACCCTTGAGCAAATGGATATGGCTGAATGGGAATCCATTTGCGATAACTGTGGTCAGTGCTGCTTACAAAAACTTGAAGATGAAGATAGTGGGGAGATTGCGGTCACCACCATCGTTTGTAGATATAGCGATCCTCAAACATCCCGTTGCACTGAATATGAAAATCGCTCGGTCAAGGTTCCACAATGTCTGCGGCTAACCCCGAAACTGGTGCGTGAGTTAAAATGGTTGCCACGAACCTGTTCCTACAAGGTGTTGGCGGAAACCGGCGAGCTAGCAAGTTGGCACCCACTGGTTTGTGGTTCTACGGAGGGTGTTCACCAAACGGGTCATTCGGTTCAAGGGCAATCCATATCAGAGGATCTTGTTGATCCTGACAAGTGGGAAGAGCATATTATTGACTGGGTAGAGCTATGATTGGTTTTGGTGGTTATCTGGCGGGTTGGGCGGTTTACGTTTTATCGGTTTTGGGGCTGCTTTACTTCTCGTTTAATATCTTGGGAAGTTGGCGTAAGTTTTTGATATCTAAAATGATATGGTCATTTATTGCCGCTTTTTTGTTGGCGCCCTGGCATGTGGAAACCGCTGATACAGCATATTGGGCACCCGCTGCGGTGGTGGGTTTGATTCAGGGGGTGTTAACCACCCCCCAGGAAGCCTTGGTTCACCTTAAGCCAATAGCGATGTTATTGAGCTTGTTTTGGGTAATCGTCGTGCTGGTTCACTTTCTCCAAAAACGAAAAAACCTCTCTTCTGATAGGGTTAACCCTCACGAGGCTGGCTCGGAATTAACTTAACGGTTGAGCTACTGCGGGCTACCTCAACCTCTGCTTCATTAAATAAGCTCGCCTCGGTGTAAGCGATAGATCGACCCATCCGTATCACTCGTCCCACCCCACGAAATTTTCCAGGGTTGGATGCGGCCAAAAAGCTCACCTTTAGCTCCAGGGTGGAGGCGCTTTTAGTCAGTCCCGAATGGGTTGAGGCTGCGTGGGCCATGCAGGCGTCCAGCATTGCAGTGACATATCCACCTTGTACAATCACTTTCGAGTGGCAAAAATCCTCTGTGATTTCAAATGATAACCTTACTTCACCCGCTTTCTGGTCGATCTCGATAATGTCGCTTTTAAGTAGCTGAAGAGCAGGGGGAATATGCTTGCGAATTAGCAGTGTCATTTCGTCGTTAGTCATTACGTTCACCTGCTGCTATACAGCTTTATAAATAGAGATGGTTGCAAATATTGTTGTGGCCTAGTTTTGCATTTGTCATTAAAGTACAAAACCAATTTAAGGGTGTCAAACGGATCCCTGCATCGCCCTGTTACCACTAAAAAAGACCTGCTATGAGAAACTGCTATGAGTAACTATGATTTTGACCTGTTTGTAATAGGCGCTGGTTCCGGCGGCGTGCGTGCCAGCCGAATTGCTGCGAGCCTGGGTGCAAAGGTGGCGGTTGCCGAGGATCGCTACCCTGGAGGCACCTGCGTCAATGTCGGTTGTGTACCCAAAAAGCTATTTGTTTATGCCTCTCATTATGCTGAGGATTTACATGATGCCGCGGGTTTTGGCTGGAAAGTGCAGCCACCCCAGTTTGATTGGCAAACGTTGCGGGATAACAAAAATCGTGAAATTGACCGATTACAGGGAATCTATCGTAATCTGCTGGCAAATGCCGGCGCTCAACTGATTGACGGTCGGGCCACCATTGTTGGCCCCCATCAGGTAGTGATTAATGGTGAAACCTACACCAGTGAACGGATATTGATTGCGACCGGCGGCTGGCCGTATATTCCCGATTTTCCCGGCCGCGAGCATGTGATCAGCTCCAACGAAGTGTTTTACCTCGATAAATTCCCGAAGCGAGCACTGGTAGTTGGCGGCGGGTATATTGCGGTGGAATTCGCCGGCATATTTAACGGGCTAGGGGCAGAGACCCATCAACTCTATCGTGGGCCGCTATTTCTGCGGGGATTTGATAGCGATGTGCAATCCTTTGTGGCGGACGAGCTACAGAAAAAGGGCATCAATCTGCACTTTAATGCGGATGTTAAACAGGTCGAGAAAAACAGCGACGGTTCTTTAACCGCTCATCTGAATAACGGCGAGCAGATTGTGGCGGATACAATTTTGTATGCGACCGGGCGTCGACCACTAACCGATGGGCTTGGTCTGGACAGTGTTGACGTCAGGCTGAACGACAACGGTACCATTGAGGTTGATGATCAATTCCAGACCAGTGAATCATCCATTTACGCGCTTGGTGACGTCATTGGCACGCCGGCCCTCACTCCAGTAGCGCTTGCCCAGGGCATGACACTGGGGAAAAACCTCTATTCCGGCACAAGCGATACCGTTGATTACAGCAATATTCCAACCGCTGTATTCTGCCAGCCTAACATTGGCACCGTTGGTTTAACTGAGCAGCAGGCCAGAGATCAGTTTACCGATATCGAAGTATTTCGCTCAACCTTCACCCATATGAAACATACATTAAGCGGTGGCGATGAAAAAACCCTGATGAAGATCCTTGTCGATAAGAAAACCAACCGAGTGGTCGGCATGCACATGGTGGGTGCAGAGGCCGGGGAAATTATTCAGGGTTTGGCTGCGGCGATGAAAATGGGTATTACCAAAAAGGTACTGGATAGCACGATTGGTATTCACCCAACCGCTGCGGAAGAGTTTGTAACGATGCGAGAGCCGGTTTAGAGCCGTTACCCCAACCGGTTTTAGGCGGGGCTGTTTTCAGACATATACTTCCAGCGATTCATAATGATACAAAATAGCTCTGCGGTTTTAACCGCATCGTATTTGGCGCTGTGGGCCTTATCATTATCAAACTCAATGCCCGCTTCGATGCAGGATTTCGCCAAAACCGTTTGGCCGTAAGCGAGGGCTGCCAGCGATACTGTGTCAAACATTGAAAATGGATGAAACGGATTGCGTTTGATATTACAGCGGTTCGCCGCGGCAAACAGAAAATTGTGATCAAAGGCGGCATTGTGCCCAACTAACACTGCCCGGCTGCAATTATTGAATTTCTTGGCTCGACGGATTTCGGAGAACATCTCTGGCAGCGCATCCTCTTCAAGCTCCGCCATCCGGAATGGATGAAAGGGATCAATGCCAGTGAACTCTAGTGCTGAGTCTTCAATATTGGCACCGGGGAAAGGCTCAATTCGAGAAAACATGGTTTTGTCAGGGTAAAGCTCACCCTCATCATTCATCGCGATAATGACCGCGCCAATCTCGAGTAGTGCATCTTTTTTATGATCGAAACCACCGGTTTCGACGTCAATTACAACCGGCAAAAAACCCCGGAATCGGTTATTGATAGGGCTTGGATTATCACTGTTCAAGGGATTTCCTTGGTCAAATTAAAATCGATTCCGAATCCTACCTGAATCATCCCCTTTGCTAAAGGGTATCCGCTGAGTTCATTGGTTTAAATATCTGCATAAATCAGGTGTTCAGTTCTAAAGATTTACCCTTATCCGCCGATCAATTAAATAGTCAATAAACAAACCTTAGCTAGTTATTTAAGAGCCTGATGAAAATATCGATACCGAATCAGTTTGTACTGGCCACACTATTATGTGCAATCACGGCTTTTGCCCATGCTTCTACCTGGAAGCCCCGGGTGGATAATGCCGTGTGGCAAGCCTCAAGCTCCATATTCGAATGTCGATTGGAGCAACCTATACCTCACTACGGTCGAGCAGTGTTTGATGCCAGGGCAGGTGAAACCGCTCGCTTTTATCTCGATCCAGAAAAAAACCTGATGGAACCGGGGAAGGCTTCATTAACAGTTGAGGCACCTTCCTGGAAAAGAGGTGATCAGCAGCGTGATTTAGGCACTGTGTCCGTCATTCGGGCGAAATACCGAGGTTATCCGGTTGTGCTCGATGAAAAATTATCTGATCTACTGTTATCTGAACTTGCCGCGGGATATTCGCCCGTATTTACCAGAGCTTCAAACTACTCCGAAAATGATGATGTTGAAGTAGGGTTATTGCCGGTTAATTTCAAACAAGCCTTTCAGGATTACCGACGTTGCCTTGTTGACCTGCTGCCGACAAATTTTGATCAAATTGCCCGTTCAAAAATTCATTTTGATTCAGGAAAGTTTGATTTGGGTGAAGACGCCACCGAGCTTCTAGACTTGATTGCCATCTACATGAAAGGTGATATAGCGGTTAACGAAGTTTATATCGACGGTTATACCGACAACGTCGGCCGTAAAGTGAGTAATGTGAAACTATCCAAAAAACGAGCTGAAGCAGTATTGGACTATCTGACTAAAGCCGGTGTCCCCGGTGAGTTAGTCAGCACACGTTACCACGGCCAGCAGTACCCATTGGCAAAAAATAACAGCGACGCAAATCGCGCCAAAAACCGTCGTGTTACCATTCGTCTTGATCGGGTACCGGTAGAAGAGATCGACGAAGAGATGATTCAAACCGAAGATATCTCAGGTGAGACATAACCTCTTCCTATTTTGTAGCTCCGGCGAGCGGTTATTTCGCTGACAGTTGTAGAGTTCAATAAGCCCTTTTCCATATTTGGCACTAACAACCCTTTAAAAGATTCCCATCTAAACCCTGCAAAAGCTGATATCTATTGGCCATTTCTATAAAATGCCGTTTTAGTTTTAATTCTGGTTTTAGTTCCAGTTTTTAAGTTCAGTCGTTCGTTCTACGTTTTGCAAAGGGTTACCTCCATGTCAGATATCAATAAAGTAGTGCTCGCCTATTCCGGCGGTCTCGATACCTCCGTAATCGTTCGATGGTTACAGGAAACCTATGATTGTGAAGTGGTGACGTTTACCGCAGATATCGGTCAGGGCGAAGAGGTTGAACCGGCCCGCGCCAAAGCAGAAGCGATGGGTATTAAAGAGATCTACATTGAAGACCTCTGTGAAGAATTCGTTGCTGATTATGTATTTCCTATGCTTCGAGCCAACACCATCTACGAAGGAGAGTACCTGCTCGGTACATCCATCGCCCGGCCATTAATAGCCAAGCGACTTGTTGAAATCGCGGAAGAAACTGGCGCAGATGCAATATCCCACGGTGCAACAGGCAAAGGTAACGACCAGGTTCGTTTTGAACTCGGCGCCTATGCGCTAAAACCAGGTATCCAGGTCATTTCACCTTGGCGTGAGTGGGATCTCACATCGAGAGATACCCTGCTTGCTTACTGCGCCGAACGGAATATACCGGTTGAGAAAAAGCGTGGTCAAAAATCGCCCTACTCAATGGATGCAAACCTGCTTCATATCTCCTATGAAGGGGATATTTTAGAAGACCCCTGGGCAGAACCAGAAGAGTCGATGTGGCTTTGGTCTGTGTCACCGGAAAATGCACCAGATCAACCCACCTATATCGACATTACTTTTGCGAAGGGTGATGCGATAGCGATTGATGGAAATCCGATGACCCCTGCGGTATTGCTGAAACAGCTCAACAAAATCGGCGGTGACAATGGCATCGGCCGGTCCGATATTGTCGAAAACCGCTATGTAGGTATGAAAGCCCGCGGTTGTTATGAAACCCCCGGCGGCACCATATTGCTTAAAGCGCACCGTGCAATGGAATCCCTGACGCTTGATCGTGAAGCCGCTCATCTAAAAGATGACTTAATGCCTCGATACGCATCATTGATATACAACGGTTACTGGTGGTCACCGGAGCGAACCGCTTTGCAAGCGATGATTGACGATACCCAAAAATACGTTAATGGCACCGTTCGGCTAAAACTATACAAAGGTAACGTGATCGTAGTGGGTCGTCAGTCAGAAGCGGATAGCTTGTTTGACGAAGCGATGGCAACCTTCGAAGATGATGCCGGAGCGTATGACCAGGCTGACGCCGCAGGGTTTATTAAACTCAACGCGCTGAGAATGCGAATCGCGGCAAAAAAGGGCCGAACCTATGAATAAAGTTTTTGATAAAAGCTCTATTTGATAGAAGCTATAGGGGTGAAGTGTTCCGCTAACGGCACTTGGAAAGTGGTGGATACAACACCTCACTTTTTACCTGAAAGCGTGATAACCAGAGAAACTGAAAATGAGACTACTTCATACCATGCTCAGAGTGACCGACCTTGATCGTTCACTAAGTTTTTATCAGAACGTACTTGAAATGAAGCTGTTCCGGAAAACGGACTTTCCGGATGGTCGTTTCACGCTCGCCTTTGTCGGTTATGGCGAAGAGAAATCCAGCACCGTACTAGAGCTCACCCACAACTGGGATACCAGTGAATACGAAATCGGCAATGCCTATGGTCATATCGCTATTGGTGTGGACGACGTATACAAAGCCTGTGATCGTATTCGCGATGCTGCTGGCGGCTCCATCGTCCGTGAACCCGGCCCCATGGCCCACGGCACAACCGTACTGGCGTTTGTTAAAGATCCCGACGGTTATATGATTGAGTTGCTGAGTCGTTGAGCCGCTGAGTCATAAGCCCAACAATTTTTTCGTCGCTTCGATACCGTCAAACTGTTCCGAAACCTTCAAAGCCCGTTCGAGGTATGGTTTGCCACTACTTTTTTCACCTTTTGCAAAATAGATTGCCCCGATATGGTAGAGAACAGTGGGGTCATCCGGCTGCAGATTGTTGGCCTTTTGGCAGAGCTCAAGGGACAGGCCATAATCTTTTCTGTGATAATGAATCCAGCCGATGGTATCAGTGATACTTTTGTTGTTGGGTAAAATCTTATCTGCTTTGTTAGCCAAGTTTAGAGCCTGCTCCAACTTAATACCCTGTTTGGCATATAACCAGGCAAGCTGGCTGTAACCAAGATACCACTGTGGAGAGAGCTTGATCAGCCTTTTGTAGTAAGATTCCGCCGAGCCATACTCCTTTGATTTTTCATGCAGAATGCCAAGCTTGAGAACAATAGCAGTGTTTTCGCTAACTTTGAGAGCCCGTTCGTAGTACTGAATTGCACTGTTGTCATTTCTGGCTAAAACACTTAATTCAGCAATAGAATAAAGTGCTGTAAAAAAGTTGGGGGCGGCTGAAAGTGATTTCCGCAAGTTCTTGACAGCCTGATCACGTTGAGCGCTTTTTAAATGAACCTGGGCGCGCCAATAATTTGCCATAACAGATTGTGGATTTAGTTTAATGGCTTTTTCAAACTCCAACCCTGCCTGTTCAAAATAGCTGTTGAAATAGTAGTTGATACCCATGTTGATGTATTGGGCTTCACCCATTGAATACCCGTTAGTCAGGGACCTGTTATCCAGGCCTTTTGTTGAAAAGCCAGCTTCCAGCTCCTCGGCATTTTTCCAGCTTGCAAGCGCGTCGCTGATATTTCCCTGATCTGCATGCAAGTTTCCCTGGATAAAATAGAGTAACTTCTCTACACCATTCTGCCTTGGCTGAAGGTCTATACGGAGCGATTTAAGACTTTTATTAGCATTTGCTTGTAATGCTATCTGAGCCGCATAGGCGCCGATATGATTGGGATTGATCGCAACGGACTTACTGAAGAACTTTAGCGCTTGGCTCTGGTTGCCGGTAAGCATGTGGCCATAGGCCTGCAGGTAGTTAACTTGAAATAAATTTTGATCCAGCTGGGCAAGCTTTCTTAATGTATTTCGAGCCTGACCAGCATGGAGGTTTGTATTTGCCAGCACTAAATCCGCACCGGGTAGCCCCTTTTCTTCCATCTGCAGTGCTGCTTGCACCGCTACGCTCGGTTCGCCAGCTTTTAACGCGCTGTTACTGATGTTTTCGAGAATAGAACCATTTTCAGGTGCCAGTTGATAAGATTTTTGAAAATACTTCAGTGCGATTTTTGGTCGGTTAGATGCTTCATGTGAAATGGCCAGCCCAAGGTAAGCTCGGTGATCATCAGCATTCTGTTCGATAGCCTGCCCAAAATACCTGTTTGCACTTTCATAACCTTCAAGAAGTATGGCGCTGGCTCCTGCATTTAGGTAACCGGGATAGAATCGGCTTTCTAGCTTGATCGCCTTTTTAAAGCTGCTTAGCGCCTCATTGTAATCGCCTTGCTCGGTATATATTCGACCCAAAATATTCCAGGGGTAGGGATGTGAGCCATCGTTATTTAGCGCCTTCTTTGCCATAGAAATGGCTTCTGGATATTTACTATCAAGTTTTAAACGCACCGCCTCTGCAAGGTTCAGATAAAACGAGTCCTGGGTTAGTTTGCGAGCTTTTTTGAGATAATTCAGTCCTTGCTGAAGGTCGTCTTTAGTCATTAGGTAGATGGCGCTTAAGGCCAGTAGATCGGGATCATCAGGTTTGCTGGTTATTAGCTGAGTGTGGTTGGCTTTTATTGAATAAAATTGACCCAGCCTAAAGTCGTCTTTTATTTTTTTGAGTAGCTGGTTGGTGTTAGTCGGTGCTAACTGCGAGGTGAATGAGGGCGAATCAATATAGTCCCAGGTTTGAATGGGAGTGTCTTTGCCATCCATAATCGAAAGAGGCAGTGAGCGCAGCCCTTGCGTACTTGCAACGAATAGCGAAAGTACAACAATTAGCTTTAGCTTGGCAGTGTAACTACTCATAGTGAAAAACCGTGTTAGATATCTCGAAAAATGGTTGGATCAAGCGGTTGGGTAAAGCGTGTTGGGTAGAGCGTGTTGGGTAGAGCGTGTTGGGTAGAGCACGACTATAAAATAATAGCGCAATAAAAAAGGCAAGCACCTCTCGATACTTGCCTTTATAAAATAAGCAAGCACATGGCAGTGCCTGCTTATCTTTAACTCATTAAAAGAGTCACACTAGCTTTTTTGCATACGACGCAGACCCAGTAGACCAAGTCCCAACAACAGGATTGAAGCAGGCTCAGGTGCCTGACCGTTATCATCGCCGTATAGCGTCCAGGTTGCAGATGCAGTTGTGCCATCATCGCCAACGGCGTCAACCGTAAACACGTTAGCGCCTACAGCCAGAGTCCAGTCAACTGAAAAGTTACCGAAGCCATCATCGAGCGCATAGTTGGCGTGGGTCACACCATCTGGAGTGGTGAGGTCGATATGATCCAGCCCAACCAGATTACCGCCGGTGCCGCTGAACAAACCAAGCAAATTGGCAAAGGATGTGCCTACGTAGGAGCCGTAATCATCGGCAGTGCCATAGTTATCATCGACGCCATTAACTACAGCTTGCAACGCCCCAGCTGAGTGCCCACTTCCCATACCTACCGAGTGAACCGCCTCAGTGTTGCTTGCCATAGCGGTGTCTGCAGCGCTGTCTGCTGAGGACACACTCGACCCACCGTCCGACATTACAACCATTGCCTGCAGGCGGCTGGCAGTTGCGGCAGCGCTTCCCAATACTGTGTTGGCCGTGTTAACACCAGCGTGGATTGATGTGCCGCCACCCGAGCTAAAGCTGTTAATGGCACTGGTTACAGCGGTGTTGGTACCGTCCAGCTGAGTCAGGCCGATACGGGTAGTTGCGCCGCTGGTAAAGGAAACAATACCCACCGACGTTGTTGCTTGCGGCAATCCCGCAACCAGTGCGTGTGCTGCATTTCGTTGGGTGACGATATTACCGCCCATGCTGCCTGAGGCATCCATTACCAATATCAAATCAAGACCGCTGCCGCCAGTTTGGCCGGATCCTGCGGCTTGCCCGGTTACGGTTTGTGTGCTGCCCGCGGCAAAGTGGCTATTGTTGGGTGGCGACAACCAACTGGCTGAAGTCGCTGCGAAAGCGATATCTGATATAAGAAGCAGACCAGCTGCACCTGCTAAACAACTTTTAAGTTTCATAATAATTCCTCTTTATAGGGTTTGTGACATGATTTGAACGGTCAAATCATGCCCCCAGCCTTAGTAGGGGCAATAATCAGGCCATTTTTTTAACCTATTGTTTTAATTGAGTTTTATTTTTTTTGTGGGTGAGATTTACTGAGATTGTAAAAAAACCTGACAGTTTTTGAGTGTCGGGTTTTCAGCTGTGTCTGGTGAGGACGTATGGTGAAATAGTGCCTGGTTCTGGTGTCGGTCCAAGATACTTGGCAAGGGTACATGGTCAGCATTGAATACCGTGAGAACCCGCAATGATTTGTGGGCAATAAAAAGTAGCACTTTCCCTAGAAAGGCGCTGGTCTTTTTTGATCAAGCGTATGGATGGGTAACAGTCTATTTATGCTGACAATTCATGAGCTTCGCCCGCACCAACCGGAACGCGAATACTTTCAACAAATTGCTGAATTTCTTCGGGAGGTTTTGGAGTCACCAGTGTGATAACCACCGATACTACGATATTGATAAGCATTCCAAGGGTGCCAATACCCTCTGGTGATATACCTAATAACCAGTGTTCCGCGCTGTTTAATTCCGGCGATACAAATTTAAAGAAAATAATGTAAGCAGCGGTGAAACCGATGCCAGTAATCATTCCCGATATCGCGCCATATTTATTCATGCGCTTCCAGAATATGCCGAGTACCATGACCGGAAAAAATGACGCAGCAGCTAATCCAAATGCAAAGGCGACTACTTGTGCCACAAACCCGGGCGGATTTATCCCAAAGTAGCCCGCAATTACAATGGCTATGCCCGCTGCAATACGTGCTGTCAGTAGCTCCTGCTTTTCAGTGATACTGGGTTTAAAGGTTTTTTTCAGCAGATCATGTGCTACGGAACTGGAGATGACCAACAGCAAACCGGCTGCTGTCGACAGTGCGGCAGCCAAGCCTCCGGCAGCAATTAGCCCAATCACCCAAGCGGGCAGTTGAGCAATTTCTGGATTAGCCAATACGATAATATCTTTATCGATTTCCAACTCGTTTTTAAAGTCGGTCGCATGGGGGCCGCGATACTGCACAATGCCATCGCCGTTTTTATCATCGAACTTAATAAGCCCGATTGATTCCCAGTTGCTAAACCAGGAAGGGGCTTCTTCATAGGGCATATCCGCTACGGTATTTAATATATTGGTTCGTGCAAATGCGGATATCGCGGGAGCAGTTGTATACAGCAAGGCGATAAACAATAGTGCCCAACCTGCGGATGAGCGTGCATCTGCAACTTTAGGTACAGTGTAGAATCGAACCAGAACATGGGGTAAACCCGCGGTGCCGACCATTAGCGCGGCGGTGATAAAAAATACATCGAGGGTGCTTTTTTGGCCATCGGTATAGGGATCAAATCCCAATTCCGTCGATAATGAATCGAGCTTTTGCAGTACTGAAAGCCCCGACCCATCCGCCAGCTCACTACCAAAACCAAGCTGTGGGATTGGCATATCCGTCATCATGAATGAGATAAAGAATGCGGGCACCATATACGCAAAGATGAGTACACAGTATTGCGCTACCTGGGTATAGGTGATGCCTTTCATGCCTCCGAGAACCGCGTAGAAAAATACGACCCCCATACCGATCACGACACCGGTATTGATATCGACATCAAGAAACCGAGAAAATACGATACCGACACCGCGCATTTGTCCGGCAACATAGGTGAATGAAATAAAGATTGCGCAAACAACAGCAACTACTCGAGCGACGTTGGAGTAGTATCGATCCCCAACAAAATCCGGCACGGTATATTTGCCGAATTTACGCAGATAGGGAGCCAGTAATAGCGCAAGCAGTACGTAGCCCCCTGTCCAGCCCATCAAATAAACCGTTCCATCACGGCCCATAAATGAGATCAGACCTGCCATTGAAATAAATGAAGCCGCACTCATCCAGTCAGCGGCGGTTGCCAGGCCGTTGGCTACGGGGGGAACGTTGCCTCCGGCTACATAAAATTCACCGGTTGATCCCGCCCGTGACCAGATCGCAATGCCGATATAAAGCGCAAAAGATAATCCTACCAAGCTGAAGATCCAGGCCGTCTCGTTCATTGGTCAGCCCCTTTATCTTCAACACCAAACTGGCGATCAAGCCGATTCATCAAGACGACATAAATGATTATTTGCAAAACAAAAAAGTAAATAGCTCCCTGCTGGGCAAACCAGAAGCCGAGTCCAAAGCCGCCAATTTTGAATTGATCCAGATAATCTACAAATAGAATTCCACATCCAAAAGACACGATAAACCAAAACGCTAATAGGAAGGCTAGATATTGTAGGTTTTTCCGCCAGTAAAGTTGGCGAGAGGACTGATCCATTGGTCGCTCCTTTCTCTGTTTTTATTGTTTTATGGGTCGATGCGTGATCAGCGAAAGATGGCAGAATTTAAACAACAACCGCTGGTGATGACAAGCTTGAACCCCGAGTTTTGTTGGGCGGGTTTTATTTGACGTGGAACTTTGCAAAGGGTGATTTTATGCTGATGCCGTATTTTACTAGGCTCGAAAGCAAATGAAATCAGCCTGAATACGCATAAATCGAATCTGTTTAAACAAGAGATTATTAAGATGTCTAGCAGATATCGAGCAAGGATGCGGGGGGGTTTGCAGATGTAAGTTGCGAACTGGTAGGCGCGAGTGGATTCGAACCACCGACCCCCACCATGTCAAGGTGGTGCTCTAACCAACTGAGCTACGCGCCTGTATCGCGGGCAGAAGTATAGTCACTGAATGGGTTGATCTCAACCTATTATTTTATCAACCGCAGATCAGCTTCGAAAAGTGGCGTTTTTCAATTGGGATAGCTGATCGCGCAGTTGCGCCGCTTGTTCGAATTCAAGGTTTTTGGCGCGTTGGTACATTTGATCTTCTATGCGGGTGATCTCTTTCTGCAGTTGCTTGGGCGACATTTTTGCCGGGTTTATCTTATATTCAGCGGCGGGTTCAGCCGCTTTTGAAACCTTTTTAGGTCCCCGGCCGGGCACTGCGTAAGCGCCTTCCATAATGTCTGAAACATCCTTTATGATGCCCTTTGGAGTAATACCGTGTGTTAGGTTGAAAGCCTGCTGTTTTTCACGGCGGCGCTCGGTTTCGTCGATCGCTTTTTTCATCGATTTGGTAATGTTGTCGCCATACAGAATGGCTTTGCCGTTGACGTTCCGAGCAGCACGGCCAATGGTTTGGATCAGCGATCGCTCAGATCTCAAAAAACCCTCTTTATCGGCATCAAGGATCGCGACTAGCGATACCTCTGGCATATCGAGTCCTTCACGTAACAGGTTAATGCCGATCAGTACGTCGAAGGTGCCAATGCGCAGATCACGAATGATCTCTACCCGTTCAACGGTATCGATATCGGAATGCAGGTAGCGGACCTTTACACCTTTATCCGACAGATAATCAGTCAGGTCCTCTGACATACGTTTGGTCAGGGTGGTGACCAGAACCCGGTGGCCAGAACGCACGGTTTTGTGAATCTCCGATAGCAGGTCGTCAACCTGGGTGGTGGCGGAGCGTACTTCAAGTATTGGGTCGAGCAAACCGGTGGGTCGTACAACTTGTTCTACGACCTGCGCCTGATGCTCCTGTTCGTAGGTTGAGGGTGTCGCGGATACAAATATAGTTTGTGGCGCACCCTGTTCCCATTCGTCAAATCGTAATGGCCGGTTGTCGAGGGCAGAGGGCAGGCGAAATCCATATTCAACCAGCGTTTCTTTTCTCGAACGGTCACCCTTATACATGGCGCCGATCTGGGGAACGGTGACGTGGGATTCGTCGATAATCAGTAGCGCATCCTTTGGTAAATAGTCATACAGGGTAGGCGGTGGGTCTCCCGGTGTGCGGCCGGAAAGGTAACGCGAGTAGTTTTCAATACCGGAACAGAAGCCGAGCTCCTGGATCATTTCAAGATCATAACGGGTGCGCTGCTCAAGCCGTTGAGCTTCCACCAGTCTATCGTTATTGCGCAGGGTTTTGAGGCGTTCATCCAGTTCCTCTTTCACCTCGTCAATCATCTTGAGCAGTTTTTCACGGGGGGTGACGTAGTGGGATTTTGGGAAGATGGTAACCCGTGGGACGTTACGCAGTACTTCGCCGGTAAGCGGATCAAAGTAGCGGATGGTCTCAATTTCATCATCAAATAGTTCTACGCGAACGGCATTTTTTTCAGATTCCGCAGGGAAAATATCGATCACATCTCCCCGTACGCGATAGGTAGCCCGTTGCAGCTCTATATCATTGCGGGTGTATTGGAGCTCAGCCAGCCGGCGCAGGATTTTCCGTTGATCCATTTGGTCGCCGCGGTCGAGGTGCAGCACCATTTTGAAATAGGATTCGGGATCGCCGAGGCCATATATCGATGAAACGGTGGCAATTACCAGTGTGTCTTTGCGCTCCATCAAAGCTTTGGTTGCCGAAAGCCGCATCTGTTCGATGTGTTCGTTGACCGATGAATCTTTATCGATAAAGGTATCGGACGCCGGTACATAGGCTTCAGGCTGGTAGTAGTCGTAATAGGATACAAAATACTCCACCGAGTTCTCCGGAAAGAACTCTTTGAATTCACCGTATAGTTGGGCGGCCAATGTTTTGTTGTGAACGATCACCATGGCCGGGCGCTGCAGCTTTTCAATAATATTGGCAATAGTAAAGGTCTTGCCCGAACCGGTTACACCCAGCAGCGTCTGGTAGGCGAGCCCCGCTTCCAGCCCTTCACATAGTTGTGCTATTGCCGTGGGCTGATCTCCAGCGGGCTGGAATTTCGAATGTAGGGTAAATCTTTTTGACATGTTTTTTTAACGATTCAGGTTTTAATATCGGTGTAGTGTAATAAAGGCTAGCGAGCAGCTTTTTCCAGCTCCAGTAGGTGGATTTTTCGGTCCAGCCCACCGCCAAATCCTACCAGCTTACCATTAGCACCAATCACCCGATGACAGGGGAAGAGTATTGGGATCGGGTTACGGTTATTCGCCATTCCAATCGCTCGGGCGGCCTTAGGGTTGCCAACCATCTGCGCGACTTCGCCGTAGCTGCGGGTTTCGCCATAAGGGATTTGTGTGAGCTGTTGCCAAACTGATTTTTGGAACGTTGTGCCTTCCAGTATTGTGTTGGTTTCGAACTGATCCAGCTCACCCAAAAAATATTGTTCGAGCTCATGCTGTAATTTTGTACATGCGATAGACGGTAGCCCCGGAGCATCGGTTTGTTCTGTAATCACGGATACCGGTAAATCGGAGAACTCCAGTCGATACAAAATATCATCACGCCAGAAGGTTTTTAAAATACCGATGGGCGAGTTTATAAACTGAATTTGGTGGGTGTTTTGGTTGGGCACGGTGACAATAGTAGTGACTGATTTGATATCGATTGATAGGTTGCGCTGGGTCAAGCTTGGACCTGCTCAAAAACCGTAGTATCCGTGTGGTAAGCTTAACATGGTATCAAAATTGAGGAATCACTGAATGTCCATAGAGAAACATGATCTGGTACATGAATTACCAGAACACAGAGACCGTATTCATCAGCTAAAAGTGGAAAACAAGCATTTTGCGCGTTTGTTTGAGCAATACCATGATATCGACCATGAGGTACGTCGAATTGAAACCGGTGTTGAAAATAGCTCAGATGATTATCTTGAAGAGCGTAAAAAAGTTCGTTTACAGTTGAAGGATGAGCTATTCAATATGATTAAAGCCTGAGGTCAGTGTAAGCAGGGTACTGCTATTTTTTGTTATAGATCTGCCCTACAGTTTTTTGCTGCGTAATCGTAGGGCATTACTGATTACAGACACGGAACTAAGACTCATCGCTGCAGCGGCTATCATCGGGCTGAGCAGTAGACCAAACACCGGGTAAAGCACGCCAGCGGCTATCGGTATTCCCAGCGCGTTATAACCAAAAGCAAACACCAAGTTTTGACGGATGTTGATCATGGTCGCACGACCTAGTAGTAACGCGCGCTCAATACCTTTCAGGTCACCACCGATAAGCGTGATACCTGCGGCTTCTATTGCTATATCGGTTCCGGTGCCCATAGCGATCCCAATATTAGCCTGGGCTAGCGCGGGTGCATCGTTGATGCCGTCACCGGTCATGGCGACAATTTTGCCTTGCTGCTGAAGTTGTTCGATGGTTTGGGCTTTTTGATCCGGGAGAACCTCAGCAATTACCTGAGTGACCCCTAGTTGATTGGCGATATAGTGGGCAGTATTTTTGTTATCTCCGGTCAATATCACGATTTCAAGCCCCTCTTTACGTAACTGTTGAAGGGTTTCTGCTGCCTGTTCTTTTATCGGATCAGCTACCGAAATCGTACCTGCTGGAAGTGATTTTCCGTCCTTCTTTATTCCGCAAAGCAACACGGTATGTCCCGAATTACCTCCCTGTTTGAGAGTTTCTAGAAAACCACTGCAATCCACTTCAGCCTCCTCAAGAAGCTTCTGGTTGCCTAGGAAAACTTCCAGAGTCGTTGTGTCGTCTGTAGTGACCTCAATAGTCCCGGTTATTCCTTTTCCGGTGACCGACTCAAAATTTTTGCAAGCCGGATAGTTCAACTGTTGCTCCTTCGCAGCGCTGAGGATGGCATGGGCTATCGGGTGTTCACTGGATTTTTCGAGACTGGCAGCAAACCCCAACAACTGTTCAGCACTAAATTCACCTACCGGGTTGATATCAAGTACTCGAGGTTTGCCTTCTGTTAAGGTTCCAGTTTTATCGAGCACCAATGTGTCTATTTTTTCGATAGTTTCAATCGCCTCGGCATTCTTGAATAATACACCCATAGTGGCGCCTCTTCCGGTCGCTGTCATGATCGACATCGGAGTTGCTAGCCCCAGTGCGCAGGGGCAGGCAATGATAAGTACGGCAACGGCGTTAATCAGCCCGTAGGCCATGGCGGGCTCGGGGCCATATATCGACCATATGATAAAGGTTAGCAGCGCACTTAAAACCACTGCGGGTACAAAGTACGAAGCTACTGTGTCCGCTAGCTTCTGGATGGGTGCACGACTACGCTGAGCATTGGAAACCATCTGTACGATTTGCGACAGCAGGGTATCGCTGCCAATTTTTGTTGCCTCCATAATGAAGCTGCCGGTACCGTTGACGGTTGCGCCGATTACGGAGTCACCGCGATTTTTTGCGACTGGCATGGGTTCGCCAGTAATCATTGACTCGTCAATATGGCTTTGCCCTTCAATAATGTTTCCATCCACTGGAATTTTTTCACCAGGTTTAACCCGCAGTTTATCGCCAATAACGAGCTGTTCAATTGGAATATCTTCTTCACCGCCGTTGCTACTGATCCTTTTAGCTGTTTTCGGCGATAAGCCCAATAGCATTTTGATCGCTGTGCCGGTTTGTGCTCTGGCTCGCAGCTCCATTACCTGCCCGACAAGAACAAGGCTGATAATCACTGCGGCTGCTTCAAAGTAGACTGCGACCCGACCGCTTTCATCTCTAAATTCCGCAGGGAATATCGCAGGTAGAGTGGTGGCGGCGATACTATATATAAAGGCGATTCCAGTGCCGACCCCAATGAGGGTAAACATATTTGGACTTTTGTTAAGCAGTGATTGCCAGGCACGTTGAAAAAATGGCCAACCACACCAGAGCACAACTGGTGACGCGAGTAGCATCTGCATCCAGTTGAGCGTTGACGGAGCAAAGGTATTGTTTATGGGGTTACCTGGAATCATCTCTCCCATAGCTAGAACAAACACGGGGATAGCGAACAATAAACTGATTTTGAGGCGCCGGCTCATATCATCGAGCTCCGGATTACTTTCCTCTATATCAATAAAAACAGCCTCCAGTGCCATACCGCATATTGGGCAGTTTCCTGGTTTTAGTTCAATGACTTCTGAATGCATTGGACAGGTGTATTCAGTCCGACTAGTCGCAATCGCTGGTGTTTCAGGTTCCAGCGCCATGCCGCAGCTGGGACAGGCCGCGGGTTTTTTTGAACGCACCTCTGGACACATTGGGCAGATATAATCGGTTCCGGGAGCTGCCAGAGGTTCAGGTTTTATAGTCGTGCCTGATAGATAGGCATCCGGCTCCAGGATAAATTTGTCGCGACATTTCGGGTTGCAAAAGTAGTAGGCTTTGTCTTCGTGACTGCAGTGATGCGCGGAGTCATCCGATACCGACATTCCGCAAACAGGGTCTTTTAACGCAGGTGATGAAGAGTCATTTTGTTCTGAACTGGACATAGTCTATCCCTGTATTAGGCAGAGAGGAAAATGCGAGAGTATACGGAAAAATTTTGATATGGAAGCTTAGGGTGGGCTCACTCAACTATCCGTACGATGCAGTGCAGTGCGGCGGTCATCTGGGTATGCTGAAAGGTCTATTGATATTGAATCGAATTATTTACTTGTTCAGAGCCATTCGATACAGTGTCGACCTGATCAGCCATCATCAATTAATCTGATTAAATCAATGCGTTAGCCTGATTTTTTCACGGAACAAATAGCGGATATTCATGAGCGATACACCTGCAACAATCCCGGTACATTTTATTCAAAGAATTATAGAACAGGATTTACTGGACAATAAAAACGATGGGCGTGTTTTAACGCGCTTTCCACCGGAGCCGAATGGCTATCTTCACATTGGTCATGCCAAGTCGATCTGTCTGAATTTTGGTATTGCCCAGCAGTTTTCCGGTAACTGCAATCTTCGTTTTGATGATACAAACCCGGCTAAAGAGAATATCGAATTTGTTGAGGCGATTAAGCGAGATGTCAGCTGGCTCGGTTTTGAGTGGCAGCAGCCAGTTTTGTTTACCTCTGATTATTTTCAGCAGCTATATGATTTTGCGCAGGTGCTTATCAAGGCTGGCAAGGCATACGTGTGTGATCTGCAGGCTGAGCAAATTCGTGAATATCGCGGCACATTGACTGAGCCTGGAAAAGACAGCCCCAGTCGAGATCGATCTATTGAAGAAAATTTGTCACTTTTTGGAGCCATGAAAAACGGCGAATTTGGTGATGGAGAGCGGGTCTTGCGTGCCCGTATAGATATGTCATCACCCAACATCAACCTGCGGGATCCGGTAATTTATCGGGTCAAGCGAGCTACCCACCATCAGACCGGCGACCAATGGTGCATCTACCCGATGTATGATTACGCCCATTGTATGTCCGATGCCCTGGAAGGGATCACGCATTCCCTTTGTACCCTTGAGTTTGAAGACCACAGGCCGCTCTATAACTGGTTTATCGAAAATAGCGGCGTAGATTGCCATCCACAGCAGATTGAGTTTTCTCGCCTTTCTCTTGAGCATACCGTTGTTAGTAAAAGGGTGTTGAGCAGTTTGGTTGAAAATGGCCATGTCAGTGGCTGGGATGATCCGCGTATGCCCACACTTGCTGGTATGCGTCGCCGAGGCTATAGCCCTGCTGCACTTCGTGATTTCTGTCAGAAGATTGGCGTGACCAAATCCGACAATATGGTTGAAATGGCGTTCCTCGAAAGCTGTGTTCGTGAAGATTTGCAAGATCGTGCCCTGCGGGTAATGGGTGTATTGAAGCCACTCAAGGTAACCATAGAAAACTTCCCGGAAGGCAAGACTGAAGAGTTGACCGCCCCCAACCATCCTCAAGATGAAAGCATGGGTACACGTATTGTGCCATTTTCTCGCACCGTTTATATCGACCGAGAAGACTTTAGAGAAAGTGCTAATAAAAAATATAAACGTTTGATTACCGACAGCGAAGTACGGCTACGATATGGTTATGTCATTCGTTGCAACGAAGTGATCAAGGATGAGCAGGGAGAGATTATCGAGCTGCGCTGCACCTACGATCCCGATACCCTGGGAGTCAATCCTGAGGGCCGAAAGGTGAGGGGAGTGATCCACTGGGTTTCTGCCGAACAGGCACTAGAGTCAGAAGTACGTGTCTACGATCGCTTATTTACGGCGGCAGACCCCGCAGCGGAAGAGGATATTGCTAGCGTACTGAACCCTGAATCCCTCACGGTTTTCCCCCAAGCGAAACTGGAACCAGGCTTGATAAATGCTGCGATAGGGCAAGGCTATCAGTTTGAGCGCGAGGGCTATTTTTGTCGTGATATAGCAGATTCCGATGGCGGTAAGCCTGTATTTAATCGTACGGTCGCCCTGAGGGATTCCTGGGCGAAGATAGAAAAAAAAGGATAATAGAGAAGAAAGGTTGGCAGCCTGAATTTTGATGCGTTTGCCGTTTTAATTTTATAGTTCAGGCTTTGCGATTCGGTGTTTAGCTATTCAGTCACACACCTATAAAAACAGGATAATTATGCGATCTGGCGGGGGGTGACCCACGTCAGTCTATAGCCCCATTGCGTAACGAATCACCTGCCTTTTTATGGGGCCAGTACGATCGGCAATTCCAAGCCCCAACGTTCTAATAAGCGCCGCCGGAGCAATATCATTACTGAATGCACGGTAGAAAAACTCCATCGTACAGATCATTTTTCGGTTTTCCTGAATACGTTTTTTCTCGTAGACATTCAGTACTTTTAGGGAACCTAAGGATTCTTTCGCATCCTGAGCTTTGAGCAGTTGATCTGCCAGTACGGCAACATCCTGCATACCGATATTCACCCCTTGCCCCGCCAGTGGGTGAATGGTGTGTGCTGCATCACCCGCCAGCGCAAAACCGGGTTTAACATAATGGTGTGCATGGCGACGGGTCAACGGGAAGCTGCCCTTGGCGACCACCTTTTGGACCGTTGGCAGACGCTCTGGAAAAGTGACGACCAAACGATCCTGAAACTCATCTAACGGCAACTTTTGAAGTTGTTGAATGTCATCAGGGTTGTGATACCAGACCGCAGCACCGTAGCTTTTGCCGTCGACATCAGGCAACGGCAGAAAGGATTGGGGGCCCGTTGGGGTGAAGCGTTGCCAGGTTACATCCTGTTGCGGGCCATCAATTTGCAGTAGTGCCATCAGTGCGCATTGGGGGTAATCGAAGGAACGTACCCCAATATTGATCGCCTTGCGCACCTGGGACATTGCACCGTCGGCACCCACCACCAAATTCGCTATCAGCTCGTTTCCGCTTTTTAAAAACAGATGTACATCCTCGCCCTTGCGCTCGAGGCTTGAAAGCTCCTCTGGCATCAACAGGTCGATATTTGAAGACTGCTCAAGTACCTGTTGCAGCGCTAACTGAACCACTCGATTTTCAACGATATAACCCAATGCAGTTTGGCCGACTTCGTCAGCGCGAAAGTGGGTTTCGTTACCATGGCCAGACAATAATTTTCGAACCACGAGGTTTTCCGGCTCTTCCCAGACGCGCATATGGGCGTATGGACAGATACGCATCGATTCGATTAATGGCCATGCCCCAACTTTCCGGAACATGTGTTGGGAGGCAGGACTAAATGCAGAGACTCTTAGATCCGGGTGCGAGTCTGGCTCGAAGGGTTTAGGTGCTGTCGCTTCGATCACGGCGATGCGGATTTGAGAATGGGCCATTAATGCAGCCAGCATTGAACCCACCATTCCACCACCAACAATGACAATGTCGTAACGCTCTGAAGTTGCCATGTTATCTGTCACCTTCTTTTTTCACCTCACTAAAAACCGAGCTACACAATAACATGGAGGCTATGGTCTAAGGTAGCGAACAGATGGTTTTAAAAGATGAGGTGTTAGTCACGAAGGCCCGGTTTGCCACGTAGTTTTTTAGTATTGGAACGGGCTTTTTTATTGTTCAAACGCTGCATTTTGACTTTGTAGGATTGCCGGGTTGGTTTGCGGGTTTTTGGTTCTGGCTCGGCCTGTTGGATCAAGGTGATCAAGCGTTGCTCCGCATCGCGGCGGTTTTTGATTTGATCCCGGTAACGATGGGCTTCAATTAATATATATCCGCTGCGGGTGTAGCGCTGCCCCGCCAGGTTTTTTAGCCGTTCCTTAATTCGTTCAGATAGGGTCAGGCACTCCGCCAGGTTGAATCGTAGCTGTACACTGCTGGAAACTTTATTCACGTTTTGTCCACCAGGTCCCGACGCGCGAATAAACTGAACGCTTAGATCTTTTTCAGGAATTACAATTCGCTGATTAACCCGTAAGCCTTTGGTGTGGGCTGGCTCATTCATGTCGAATGCCGGTCTATTTTTAACCAGGAACATGAATAACTCAGCGAGTTAGTCAGCAGTCGTATGATAAATGAATGTTTGCAGATATGGGTTGGCATGGGTAAAGAGTGATTAGGTGTGTTACGGATGGTTATATAGGGTCAGGGAGTTATTGGTCCTGATAGTTTTTGGCCAACCCCAATTTATAACCACCGGCTACATCAATATTAATACCGGAAATATACAGGCCCTTTGTAAGTAAAAATAAAATCATATCAGCAATTTCCTGAGGTTTGCCGGCTCTTCCTAATGGGACCACTTGCTCAATATCATCGGGCAGATCAACTGAGTTATCCAACTGACCAGGGCTCACCATATTGGCGCGAATACCGGAGGCACCAAACTCTTGTGCCAAATTTTTTGTTAACAATAGCAGCGCTGTTTTACTTATTTGATAGGTCGATGCGTAACTATTTGCGGCTAGCAACTCGGTTCCAGCGTAGCCGATGTTGATGATGTTTGCATGCCCGCTTTGTTGTAATAACGGTAAACAGCTACGGATTAAGGCGTAGGGTGAGGTTAGATTGCAGGCAAGGGTATGCTGGAACTGTTCAACGCTGAGATCAAGGGTTCCTGAGACTGGGTACACCCCAACGTTATTGATGATAATGTCGAGTTTGCCGACTTGTTCTGTCACCTGCTCACCGAGGTGTTGAGCTGCGTCCGGATCGCTAAAATCTGCAGACATTTGCCAGCTCTTTACCCCAAGGGTTTTAATTTCGGAAGCGAGTTCCGCGGCAGCGTGTTGGTTATGATTGTAGTGAATAATCAGATCAGCCCCCGCCGCGGCGAGTGCTAATGCGATACATCGCCCGGTGCGTAGAGCGGCTCCGGTAACTAATGCGGTTTGTCCCGTTAGTGGCTTAAGCGGCTGTTCGGACTTGTCGTTGCTGGTCGCCTGATCGTTCATAAATTATCCTTGCCGGCGTTTTTCCATACGTGCGCCCACAGCAGCTGCATTGCCAACGGCATTTGGTTTGCGGGCAGTGACCACAACTCGAAAAACCCTCGGTGCTGTTTGTAAAATAAGATCACAAGCTTCCGACACCAGGGTTTCTACCAACTGATAGGCTTTATCTTGAATTAATTTACCTAGTAAAGCCGATATTTCAGCATAATCTACGGCATCGGAGATATGCTCGCTGGTCGCTGCGGCGCTGAAATCACAATCCATTTCAACATCAATAAATAGCGGCTGCGTGTGAATGCGTTCAGCGGGCATAATGCCAATGATGCAATCTAGCTCTAATCGATCAATCAGTACGGTTCCAATCATCTTTTTTCCTGTTTACATGATGTCGTGTATTGCGATTATTAAAAATAACCCTTGTCATGTGCAATATTAATCGCGTCGCGAGTAGGCTGGTTTAGATCCAGAGTTAAGGCCTGCTTAAAACTGTGCCAGCCGATGGTGTCCGACTCATAGTTATTTTGTAACTTAACCGGGCCTTCAATTCGTGATAGGTAGTTGATCAAAATAAAATGTCGTGGTTTATAAAATTCTTTGTTTTCAATACTATCCTGAGCGATCAGCCAGGTTGCGTTATCCAGATCGATTCCGGTTTCTTCGCGAATCTCTCGATAATAGGCCTGTTCCATGGTTTCACCGTAGTCTATTTTGCCACCGGGTAGACCATATTTATTTGACCATTTACGGGTTTTTATCAGTAACAGCTCACTTTTATCATTGACGATCAATCCACCGACGGTCGCAATGACTTTTTTCTCGGTGGCGATTAGATGATCGCGGTCTATATAAGTAACCACATCGGCAATCGTATTGAAGCAGACGTCAGGGCGTGCCACTTTCATTTTTGATTCACTGGAATAACCGTATAGTGCCGCACCGGCGCGACAACCTGCAAAATGAGCAGCTTGTATATCGTGGGGGGTATCGCCGATGTAGAGTGTCTCGTCGGCATTCCAGCCCTGGGTCTCAATCAGATGTTTTAATACTGGAAACTTGTCGGCGGCGTTGCCTACGACTAGATCAAACTGATCTTGTATTTGATGATGTTCCACCAGTGGGTCAAGGATTTCCTGATCCATTGTCGAAATAATTGCGCTATTTAAGCCTCGAAATCTCAATAGATTTAGCAGAAACTTGGCATCATCGAACAGTTTTGTTTCAAACTGCCGTGCTTTAAAACGGCTGAAAAAAAGGTCGTCCAGATCTTTTCTTGGGACTGGGCCAGTATAAGGGTGATAAAAATTTTCTACTGGTATCGCGAATTCACGTCGGTAAGTTTCTATATCAATTGATTCTGCACCATAGCGATTTAATACGTCATTAGTAACGGCCAGGGTAATATGTTCGTCATTGCTGAGGGTGCCGGACCAATCAAAAATTAAGTTGCGAATCATACGGTTTGGCTACCTTGTTTTCGCTCCATCCGGAGCAGAAACTTGCGCGTACTCCATATGCCCAGATAACAAAATGGTGTATCGGCGGCAGCGATGGCTAGCTTAAATAGGTAGATTACAAACATCACTTCGATACCTTGAACAAACCCCCAGCCGAAAGCACCGTAAAACAGGAATGAGTTTACGATAAAGGTATCCAACAACTGGGACACCATCGTCGAACCATTGTTACGTAACCACAGGTGTTTGCCATGGGTGATTTTGCGCCAAAAATGAAACAGATAGTTATCACATAATTGCGCGACCAGATAGGCGCACATGGAACCGGTCACTAACCACCAGCCGACGCCAAAGCTACCTAACCAGGCATTTTGCATCGCTTCACCGTCGTTTAAATCCGTAGCAATTGTTGATACCCAAAAAGGCGATGGCGGCAAGGCGATGGAGATCTGTACAAGCACCAGCATCAACAGAGTCATTAAAAAACCCATGATGACCATACGGTCAGCACGGCGTTTCCCGTAGATCTCCGACACAACATCGGTGACTAAAAAAGTGAGTGGATAGGTGATTATGCCCGCGGTCAGGGTGAAATCGAACCAGACAAAAAGCTTCTGGCCAATAATGTTAGTCAGCACCAGTAGTGTTACAAATACCATGGCTAAAAAAACGTAAACGCGATCTGACCAGTCAAGCGGTGGGTGGATAACCGGACCACTGGTATGTGGGTTCGACATAAACCTGGACTCTCAATTTGGGAAGGTAGCAAACAGCTGGTAATTCTACTGGATCATTGGGAGCAGACAAAGGGAAAGGGCTAAATGAAGTCGTGCAATGTGTTGTACCCGGGAATTAGATCATGCGAAAACTATTCAATCGCCGATCTCACCTGGCTAATAAGATCACCACAACTATAGCAAGGATAAGAGAAATACCCTTCCAGAATAGCGCTGGATCGCGTTCCAATAGCGGGGCGCGAGTTTTATTTAAAAATTCTTTGTTGGGATGGCGCAGGTCGTAGATGAATTCAGATAATTCTTCATAGCGTTTTATTGGATTGGGTTGTACGGTTTTTTTAAGTACATCATCAATCCAGGCAGGAATGGCCCGGTCATCGCTTAATACACTCACGTATTTCAGTTTATTTTGTCCTGCTCGCGTCTTGGCTTTGGCAACTTCAGCGCCGTAGGGTAGTTTTCCTGATAGCATTTGGTAGGTAATGACACCGAGGGCGAACATATCCGAGCGCGTGGTGCCGCGCTCTCCCAAAAAATATTCCGGCGCACTGTA